>NZ_JARVHQ010000001.1:3643125-4250312 GCF_040459645.1 Bacillus cereus group sp. RP43
GAAATATTCCAGCTACTAATCTCAAATTTTCAGATACTATCCCCCAAGGGACTACATTCGTAGAAAATAGTTTTACACTTAACGGAACAGCTATAATTGGTGCAAATCCAAATGTAGGTGTTACTTTGCCTAACCTAGCAGTAAACACTACTCACCTTATTTCGTTCCAAATTCTTATTAACGATCCATTCTCGCAAGAATCGATTACAAATCAATCCAATACAACATATACAATTCAACCAGATCCAAGCCAGCCGCCTATTACTGAAACATCTACAAGTAATATCGTCATTACAAATTTCGTGCAAGCACAATTGACGATTACAAAAACATCCAATCCAATAACTGTAGATATTGGTGGAACTATACTTTATATTTCTGAAGTGAAAAATATCGGCAATGTTGACGCAATAAATATTATTTTCACAGATTCTATTCCAGCTGGGACTACATTCGTTCCCGATAGTGTCACAATTAACGGTGTCCTTCAGCCAGGTGTAAACCCAGAAAACGGCATACCAATTGGAACGATTGCAGCAAACAGTTCCAAAACGATACTATTTCAAGTGCAAACAAATAATCCACCTAATGAAACCGAAATTGTAAATCAATCATCTGCAAATTACCAATATGTAAGTATCCCTACAGCTCCACCAGTGAATCGCTCTGCAAATTCTAACATTGTTACAACATCACTTCAAAATGCAAATATTATTTCTGTTAAAAGCGCGGATGTAACTTTCGTATCAATTGGGCAAATTATTACCTACACAAATACACTACAAAATATAGGAACCGTTCCAGCTAACAATACTGTGTTCATTGATAACATTCCAGAAGGTACTATATTCATTGAAGATAGCTTATCAATAAATAATGTGATTCAGCCTGGCGCGAATCCAGAAAACGGAGTAACTCTCGGCACGATACAGCCAAATGAAACAGTCACTATTTCATTTCAAGTACAACTTACAAGTATACCGTCCGGCAATACAGTCATTAATATTTCAGACACTTCGTACGAATACCAAATTGACCCTAGCTCTCCGATTATTCAGCGTAGATCGTTATCAAATGCAGTAAACACTGAAGTAAGAACAGCCAATGTTAGTGCAATTAAATCCGCTAATAGATCTATTACACGCATCGGCCAAATCATCACATATACAGTTGCAGTTACAAACGCTGGTACAGTACCTATTACAAATACTCTCCTAATTGACGCAATTGCAGCCGGGACCACATTCGTTCCAAATAGCATTCTTGTAGATGGCATACCAAGACCTAACGAAAATCCAATTACCGGAATCGCCCTTGGTATTATCCTTCCTAATAATACGATTATTGTTACGTTCCAAGTAAATGTAGTCTCTATACCTTCACAAAATAATATTAATAATATCGCTATCATTCACTATGAATATCAACCAGCGCCAAGCGCACCACCAATTTCAGAAACGACCTCTTCCAATAGTACAAATATACAATTTATTGATGCTATTCTTATCGCTACAAAATCCGCTAATAAAGTATTAGCCAATATTGATGAAACCATTGAATATACAGTATTTATTCAAAATAACGGATCCACTACAACTAATTCCATCTTTTTTACAGATACTATAGCGGATGGAACAGTATTTATTCCAGGAAGTGTAATAGTTAACAATACTGTTCTTCCTGCAGCAGATCCTAATATCGGCTTTTCCATCCCTAATATCGCGTCAGGTCAATCGACTACAATAACATTCCAAGTTTCCGTTACGAATTTACCAGCTGTAAATCCAACACCTAATACTGCAAACATCGTCTACGACTTTATTTTCAACCCTGACTTTGCACCAGTTCAAAAATCTACTACTTCCAATACTACTTTCGTTCAAATTAACGATGCTGATATCGTTTCACTTAAAACTGTTGATTTCACCTCTGTAACAATTGGTGACATTTTAACTTATACAACAACTTTAACGAATACAGGAAATACGGATGCTACTGCTGTTGTATTTACAGACAATATTCCTGATGGAACAACCTTTATAGACGGTAGTGTTTTAGTAAATAATATTCCTCAGCTTAACGCCAATCCAAGTGCCGGTATACTTGTAGGAACGATTGCTCCTGACATTTCTATCCCAGTCACATTTTTTGTTACCGTCGTAGCTCTTCCAGCTAGCGGCCATGTTCAAAATCAATCAACTTCTCGTTATACAATAAATGGGGAAGAACAAATATCAACTAGTAATATTACTTTCACTGAAGTTATTTCTGCTAATGTAATTGCCACAAAAACAACGCCAATCCAATATGCTGACCTACAAGCTATTATCCCTTACACAATCTCCATCATAAATAATGGGAATATACAAGTGGAAAACATTATTGTTACAGATATCATTCCAGCAAATACGAGTTTTATAGAGAATAGTGTTATTGTGAATGGCAACGCTCGTCCAAATGACAATCCACTTAGCGGTATACCAATTGATAACATTCCGCCTAATACGACAGCAACTATTCTATTCCAAGTCCGGGTTACTTCCATTCCGCAAACAAATCCAATCTCTAACACGAGTACAATTGAATATGAATACACGGTACCAGATAGGCCACCTATTACCGAAACTATTATTTCATCAGCTGCCGTAACAGAAATTCATCACGCGAATTTGAATAGCAATAAAACTGTAGACCTTGCATTTGCAACAGTCGGTGATACGTTAACGTATACGATTACACTAAATCAAAGTGGTAATGTTTCAGCAAATGATGTAATCATTCAAGATATTATCCCTCAGGGCACTACGTTCATAGAAAATAGCGTCATTGTAAACGGAGATGCTCTTCCGGGAGTTAATCCGGCAAGCGGCATACCAATTGGTACTATAATTGTTGGTGGAGATGCTATCGCTTTATTCCAAGTACGTGTGACTTCTATTCCAACACCAAATGAACTCAATAACAAAGCGATTACTACTTTTAACTATATAGTCAATCCAAATAACTTACCTGTTACAAGTACGACTACAACAAATACCGCCACAACAACTGTCCAAAATGATAATGTCATTGCTATAAAGTCTGTTGATGTCGCAAATGCATTACCTGGTCAAACTTTAACGTATACAATTACTATTACTAATAGTGGCAATGTGACTATTGACGATATTCTTATTGTAGACACTGTACCAGTAGATACAACCTTCGTTACTGGTAGTGTTACGATTAACGGAATCAATCAACCTAATGCGAATCCCGAAAACGGTATTACATTAGGAAACCTTGCTCCTAATGAATCTGTTGTCATTACGTTCCAAATAACAATATCTTCTTTGACTCTTCAATCTGCTATCAATAACGATGCTACTATCTCCTATACGTTTATCGTCGATCCGACCGAACCACCTATTACAATTACAAAGCAAACAAATACCGTTACAACAACGATCGTTGATCCAATGGTGCGCATTGAGAAAAACGCTGACAAATCTTCTGTCGTTATAGGAGATATTATTACATTCACATTAGAGATATTTAACCATTCCCCAATTCCTACAGTAAGTACTTCCGTTTTAGATATGATTCCAGCTGGTACAACATTTATAGAAAACAGTGTAACAATTAACGGTACTCCGGTTCCAAATATTCGACCAGACACTGGTATTAATATTGGTTCCTTGGCTGCAGATGGAATAGCAACTATAACATTTAAAGTTCTCGTAACTTCTATTCCTTCAAACAGTACAATTATTAATTCTGCAACAGTTACAGCCGCTTTCCAATTGACACCACAGGATCCGATTATTACTTTCATTGTTAATTCGAATATTGTTCGTATACCAGTTCAATTTATAACGGCAGCAGTAATGAAAACTGCTTCCGTCAGCTCAGCTTATTTAAAGCAATATTTTGACTATACGGTGCGTATTACGAATACTTCCGATATTTCACTTTCAAATGTTTCTTTACAAGATACCATCCCAGCAGGTTTACAATTTATGAACGGTACGGTCTTCATTAATGGGGAACGCTCTCCACTAGCAAATCCGAATATCGGTTTCCTTATTGCTACTAATTTAGAACCGAGCGAAACAATTATCGTGTTATTCACAGTACAAGTGATAAGTCCACCTATTAATAATGAATTTAAAAACACGGCAAACATTTCTTTACAACTTCAAGTCTCTCCTACCGATCCACCAATCACAGTAACCATTACAAGTAACGAAAACATCGTCACCTTTATTCCAGAAAATCCGGATGAAACACTTCCAAATTTAAATTGCTTCTTTGACGGTGAACGCTTTGTACGCATTACTCCTCGAAATATACGAAATTACTTTTGGACTTGGATTTGGTGGCGTTAATCCAAAAAAGAAAAAGCTTGTAGTTCGGATAATATCCAAACTACAAGCTTTTTTCATAAACAAAATTATCAATTGCTAGCAGCACTATATGCTACATGTCGTTTCTCAATCCGTTCTTCAATTTCTTTCATATTCTCTTTATTCGTTAATAGTGATTGTTTATTTTCTATTAATAATTGTTTAAAGGATTTTCTCACTTTTTTTCGCATGTTTATTTTCCTCCTTGGGGGATGGTATATTTAAAAGATAAGGAATTATCTGTGTAGACTTATAATAATTGATTGTTGTGAAATCCATTTGAACTTCATATGAAAACTAAGCTTATATTCTGACAACTTTGTGAACAAAAAAAGAAAGGTAGATCAAAATTATATTTGATCTACCTTTCCATACCCTTTAAAGCATATTAATCAATATTTCAGGTCTTCCCCAATTCATTTCGTCGCAAACGAATCGTAGTTTTTCTTCGTTCATTGTGTGTAATCCTTCTTCTAACGAACATGAAATCGGAACTTCACAATGAATTTGCGCTAATTGTAAAGAGATATTTAAATTCTCTAAATCACTTTCAATTTTTGTGCGCTGCGCTTTCGTTAATGATACTATATTTTCTAGCACTGCCGATACTGTCCCGTATTCTTGAATAAGCTTATACGCTGTTTTTTCACCAATACCTTTTACACCCGGATAATTATCACTTGTATCTCCCATGAAAGCTTTCGCATGAACAATTTGCCAAGGTTCTACACCTTTCTCTTCCATGATTTTTTCCGGTGTGTAATACTCGTAATTTCCAATTCCTTTACGAAGAAGCATAACTGTAACATTCGTATCAACAAGTTGAAGTAAATCTGTATCACCTGTCAAAATATAAACTTCCGCTTCATTGCAATATTGTTTTGCAAGCGTACCGATACAATCATCCGCTTCATAACCTTTCATACCGATTACAGGCATAGATAATTTCGCAGTCATTTCTTGCACTAAATCAAATTGCGGAATTAATTCTTCCGGCGGTGCTGCACGATTTGCTTTATAATTCGAGAAAGATTCCGTTCTAAATGTCGTACTTCCCATATCCCAGCACGTTACAATGTGCGTTGGTTCGATTGCTTGTGTTGCTGTTAATAAATGCTTCATATAACCATGAATCCCATTCGTCGGGGTACCATCTTGTCGTTTCATAAATTGTCCATATACACTTGTTGCGTAAAAAGCACGAAATAATAGTGCCATACCATCAACTAATAATACTTTTTTCATAATTCCTCTCCTACTAACAAAAAATAATAACCTCACGTTATCACGTAAGGTTATATATAGATTACCATTCTACGTTTTTGTTCAACTTTGTCTATTATACATTGTTTTTGTATATTTAGCATCATTAACACATTAAGACATTCTACCGCAACAAGTATGAAGTATTCCTGAATACGTATTTTTACCTGTCGAAACAACTACAGCCTTTGCATTTCCGTCAACAATATACGTACCTTTGAAACATACATTTTCAAGTTCAAGTGGATTATAGTCTTTCATCCGTTTTAATGGAATAAATCGTTTACGTTCAAGATGATAGCAACTTTCAAATTTCTCAATACTAGCATCATTTCCTGTCAGCATAGATTCATTTACTAATAAATCATTTGCATAAATAATACGTACATCTGCCGGCACTGTATCGCCCTCTGAAAGAAAAATCATATCTCCAGGTACAAGCTCTTGTACTGGTAATTTCATCATTTTTAGTTCACTGTTTAGCCCTGTTACGCTACAGCCAGCTACTCTAGAAACAGTAACTGTTTCACATTGTAATTCATCATGCACATTTTGTTTTGAAAGACCTGGGATCATTCCACTTAGCTTCATCATTACTTCCGCAATACGCGCTCTTTTTGAAGTTAATTCATTTCGACCGTATACTTGAATACGTTTTTGTGCCTCTTTCATAGATAGTCCGTCTCTTGTTGTTTTAAAATACGCAAATACAGATTTTACATCTCTTGTTGCGATTTCAATTAATAGATCTTTATTTTTTTGAAGCATTGTTTGTTCTTTCATTGCTTTTTTACTTAATTTATAAGCAGTGTTACCCACACTTTTATTTACATATAACATATTATCGTCTCCTCCTTTACAACATAGGAAGAAACGCTTTGTTTCTCAATTTATCCACTTTACCGTGAAAGTGTCTAGCGCTTAAATACTCGAATAAACGCTACATTATGATAAATATAGAGGGAGGAACAAGTCGTTTCCTGCCTACATCATATATTTTTGATTTGAAGTATATGGGTAACGGAACCGAGTCAGAATTTGACATGCTCCTCACCTCCTCTTTAATTTTTTAGTTATAATCTATACTATGAAATTACTCATAGCTTGCTAACAAAAAAGACCCTTACTCATAAGAGAGCAAAGGTCATTGCATACACAAATAAGCGATTCCTAATATAATTAGAAATCTACGGACCTCTCCCTCGCCGAGTTTTAGCACTGTATAGCATAGGTTCATTACCAGCTACGTTAAGAAAAACCTTAATTCGATCATTCCTGTTGACCCATTGGCGTCTCTCGACATTTTTGGGCAGTAGCATTTCTCTATACAGGAGCCTCACCTAACAGAGACTTATTTTAATTACATAGAAAATGTTACTCTTATTTAAAATAGATGTCAACACTTTGTATGGAAACTTTTCCTTATTACAACAACTACCTCGAGTTTAGTACACTAATACGCATTCGGCTACATAAAGTGAAGGGCTTTTACGGGCAGTTAATCTCTATCTAACTTCTTTACTCCCGCTGAATTTTGAGATGGGAGTTTTACTGCCCACAAATAGCGGGATAAATTACTTGAGCACATATTGCAAAAAATTAGCACATGAAAAATAAAACCCTTACGTTAAAATGTAAGGGTTTAATATGTTACACAACCAGCAATTACAATTCCGATGGAAAGTGATAAAAACATAAGGAAAAGACCAACTGCTTGATTATCTTCTTCAAGGCTTTTATTAATATTAAAACGTGGTGTAAGCCATTCCGCTAAATAAAAGACAATAATTTGAGCTAATATCCCAACAGCTCCCCATGAAACCATATCAAGAATTGAAATAGAATTAGCAGCCGTTGAATATAAAACGATAGCAAGACCAAGTAGTCTTCCTCCAAGTACATAGCTTACCGCTTTATTCCCTTGAGCCATTAACTTAAATTCCTTAACTTTCGTTGTCACTTCCATAAGAAAAAGACCGATACATAAAAGTCCAAGTGATACTGCTAAATATAGTAAAAAATTAATCATTTATTTTCCTCCTTCTTAATACCTACCGGTAAATAATACGATTCATTTCCCGTAATTTTTTCTCCGGCACGTATACCGATGCTGCTCGCTTTTCCAGCAATTAAAAACGCCCCAAACACATACGACAGCTTCTCAATTCCTTTTTCAGTTTCCAAAAATACAACTGGAAGCTCTGTATATTTCTGAAATATAGGAAGTGACGATTTATACGTTTCATGTGCATTTCGAATCATAATGTTTGTATCCTTATCACGAATCGTAATCGTGTCACCTTCTCTACCGAACGAAGGTTTTTGAACGAAAGGACTTTTCCCAAAAAATAAATCTGGCTCTAAATATGTAGGAAGCATATATTCTTTAATCCACTTTTGTTCCTCACTTGTGTAAAAAACACCTTCTTCTGCTAATCCCCAAATAAGACATTGAATTGATTTTGGCTGAAGTAAAAAGGCCGACAAAGGATTTATAATAAACAGCTTTCCTTCTTTTACAAATTGCAAAAGTTCTACTCCCACCAAATCCCCCGTTTCGGGATCTTGATCTTCAATCAAGTCTTCAATTGGATATGTTTGGCGATACAAAACATCAATTGGTACACCATCTCTATCTACTAAAGTATCGTCTGCAATTCGAAGTTCTGTCATTGGCATCACTTTATTGTCAACATGGCATAGCCCACTCAAATACATAGTCGTATTCCAATCTTCTATATGTTCATGATGAGCTGTGAAAACAACATTTGGATCTTCCATTCCTTTTGTAGCCTCCATTACGGCTTTTGTAATACCGGAAGAAAGTAAGCGCTCTTGATTTGCATTTGGATCATCATAGCCTAATTCTTCACAAACTTTTCCATTCATTTGAAAGCATTCCACAATAAAAGTTGGAGTGTCACTATTAAACTCAAGCATTTTAATACGATTATCCTCTGTTAAAGCAAAATCAAATCGTGAAATAACAGATTCAGGATACATTCCTTTCAGTCTAATAAAAGGCAAGCTTGCAGTTGGAAAACCGAGTTCAAGAAGCTGTTCATTAGATAAATTCCGAAGGATTCTAGCAGTCTTAAAAAATATCTTCCCCATTCGTTCAGTTGCTAATTGCAATTGTTTCATCGTTTGCTCTGTTATTGGAAAAACATGAAACAAACTATACTCACATTCATATAAATCCGACCAGAAATGAGGAGAATTCGAATAAAATTCTTTTCGTTTCTTTATGTATTGCGACATATTTTAACCTCCAAATCCACCTTTTGAACCGCTTCCAATTCCACCTTTAAATTCGGCCGAAGATTGATAAGTTTTAAACTCTGATGAATTTTTGAAGGTAGATTTATTTTGATAGTATTTACCCCCATAAAAGTAATGTCCCCGATAACCTGAACTACTATCATCACACTGCCAAACACCAAGCTCATCATCCCAATCCCAATCAGAACAACTATTATCATTCGGTTCGGGGGGAATATCTTGCGCGCAGCCAAATAAAGTGCCCGTCATTAAAGATGTCAGGACACCACCTACTAGCCATTTCGTTTTTGTCACCTTTGCACTCCCCTTTTTAAATTATATTTCTATTATATAAGATGTCATGATAAAGTAGAAGAAAAAGGAAGAAGAGGGATAAAATGCGATTGGAATATCGGCTCAATGATGAAACTAACGGGTATCCAGCTTTATGGAACTACGCAAATATTTCTAATTCTGAAATTGTCGCGCGCATGACTTGTGAGTATTTCACAAAAGATGGAAATACATATATCGTTACTGCAACTTCAGTAGATCCAGACGGGACAGCAGTATTATATATACAAAAAGAAGTTTTTTTCAACGATCCTTCAGATCCTACATACTCGCACATAGGTTTTGAAATTAGAGAACTAAAGGAAGCAAGCTCAATTATGATAGAAAGTAAAGATGTTTGGAATTACGAGGACATCTTACCCTCTCTCCATTCAGATATTATATATATTCAACGGGATGGAATACATTTGGAATTCACCCTAGATTCAAGAGAAATTGATGAAGACCGCAAATGCTATATTTATTATGGGAACTTTACAGGTAAATCTAGATAACATGAGCATATTTATTCAACAAAAAAACCTTACGTATAAAACGTAAGGTTTTTTATATAGTCCCACATATGCCGTTATCTATAGATGTCCATAAACCTGCTCTCACAGGTGGATGTTCTCACAAATGTTTGTAACTTCCTTCTTAAAAAGATGGCCTGCTATCTACATTTAAATATTGAACTTTCATATTATACTTATTGGTTTAAGACATACACAAGCTACGTACACCGTAGGAATTTTATATACTGTTAGTTGAAATAAGACCCCCGCAAGTGCCGTCTCTCGTAAATGTCCAAAAACCCGCTACTCGCAGGTGGATGCCCTCACAGTTACCGTATATCTTCCTCCACAAGGAAGGCTTGATAATGGTCACTAAATATTGAGCTTCCGTAAAACTAACATCGGTTTTAGACATAAATAAGTTACGCACACCGCAGGATGTATTATTTACTTGTCGTTATATTATCACATTGTTTCCAATGTGTAAAATATAATATTTTTGAAGCAATCTCTTGCTTGTGACCTTATTTTAATACAAATTATTTTTGCATGCAAGTGATTAATCTTCTTCTTTTGCAATTTGATTTTCTGGATAAGAAATCCAATCACTCCAGCTACCTGTATACAATTTAACATTTCGAAAACCAGCTAATGTTAATGCAACTATGTTCGGACACGCTGTAACACCAGAACCACAATATACGATTGTTTCCTTCTCTTTATCAAGATTTTGGAAACGCCCTTGCTGTTCCTCTTCGTTTTTAAAGTGTCCCGATTCTAAAATCCCATCTTTCCAAAAATAGTTTACTGCCGTCGGAATATGCCCTGCCTTCGAATCAACGAGTTCTTCAGCACCAGTATAACGTTTTGGCTCTCTAGAATCAATTAACGTAATATCTGTACCTGCATGAATATTCTCTTTGACCGTGTCCATCGTTACAATCATATTATCTTGTATGTTTGCTTGAAATGTTTTTCGGGCAACAACAGGAATTTCTGCCGTTATACGTAATCCATTCTCTTTCCAAGCTGGTATTCCGCCATCTAATATATACACTTTCTCATGTCCTACATAGTTTAATAACCACCATAAACGAGAGGCGTTTGCACCAGCTTGACTGTCATACGCAATTACTGTCGTATGTTCATCAATACCAGCTTGTGAAAGCTTGTCTGCAAACTCCTCAATATTTGGCAACGGATGGCGGCCACCATGTTCTGCTACAGGACTTGATAAATCTAAATTCAAATCAAAATATAACGCATGAGGAATATGTTCTTCCTCATACTTTTCTTTACCCCAATTAGGATTCGCTAAATCAAAACGACAATCGATTATACGGACATTCTCATCTTCTATATGCTCACGTAACCATTCGACTGTAACTATCATCTTTAACGACCTTCTTTCTCTTGCAAACGACCTACATACTCCATAACCATATCTTTTGTAACAAGTTTACGCTGCAGTGCAACGCCATTTTTTGCAAGATCATTAATTTGCTTTGTTACAACATTAATAACATCAACCGAAAATTCTTTCCCATTTGATGCAAGTGATACCGCCGATTCAATAGCTGCTTCACGCTGCGCATCTAATTGTAAAAATGCTTTTACAATTTCGTTTTGTTTACGAGAATGTGCTGTAATTGCTTTATGTACTTCCATCTTCTCTTCCCCCTAAATAATTTATACTTATGTGTTTAATTTCATTGCAAGCCGAATCATATCACGACATACAATTCCATTTTCAATAATCTCTTCTTCATAATGCTTCGAAAAGTAATCAAAATCAATAGAAAAAATACGAAATCCACATTTTTGATATAACGCAAGTTGTGAAATGCTAGAATTACCTGTACCAACTTCAAGCTTATACATATTATATTCTTTAGCTTTTTCTATTGCATGCAACAATAACTCCTTACCAATACCTTTTCCTTGCATATGTTCTACAACCGCAATATTCATAATTTCCATTGTCCTTGGTCTTGTTTCCAAAAGCACATATACACCGATAATTCTTTCTTCTTGTTTAGCTATATACGTAAACCCTCTCTGTACATATGCATCAATTTGGCTTTCACTTGGATCAGCAAGGAGCAATAAAGATTTCGGTATAGCTTCTTTCGAAATACGCTCAATTACAACAGACATAAAAATTCCCCCTTCCCTATTGTTCTAAACCCCCCTTGTCTACCATAGATAATAGAAAGGAGGGATTCACCATGGACAACAATGAGAAAAAATGCAACGTCATCTCTATTGATGGAAAGAAAAAGAAGAGCGACACATATTCCTATCCAAAATTAGTAGTAGAAAACAAAACGTATGAATTTTCTTCATTCGTCTTATGCGGTGAAACACCAGACGGCAGACGCTTAGTTCTTACCCATATGATTTCTACTGATGAGTTTGCAGGGTTTGTAAAATCTTTAGATACTGTACTACAAAAGAAAATTGAACGAATCTTTTTTTCATAACGGCTATTTAATATAAATTTCTTTTTCAATTTCTACTAACTGCTTTTGTAGCTCTTCTTTACTTTGTTCATATAGTGATACATCAATTGTTTCAGCTAACGCGAATAATATACTTTCATAATAATTCTCAACATCTTGCTGCATCACTTTTTGGAATAGGTTCCATTTTGCATCCCACTCTTGCTTATAATGATGAACGAATAAATCTTCTTCATCAGCTACATAGTTTGATACGAAAGGTTCTAACACTCCTTTAGCGTCTTCTTGCATAAAAGCTTTATCATTTTTTTCAAAAAAGCTTTTTTCATTTTTAAAATGTGCTAGTGCCTTTTTAAAATCTTTTATTTCTATTGAAGGAAACGGCTCTTTATGTGTAATAACTTTATATTCATAATCCACTGTTCCACCCATAGAAATCGATTCATTTTCCACTTTGCAATTCACAACAATTTCATCCTTTGCACGCTTCATCGCTTCATCTATCCATTTTTCAAGACGTAATGATGTCGCACGCATTTCTTGTAATAAATCATGTTGAATAAATGAAACTAATTCCATTACACATTGTTGCAACTGCATCTTCACATTCCCATCTGTTCGTAACGACGCCGGATTAATAAATTCAGTAAACACATCGTTATAGCGTAAAAATAGACGTTGGTGTACATAGTAAAGCAATTCTTTTACTTCATTTTGCATTGCTTGCTCTTCAGCAAGTACACTATATGATGAAATAATATGAAGTAGCTGATTACGCTCTGCTTCATATTTTTTTGTTTGCTTCTCTTTCTCATCATTTCCCTGCTTTGCGCCATTTATCATATTTACAAGAAGCTGATTCGCCCCTTGCAATGCACCATATAAAGCATGCACAGATACAAGCATTAAATCCCGCATCATAAAGGACGTAAATGATTCTTCAAACTTAGTAATCCCAGAGTTTTGTAAAATACCATACTTTTCTTTATCAATACTTTTCCCTTGCTTTTCTTCAAGCGCACATAAACTTGAAATTGCAAATAAACGTGGATTTCTAATACCGTATTGCAGGAGCTGATCCGCAATATAACCTTTTACCATTTCAAGTTCTTCTTCAGATTGTGCTAAATCGGCAGCATTTATTAAGAAGAACATTTTATCAAGTGCAAATGTATCCTTTACACGACCGAGCTGAATTAAAAACTCACGATCTGCACGAGAGAAAACATGATTATAGTATGTTACGAATAAAATAGCATCTGCGTTTTTAATATACTGGAATGCAACATCCGTATGGCGAGCGTTAATAGAATCCGCCCCTGGTGTATCTACAAGAGCTACTCCTTGCCTTGTTAAAGCACAATCATAATAAAGCTCCATATACTCAACAAAGCATGATTTTTCTTCATTAGCTACATAATCAGAGAACTCCTCTAACGTAACTTGTACTTGTTCCCCTAAATGATTAGCAACTACCTCATATCCTTTTTGTACCGCTCGCAAAAAGCTAAATGTTGTTTTTTGCTTCCCGCTTGGTGAAGGGTATTTCATAATTTGATCAATTTTCGTTAACGCTTCTTCCAATGTAGCAATTTCATAGTGAAACATTTTATAAACAGCTTTCATATCTTCTAACAGCGCTTGCTCTGATTTAAACTGGACAATTACCGTTCCATGTTGTTTATCTTCTGTAACTGGCAAAATCTGATTTATTGTTGCTGTCGTTGGGTTTGGCGATACAGGAAGTACCTTTTCACCAAGCAATGCGTTAGCAAATGATGATTTCCCAGCACTAAAAGCTCCAAATAACGCTACTGTAAATTGCTTCGTTTCTACACGCTGTCTTTTTCCAACTACTTCTTGCTGTAGATGTTTCAGTGTAGGCAATGGATCTAATATCGTTTCAGCTTTCTTCACTTTTTCTAATATACGCTGAATATTTAAAGCTTTCGTTCCTTTAATCTCTTCTTCACTAGCCGCTACGTTATCATTTACAATTTCTTGCTCTTGTAGTGTAAACTTCTCACTAACAACTTGTTTTTTACTTTGTAATATTTCGTCTATTTGCAATCCATCTGGTATAGAAACATGTTCATTCCAAATATCTCCTAAATAGCTCTCATATTCCTCATACGTCTTAATATATTGTAATTTCGTTTCTTTTGCTGTTTGTAACATCGTGTATTTTTCAAGTTCTTCTTCAATACGAGCAGTCTCTATCTTCACTTTCTTCTGCAATATATCCGTACTTTTCCCAAAGATTTGCTGAGATTTCATAAAGTATCTTTTCTTTAACTCATTTGCAATGTCAGCAGTATAAAGAAGTAAGTAATCACCGGTAAATCCAGCCCCTTGTTTAATTGTTTCAGCCAACACTTCCGGTCCGAAAGCAATCTCTAACGCATATATGTCTTTCCCTATTTCCTCTGTAAATAACCCTTCTTCTTTTAAGAAGGCTACAATAAATTCTTTCACATGAAAATCAAGTTGCGTTTCAACAGTTTTTTGAAGAGCAGAATAAAAAGCATCTACACGTCTCTGTTTTTCTTGCTCCGTCTTTCCTTTCGCAAATAACAAACCAACTTTAAACTTCGTTAATTTCGTCTCTAAATATTCATTTGCCAATTCTCTCATTTCAAATGGCATTAAATACGCGTTATCTAATATGGCTTGTAAACCTTTTATAAATTCATTTCTCACATCAGATTCTTTACTAGCCGCGCGATTTTTATTTTCAGCTAACTCTTCCTTTTTTTCAACTATCTCTGAAAGTGACAGTGGTGATGTTAATTCTTCTTCATATTTCATGAGATGTTTTTCATTTTCAGAAAGAATAAACGAACAATGTTCTTGCAGTAAATATTCTGTTTCTCGCTCCATTCCCTTTCTTACATACTGCTCTTTTTCTTTCATGATAGAAAAGATTAATGCTTCTAAACTTTGAATTTCATTGTATGGATGATTCATCATTCGCAATGATGTATAAAAAATACCATCTACTTCAATATCCCAGTTAGAAAAAGACTGTTTTACACTATCTCTATACTCTTCAAACGATAACTCATTTGCTTTATGTTTATCTATTTGGTTTACAACGAGGTAAACCGTTTTATTACGTTGTTTCAATTCTTTAACAAATTGTAAGTTAACCTCTGATTGGACATGGTTATAATCCATCATATAGAAAATAACATCTGCAAGATGGAGTGTTGATTCTGTCGCTAATTGGTGAGCATCGTCTGTAGAATCAATTCCTGGCGTATCAACCAGCATAACTCCGTCAGGAATTGGTGCATCATTTCGATAAATATGAACACCAATTACTTCATCACCGTCTTTACATATTTGTTTTAATTCTTCTGCTGAATATGCGCCGTCATATTCATACTGTTCTCCAGACTTAATCGTTACAACAACGCGATCAGATCCTCTTTCAATTTTAACGACGTTAGCACTCGTTGGAATCGGACTTGTCGGTAATAATTGCGCTTTATATAGGTGATTCATCATTGTCGATTTCCCCGCAGAAAAATGACCACAAAAAGCTAGCATAAGCTGCTCTTGTTTATATTTTTGAATCACTTCAAACAACTTTAAACTATTCTCTGCATCGCCGTTTTTTTGCCACTCTTCATAAAAACAAACAAGTTTTTTCATACCGTTTGTCTGTACTATGTTTGTCATCCCCTTGTTCCCCTTTATCCAAGATGTATATACTTTATCCCGCTATTTGTGGCAGTAAAAGCCTGTTTCGCGCGGGCTAATAATCAGTGAGAGATAGACCTCCCCGCTGATTAAAGTTTCACTTTATTATCATACTAAATTTTCAGCATATTCACATCAAAAATAAAAAATCCCTTTCATTCTTTTTACAAATGAAAGGGATTTTATGTAATATTATTCATTTTGTTGTTCCTACTCCATTTAATACATACTTTGTAACACCAATATATATAGCAATTGTTCCTGCAACAAGTGCATACACCATATTAACACACCAACCTTTTTGATAATGATTATCACTTTTGAATACATTTTATCATTAAAGAGAATCATTATCAACATTTTTCTAAAAAAGAAAGCTCCTTCGGGAAAAGGAGCTTTACTGCCTGTTTTAAAGAAGTTTAAAACTTGCTGTGCAACCTTATTATATCTCATATTGCACATCTTAACAGTTTTAAAAATTGGAAATACCCTCTATCCCCTTCCTCTTACATTTTGTATAATAAAAGGGATTTACTTAATAAGGAGGGAAATAATGACACAAAATCTCACACAAGGCGAGAGGATACACTCAATTGATATCATTAGAGGAATAGCTGTACTCGGTATTTTTCTTGTTAACTGGCCAGTTATTGCCGGAGTTGACTCAAGTGAAATTTCAGGGATTTACGAAGGAGTAGACAGCTACATCCGCCTATTTTACGATATGTTTATTCAAACGAAATTTTATACTATTTTTTCGTTTTTATTCGGATTAGGTTTTTATATCTTTATGAATCGTGCTGAGGCGAAAACAGATCGTCCAAAAACTTTGTTTGTTCGCCGTCTTCTCATTTTATTATTGTTTGGTTTCTTGCATTACGTTCTTTTATGGGATGGAGACATTTTACATAGTTATGCAATCGCTGGATTTTTCTTATTGTTATTTTATAAGAGAGAACCTCGTACTATTTTGATTTGGGCATTAGTTTTACTAAGCATTTTTCAATTTTTAATGCTAATTACTAGCATTGGAATTGCCTTAATGCCAAGAGATGAGCTAGGACTCTCTTTACCAATCATGCCATTAGAGGACTGGATGTTACAAATACAAAATCGTTTCCATGCGTTTTATTCTGAAGCAATTGGGCTAAGTGCATTCATGCTTCCAGAAACAGTTGGATTATTTTTGCTTGGTTTATATGCTGGCAAAAAAGATATTTTCCGCCGCTCAAAAGAATTAGATCCAAAACTAAAAAAATGGCAAATTATTATGTTCGTTTTAACATTACCAATGTGGTTCTTTATGGTTCGTTATTTCTTGTCAAAACAACCTTATGATCCGATTTACATGAGTGCCTTTACAATGTTTAGCGGAAAAACATTGTTCATCTTCTACATTTTCACACTCATGCGCTTATTACAAAAAGAAAGATGGCAAAAATTATTACGTCCATTCCAATATGTCGGACGAATGGCGTTAACAAATTACATCACGCATACAATTGTTACGTTACTTGTATTCGGTCTATTTTGCAAAAATTATTATCCCGCTCCATTATGGGTCGGACCACTATTTTGCATCGGTTTCTACACGCTACAAATCTTCATTAGCCGCTGGTGGCTTTCTCGTTATCAATACGGGCCACTTGAATACATTTGGCGCCTTGGTACGTACGGTAAGATGATGCCACTTAAAAAGAAAAGCAAGGTCTCTTAATGAGACCTTGCTTTTTTACGCTTCTCTTACTGCACTTTGCATGGGAACTGGCTCTTCTTTTACTTTCACTTTACGCTGCGGCACCATATTAAATACAATATTTAAAAGTACTGCTGATGCACTTCCAAGTACAATTCCGTTATCAGTTAAAATACGAATGTTTTCCGGAAGCTGTGAGAATAACGTTGGAACGACTGTAACACCAAGTCCGATTCCGACAGAACATGCAACGATTAATAAATTCTCTTGTTTTCCAAAATCAACACTGCTTAACATTTTAATGCCATACGCCATTACCATCCCAAACATTGCTAACATCGCACCGCCAAGTACTGATTTCGGAATAATTGTTGTAATGGCTGCGATTTTAGGAATAAACCCAAGAGCAATTAACATACCACCACAAGTATAGATAATAACGCGATTTCTTACTCCAGTTAATTGAACAAGGCCTACGTTTTGAGAATATGTTGTGTATGGAAATGCGTTAAAAATACCACCTAGAACCATTGCTAATCCTTCTGCGCGATAACCTTTTGTTAATTCTTTTTCACCGATCTTTTTATTGCAAATATCAGATAATGCAAAATATACACCTGTTGCTTCCACAATTCCTACGCAAGCAACGAGAATCATCGTAATAATTGGCGTTAATTCAAATGTTGGTGTACCGAAGTAAAACGGCTGAATACCGTGGAACCAATCTGCCTCTCCAACCGCTTGCAAGCTTACTTTCCCCATAAATGCTGCAACGATTGTACCGAACAAAAGACCAAGTAATATAGAGATTGAACGGATAAATCCGTCAAAGAAACGATACATAATAATGATAAATAATAAAACACCAAATGCTAAAGCTAAATTTTCTAAACTTCCAAAATCTTTGCTTCCAACTCCTCCAGCCATATCATTAATAGCTGCCGGAACAAGTGTAACCCCAATGACTGTAACGACAGATCCTGTTACAACAGGAGGAAACAGTTTTACAAGTTTCCCAAATAATTTCGCGAAAATAACAACAAATAATCCCGCTGCAATAATTGCTCCATATATAGAGGACACGCCGTATTGTTTACCAATTGCAATCATCGGTCCAACCGCTGTAAATGTACAACCAAGTACAACCGGAAGCCCAATACCGAAAAAGCGATTTGATAATGCTTGTAAAATCGTTGCTACGCCGCACATTAATAAGTCAATCGATACTAAATACGTTAATTCTTGTTGATTTAAACCAAGTCCCCCACCAACAATAAGCGGAACAATAATTGCGCCAGCATACATAGCAAGCATGTGCTGAATGCCCAGCGATGCAATTTTAAATGGATGCTGCTTCATCGTTAGTTCACCTCCGCAGTTTCTTGCTGTACAAATGTAACTGTGCCGTTATCAAGTGATGCAATTTCTGCTAGTGATTCAACACGAACTCCCTGTTCACGCAGTTTCTTTCCTCCATCTTGAAATGCTTTTTCAATAACAATGCCAATTCCCGCAATACTTGCCTCGGCTTGCTCTACTAAACTCATTAAACCTAAAGCAGCCTGACCATTTGCTAAAAAGTCATCAATAATTAATACATGATCATTTTCATCAATATGATTTCGAGATAATGAAATCTCGTTCGTTTCTTGTTTTGTAAATGAGTATACTTTCGCAACATACATATTATCTTGTAACGTTAACGATTTACGCTTTCTTGCAAAAACTACTTTTACACCAAGCTCTAGAGCAGCCATAACCGCTGGCGCAATGCCTGAAGATTCAATCGTCACGATTTTTGTAATGTTCTCTTCTTTAAAACGCTTAGCAAATTCTTTTCCGATTTCTTGCATAAGTACTGGATCAATTTGATGATTTAAAAATGCATCTACCTTTAATACATCACCAGATAAAACCTTTCCTTCGTTCAAAATCTTTTCTTGTAATACTTTCATGTTAGTTCCTCCTCTTATGCAAATAAAAAACTCCAAAAGCCGCCACCACTCGTTACAAGTGAGAGACGTGCTTTTGGAGTTTCGCAAAAAAGAATGCTAAACAAGCAAATATATTCGTCCTCACTCATAGTCAAAGTATTTACGGTACTTCGGTAGAAACTTGCAGGCCATATCCCCGCGATTATATGAGTGTAGCTAACTTATTTATTTATAGAAGGATTATAACGCACTTTTTTCACTTTGAAAAGCATTTATCGAAAAAACACGTACGAATTTTATGAAAACACCGTTTTTGTTCGAGTTTTTCAAACTTTCACATTTCATATTACAACGTCGTTAATATGATAGGACCATCCTTCGTAATCGCAATTGTATGCTCATATTGTGCAGATAATTTCCCATCCATCGTCCGTGCAGTCCATCCGTTTAAATCTACTTTAGAATATCGCATACCGGCATTTACAATAGGTTCAATTGTAATTACCATTCCTTCTTGTAATTCTGGTCCTTGCCTTGGCTTACCAAAATGAAAAATTGCTGGTTCCTCATGAATTTCTTTACCAATTCCGTGTCCCGTAAAGTCTCTTGCAACAGAAAACCCTTCAGAGGCTACATAACTTTCAATTGCGTGTCCAATATCTCCAACATGGTTACCACTTATTGCTTGCTCAATCCCTTTATATAAAGCTCTCTCTGCTACTAACAATAACCTTTTTGCTTCATCAGAAATATCTCCAACTATATACGTCCATGCAGAATCCGAAAGCGCACCATTTAAGTTTACTACCATGTCAATTGTCACAATATCTCCTTCACTTAAAGGAACATCTGTTGGAAACCCATGACACATTTCATTGTTCACAGATGCACATATTGCGTATGGATAATCGTTATACCCTTTCTGTTCGGATCTGGCACCATGCTCTTCTAAATATGCTTCAACAAACGTATCAATTTCTTGTGTAGTGATACCTGGTTTCATCATTTTTGCAATTTCTCTATGGCAGGAAGCTAGTAACTTCCCAGATTCATGCATCAAATCTATTTCATTTTTCGTTTTAATTGTAATCATACTACCTCTCCTTACTAAACTTGCTATTTGCTACTAAACTTCAATCATACACATCCTCTTCCAAAATTTCAAAACTTCTAATTACAACAAGTACAAAAACAAACATCATTTATTTCTACATCAAAATAAAAAAACAGAAGCCCCCTTCTGTTTCTTAATCATTTTTACATATATAGTTCATTTTCAAAAACTCAAAGCAACTGCCATTCGTTTTTTGAATAAAAGTCCCAACTGCTTCGAACCCTACTTTTTTATATACTTTGATTGCCCTTTCATTAAATGCGGCTACCGATAATGTTATATAGTCACAGTTATATTTTTCTTTACTAAAGTCTAATCCAGCTTTTACGAACTGTAAACCTAATCCATTGCCTGTTATATCCGGTCTCATTCCAAGTCCTATATCAATCGTTTGATTATTTATTTTACAAAAACTAAAGAAGCCAATTATACTATCGTTTTCTTTCACGACAAATGTAGTATTTCCTCTCATATGAGCATTTAAAAACTCCACTAAATCTTCTTGATCTGCCTCTATATCATAAAAAGAATACTCCCCTTCATAATGCCAGTTGTATGCAATTTCTTCTGCTTCCGCTTGCGACATTACTGTAAACATATAGCCCATTTCTCTCACTCCCTCATAAAAAAAAGCTGCAATTAAGCAGCTCCTGTTTTATAACTCATAAATCTCTTTATATTTAGCTTCTAAATAATCAGCTAAGTAGTTTGCATTTAAACCTTCACCTGTCACATCTTTTAAAATTTCAAGTGGTTTTTTCGTTTTGCCATATTGGTGAATATTCTCTGTTAACCATTCACGAATTGGTGTCACGTTTCCTTCTTCTAATAATGCATCAAAGTTTGGAATATCCTTTAGCATCCTATGTTTAAATTGCGCTGCATACATATAACCAAGCGCATAAGATGGGAAATATCCAAATGAACCACCAGCCCAGTGAACGTCTTGTAATACACCTTGTGCATCATTCTCTGGACGAATACCTAAATAAGTTTCCATCTTATCATTCCATGCCGCTGGTAAGTCCTTTACTTGCAATGTGCCATCAAATAATTCTTTCTCCAGCTCATAGCGAACCATAACATGAAGCGGATATGTAAGTTCATCTGCTTCTATACGGATAAAGGATGGTTTTGACTCATTAATCGCATCGTAAAACTCGTCTACTGATACGCCGTCAAATTGATCGTCACTATATCGCTTTAACAAATCATAGTTTTTCTTCCAGAACGACTTATTACGGCCAATGAAGTTTTCAAAGAATAACGATTGTGACTCGTGAATTCCCATTGATGTTCCACTGCAAAGCGGTGTTCCTTCTAGTTCCTCTGCAACATTTTGCTCATATACAGCATGACCACATTCATGAATCGTGCCGAAAACAGCCATACGGAAGTCTTTCTCATCGTAACGAGTCGTAATACGAACATCCCCTCTATTTAATGTAATTTCAAAAGGATGTACCGTTTCATCAAGACGACCCGCTTCAAAGTTATAGTTCAATTGTTTTAATAACTCTAAAGTAAAATTCTTTTGTTTTTCTTTTGAAAAATGTTCGGATAAAGCATTTGTTTTTAATTCTTTTTTAGACTCAGAAATTTCTTTCACAAGCGGAACGATACGTTCACGTAGTTGACCAAATACATGATCTAACACTTCTACTGTGATTCCCGGCTCATACATGTCTAATAGCGTGTTATATTTATACGTTTCGTAACCCCAATATGTAATAAACTTCTTTTTAAATTCAACAATTTTTTCTAAATACGGACGGAACATTTCGAAATCAGATTTTTCGCGAGCTTCTTCCCATACACTTTCCGCTTTCGCTTCTAATTTCACATACGCTTCATATTCCGCTTGTGGAATTTTCTTATTTCTATCATATTCTTTACGACACTCTTCAACCATTTTCTTTGTCGTTTCAGAAAGTTTATTTTCAACAATTAAAGATTCTAGTTCAGTTAAATAGTTCCCCATCTCATCTGAAGTCGACATCGCAAACACTTCGGATGAAAGCATTCCAATTACTTCTGAACGCTGGTCTACTCCTTGCTTTGGTGCACCTGTTCTTAAATCCCAAAACATTAAGCTTAATGCTTCTCCGTAATTCTCTATCTTCTTCACATATGTTAAAAATTGTTTTTCCACTTCATATGTAGCAACTGTCATAGTATAAAAAACCTCCTTTTTCTACCTCAAACTTATTTCGACACTGAAACATAAATTCCTTTTCTAATAGAAAAAAAGCTTGGCAACTGCCAAACTTTTCCCTACAACATTTTTCACTTAAAGTACTTTTCCTTCTACCGGAAGTACTTTCTTCACTGCTTCTATCACTTTTTCATCTTCATTATCTGATAAGAATAATGATATAGCACCTTTATCTTCACTTGTACGAATTAAACGTCCAATCCCTTGGCGAAGACGTAAAATCATATAAGGCACATCTACGTCCCAGAATGGATCATTCACATGTTTACGCTTCGCCTCAAACACAGGATCGTTTGGAGGGAATGGTAATGACCAAATAATAACATGTGATAATGATGAACCTGGAATGTCTAAACCTTCCCATAAATGAACGGCACAAAGTACAGTCTCTTCTTCATTTTGGAAACGAGAAACGAGCTGACTAATTTCTTGATCTCCTTCATATAGGAACGGAACTGACATTTGCTCTTTACTTACATATTCTTTAAACGCTGCAAGTTCTTGCGTTGTACGGAATAATACGAGTGTACGTCCATTTGTTTTTTGTATATTTTCAAGTGTATATTGACACTTTCTTTCCCATTCATTTTCTTTCGTATACGGAAGTAAGTTTACTGTCATTTGCTCTTCATAATCAAACGGCGAAGCAACTGAGAATGATAAGTAATCTTTTACCCCTAGACTATTCGCAGTAAATGCGAACGAATCATTGTCAGATAATGTCGCAGAAGAGAAAATATACGGAATCTTCTTCGAGAATACTTTTTCTTGTAACACTTCTTCAACTGCACGCGGCATAATAACTAACGTGAAGGTACCATCACCTTCTTCACCCCACGTAATTACATTTTTCTCGTGCATGAAAAGACGAAGTGAATGCTCTAACACATCTAAATGCTCATCAACGATATTTAAATCGTATGTGTTTACTGTATGCATTTCGCTTTCAAATACTAATGCGTCACCAACTTCACCGATTTTTGCGTAAAGTCTATTCGCTTCAGCAGTTACCTTTTCTGTTACAGTAATTTCTAAACGATCAGAACCTTCAATTTCCTTTTTATTCTCTTGTAGTACCTCAAAGAATCGTTCAGTTTGCCAAATTGTTTCTTCTACTAAATGTGCAAACTCTTCACGAATATCGTTTTGTAACAATCTCGTTAAAAGTTGTTCCATCATCGTTTGCTTTAAACGATATGTTAAAGCCTTTTGCGCTGCATACTCTACAAGATGCCCTTCATCAAATACAACACAGCTACTTTCAGGTAACAATGGAATTTGCCCTTCACGTTTACGTGCATCATATGTCCAAATATGATCCATATAGAAGTCTTGAGAACAAATAATTAAATCTGCAGCTTTACGATAATGTTCACGAGAAAGTGTTTGACCACAACGATGACGAGAATCACAAGTGAAGCAATCTTGGAAGTAATCCCAATTTACCTTTGACCATTCCTCGTCATTTAACAGTGGAAATTCTTTTCGATCACCATAGTGAGTAAAGTTCTGCATCGTACCATGATCGAATACGAACTGAGGTAATTCGTAATATACATCTTCAATTACTTCTGGAGCTCGTCCACTCATAACATCTTCAAGTTTACGTAAACATAAATAATTATCCATTGATTTCGCAAGTCTAACATCAACAGATAGCCCTAAAGCTTCAGATAACTTAGCAATGTCTCCTTCTTCTTTCACAAGCTGCTCAATTAACGTTTCATCTGCACAAGCGATAATAGCTGGCTTCCCTGTATAACGTGCATAACAAATTGCATATAGAAGATATACAATTGTTTTCCCTGTTCCTACACCTGCTTCTGCAAACATAACTTTCTTCTCTTGGAAAGCGCGCTCTAACTGAAACGCCATAAAAATCTGTTCATCACGCTCTTCAAAGCCTTTTTCCGGAAGGATGTCGTAAAACACATCTCCAATCCACTCATTCAACTTATCATAAAAATTATCTTGTTTTCCTACTTCAAATGGTAACCTATTCTCAGTAAACATCCTTAGCCTCCAACCAAACAGTTTTTCTATAAAAAGATATAGCAACTGCTACTCACATGTATGCAGTTGCTTTCCCCTGTTGCCATACATAGAAATACACGAAAAAAAATTTTCCTTTCGAAAAAGGAAAATTTTTTTCTATATTAATGACTTTAAATAACGTTTATCAATCGCTGTTTCATGTGAAAGAGCTGACAAATATTCTTCCTGCGCTTTTTGTATTTCATCTACAATCGCACCTTGACTATCCACTTCTTTTCCGAGCTCATCATACGTACGGTGAATAGCTTTTTGAATCATTGATAATTGGAAACTATCCATATCACTTCCTCCTTTACGCATTACATAATAGCCAGTATATGCGCGCTGGAGGAGTTTTATACTACGAATTACGCGGTGGACGTTTTCCGAAGTATTGATAGTAATCTGTACGGATAAATCCGTTAAAGAGTTTACGCTTTTTCGATGCATCTTTTCCGTAACACTTCTCAAATGCTTCATAACTTGTTAATAAATACATTGACCACGTATCTAATGGGCGGAATACCTCTCCCATTTCTTTATATAATTTTTCAACAAGCGCTCTTTCACTTAAACGTTCTCCGTATGGAGGATTCGTTACAACATAGCCATATTCCTCTTTTGTCGTGAAATCTTTTACTTGCATTTGTTTAAATGATATAAGATCCCCTAATCCAACTTCTTCTGCGTTATCTTGGGCAACTCTTATCATACGGTGATCGATATCTGATCCAATGATTTGCAATGGTTGATTATAATTTGCTAAATCTTCAGCTTCTTGACGAGCTTCACGCCAATTTTGTTTACCAACCCAGCCCCATTCATCCGATGCAAAGCCTCGGTTAAATCCTGGTGCGATATTTTGTCCAATTAATGCAGCTTCAATTGGAATCGTACCAGATCCACAGAAAGGATCAACGAAAGGACGATCCGGCTTCCAGTTTGTTAACTTAATTAAAGACGCAGCTAATGTTTCTTTTAAAGGCGCTTCACCTTGCTCAAGACGGTATCCACGTTTATGGAGACCTACACCACTCGCATCGATTGTTAACGTTGCAATATCCTTGAGCATTGCAATTTCAATACGGAATAACGGACCATCTTCTTCAAACCAAGTTGTGCGTCTATACGTTGTTTTTAATTTCTCAACAACAGCCTTTTTAACAATACGTTGGCAGTCTGAAACGCTAAATAATGTTGATTTCAAAGATTTCCCAATAACAGGGAATTCACCGTTCTCTGGAATATAATCTCCCCAGTTTAACGCTTTTGTTTTTTCAAATAACTCATCGAATGTTGTTGCTTTAAATTCGCCGACTTTAATTTTCACACGGTCTGCAGTACGTAACCATAAATTCGTACGACAGATCGCTTTTTCATCCGCTTCAAACGTTACCTTTCCGTTTTCCACTTCACATTCATAACCAAGATCGCGAACTTCTCGGGCAACTAACGCTTCAATACCCATTGCCGCTGTTGCAATTAAAGTAACTTTTCCCATTTGCATTCACCTCTTATGTATAATCAAACAATAATTAATAACATGTTGTCCTATTAATTATCACATATTATGAAGAATATTCTCACTTACCATTTTAACTCACAACTTATAACTTCATACAAATAAAAAGCCCTCCTCTAACAAAGGAGAGCTGAGTTATTTCATAGTTGGTTCATAACGTTCTGTAAGCCATGTTCTGTTCCTTTGTACTGCAAACGGCCCACGCCTCGTACTCCGGTGGTAATCATCTATCTACAGGTTACGAAAACCTGTCCTTTTCCGTCGTTCATTTCCTTGGAAAAGATTCCCCTACCATTATTTGGGTTTCTCGCTCGTGGGGTTTACCTCGTTCCACTCCTATCATTTCTTCAAGGACTTCGTCACTGTGGCACTTTAAAGGTAGTCAAACCATATCCGAAAGGACTTAGGTTTTTTCCCTGCCGTTAAACCAGCTTTGCAGCCAGAATACCCTAGCTTATGACTTGGCTAGGCACGAACACTACAGCCATCTCAGGCCGTGCGAGCATGGACTTTCCTCTACAACGTTGGCGTTGCAGCGATTACCCAAACGTTATGACAAACATTAGTATAGTGGAAACAAAAAGATTTTGCAATGTTTTTTTCTATGTAAAATACTTTAACCTTTTTGTTACCTTAATTTATTCGTATAACTTACTTCCAAATACAGCTTTTTCTAAATTAGATAGACGTTTTAAAATATCTGTATTCGTATTGTTATACACTGGTTGTGCAACTGGTGTTTGTACCGGTTGTTGCGGAACTTGTGTTGCCGCTACTTTCTGCTCTTCTAATTCACGTTTCAAACGAACGTTTTGTTGTTTTAATTGATCAAATTCCTTATGAAAAGCTTCATAATCTTTAATAATCATATCAAGAAACTTATCTACTTCTTCTTGTTGATAACCTCTCATACCTGTTTTAAATTCTTTTTCTAAAATATCTTTCGCTGTTAATTTAATTTTATCCGAAATCATTTTCTTCACCTCAAATTTTTGCCAAAGCTTTCATTAACTAAATTTTTTCAGAAACAATGCCTTTTGTCAATCAAATATACGAGTACTATATTACATATTACTCTGCATTATTCCACTGTTCCTCTTCCATTATATCTTGTAAATCAGAAAAAAGAATGAAATAACTGTGATAATTTTCTATTTCTCCTTTTTTCTTAGCTGCTTCTACAATATATTTAGGGCTCCCAGGCTTTTCTTCATCATATACAGCTAAAAGTGCATCGCTTTTTTCAATAAAAAATTGATTCTTTAATTTAAATTGCTCTGGGCTTTCGTACTTCCGTTTCGTAATACTATCAATGTGATCTGCTTGCGAAAGAATAAATTCGTAATATTCACGATTATCTTCCTTCCAATTTTCTTCTTGTTCTAAAAAAGGAGTAAATACTGCTAATTTTAAATCTGGATATTCTACTTGAATCTCAAAAACAACTTCAGCAGCCCATAACTCGACTCCTAATTGACCACTTATAATAACCCATTCCAAACCTTCTTCTACAAAAGCAGTTAATTTGCGATGCAACGCCTTTTTTATAAAATCTACTCCTGGATGATCATTTTTAAATATTCCAAGTTCAAATGGCTTATATCCTGTTACAGCAACAACTTTCATATCAACACTCCAATTACAAAAAAAGAACTAGCATTTTGCTAGTTCTAACATATCATTTACTTTTTAAACATTCCACCAACGTTTGGTCCGATATTTGGTCCAAATGGTGATACATTCGGTCCTGGTCCAAATGGTGACACGTTCGGTCCTGGTCCAAATGGTGACACGTTCGGTCCTGGTCCAAATGGTGATATTTGATGCCCATGGTGATGATGGCCATGACCACATGGTCCACATCCGCCGCCAAATCCACCACCAAATCCACCAACAGATCCTGGATCACCAGGGTCTACAACATTTACGTTCGAGTTTGTTTGTGGGAAGAAGTTTTGATTTTTAATTTGTTGATGATGAACATGCGTTGTATGAGTTGGAAAAATGTGTGGTACCACCGTTGTTGAAAAAGAATGTGTTACGCATTGTTTCGTTGGATGAATGACAGGAGCTGTCGTACAAATAGGTCCTACAGGCTTATGCCCTCCAAAGCAAGGATGACAATGATGCATAGTTTTTTCTCTCCTCTCTCATTAAAAAAATCTGACTACACTTTACAATATGAGCGAGGGGGTAAAGCCGCTTGTTATATATACCCATTTATTTCATGGAAATTTGTCTAGTATCCAATTTCATACGTAATACCTATTATAGACAACCCCCTACTATTATTTACCAAAAAAGCCCCCGACTTGCTTAACAATCCCTGTTACTTGATTCATCGCGTTCATCATTTGTCCAGCTGTGTTCATCATTTTATTTACATCGTAGTTACCATCTGATGATTTAAATTGTGAAACAAAACTAGAAAACTGACTTGGTTGCTGTTGCTGTTGCTTTTGTTTATTCATCGTTGGATATGGTTGTTTTGGTGGATAAAACATAGCTTGTTGATTTACATATTGAGCTGGTGACATGTAGTTTTGTGAATTCATATACGCTTGCTGTGGTTGATTCGTATACATTTGCTGCGGCTGACTCATATGCGGTTGTTGTGGTTGATTCATATGTGGTTGTTGCGACTGATCCATGTGCGGTTGCTGTGGTTGATTCGTATACATTTGTTGCGACTGATTCGTATACGCTTGTTGCGGTTGATTCCCAAACGACACTTCAAATGGTTGATAATAATTTTGGTTTCCATAATGAGGCTCGAAAGGATACATATTATATCGTAAATATGTATCCTCATTATATTGGTACATATTTTGCTGTGCATATGGATTTGCTTGCTGATATACATTAGGTTGTTGAAACATGCATTCTCTCCTCCTTCGCATAAGTTTCTACATATAGAATATGTACCTATAAAATAAAATGTGTGACGGAGTACCTGTCTTTTTTTGTCGGAAGTTTAAATTTTTAAAAAAATTAGAAAGTAAACCCTTCCATGCTATGATAATAAGGAAGAAGATTCTCATGGGGGAGGAATCAACATGGTATTAGGGGATTTAAAACAAGCGTTTTCTCAAAAAAAGGGGTATTACACAGAAAATTTGAATGAACTGTTAGACTTTGCGAGACATTGTTATCTCGAAGGAAAAATATGCATATCAGATTACCGAACATTAATACGTGAATTAGAAATAAACGGTGCAACAAAACCTACAACAGTGACAGAAGCATAAAAAAAACAAGAGGGTTTTCCCTCTTGTTACTTACATTGATCTACGATATTTTGCAAAGTATACGAAATAGCTTGATAAGTTTCAAAGAAACGTTTACCTTTTCCCTTATTAACAAAACATTGTAGCACATTAGTTTGTAAATTATCATACACTTGATCAATTTGTTGTACATGTATATACTTAGGTCGTTCTTCCTTTATCCACCTATAAGCTAATTCTTTCCACACCTCTAACTCCGCATCTACAATATCAACAAATGGCTTCATATCCTTATAAAAATCATATTCAGCCATTTCTCTTTTTTTCACATTCGCTTCATCATTATACTGCATTAACTTCTCCGAGGACTGGATTAATGCTTCATATCCCATTTTGTTCCCACCTTATTATGCACTCACTACGACGTTTTGAAATGTCTTTACCCAGCTCCCTTTTTCTTCGTGATGCACTAATTTATTTTCCATATGCTCTATATGCATTTCTGTTATTTCTATCTTATTGCATATTTTTTCACCTTTATCCTTCAATGCATGATTCATTCTAATCCCAATATTCATTTCCAGCAAATCGAGAGAACTTAACATTTGATCCATTTTTTTCATAACATCTTCCTTCTGAACCATCGCCATATTTAAAACGCCCCCTTCTTTGCCTTTCCTTTGTCATGTAATTTCGCCGATTGATTGATTACTCCTTCTCACATGACAAAACTAGTTGATATTCGTCAAAGAAATCATTTAGTATGCCATTTTTAGAAATGGTAACAATACAAAAAGGAGGTGTATTACGATGTCAAAAAATAAAAACGAAAAAAAGAAAAAGCAAAACAAACAACAAAACAAACCTGAGACTGGTAATCCAAAGCTTGACGGTCCAAATTTCCCCGCTACATAAAGTGAAACTTTAATCAGTGAGGGTTTTGTTCATCCCCACTGATTATTAGCCTTCACCAATCGGGCGTTTACGGGCAGCAGGGCTTCCACCTACCTTCTTTGCTCCAGCCGAATTTTGAGGTGGGAGTTTTACCACCCTGAAATAGCAGGATAAAATGACCCTTTAACCAAAGCTGCTTTTACAAATAGCTAATTTCCAGTCTAACCTTCCCTATTTGCTTTCGATAAGTGCTGAGGTTAAAGTCGTACTGCCGGCAAATAGCGAAGTAAAAAGTAATTTGTTGAAGAACATATTACTTTTAATCAAGAAGCCCCGCCTTCATGTAGGAAGGCGGGACTTTTTGATTATATCATGAACTCATCTATTCTTTTAACAAAACTACTTAATATAGAAAGAGTATGTATTTGCTCCCTCTTCTTTCTATACCATTCTGTGATATTAATTTCCCCCTTAGGTTTTTTAAGTAAAAATAATGAATCTATTTCCACCCCTTCACTAAACCAATCTTTTTCCATTAATTTTTCATGAGTGACAATAGAATACACATCCCGAAGAGCCGGCGTACATGATTTTCTAATTCCCCTTATATTACATTCATAATCCATCCTTGATCCTGTATGTCTAGTTTGCACTGCAAATTTATAAAAAGAAGCCTTATACTTTGAATGAAATAATAACCAAGCTAATTGCTTCCCAAGTTCTATACGTTTTTGCAACGTTTCAAATTGATAAACTGAAAATCCATACATTCCCCCTTCCACCATTGGAAAAATAACTGCACTAACGTGAAATATTTCTTGAAATTTGAATAGTGCAGTATCAAATACATGTTTTTGAAAGTATGCATTCTCGATTACTGGTTTTTGAATTTTATTTTGTTCATTAATAATAAGCGCCGTCATAAGCCTATTTATATCTTTTTTCTCCCAAAACGCGACCCATTCTTTTTCCATAAAAATTGATATGTTGAAAAATTGTAACAAATGGAAGAGCGGCGCACATCTCTTTTTACTTTCCTCATACAATAATAGTTGAGGAAATGCATCTAAGAAAATGAGCCAATTGGCTTTCTCATACAAAAGAAATAATCGTCTCTTAACTGTTTGAGATAAAAGATTAGAATAATATTCTCCTTCTAAATCAGTCATGTTCCATCCCCCATTCCTCGAAACCATACTTGCTAAAAAAGACCATCTAATTTCTCTATTTCTCAAAAAATATTCTTGGTAAGATTGTGTACGTGAAATATTATCTACGTTAGCTACATCCGTTCTCTCTTTAATATGAAGAACTATAGCTTTTTCCTCTTCTGTACAAAAAATATCATTACGGTTCTGTTTAATTTTTTCGTAATCATTCCATCGAAACATGAGTAAGTCACCATACCTTTCTTGAAAAAGGTCACATCTTTTTTCATTTTTTGATATAATCACCTTTGTAAGTAATTCTTATCAAGTTGGGAGTGGACAAAATATGACCATTCGTTACCCAAATGGGAAAAGGTTCGATCAAGCTTCACAACCTCATAAAACACCAATAAAAAAACATACTTACAGTAATAGAGGTATGTCCCTTGAAGAGGAATTGAATGAAACCAATCAATATTACTTAACCCATAATATTGCATGCGTACATAAAAAACCTACACCTCTTCAAATTGTAAAAGTAGATTACCCCGCTCGAAGTGCTGCAGTGGTAAAAGAAGCGTATTTCAAACAACCTTCTACAACAGATTACAACGGTGTATACAAAGGGAAATACATCGATTTTGAAGCGAAAGAAACTAAAAATAAAACCAGTTTTCCACTTCAAAACTTCCACCTTCATCAAATTGAACATATGAAGCAAGTAGTCGCTCATAATGGAATTGCATTCGTTATTATTAAATTTACACTTTTTGATGAATTTTATTTATTAGATGCCAAACATATTATTGCATTTTGGAATCGTCAAAATACTGGTGGACGTAAATCGATTACAAAACAAGAAATAGAAGAGCATGGGTCTTTATTATCATGCGGTTATCACCCTCGAATTGATTATATACGCGTACTAGACACGGTTTATTTTTCGTGATAGAGTCATCACTAAGGCTCTTTTTTCGACTTTTGGGGGAGAGAATGAAAGGTAGGAGAAAGTATAATGTCAGATAATTATCGTTCTCGTACAGAACGAAATCATGTAAAAAATCAAACGAAAGAAACTCATAAAGAAGAAAAGCCAAAGAAAAAAGGTTCCTTTTTCAAGAAATTCCTTATAGGTTGTCTACTTCTTGGTATTGTCGGCCTCGTAGCTGGCGTTTCGGCTTTCTTTGTTATGGTAAAGGACGCTCCAAAATTAGACAAATCAAAACTTGTCAATCCTTTATCAACAAAGTTTCTTGATAAAAACGGAAATTTCTTCTATGAATATGGTGCTGAAAAACGAACCCATGTTACATACGATCAAATTCCAAAAGTAGTGGAAAGTGCATTCCTTGCGACTGAGGATGCTCGCTTCTACGATCATAATGGAATTGATTTTATACGTACTGGAAAAGCAGTTATGGAAAATGTCACTGGTGGTTTCGGATCACAAGGTGGTAGTACGATTACACAGCAAGTAGTTAAAAACTATTTTCTAACAATGGACAAAACCGCAAAGAGAAAAGTGCAAGAGTGGTACTTATCTTATAAATTAGAGCAACAGTACTCTAAACATGAAATTTTAGAAATGTACTTAAATAAAATTAATCTAGGTAATCGCTCTTACGGTATTGCAACAGCAGCAACAAAATATTACGGCAAAGATTTAAAAGACATACAATTACATGAAGCTGCAATGCTCGCTGCTTTACCCCAAGGTCCTAACATTTATGATCCAACTAAACCAGAAAATGTCGAGCGGGCAACAAAGCGTCGCAATCTTGTACTAGGATTTATGGAGCGCCATGATTTTATTACAAAACAACAAATGGATGAAGCAATAAAAATCCCTGTAATACAAGGACTTCTTCCATCTTCAGAAGTGACTGAAATGAAGTATCAAGCATTTATAGATGCTGCTGTAAAGGAAGTTGAAAAAGAATACCCTGATGTAAATATCGGTTCAGATGGTTTAACGATTCATACAACACTTGATCAAGATGCTCAAGATTACGCTGAGAAAATTATGGATGGCAATCTCATTAAATATCCAAACGATCAGTTCCAAGGATCATTTGTATTTATGGATACACAGTCTGGAGAAGTTCGAGCAATTGGTGCTGGGCGTAAAGAAAGTAAGTCTACTTTCAAAGGTCATAATATGGCAGTTGATTTAAAACGCCAAGTTGGTTCAACAATGAAACCAATTTTCGACTATGGTCCAGCAATTGAGAATCTTCAATGGTCTACTTATCATCAATTAAATGACTCTGAATATACTTACTCTGATGGCACAAAGATTAAAAATGCTACAGGTAATTTTAAAGGTGACGTTTCACTTCGTGAAGCATTGAAGAAGTCATTAAACATCCCGGCTTTAAAAACAGCTCAAGCAGTCGGTATTCCTAAGGCACAAGAGTTTGCTGAAGGTTTAGGAATGACGTTTAAAGATGGGAAAGCATATGAATCTACTGCAATCGGTAGTAATGAAGGCTCTCCGTTAGATGTCGCTGGAGCTTATGCAACATTTGGAAATGACGGTGTATACAATAAACCTCATTTCGTTAAAGAAGTTATTTTCCCAGATGGAAAAAAGAAAAGCTTTAAACCGAAAGAACAGCGTGCAATGCACGACTATACAGCTTACATGGTTACTGACGTTCTTCGTGACGTAGTAAAACCTGGTTCTGGCGGTACAGGGTCAACAGCATATGTTTCTGGATTCGACGTTGCTGGTAAAACAGGAACACAAAACTTTGATAAATCTGTTATTAAAAAATACGGTATTCCAGCAGATGCCAACAGAGATAGTTGGTTCGCAGGATATACACCACAATATACAATGGCTGTATGGACTGGTTATGAAAAAGATAGCCCAGAAAATTACATTAGCGATCGTTCTACTAGAATTGCTCAGCAAATGTTCCAAGCAATGATGAGCAAATTTGCTACGGATAAATCTCGTTTCGAGCGCCCTTCTTCTGTACAAGAATTAAATGGAGAACTGTACATTAAAGGTGCGAAAAAAGATGCAGTTAAAGAAATTAAAGTAGATCCACCTAGTGGCCTTAATGTCGCTTTCGATGGCGCTAGCACAGTGACACTGAACTGGTCTGGACCATCATCAAATGTTGATGCATACGCAGCAAGCTATAAAGCTACTGACGGTTCTAGTGGTAGCTTATCAGTAAGCGGTACGACAGCTACTCTTGGTGGTATTAAACCAGGTGTTACTTACAGCTTCTCTGTAGTAGCGAAAAAAGGTACTGGAACAAGTCCTGCAATTGGTGCATCATTCACTGCGCCTGGCGGAACTCCAGATGCGAAAAAAGCTGAGGAAGAGGCTAAGAAGAAGGCTGAAGAAGAAGCTAAGAAAAAGACTGACGAAGAGGCCCAGAAAAAGGCCAATGAAGATAAACTAAAACAAGAAGAAGCTACAAAAAAAGCTGAAGAAGAGCAGCGTAAACAACAACAACAGCAACAACAGCAACAAGAACAACAACGTAAACAGCAAGAAGAAGCTCAAAAGAAAGCTGCTGAAGAAGAGGCTAAGAAGAAGGCTGAAGAAGAAGCTAAGAAAAAAGCTGAAGAAGAAGCTAAGAGAAAAGCTGAAGAAGAAGCTAGAAAAAAAGCTGAAGAAGAGCAGCACCAACAGAATACCGGAGGAGATACACCTCACGCAGACGGAGATGTTGTTACATCAGAGTCTTAATAACAAAAAAGAAGTCCTTACTCTTAACGAGAAAAGGACTTCTTTTTTGTTATCATTTTCTTAACATGTAGCTTTTCTATTTCAATATACAACTGTGCTAATTGAATATACGAATGATAATTACTCGGTTTCTTTATAATAAATGAGTATCGTTCTATAAAATTAACAGGTTGTGCTTCCAATTCATTCGTATTTACTTGCATTTCATGCAAACTATGAACAGGCTTCTCATTTAGCCAATATACAACCGATAGCAAGTGTGCTGCAAAAAGAATCATCGGACCCTCAGCTTCTTGTTTTTTTCGGTTTCGAAATAGTGTAGCAATTTCTTCATGCCTGCTTTTCCATACATTTAATACCGCTGGAATACTTGTTTCAATTTCATTCCACGGCTCATATTGTCTTTCGATATCAAATATAAAGTAAGTATTTTGTATTATTTCTTCAAAAGATTGGTCTGTATGATACGTAATCGAATTTGCATTCTCTTTAAAAAATGGTACGCACCGAAACTCTTTCGGTATTTCTATAACTCGCTCCATCCTTTATTTCCCCTTCATTCGTTTCTTTCCTTCGCGACATATTTCTAGTAATCGACACTCTTCACATTGTGGTCGCTGCGCCTTACAGTAATAACGTCCGAAGAAAATCATACGGTGGTGTGTAATCCCCCACTCATCCATTGGAATTTTCTTCATCAATGTCTTTTCCACTTCTAACACAGAATCTTTCCATCTACAAATTGCTAACCGTTTACTCACTCTCTCTACATGCGTATCAACAGCAATCGCTGGAATCCCAAACGCTACCGAAACAACTACATTCGCTGTCTTTCTCCCTACTCCTGGTAATTTCGTCAACTCGTCACGGTCTTCTGGAACTTTCCCATTGTAATCATCTAGCAACATCTGGCACAATTTTTGAATATTTTTCGCCTTATTTCTAAACAGTCCAATGGAACGTATATCTTGTTGTAATTCTTCTAAAGACACACTTAAATAATCTTCTGGTGTTTTATATTTTTGGAATAAGTTTTTCGTCACTTTATTCACAAGTGCATCTGTACATTGTGCAGATAATGCCACCGCGATTACAAGTTCAAATGGATTATCATGAATTAATTCACAATGCGCTTCTGGATACATATCCGCCATTGTATCTAAACAATAGCGAATTTGCGTTTTATTCAACATGTCTTTCCTCCTACATTACTGCTCCAACCAATTGTAAAAAGGCACTTTCCCAGTAAATTTTGTTTCTTGTTTTGTTGTTTGTTGTGTACGTTGTTGATTCGCTCTAAATTTTTGGCCTTGATTTTGCGCTTGCTCTACCGTTTTAATTCCGTTCTTTTTCCACTCAAATAAAATACGATCAATATACCGGAAATTAAGTTTACCACTCATAACAGCTTCTCTGAGAGCCGCTTGAATTAAATTTGGATGATGTTGATCTTGATCTTCCCACATTCCTAATGTTTCACATTCAAACGGTGAGAGCGGTCTTCCAAATTCTTTTTCAAATACTGTATATAAATTTACTTGAAGTTTCTTTTTTTCTTTCTGTTCTTCCTCTATTGATTCATCCATTAAAAAATGCAATATTTTTTCCCAAAGTGGTTGTAAAGAATAACTTTCACACATCATCGCTTCTGATCTTTGTCCGCCTTCTAGCGCTAAAAACCCTTTTTGGATTAATGTCTGAATCACTTCCATACATTTCATTTCTGTTATCGTCATCCGCTCTGAAATCTCTGAAGGAGTCGGGAACGAATTACCTGATTCTAAAAATGTGTGTACATGAAGTACCACCATAAATTCCGTTTCATTTAGGCCTAGCTTTTTATAATGCATCATAAGCAATTTAGGAATCGCTATGCTTCCCTGTTCAAACCATTGTAACATCATTTTTTTTTTCATCACCAAACACCTCGTTCTCTAGTATAACACACCTTCAGTCATTTCTTTTTGCCACAATTCGTCAAAAAAACCTCCCTATATATAGGGAGGTTCCTTGCCATTTACTACAAAAAACAGAAGATTAAGCCTGTACTTTGCTTTTCATGAACGTATGAATTCGTTCTAATGCTTTCTCTACTTGCTCAAGAGATGTCGCATACGATAATCGAACGTTATTTGGCGCACCAAATCCTGTACCTGGAACAAGAGCTACTTTTTCCTCTTCTAATAATGCTTTTGCCCACTCATCAACTGTATCATACCCAGCTAACGCTACGGCTGCTTTTACATTTGGGAATAAGTAAAAAGCACCTTGTGGTTTGATACAAGTGAAACCAGGAATTTGAATTAATTTATCATAAATAATGTTCAATCTTTCTTCAAACGCTTGACGCATTGTTTCTACAGGTTCTTGTGAGCCTGCATACGCAGCAATTGCACCGTATTGAGCAATTGAAGTAGGGTTTGACGTACTATGACTCGCTAAGTTCGTCATCGCTTTAATAAGCTGCTTATTTCCTGCTGCATATCCAATGCGCCACCCTGTCATAGAATGTGATTTAGATACACCATTAATAATAAGTGTTTGTTCTTTTAATGCATTAGAAAGCTGGGCAATTGAAGTATATTCTACATCACCATAAATTAATTTTTCATAAATTTCATCTGAAACAATTAAGATATTATGTTCTAAACATACTTCTCCAAGCTGTTGTAATTCCTCTTTGCTATAAATCATTCCTGTTGGATTGCTCGGTGAATTAATAATAACTGCTTTCGTTTTCTCTGTAATTGCCTCACGCAGCTGCTTCGCTGTAATTTTGTACTCATTGTCTTCCAGGCCTTCTACGTAAACTGGCTTACCTCCAGCAAGCTTTACTTGCTCAGGATAACTTACCCAATAAGGAGTTGGGATGATAACTTCATCTCCTTCATCAAGCAACACTTGGAATAATGTATATAATGCATGCTTTGCACCGTTACATACAATAATTTCAGATGGATCATACGCAATTCCTTGATCACGTGTAAACTTCTTCACAATTTCTTGTTTTAACGTTTGTAATCCACCTGTTGGTGTATACTTCGTATGTCCTTCTAACATCGCTTTATGTGCAGCATCCATAATATGTTCTGGCGTATTAAAGTCAGGTTCTCCTGCCCCTAATCCAATTACATCATGACCTTCTGCTTTTAATGCTTGTGCCTTTGCTGTAATTTCTAAAGTTGCAGATGGTGTTAAAGCAGCTACTCGCTTTGCTAATTTCATTTGTAGTTCCCCCTACATCTATTTTTCAATGCTATATCGTTTTAAAAACTGACCATCTTGAAATGCAAGATTGTAGTAACTATAACGATTGTCATCATCAATATATGTAACTTCCCATAGTGGTATATTGTTTTCAACGCCTAATTTTACTTTTAAAATTTCTTTAGGCTTACTCTTGGGCTCTTTACTGTCATCTCCGACTTGTTCAATCGTTCTTTGTAAAGCATCTTTTTCAGAAATACCTTCGCTCTTTTTCCTTACTATAGTTTCCCCTTTTTTCTCAGGCACCCAAACGATAAGTTGTTCTCCTTTTTCATCTGTACCTTGTACGACTGTATATGAAGATTCTCCATTATAATAATCTACAGATTTTACTTTTGTAAGCTTTGCCTTTTCTTTTGCAATTTCTACAGATTTTTCCTCTTTAGGGATTTTCTTTTCCATTGCTTTATTATAAACATACGCCCCATATATTCCGCTAGCAACGATTACGATAACGATTGCAAAGATCCACTTTTTCATTGTATCACTACGTTCTGTAAATCGTAAATACAGCTGTTTCTTTATCTTTTTCGTCTAATGCTAATCCGAACATGAGGTCCTGCTCTTTTAACGTACGATTCAAACTATCAACGATTTTATACAAGTCAGACGAATATTTAATACGCGTCGTTGATAGGACTTCGATTTTCTTATCCATGAAAAAACTCCTCCGTTACACAAAAATTTCTAATTATAGAAGAACGCAATACGGTTACAATAAGAGTACATTCTTTACAACCCCTGCTTCATCACCCATCTATTATAGCAGGACATGTACTGCAAAAAAAGGTTTCAAGTCGAAAACCAATACATTTTGTATACAAGAAGTAAGAAAAATAAAATTCCTCCTACCCACATTTTTTACGCCTGAAGCTTAAATGTACTTCAGGCGTATTTTTCTTACAATTTTATTTATTTGGCCATGCCTTTAATTGTTCTAATAATTCTTCTAGAGGGCCTTCATAAAGCGGGACAGTTGGGATTGATTGTAAAAAACGTTTTCCATAAGAAGCGCTTATCAAACGACGGTCTAATACAAATACTGTTCCGGTATCTGTACTTGTTCTAATCAGACGACCAAATCCTTGTTTGAAACGCAAAATTGCTTGCGGGAGTGCTAACTTAGCGAATACATCCTCTCCTTGATTTTTTAACCACTCTCCTTTTGCTTCCATCATCGGTTGATGAGGAGGCGTAAAGGGCAGCCGGACAATAACAAGACAACTAAGGGCATCTCCAGGTATATCTATCCCTTCCCAAAAACTACTTGTTCCTAACAAAATCGATTTGTCGAACTCTTGAAATTTACGAATGAGACGACTTCGGCTCTTATTATTCACACTTTGCGTTAATAATAAATACCCCTCTAATTCCTCATCATTTTTCAAATTCGTATACGCTTCTTTCAACATTTCATACGAAGTGAATAAAACAAGCATTCTACCTTTTGTAGCTTTCGCTATTTTTGCAATATGTGCCGACACAGATTCAATATATTCTTCATTACTTGCTTGCTTAATAAAAGGCACATCTGTTGAAACCATTAATTTCATCTGTTCTTCAAAACGGAACGGTGACGGAACCTGTAATGTATTAGGAGCAAAATCATGTAAACCTAGCTCCTCTTTTATATAGTCAAATGAATCGTTTACTGTTAACGTTGCTGATGTGAAAATAACACTCTTTTTCTGTGTTAAAAATTCATCAGCAAGCCTTTCACCAATATGAACAGGCTGTGCATATAAAACGGTTGAATGAATTGTTCCCTTCGTTTCAGTCTCCATCCATGTCACGTATGAATTTTTTTCTAAAATGAGTAATTGTAAAGATTGTTCCATCTTTCTCAACAACTCAATTAAATGCATAAATTCACCTGTAACAACATGCATCTCCCATTCTAATTTACTTTGCAATATATCAACTTGCTTCTCAAGTGTAGTCAATAATTTTCTTACATCGTATACAAAACGATTTGTTAACTCGGTAATGCTATCCCATAACTTACCTTTCTCTACTTCCGTGTTATATCGATAAATGAGTGGCATATTGCTTATCCCTTGTTCCTGCTTGGTTTGTTTAAAGATGAAAGCACGTAACATTTGGAATAGCTCATCCGCATCAAATTTCAATTCCTTCAAACTATGACTCACCATACGGAAAGTCGAACGAGAGGCTTGCTCTGATTTTTTCATCATTTTATATACTTTAGAAAGTACATCATCTGTTTCTAGCGTACCAAGACGAGATAAAGCTAATTGAAAATACATGCATGAGAACTGTTCACCTAATGTTCTACTCGCCGCTTCCTCGATATGATGAGCTTCATCAAAAATAATATGTTCACATGAAGCAAACAGTGGTTCTTCACTTGAAAAATCTTGAAATAATAACGCATGATTTGTAATAACGATATCTGCAAATAATGCTTTATTCTTTGCTCTTTGATAAAAACAACGACTATACCAGTTGCTTTGCATCCCGCCTGGACTATGTACATCACTACAAATACGGTTCCAAAGTAACTTGCCGCCCTCAGGAATATTTAATTCATCACGATCGCCAGTTTCCGTTTGCAATAACCACACTAAAATTTTTGCCTTTGTGAGCGCCATATCATAATTTTTCTCTTCCTCTTGCAAAGCATATTCAAATTTATGTAGACAAAGATAATGCTTTCTTCCTTTCAGAAGAGCTACTTCAAATGAAAATGGCATTATTTTCTTTAATAAAGGAATTTCTTTTTCTAGTATTTGTTGTTGCAATTGTACAGTTTGTGTACTTATAATGACAGGTTCTTCTTTTTTCTTTGCAAAATAAATACTTGGAAGTAAATATGCAAGCGTCTTCCCCGTACCTGTTCCTGCTTCAATCAGTGAAAACCTAGAATCTCTTAGCGCTGTATATATTTCCTTCATCATAATCTGTTGGCTTTCTCTTTTTTCAAACTTTGGCATATTCAATTCAAGTTTATCCATTGTCTTATGTAAGAAAGCATCAAATTTAGATGAGCATGTTTCACTGAGGCTTAAAGAATAATTCCGCTTTCGAAGCGCAATATTTCGATACACTTCATACTCCTCTGCCTCTTCTTTACCATGCATCATTTTCTTTAAAATATTTTCAGAAAGTACATCAGCTATATCACTTTGGAAAACATCACTTAATTCATAAAGCGCTTGTAATGTGACCAGTGGTAACTTTTCAATTTCACTTAAAAATTGTAAAAACAACTCCGCTGTTGCAAGAGCATCACTATCCGCACGATGTGGTTGATCATGCTCTAGTTCATGTTGCTTAGCTAAATCACGTAATTTATAACTATCAGCTGTCGGCAAAAGAATTTGCGCCAATTCAACTGTATCGATTTTAGGGCAATGTACTTCTGTATATCCAGCCTGTCTTAATTCTTCATTTAAAAAATTCCAATCAAAGTGAACGTTATGTGCAACAAAAGCCGCACCTTGTAATAGCTCAACAATCATCGGGGCTACATCTCGAAATAACGGGGCTTGTTTTACAAGATCTTCATCAATCCCAGTTAATTCTGTAATAAATAGGGGAATCTCTCTCTTCGGATTAATAAAAGATGAAAAAATCTCTAATATCTCTCCATCTTCCACTACAACAGCTGCAATTTGGGTAATTTTATCCTTCCCATCCTTCCAGGAGTTCCCTGTCGTCTCTAAATCAACAACGACATAACGCTTACTCATATATGTAACACCTCAATTTCTTACCTATCAAACACAAAAATTATATAATGTTACTATACCACGTTTTACCTCATCTTAATGAAAAGATGCACAAAAAAGCTACCTCCTTAATTAGAGATAGCCTTCCTACTTATAATATCGTGCCAGCTTTTTCAGCACCTAGCATTTCAATAATTTGATTATCATCATCTAATACTGCAATTTTCGGCTCTTGTTTATGAATATTTTCTTCTGCCACTAAACCATAGCAAATAATAATAACTTTATCACCTGGTTGTACAAGCCTTGCAGCTGCACCATTTAAACAAACAATACCGCTACCGCGCTCTCCTTTAATAACATATGTCTCTAAGCGAGCTCCGTTGTTGTTATTTACAATTTGTACTTTTTCATTTTCTACAATATTTACCGCATCCATTAAATTTTCATCAATTGTAATACTACCTACATAATTTAAATTTGCTTCTGTTACAGTTGCGCGATGTAACTTCGCTCTCATCATTGTGCGAAACATAGATGCTCCCCCTTATTTCCCCATTAATGTTATATTGTCAATTAATCGTACATTTTCAAACTTAACTGCAATCGCTAAAATGATTCTTCCTTCAATTTCATCCATTACTTTTAATGAAGGATATGCATATAAATCAGCATAATCTACAGTGCCTTTCGTATACTTCTCAATATGCTCTTTCACAAGATTCATAATGATTTCTGGATTACGTTCGCCTGCCTCAATTCGTTCTTTCGCTATACATAGACTGCGGTATAAATGAGGAGCCTCTTCACGTTCTTCTTGTAATAAATACACATTACGAGAACTTTTCGCTAATCCATCTTCTTCCCTTACAATATCAACTGGTACGATCGTAACTGGAATATTAAAATCCGTTACGAATCCTTCAATTACAGCTACTTGCTGTGCATCTTTCATGCCGAAATAAGCACGCGTTGGCAATGTAATATTAAATAGTTTCATTAGTACAGTAGCAACACCAGCGAAATGACCAGGTCTTTGTTTGCCACATAATACGTCGGTACGCTTCACAACTTCTACTGTTGTCGTTTGTTCTGCTGGATACATCTCTTCTACACTCGGATAAAATAAATAATCAACACCATTTTCTTTTGCTACATTTTCATCTCTATCAATATCACGTGGGTATCGATCTAAATCTTCATTTGGCCCAAATTGTAGTGGATTTACAAATACACTTAAAACTACAATTTCATTTTCTTCCCTTGCCTTACGTAGTAACGTAGCATGCCCTTCGTGTAAATACCCCATCGTTGGAACAAAACCGATACTTTTTCCACTTGTACGAAGTTCGTTTGTAATTTGCTGCATCTCTTGCACTGTAGTTATGATTTTCATTATTGTTTTCCTCCGTATAACGCTAAGCATTCTTCCTCTTTCATTGTGAATGAATGTTTTTCTTCAGGAAATTGCCCTGTCTTTACTTCAGTAACGTATTGCGAAATCCCTCGCACAATCTCCTCTTGAACAGACGTATATTGCTTCACAAATTTCGGAACACGATTTACGCCGTACGAGATAAGATCATGGTATACAAGAACTTGCCCATCTACTTTTTTTCCTGCTCCAATTCCGATTGTAGGAATTGTTAACTGCTCTGAAATAAGTTCTGCTAATTGCATTGGCACACACTCTAACACAAGTGCTATTGCACCAGCTTCCTCACATTTCTTTGCATCTTCTATTAATTTTTTTGCACTTTCAGCATCTTTCCCTTGTACTTTATACCCACCTAGCACTCCTACAGATTGAGGAGTTAAACCTAAATGCGCCACAACGGGAACTCCCGCATTCGTTAAGTAATGAATAGTTGATATAACTTCTCCAGCACCTTCTACCTTTAATGCATGTGCCCCGCTCTCTTGAACAATGCGACGTGCATTAACCATCGTATCTTGCAATGAGACATGATAAGACATAAATGGCATATCAGTTACAATAAACGTCTCTTTCGCTCCGCGGCGTACAGCTTTCGTATGATGAATCATATCCTCTACTGTTACTGGAACTGTTGAATCATACCCAAGTACAACCATTCCTAGAGAATCACCCACTAAAATCATATCGACTTTAGCTTCTTCTGCTAATTTAGCAGATGGATAATCATACGCCGTTAGCATTGTAATCGGCTCACCTTGCTCTTTCATTTTCAAAAAATCTGTTTTTGTTTTCAAAAACTACTCCTCCTTTATGCAGGAGAGAGGAGATGGCCGAAATCATATAAAAAACCCCTCTGGCCATAAAAGGGCAGAAGGGTTGTGTGTTAGTCGGCATTATTCATCCCTCTGTCCCAGTCCGTTATTGGATCAAGGCAGAATCCAAATTATTATTTTTTCATACTGCGTAAAATAATGGTGCAGTTCGCTTTGATACTGCCCATATTCGAACTAATTATAGCAAACTCTGAAAAGGAATTGCTACATTTTTTTGAAAAAATAATTTTCTATTCCTATTACGGTATGTGAAATTTATCAGTATATAAATGACAAAAAGAAGCTCCAAAATAGGAACTTCTTTTACTTAATTTCTATATCGGCAGAATGAATGTGGTGCACTTGTCCTTGATGATCCTCAAGTAACAATACACCATCCTCCGTAATCCCTTTTGCTAGCCCATTAATAGTTTCCTTCATCGTTCGAGCTGTAATTTCTTTTCCGATACTTACTGCGTAACTTTCCCACAGAATTTTAATAACAGAGAAGCCATTTTTTAAATACTCTTCATACAATTTCTCTAATTGCAAGAAAATTTGTTGCATAAGTTCCGCACGAACAATCGGCTTATCCGATTCAATTGCTAATGAAGTTGCAATTTGCTGAATTTCCTCATCAAAATGTTCTTGTTTCTGATTTGCATTAATGCCAATTCCCATAATAACAGCATTAATTTTATCTGGATCCGCTTGCATCTCCGTTAATATACCGACAGCTTTTTTACCTTGAATTAAAATATCATTTGGCCATTTAATCCCTACGTTTACACCGGTACATTTTTCAATTGCTTGCGCTACGCTAACAGCTGCTAATAAAGTAAGCTGCGGGGCATGGTGAACTGGAATAGATGGACGCAAAATAATACTCATCCAAATTCCTGTTCCTTTTGGAGAATACCATTTTCTACTTAAACGTCCTCTACCTGCTGTTTGTTCTTCAGCAACAACAATTGTTCCCTCTTCTGCGCCTTCATGAGCAAGTCTTGCTGCAATATGCTGAGTAGATTCAACCGATTCTTCAAAATAAACCGTTCTACCGATACGCTCTGTTTGTAATCCTAATTGAATCTCATTAGCAGTTACTTTATCTGGTTTACTAGCAATTCGGTACCCTAAGCGGCGTACAGCTTCTAGTTCATACCCTTCATTACGAAGATCCTCCATATGCTTCCATACAGCGGTTCTCGAACAGCCAAGTTTGTCACTAAGTGTTTGACCAGATACAAATGCACCATCTGCTTCAGAAAAAACTTGTAATAGCTGCTTTCTTATAGTAGATTGCATCTTTGTAGCCACTCCCTTATATTCTCTTTCTTATTAACTAAATCTCCTTGTACGATTGCTTCTTCAATATTTTGAAGCATTTCGGCAACCCACGGACCTGGCTTTTTATCTGCCCAGCTTAATAAATCGTTACCAGTCACATTCATTTCTTGACGATTTTTTATCGGCAATGTATGAAATAATGATTGTACTTGCTTAACAGACGCACTATTATAACTTTCTATTATCGCTTCATATACTCTTTCCGCCATCTCAGCTATGTGAATTCCAGTTTTATAAAGAAGGATTGTATCCCACTCCTTCTCCTTTCTAGAACGAATTGCTAATAAAACCGCTACGATATCTTTAATCTTTTTATTCGAGAACTTCCATTGACGTAAAAAGACAGATGGATGCTCTTCTCCGATACAATATAAGAAAAATGCCCACGCCTCAACGTCTGTTTCGAAAGAATCCCATTTATACTGCGTAGCTTTCAAGAGTCTTTCTTCTGACATTTGTAAATATGGCAGATGAGCAAATAGCTTCGTTTCTACTAACTCTTGAAGACCATTCACACAATATGTACCGGTCAACAATTTTTCAAATTCAACTGTAATTCTTTCAATCGCTATATGTTCGAGTAAATGCCCATACGTTTCAATTGCTTGTTTCGTCTTTATTTCCAAAGAGAAACCTAACGTACTTACGAACCGAATACCACGCATCATTCGCAGTGCATCTTCTTGAAAACGGTCTGCAGCATCTCCAACCGTTGTAATTTCCTTCAGACGAATCGCTTCTTGTCCGGCAAATAAATCAACCATTTCGCCTTCCTCTGTCATCGCAATTGCATTCATCGTGAAATCACGTCGTTTTAGATCCTCTTCTAATGAACGGACAAATTGAACACTACTAGGTCTCCGAAAATCTTCATATTCGCTTTCTGTCCGAAAAGTAGTTACCTCATACGGTTCACCATTTTCTACAACAATTACAGTTCCATGCTCAAGACCAACCGGAACATGTCTTGGGAAAATAGCCATCACTTCTTCTGGTAAAGCAGATGTTGCGATATCGATATCTCCAATCGGTCTATCGATGATAAGATCGCGTACACTTCCACCAACGAAGTAAGCCTCATGTCCGTGCTGTTTTAATATCTCAATAATTGAACTAGCTTTTTTAAATCTTTCCATTCTTGTCATCCCTTAGTATGTCATAATAAATCGCCTCATACTGTGAAACGATTTTTTCCGAACGAAACTGCTCATATACAGATTTCATCGCCCGCTCTCCCATATTACGGTGAAGTTCTTCATTTTCTAGTAGTTGAATTGCTTGCTTAGCTATTCCGTCTGTATCTCCAACTTCACATATATATCCTGTTTCACTATGTTGAATGACCTCTGGAATGCCCCCAACCCTCGTTCCGATACTAGGCACACCACACGCCATCGCTTCTAATATAACGAGACCAAAACTTTCCTTTTCTGATAAAAGTAGCATTAAATCACTCATTGCAAGAAGCTCTGCAACATTATCTTGCTTTCCTAGGAATAAGACACGTTCCTCAATATGTAAACTTTTCACCAATTGTAAAATAGTACAGAACTCTGGTCCATCACCAACAAGAAGCAATTTCGCATCTACTTCCTTTACAATTTTGGCAAATGACTGCACAACATCCTGTACACGCTTAACCTTTCGGAAATTTGAAATATGAATCAACACTTTTTCATTTTCTCGTATACCATATTCTTTTTTTAATTGAGACATATCACGTTTGAAATAAACACGTTCGTCTACAAAATTGTATACCGTCTCAATTTCTTTATCTGGTTTTACAAGTTCATTCGTTTCTTCAATTAACGAATGTGACACAGCCGTAACAACATCAGATTGTTCAATACCAAAGCGAATTAAATTATTTAACGAAGGGTCGGAACCTAACACAGTAATATCCGTTCCATGTAAGGTTGTAACAATTTTAATACGCTCCCCAATCATTTGTTTTGCTAAATATGCACAAATAGCATGAGGGATTGCATAATGCACATGTAAAATATCAAGGTTTTCTCTTTGAGCAACCTCTGCCATTTTACTCGCTAATGCTAAATCGTAAGGTGGATATTGAAAAACAGAATATTGATTTACTGTTACTTCGTGAAAATAAATGTTCGGGTACACTTTATTCAATCGAAATGGTACACCCGATGTAATAAAATGAATTTCATGTCCGCGTTCCGCCAATTGCTTTCCTAACTCTGTCCCAACTACCCCAGAACCACCTACAGAAGGATAACATGTAATACCTATTTTCAATTTCATTTACATCCCCCTATTAAATCAGCATGTAATAAAACCGGTTTCTTACTCATAAATCCTTCGGCATACAACACTCCAACTTCTTTCCCAAACATCTTCTCCCGAGCAATTACAGTTTCAACGTATCCTTCGGTTAATGGCGTCTTAACACCATCACTCCCTGTTGAAAACTGACTTTCATACGCTTCTAAGGCTTCCACCTTTTTAGAAAGGTATTCACTAATATCTATACAAAAATTCGGTTTATGAAAACCATTAATCATATAATTATAAAAAGACTCTACTCGGTGCGGCGGAAGTTCAGGCATATATTTACGAATTCCCGCTGAAAAGATAGCTTCTTCCACAAGTTTCGCGCAATTAGCATGGTCTGGATGACGATCTTCGTAATATGGTGCGAAAATTAGTGTTGGTTTATATGTACGAATAATCTTTACAATTTCACGTATATACTCTTCTTTCATATACAAACCACGGTCTGGCATTGCTAAATTAATTCTCGTTTTTACTCCCATAATACGAGCTGCAGCCTTTGCTTCTTCTTTTCTTAGTTCTACCGTTCCATTTGAAGAAAGATCAGCTTCTGTTAAATCGCAAATACCTACTTCATATCCTTGCTTCGTATACTTTGCAATGGTACCTGCCATGCCGATTTCAACATCATCGGCATGAGCACCAAACGCTAATATATGTAATCCACTCATAATTGTTCCCCTCATTTTCTTAACTTTCGGTAATCTAAATCTCCCCGCTCTAATGCATGCATTAGCATTTCAGCACTTGCCATATTCGTTGCTAGTGGGATGGCGTATACATCACATAAACGAAGTAACGCATTGACATCAGGTTCATGTGGCTGCGCTGTTAGTGGATCCCGGAAAAAAATTACCATATCCATCTCATTTTTTGCAATCATTGCACCAATTTCTTGATCGCCACCAAGAGGACCAGATTGATATCTTGTTACAACTAAACCAGTTGCCTCCATAATACGAAGTCCTGTCGTTCCTGTTGCAAAAAGTTCATGTTTTTCAAAAATTGGTTTATATGCGTATGCGAACGAAACCATATCATCTTTCTTTTTGTCATGTGCGATTAAGGCAATTTTCATCCGTTGTCTCCCCTTTAGTCAATAATGTTTTCTAAACCGTACACAAGATGATCAAGGTTCATTACTGTTTCAATTGATAGTTTTACACCTGACATAAATGATGCACGGTTGAATGAATCATGACGAACTGTTAACATTTGTCCATCTCCGCCGAACATTACTTCTTGGTGTGCAATAAGCCCTGGTAGACGTACGCTATGAATGTGAATACCGTCTACATTTGCACCACGTGCTCCTTCTAATTGTTCCGTTTCATTAGGGTGTCCTTGCTCTTTTGGTACACGATTTTGACGGATTAATTCCACTGTTTTTACAGCTGTGCCAGATGGTGCATCTAATTTTTGATCATGGTGTAATTCAATTACTTCAACATCTTGGAAGTACTTCGCTGCCATTTGTGAAAATTTCATCATAAGAACTGCACCAATTGCAAAGTTTGGAGCGATAATTGTTCCTACTTCTTTTTCTTTTGCATTTTCTGTTAATTGCTTTAGTTCTTCTTCAGTAAATCCAGTTGTACCAATAACAGATCGAAGTCCACGTTCAACTGCAAGTGTCACATGTTTCTTTCCAATTTCTGGAGTTGTTAAATCTAACAATACATCCGCTTCTACTTCATCTAAACAAGTATGTAAATCCGCGTAAATAGGTGCATCTAGCGCTGGCATTCCTGGTAAATCAGAAATTTTTTCTCCGCCATGCTTATAATCAATTGCTGCTACTAAATTGAAATGTTCTGTTCTTTCCATAAGAAGGACTGCTTCATGCCCCATACGTCCTCTTGGTCCAGCGATAATTACTTTAATTTCTTTCATTATTCTTTCTCTCCCTCATCAATACGTGTCCAGCGATCTTTATCACGTGTATTAAATTTATTCATTACAATGTTATGCGCTGTTTCTAAATCAATATTTAAACTATTTGCCATACAAATCATAACAAATAATACATCTCCAAGCTCTTCTTCAATACTTCGCTCTTTTTCAGTTGTTTTCTTCGGCTTCTCACCATAATAATGGTTAACCTCTCTTGCAAGCTCTCCCATTTCTTCCGTTAAACGAGCCATCATTGCAAGTGGACTGAAATAACCTTCTTTAAACTGACCGATATATGCATCTACTTCTTTCTGCATATCTTTCATCGTTTTTGCTTCCATACTAGTCACCTCTATTCCTTCCTCTTTCATGTTAGCCAATTCATCGCGATTTGACAAATATTATTCCCTCATATCCCCTATTTGCGACCCTTTTTTGGATAGACTATAATAAAGTGAAACTTTCTTTTGCGTTTTTTTGCAAAAAGATTAGCCTGAACCAATCAGGTCCCTACGGCTGGTTCGCCCTTTTCTTCTTCGCTTTTCCCTCTACCAGCCGTTGGGACGGGGTAAAGTGAAACTTTCTTTTGTGTGATTTTTGCAAAAAATCAGCCTGAACCAATCGGGCTCTTACGGCTTGTTTGCTCTTTCTTCTCTGCTTATCCCCCACCAGCCGTTGGGGCGGGGTAAAGTGAAACTTTCTTTTGCAGTTTTTTCGTAAAAGATCAACCTGAACTAATTAAGCTCTTATACCATTCTCTATTTTTACTAGCAACTAGAAATAACTTATTATTATGTTTTATCGTTTAAGGGGAGCAATGCAATCATTACATAATTAGGGGGATTTCTAAATGACATCAAATTTGAAGATTCGAAATATCATTTTTATTTTAATCGGTTCCGCTATTTTTTCTTTCGGTATTGTGAATATCAATATTGAAAACCATCTTGCAGAGGGTGGATTTACCGGCATTACGCTATTATTATATTTTAAATTTTCACTTGATCCTTCCTATACAAACTTAATTTTAAACGTCCCTCTATTTTTCATTGGCTGGAAATTACTCGGCCGAACAACATTTTTATACACATTAATCGGTACATTTAGCGTCTCTTTATTCCTTTGGGTGTTTCAGCGCTACGAGATTCTCAACTTACATTTAAACTTGCAAAATGATATGACACTGGCTGCTTTATTCGCTGGGGCATTTATCGGTATTGGACTTGGAATTATATTCAAATACGGCGGGACTACTGGCGGTGTTGATATTATCGCAAGACTGGCTCACAAATATGTTGGCTGGAGTATGGGAAAAACGATGTTTATGTTTGATGCCGTCGTTATCATTATCTCTATTCTTACATATTTATCATATCGAGAAGGTATGTATACGTTAGTTGCTGTATTTATCGGTGCTAAGGTTATTGATTTTATGCAAGAAGGAGCTTATGCAGCAAAAGGAGCAACTATCATTTCTGATAAAAACGATGAAATTGCTTCAAAAATTTTATCAGAAATGGAGCGCGGAGCAACCTTTTTAAAAGCAGTTGGATCCTATACGAAAGTTGAACGAAATGTACTATATTGTGTTGTTGCAAAAAACGAAATCGTGAAATTAAAAAATATCATTATTTCAGTAGATCCTCACGCCTTTGTTGCTGTAAGTGATGTACATGATGTCGTCGGCGAAGGATTTACACTAGATGAAAATAAAAATCCGTTACATAATTAGATTCAACTAGAAAAGCTCTTTAGCTTTTCTAGTTTTTTATTACATATCTTTTAAGTTTCTCCAAATCCTCATAAATGAGCTCCAATAAACTCCGATTATAAAAAATTGAAGCTGGATGAAAAGTAGGAAATATATTATATTCTTTTTCAGTCCATATAAATTCTGTACCGCTACTATCTTTTAATTGCTGCACGGGTTGTTTTAACAATTCGCCATGAACATCCGTAATTTTATTATTTTTACCAACTAAACGCTGTAATGCAATATTACCAAGTGTAACAATAACAGGCGGCTGTATAAGTTCCAACTCATAATCTAACAAAGGTGCATGGGCAAGTATTTCTCCTTGATTTGGCGTTCTATTATACCTTTTCTGTAGTATTTCGCCATTTCGTTCCCTTTTCTCTCTCCATTTATAAGGTCTACTTCGAACCGCACTCGTAATATATACTTCTTCCCTTGTAACGTGAATACGTTCTAAAAACTCCATTAAATGCTTTCCTGCTCTCCCGCTAAACGGAATACCATTATGAATTTCTGTTTCACCAGGCGCTTCTCCAACGAGCATCAATTTCGGATTTCTAGGGCCCTTCCCACTTAAAAAACCTTCTAATTGGTATGTAGCACTTCGCTCCCTCACTTGTTTAATTAAATGATTTGGATATTCTATGTCTGTCACCTTCTTTCATCATTCCATACTTATCTTTTTTAAACTAGTTCTACACCCCATATTATCTCTATTATTTCCATTTATAACATATTATAAGATTCAATCCACAAAACAAAAAAGACTATCATAATTGATAGTCTTTAATCGTCGCTACGCTGCATACCAGTATAAATTAATACGAGACGTAATAATTCAAATACTGCTACAGCTGCTGCTGCTACATATGTTAATGCTGCCGCATTTAATACTTTACGAGCCTGACCGTACTCATCTGTTGATACGATACCAAGTGCTTCAATTTGTTGCATTGCACGTTTTGATGCATCAAACTCAACTGGTAATGTAACAAGTTGGAAAATAACACCTGCTGCCATTAAAATAATTCCTAATAACAACAAACCAGACATTTGTGCAAATACACCAATTAGGACAAAAACCCATGACATGTTTGAACCAAAATTAGCAACTGGCACTAACGAATGGCGTACACGCATGAAGTTATAATCTTTCGCATCTTGAATTGCGTGTCCTACTTCATGTGCTGCTACAGCTGTACCAGCAACTGAATGTCCATAATAGTTATCTGTTGATAATCGTACTGTTTTTGCTGTTGGATCGTAATGATCCGATAAATGACCTGGCGTTTCTTCTACAGCTACATTGTACAATCCATTTTCATCCAAAATTTTCCGAGCCACTTCCGCTCCTGTCATACCTGATGTTGAATAAACTTGTGAATACTTGCTATAGGCACTACGTACTTTTGACTGTGCATACAACGGTATGATCAAAATGATCGCGAAGTAAATTAAATAAAACATCATAAACCTCCATTGAAGTTTTAATTATAGTACTTCTCATTCTATTTTTTTCTTACACCATTGTCAATAAATAAACCTTACAATCCGTATCTTTGTTTATACGCATTATCTATCTTTAGAATGCAAGTTACTTCTCCGCTTTTCTCTCTCCCCTTTATACTTTCTCCAGCCAACATACGTTAAAGTGAACAAAATAAGTCCTCCAGTAATGGTCATAAACCAAATGAGAGAGGGAGCAATCTCATCTTTTTTTACTGTATGAAATATTTTTTGCAAATCACCTTTAATAATCCCTAGTTGCATTTGTCCACCTTTCGTTTTTAACATAACGTTACGAAATTCATCCAAATAAGATAAATGTGCATTTACACGCTGCGCTTCGTTTTCTGGCAAGGCAATCATTAAACTAGGATAAATAATATTAAATTCATTTAAAAATGTATTTAGCGTCTGTTGGAACTGTCCATCATCGTCTTTTTCCATCGCCTTTTCTACTTGAGAAAAAGCATTCATTATCTTGCTTTCTCTTTCCATCCAAAGTGGCTGATATTTAGATACTTGTGCATCAACAGCAAGTTGTAACGCTAACATATTATCCACTTTAACTTGCCTATCTAAATCTTCCGCGAGAGATTGTTTCGCCTTATCGTATGCTAAAGAAACGACTCTAATTTGTCCCGGAGTTACTTTTGAATTATTTTCATTTTCATTTGATAGAAATTGCTCTGAGAAATGGTGCAGTACTTGTATTGCCTTTTCATCTTCTTTTTTCTTCACTAACTGCAAAGAGTCATCTAGCAATCCAGTTAGTTCACTCCATTCTTCAGCATATATACGTACTGGAAACATTATAATTAGAAATGCTATCAGTCCAATTAATGTTCTCTTCATCCCGGTCCCCCCTATAACTACTAGTACAAAATATGTGGAATTGGACAAGAATAGAACAGAACAAAACCAAAAAATATATTATCTCTATGAAAATAAAAAAATTCTCTTTAAACAGAGAATTTTTTCTTTGAAACCCTTTTCTTTTTCACTAAATATTTATACACACCGTAACAAAGTATGCTACCACCTAAAATCAATAACAAAATAACACATGCAGCATGCATAAAGAATTCTTCCGGTAACATTAAAATAACCGGATCTGTTTCAATATCAAACATCCAATAATCATTGCTAAATAAAAGCTTATGAAATAATACGAAACTCTTTTCAAAATTAATCGCAATTGGTAATGTAAGAGCTATTGGAAAAATAATTGTAAGAATCGCTCCGTGAAGTAAAAACTTTTCTTTTTTCTTTTTTAATAAATACGCTCCTCCTAATACAGCAATTACAATCGTTCCATACATTACATATTGAATCTTTACTAAAACATTTTTAACATCCACAAAATGAATGCGTCCATTTGTGGACATATCTAATGTCGGCAATTGTAATACACCTTCATAGAACGGCGATAAATATGTAATAAGCACATCGTAGTTTCTCTTAATTTCATCTTTCGTCATATCCGCTAAATCTGGAATATTTAAAAAATCAATTTCAAAATAATACAACCATTTTCCATATACAACTACCGTTGTCGCGAGAGCGAAAATAGAAAATGCTATGCTATATGAAACAACTAAAGTGATCAATCGATCCAATATGTTTATACCACTCTTATTTTTCTTCATTTTCTCCCCCTAAATATCATCACCATCATAAAGAAAACTGTTTTCGGTTCTCACGTAAGCAATAATAATATGTGATACACAATACAGCAATACTTAGCCAAAACGTAAAATAACCAATTTTCTCTACAAACAAATGCATAATTCCGTATCTCGGCATTTGCCAAAATAAATAATCAATTGCATCATTATGTAACGTCCATATGCCAGCTACAATGAAATGCCATTTTTTTATCCGGTAAAACGGAGCATATAACACTCCCTGCACCGCCATTGCAAAATGAGATAACATTAACATATATCCCATAAGACCAATAGGACCTTTTACATAAATCAAAACCCCATTTACAACAACAGCCCAAATACCATATTTTATTAAAGTAACTATCGCTAACGCCTCTATTAATCCCCAGTTCTTCTTTATCAAAAAAGCAATTAGAACAAAGACAAAAAAGAGACTCGCCATAGGACTATCTGGTACAAACGGCCAAAATATAGGTGAGGTTTCTTTTAATTGATTTCCATACCATATGAATCCGTAAATTGTACCTAATATGTTAACAACCAATAAAAATAATAGTACCGAACGTTGCCTTAACATTGCATACAAGTAAACCAAGCTGTATGTCCAACACCTTTCAAACAAAGTAATTCTTTCATCGAACTCTACTCTATTATATAGCAAACTTTCCTTCATCAAAATAAAAAGCTGACTACAGATTTTGTAGTCAGCTTTTCGATTATTTTTTATTATACTTTGCAACGAATTCCGAAAGCTTTTTCAGTTCTTCATCTGTACCTTTAAATACCCCTTTAGGCATTGAACCTTTTCCATCTTTCGCAATTTTAGCGATTTCTTCTGGTTTTAAAGTTAAGTTTTGCAAAGCCGGTGCTGCCGCCCCGCCCTGTAAATTGTCACCATGACATGTTAAACAAGTATTCTTTTGCATTAACTTGTAGCCGTCATCATTTTTATCAACTGGTGCTGTTTTTACAATTGCTCCTTGTTTTTTTGCAGCTTCCCAGTCGTGATGTGCTACAGATTCCCAAGTTAAGAAGATAATCGATGCAATTGCTAAAAGCATAAACCCCGTTGCTACAGGACGCTTCAATGGCGCTCTTTCTGGGCCTCGATCTAGAAACGGAGCTAATAGTAACGCTCCAAACGCAATCCCCGGCATAATAAACGCACCAATTACAGTAAATGAGCCTGAAGCATACGAATACTTTAATAACTGATACAAGAATAAGAAATACCAATCTGGAAGTGGTATATACCCTGCATCTGTAGGATCCGCCATTCTCTCAAGCGGTGACGGATGCGCCACTGTTAAACATAAATAACCGATTAAAAAAACTGCACCAACCATCCATTCTTTTAACAAGAAATTCGGCCAAAACGCTTCTGTTTTCCCTGGATATTCAGAATAATCTTTTGGAATATTTGGTTTCCGAGCTACTGGTACCCGAGAATCTCCTACAAACTTCATCCCTTTGCCGCGATGCATAATCTCCCTCCTTTTGTTCTTTCCCCTTTAATTTAGCAATCTCTTATAACGGACCGGAAATACCTTGTTTGCGAATCATGATGAAGTGGAAGGCCATTAAACCTAGAAGTGCTGCTGGTAAGAAGAAGACGTGAATAGCAAAGAAGCGAGTTAATGTTTGAGCGCCAACAATTTCGGAATGACCAGCGAGTAATGTTTTAATATAAGGACCAATGAGCGGCGTTTGCTCTGCGATTTGAATCCCTACTTTCGTAGCAAATAACGCTTTCATATCCCATGGTAATAAATATCCGGTAAAACCAAGACCTAACATAACAAAGAAAATAAGAACACCAACAATCCAGTTTAACTCACGAGGCTTTTTATACGCACCTTGGAAGAAAACTCTGAGTGTATGTAAAAACATCATTACAATTACGAGACTAGCGCCCCAGTGGTGCATACCACGAACAATTTGCCCGTATGCAACTTCATTTTGTAAATAGTAAACCGATTCCCAAGCATTTTTAATATCAGGCACATAATACATCGTTAAAAACATTCCAGACAAAATTTGAATTACGGTAACGAAAAAGGTAAGTCCTCCAAAGCAATAGACGAATGCAGAAAAGTGATGCGCCGGGTTAACATGCTCAGGTACTTCATGATCAGCGATATCACGCCATATCGGTGTAATATCTAAACGTTCGTCCACCCAATCATAAATTTTATTTAACATCTACTTTGCACCCCCTTTTGGCTTCGCTTTTCCTAAATAAAGTGTTCCATCTTTTACTTTGGATTCGTATACGTCAAGCGGAGCAAGAGGCGGTGTGCCTTTAATGTTCATCCCATCTTTTGTGTAACGTCCCCCGTGACATGGGCAAAAGAATTGATTAGGATGTGCTTTGTCCGAATTCCAGTTCACTGTACAACCTAAATGTTTACACACTGGAGAAAATGCAACGATGTCTCCGCTTTCATCTTTATGCACCCAAGCAGATTTTGGCTCTTCAGACTTGTACCATCCGTCAACCTGCTTCACCTTAAAATCGAAGCGCTTCGGTTCTGTTGTAATATCCTTTACTTGTGCAACAGCTACCATATCTGTTCCCGCTTCTTTTCTTAACACCGGATCAAGCGCAAACCGCGTCATCGGCATTAAAATACCCGCTGCCATAAAGCCTCCTACCCCTGTAAGTGTGTAATTTAAAAATTGTCTTCTTGACACACGATGTTCTTTCTCGCTCACGAAAATTTCCCCCCTCTATCAGAAATTGTCCCCTCGTGAAAAAATTATATAAAAAATAAAAACTAGGACACTATCATGATATAATACCCTCTTGTATAGGTCAATATCATACTACTCATAATAATAAGAACTTTCTGTTTATTATTCTTTTACCCATCTTTCTTCCAACATTACCATAATATTTTTTATATGGGCACGAATAACCTCTCTTTTCGCCTGGTCACTAAATTGCTCTAATGATAACGATGGGAACCAAAATAAATCTCCCTGTAACTCTTGCATATCTTCTTTCCATGAAAAATCACTTGTAACATAAGCAATATGCTTAAAGCCTTGACTTTGTAAATGATCTGTCCATTCTTGCAAACGGTCTTTTTCATTCTTTTGGCTCTCTACCAAATACGTAAATGCGGGCAGTAAAAGCACTCTTCCTTTATACTCCCTTTCCAACTCCATACTCAAAGCCTCAATAAACTCACCTTGCTCTACGACCATTTTCATTTCTTTTGCTGCCGAAATAGACAGAAGGGGTATAATCCCTGTATCTACATACTCCCTTGCTTGCTCAAACTGTTCCACATCTTTTACAATCCATTTCACCTTTTCTCCCCTCCTCCACTTCAAATGACAGAACTTTCACTTTATATATATTAAACCATACTAAAAGAGGTAAAAAAAGAAAAACTACCCAAGATAGGTAGTTTTTCTTAAAAAAGTCCGAAATTTGTAAAAATTTAATAATCCAAATAAATTCTATAAAGTCTTTAACTCCGCCGTTAACCTATGAAACGCTTCCTTATCTTGCTTATCCAACGCTTCATCAATTTGTTTCAAAAGACGTTCTCTTCTAAATGAAAATACACTCTCTTCTAAAAATCTCTCTGCAAGTAAACGATCTTTTTCATTTACTTCAATATGCTTTGGTAAATATGGATTGTCTTCTAATACAGCTACATAGTTTGCATTTTGGAACGATGATTTAAAGTTGAGTTGAATATAAATATCCTCATCTCGATTTAAACGAATATCATGAAACGATTTTTCAGCATCTGTTGTCATAACATTTTGTTTAAAAAAGTGAAACGGTGTGTCTTTTACGCAATTTGCTGACATCACTAAGCCACGCGGACAATATTTTGCATGCTCTACGAAGTGGACTTTATGCATTAATTGGTCGTGACTCATTAAATAATTCAAAATCCATACACATTCACGCTGTTTCAGTTGGTAATTATTCAAAAACCATTTCACAAAATCCTTCTTCTCGTTTACAGAAACAGGGGTATTCATAGCAATTAAGTCCCTCCTCTGTCTTTCTCTTTTCTTTTTAGATTCAAGAAGCGGCATTCAGTTTCCTTCCAACTTATGAAAAATCCTCTAAATTATATAACAACTCTTCAATATGAATTTGTGTCGGGTCTAGTTGTAATAACTGAGTAAACACTTCTTTCGCCTCTTTTCGCATTCCTTCTTCCAATAAGAAATAACCGTACTCTTCCAAGAAGTCTGGATGATTCTTAAAAGAAGTATATGCACTTTCATAGTGCTTTAATGCATCCGAATACATTTCTAATTGCTTTTTTGCAAACGCAAGATCCCAAAGTAGTTGTGTATCTGGCTCTCCGCTATCAATAGCACGCTCTACAACTGTGATTAACTCTTCATACTTTTCTTGTCCTTTTAAAATATACGCATATTTTAATATTGCACCTAAATGTCCTGGATCTAACTCAAGCGCTTTTTGAAGCACTTCCTCTGCCTCTGCTACTTTTCCTAATTTAGCTGCAATGTTCGCTAATTCTACATAAAACGGAACAGCAAGCTCATCTACTTTAATTCCTTCTTGAAGTGTTTCATAGCTTTCTTGAAGCATTCCTTCTTTTTCATAGCTTTTCGCTAAATACATGTATAGTGATGCGTACTCAGGATCTAATTCTTTTAGTTCTTGCCAAGCACCAATTGCTCTTTGATATTCTTCTCCTTGATATAATGTGAAAGCATATCCAAATAAGGAGTGAATATCTTTTTGCTCTTCTAAGCCTGCTTCATAGTAAGAGATCGCTTCTTCCCAGTTTCCAATTGCACTTAACGTTTCTGCGAGACGAAGTGCAATGACAACACCACCCATAACTTTATGTTCTGCTAGTAACGATTCATAATAAGTGATCGCCTTTTGCTCTTCACCTTTACTACTATATAATTCTGCTAACCCAAACGTAATAACAGGTTCGTCTGGCATCATTTCTTTCGCCTTTAATAGTTTTTGTTCTGCTACATCATCAAAACCTTGCATTTGGAATAAATCCGCTACAAGTAATAACGATTGAACATATAAATCATCGTTTTCTGGAATATCATGAAGCACTTCAATCGCTTCATCTTCTTTGTCTAGATCAATATATAATTCTGCTAAAAATACCGTAAATTCACTTTCTTCCGGATATAGCAAGCGTAAGTCTTCAGTAATTGTTAACGCCTCATCCATAAACCCAAGTGTATGATAGTAACGAGCGATATCATACTTCTCTTCATCATTAGCAACTCGTAGTTGTTCTTTTAATAATTGTAATCCTTTTTCTGCTTCACCGTTTTCAATATAAGAAACAGCTTGTTCAAACTTTTGCATAAACGTCTCCTTTAATTCAAAAAATATTCTCTTCTGTTCATTTATCATAAGCAACTAGGTGTAAGAACGCAACCTTTTGAGTGAACTGCCTCTTCCTGTACTTTCTCTTATAGCGCAGCTAATTGTTCAAAAAATTCCGGATACGATACAGCGACCGCATCACTATTCTCTATTTTCACTTCTCCATCTATAATACACGATGCGATTGCAAGCATCATCCCAATACGATGATCGCCGTGACTATTCACAGTATTTCCTTTTAAACTTTGTTTACCATATATAATCATACCATCGGGTGTAGCTTCAATCTTCGCACCTAATTTGCCTAATTCATCTACAACAGTATCGATACGATTTGTTTCTTTTACTTTTAATTCCTCAGCGTCTTTAATAACAGTAATTCCTTCTGCCTGTGTTGCCAATAAAGCAATTACAGGGATTTCATCAATTAATCTTGGAATAAGAGTTCCACCAATTTCTATTCCTTTTAGTTTAGATGTTTCAATCGTAATATCCCCGCACGGTTCAAACTCTTCATTTCTAATATGATCGATAGAAATAAGTGCACCCATCTTTGTTAATACATCTAAAATCCCTGTTCTCGTCGGATTCAAACCAACATTTTCCAATACAAGCTTGCTATTTTGGACAATTGCACCAGCTGCTAAGAAAAATGCAGCCGAAGAAATATCTCCTGGAACTTCTATGTCTGCACCTTTAAGTTGTTGTCCGCCTTGTAATGAAACGGTCCGTCCATTAACATCTACGGTACAACCGAATGCACGTAACATTCTTTCCGTATGATCACGAGATTGCATAGGCTCTGTTACTGTAGTTACGCCTTCCCCTTGCAAACCCGCAAGTAAAACTGCTGACTTCACTTGTGCACTTGCTACTGGTGAATGGTAATGCATACCTTTTACCTTACCACCACGAATAGATAAAGGTGTGTATTGTCCGTTTTCTCTACCATCAATTTGAGCCTTCATCTTACTAAGCGGGTCTGTAACACGTTTCATAGGACGTTTTCCAATTGATGCATCACCAATTATCGTACTATGGAACGGCGTATTTGCTAAAATCCCAAGCATAAGACGAATAGTCGTCCCTGAATTCCCCACATCTAATACTTCTTTCGGTTCTTGCAAATTCGCTAATCCTTTACCGTGAATCGTGACATCGTTACCACTCTGTTCAATCTGGACACCTAGTTTTTGAAAACATGCAATTGTACTTAAACAATCTTCTCCTAATAAAAAATTTGATACTTTCGTCGTCCCTTCCGCTATCGCTCCAAACATAACAGAGCGATGCGAAATAGATTTATCCCCTGGAACAAGAATTTTCCCATTCAAACTTTTTTTTCGTCCTACTAGTTTCAAACTGTATCCTCCTCACATTTTAAATAAGTTATATGTACAATAGTTCTTCTTATACGTCTACTTCTATTGTAACGTTTTCTTTCTTGAACGTGCAAACAACTCCCCTTATTGCAATTCAAATGAAAAAGGCTCCTGTAACAGGAGCCTTCACTATTTCTTAAGAATACGTTTCTTCTTTCTTCACTTGTTCTTTTACAAGTTCAGTAAGTAATTCAATAATCTCATCATTTTCTTCTTTTAATCCAACAGTAATACGAATACCATCATGCATACCAAATGCTGCACCAGAACGAACGATATATCCTTTTTTCATTAATCGTTCGAAAGCTTCATTACCAGGTATACCGAGTTTCAAGAAAATGAAATTCGTTTGAGATGGATAGTAGAATACGTTATATTCCTTACAAAATGCATAATATTGATTTAATCCTTCGGCATTTTTCTTCACACACTCTTGTAAAAACTGCTGATCCTCTATTGCCGCTAATGCTACCGCTTGGGCGATAGTTGATGTGTTAAATGGTAGTCTCGCTACTTCTAGCTGCCCAATAAGCTTTGCATCCCCAATCGCATATCCAATACGAAAAGCAGCTAATCCATATGCTTTTGAGAATGTGCGTAGCACCATAAGATTTTCGTACTTTTCAAGAAGAGGTAATGTTTGCGGATAATCTTCTGCCCCAGCATATTCATAATATGCTTCGTCCATAATAACGAGCGCTGACTTTGGAACTGATTCTAAAAATGAAAGTAATTTTTGTTTTTCTACATATGTACCTGTCGGATTATTCGGATTACAAATCCATACAACCTTCGTTTTCTCATCTACTTGCTGTAACATTGCATCTAAATTGTGAATACCATTTTCAAGTGGTACTTCCCGAACTTCCGCTCCTTCAATAACAGCATGGTGATAATATTGTGAGAACGTAGGATTCGCCATTACAACATTTGTTCCGTTACGTAGCAAGGCGCGGCTAATCATTTGAATGACTTCATCTAACCCACTACCAAATAAAAGTTGTTCCGCTTTTACACCTAAATGCTCTGCTACTTTCTCACGAAGCTCAAAAGCCGCCCCGTCCGGGTAGAGTGCATATTGATTGGCTAACGAAGTTAATGCTTCTGTCACACGCGCAGAGCAGCCAAACGGATTTTCATTCGATGCTAACTTCACAATTTTTGACAATCCATATTCTCTTTTTACTTCCTCAATATTTTTCCCAGGTACATATGCTCTCAAAGTTAACAATTGCTCTTTTACTCTCACTTTTCTTCCCCCAGTCATTGATATGATTTACAATTCCTTACTGTCATCTTTAATCATAACCGTCACCATTACGAGAATACCTTTAAATATGCATTTCATACCTGTTCTACAACTTTTTTAGACCATATCCTTTTGAAATGCTTCTAACGCAATATGAACAGTCTCATCTGAAATAGATACGACATTCACTCCCCCATATTCCTGCATAAGCACCATATGAATTGTTCCGGCATTTGCTTTTTTATCTTGTTTCATCAACTGAACGAGACGTTCTACATTCAAGTCGCTTGGCATTTTTGGATAACCGTATTTCAAGAACCACTGCTTCATTTCTTTATAAGAAAGATCAATTTTGTACACTTGCTCACTTAAAAACATGGCAAATAGCATGCCAACCGCTACTCCATCACCGTGAGTAATATTTCCATATCCTAACTCTTTTTCAAGAGCATGTCCTAATGTATGCCCAAAATTCAAATGGGCACGTACACCTTTTTCTGTTTCGTCTTGCGAAACAATGTTCGCTTTCACAGGAATCGCCTTCTTTAATATATGAATTAACTTTTCATCACGAAGATCCGTTAATGTTTGCACTTCTTCCTTTAACCAATGATATAGCTCTACATCACCAATAAGTGCATGCTTTATCACTTCTGCATAACCTGATCGCCACTCTTTTTCAGGAAGTGAATGTAAAAATGGCGTATGATACACAACAGCTTCTGGCTGATGGAACGCCCCAATCATATTTTTTCCTAGTGGATGGTTAATTGCTACTTTTCCGCCTACTGCGCTATCGTGAGCTAACAAAGTTGTTGGAACTTGGACAAAGCGAATACCACGCATAAACGACGCGGCAACAAATCCAGCCAAATCTCCAATCATTCCGCCTCCAAGTGCGATGATTATAGAATTTCTATCTAATTTATTTTCAAGAGCCGAAGTGTGAGCCTCATAGAAATTTTCAAAAGACTTCTCTTTTTCGCCACTCGGTACAACAAACGAAAATACTTTTTGCTCTACTTGCAATGCATCAACAACTGTCTGTAAATGCAATGATGCAACAGCTTCATCAGAAATGATCATTATGTTAGATACTGCAGGATTCATTTTTTGAATAAGCGTTGTTAAATGTGACAACGCCTCCCTTCCAACATGTACATCATATTCTTTTGATTTCGTTTGAATATGTATGTTCTCCATTAAAATCCCCTCGCATATTCATTATGTTTCTCAATATTTTCACGTATAAGATCGATACGATCTAATCCAAATTGTTCAATTAAAGCTGTCGCGAGCTCCCAAGCCACAACAGCTTCAGCCACAACGCTAGCTGCTGGCACTGCACAACTATCTGAACGTTCAATACTCGCTGTAAAAGGTTCTTTCGTATCAATATCAACACTTTGAAGCGGTTTATATAATGTCGGTATCGGTTTCATAACACCGCGCACAACAACCGGCATACCAGTTGTCATGCCACCTTCTAATCCACCTGCATTGTTCGTTTTTCTTCTGTACCCTTGCACTTCATCCCAAAGGATTTCATCATGCACTTCACTTCCTGGTCTATGTGCTGCTTCAAAACCAATTCCAATTTCAACACCTTTAAAAGCGTTAATACTCATAATTGCCGCTGCTAATTTTGCATCTAATTTTCTATCATAATGTACATAGCTACCTACTCCAATTGGCATTCCTTCTACAACTACTTCAACAATACCACCGATAGAATCACCATTTGCCTTCGCATCATCAATCGCTTGCATCATCTTTTTACCGACTTTTTCATCTAAACAACGTACAGGAGATGCTTCTGTAGTACTTTGTAATTCCGCAATAGAGTTATATTTAATATTTTCTGCCTGTACACCACCGATCTCGACAACATGTCCCGCTACTTGTATACCTAATTCCGCTAATATTTTTTTTGCAACTGCACCAGCTGCAACACGAACTGTCGTTTCACGTGCTGAAGAACGCTCTAATACATTCCTCATATCTCTATGACCATATTTAATCGCACCATTTAAATCTGCGTGTCCAGGTCTAGGTTTCGTAACTTGCCTTTTCATTTCTTTCTCTTCCTGCTCAGTTAACGGCTCTGTACCCATAACCTTTGTCCAATGTGTAAAATCACGATTTTCAACAACAAGTGCAATCGGAGACCCCATCGTCTTCCCATGCCTAACACCACTTACAATTTGCACTTGGTCTTTCTCAATTTGCATGCGTCTACCGCGTCCATATCCTTTTTGTCTTCTAGCTAATTCTTCGTTTATATCATTCGCTACTAAAGATAATCCTGCCGGAATACCTTCTAAAATTGTCGTAAGTTGCGGACCGTGGGATTCACCAGCTGTAATATATCGCATACGTTATTCCTCTTTTCGCATATGTATTTATCCTGCTACATAAAGTAGCTATATTATCTTCCATTACTCTTTAAAATACAAAGAAATTATATAGTAAATCGAGTGTTTGCTTTCCCTACTTGTAATTGTTCTATTATTTTCATAATAGTAGACCTTTTACTTTACATACCAATATATCATAACAGTCCTAACTTCGTAACTGATCGAAATAAAAAAAGTGCAAGAAGAATACCCCTATTCTTCTTGCACTTTTTACTATTATCACAGTTATTAAAGCGTTTACAAATTATTTCAAAATAATTAGTAAATCCATTGATTCATTAATTTTGAGTAGTCTACTAATTCTTCTTCCTTAAAGAAAATAGCAATCTCGCGCTCTGCACTTTCTAAAGAATCCGAACCGTGGATTATGTTTTTCGCAACAGTTACACCGAAATCTCCGCGAATTGTTCCCATATCAGCTTCATGTGGTCGTGTTTTACCCATCATATTACGAGCTGTATCTACTACATTTTCACCTTGCCATACCATTGCGAATACAGGGCCAGATGTAATAAAGTCTACTAATTCACCAAAGAAAGGTCTTTCTTTATGCTCACCGTAGTGTTGTTCAGCAATTTCCGGAGTAACTTGCATTAATTTTGCACCAACTAATTGAAAGCCCTTTTTCTCAAAACGAGCTACGATTTCCCCAATGAAGGCACGTTGTACACCGTCTGGTTTTACCATTAGAAATGTTTTTTCCATAAAAAATCTCTCCACTTCTGAATTATGTATGTAATTGTATATCCCCACACACATATTAACACCCTTATCACAATTGTGCAATAGTTTTGAAATAGAGAGATTATTTTATTTTTTAGAAAAATCACTAAAATTTTCGTTTTCCAATATACTTTGCAACATTTTGCAACGCGTACTTCGCCTGTCCACGAGGGAGTGGTTTTATTATTTCTAATGCTTTATGTAAATAACGTTCACTAAACGAAAATGCTTTATCAATAGCTTCGCTCGCTTTAATATTATCGATAATTTCTTTCATTTCACTTGCTGTTGTATTTTCATGCACAGATGTAATTTTCTGGCGAAGAACTGGATCTTCCATGGCATACAAAACAGGCAATGTAATGTTACCTTGTAATAAATCACCACCAGCAGGCTTTCCAAGCTTCTCTTCTGTCGATACGAAATCTAAAATATCATCAATAATTTGATAAGACATACCAACAAAATATCCATACCAAAATAGACGATTTACAGTATCACGATTAGCACCAGCAGCAATCGCTCCCAACTGACAACTCGCGGCGATTAACAATGCTGTTTTTCGTTTTATCCTTCTTAAATACGTTCTTAAATTTTGATCATAGTTATACTTATCTTTAATTTGTTCGATTTCACCTTTACAAACTTCTAAAATTGTATGAGACAACGCTTGATGTGCATCTGGAATTTCTATATTTGTTATACATTCAAGAGACTTCGCAAACAAGTAATCTCCTGTATACATTGCAATACGATCTCCCCATTTCGCATTCACTGTTGCGCTACCGCGTCGTACAAACGCAGCATCAATGACATCATCGTGAACAAGCGAAGCCATATGAATAAGTTCTAATGCAACCGCAACATGCTTAATTGCATCTAACTTATAATCCCCAAATTTCCCTGCAAGCAAAACAAAAACAGGGCGAATCCGCTTCCCACCTGCTTCAATAAGCTGTAATGCCGCTTCTTCTACTAACGGCTGCTCAGAAGCAACTGTCTTCTTCAATTCTTTTTCTATAACATTAATATCCGATCGTAAAAAAGAGTACATAAGTTGTAACTTCATATTGTTCACCTTAACCTAAAACGTCTTTTTTCTTTTTTCTTTTTTCTTTTTTCTTTTTTCTTTTTTCTTTTTTCTATTTTGATTCTGGTTTAATACCTAAATGCATAGCTGCTACACCAAAAGTAAATGGTTTCACTTGCACATTCTTAAGCCCAGCTTCTTCAAACATATTTGCTAACTCTTTCATCCCTGGGAATGTACTAGCAGATTCCTGAAGCCATGAATATTCTTTATAACTTTTCGCAAACATCTTTCCAAATAACGGCATGATATATTTAAAGTATAAGACATATCCTTGACGAAAACCTATCATCGTTGGTTGGGATGTTTCCAGGCAAATTACTTTTCCACCAGGCTTTACTACACGCGTCATTTCTTTTAATACTTGCATGTAATCCGGAACGTTACGTAACCCAAAACCAATCGTTACATAATCAAACGTATTATCTTCATAAGGAAGTTCCATTGCATTTCCATGCATAAGTTCTACTTGCTTTAATTCTAAAGCTTCTACCTTTTGTTTACCGACAGCTAGCATATTTTCGCTAAAGTCTAAACCGTAAACCTTCCCATCTTCACCTACAGCTCCCGCTAGTGCAATTGTCCAATCTGCCGTCCCGCAGCATACATCAAGTGCCTTACTACCAGGTTTCACATCCATAATTCGCATCGTTTCTTTGCGCCATGCCTTATGCCTTTGAAAACTAATTACAGAATTCATCACATCGTATTTATCAGAAATTTTCTCAAATACGTCATGTACTCTTTCTTCTTTTGATTGTTGCATGCTCGTACCTTCTTCCAATGTAAAGTTGCTTATGTCCTTGATTTATCTCTTAACATAGAAATTATCTCATTAACTTCTGTATGATTCTCTAAAAAATTTTCTTCCTGCTTTCTCATTTCCATAAGCCATTCATTAATAACTGTTTCTAAATTTTTATCGTCACCCAATGAGATTTGTTGGACCGCTTGAAAAACAGGTGAATTTTGTTTATCAGCATACAATTGACACTCTTTTTGAAGACGATTTTTCCCTAACACATAAGTTATATATGGTTTCCAATTAGATAAATGAAAATGATCACATGTTTTTTGTAAAAGCGCAGATTCAATTATTACTACACTTTCCATTATGTCTTGAATCGCCACATGTGCTTTTTGATATAGCATAATTTTATGTTCATTAATCTCCTTAATTCCTTCAGCAAGTGCACGAATTAAGATAATATCACAATTCATTGACAATAAGTAATAGTATAGACCACTATAATAATCCCCTGCAAGAACTGTCAATTGACGACGCTTATGGAATCCACTCGTCTCTTCGTTTGCTTTATTCGATACTTTTTCATGTGTATCAAGAGCAATTTGTACAAGCATAATCGTTACTACATAATGTTCAATTTGTTCTTTATGTATATTTGCACTTTTTAATGCACCATATAACAGCGCTATTTTCTCTTCATCAATAAATGGTTCTTCAATATAGTTTATAAAATAAGGATGGCGTAATTTCTCCATCAATTTCTCTTTAATACCCGCATACCCTCCGTAGATGTCACACACAAAAAATCACCCTTGTTTTCTAATTCATAAAATTTATTATAACACATACATTCTATTTTCTATAATCAAAACTTGGCTACTTCTGCCAAACTGCCACCGAATAAAGCCTCAACTTTCATTCATACGAGTTATCTTCGTCTCTAACAACTACAAACATTCATTTCCACAAAAGGCAGAAGTAATTTTCAACCTTTATATTCTTGCTCTTTAACACTAAAACTATATCATTTTTTTGTATATAAAAAAAAGAAAAGCAGTTTCCCGCTTTTCTTTACTTCGTCTTAATAAACGATAAAATTTCACTACGTGCTGCTGCATCATTTTCTAGCACGCCGCGCACCGCAGTCGTTACTGTTTTCGCACCAGGCTTTTTCACACCACGCATCGTCATACACATATGCTCTGCTTCTACTACTACCATTACACCATGCGGCTCTAGTACTTCCATAATAGAGTTAGCTACTGTTGATGTAATTCGTTCCTGTAGTTGTGGACGACGCGCAATTGTGTCTACAGTACGAGCTAATTTACTTAGCCCTGTTACTTTTCCACCTTGCGGAATATATGCAACATGAGCAACTCCATAAAACGGAACAAGATGATGCTCACACATCGAATAGAATGGTATATCTTTTACTAGTACAAGCTCTTCGTGGTCTTCTCCGAATACTTTGTGTAAATGCTCTTTCGGATCCTCATGCATCCCTGAGAATACTTCTGCGTACATTTTCGCAACACGTTTCGGTGTATCAAGTACTCCCTCGCGATTTGGGTCATCTCCAATCGCCTCTAAAATAAGACGTACTGCATGTTCAATTTGTTCTAAATTAACTTTTGCCATCCGCTAGCCCTCCCGAAAAACCTAAAAGTGATACGAACACATTCTAGCATATTTATGTTTTTAAAAGCAAAAAGAAGAGTTTCCAAAAAGGAAACTCTTCTTCCCTGTTAATATGTAAGGATTATTTAACCGCATCTTTTAACGCTTTACCAGGTTTGAATGCAGGTACTTTACTTGCAGCGATTTCAATCTCCTCACCTGTTTGTGGGTTACGACCTTTACGAGCCGCACGCTCACGAACTTCGAAGTTACCGAATCCGATTAGTTGTACTTTATCACCTTGTTTTAAAGCTTCTAAGATAGAATCAAAAACAGCGTCCACTGCTTTTGTTGCGTCCTTTTTAGAAAGGGAACTTGCTTCTGCAACAGCATTGATTAAATCTGTCTTGTTCATGCCATTCACCTCCTCCCAAAGATAAGACTGTATAATGATCATAAAATGAGTCTTACTTTCATTTGTAGGCAATTTTTACAAATTCTATACTACAAAGATGTAGATAAATCATTATCAACGCCTATATTATACGATTCTCCTTTATAATTCAATATTTTTAAGGAAATTGTTACTCTTAAAATGTGAATTTCTGATGAAACTTGACAATTTACAACAAAATATTAGATAATGGCTGTTTATTTTTCTATTACGAACTCAAAAAGAAAAAAATCCCTCTGCAATTAGAGGGATTTTTTTCTTATAATATAATCGCAATTAATCCGCCAGATCCTTCATTAATAATTCTTTCTAGCGTTTCTTTTAATTTATAACGAGCGTTTTCTGGCATTAGAGATAACTTCGCTTGAATTCCTTCTCTAACAATAGAGCTAAGAGAGCGTCCAAATATATCAGAATTCCAAATTGATAGCGGGTCATCTTCAAAATCTTGCATCAAATAACGAACTAGTTCTTCACTTTGTTTTTCAGTACCGATAATCGGTTCAAATGTTGATTCTACATCCACTTTAATCATATGAATAGACGGCGCAACCGCTTTTAATTTAACACCGAACCTTGAACCGTGACGAATAATTTCCGGTTCATCTAAGCTCATATCAGCTAACGCAGGCGCTGCTACTCCATATCCGGTTTGTTTTACCATCCGCAGGGCATCCGCCACTTGGTCATACTCTGTTTTCGCATGAGATAAATCGAGCATAAGCTTCAATAAATGATCTTTCCCTCGAATCTCTACTCCTACTACTTCTTTTAAAATTTGATCATATAATTCATCTGGCGCATATAAATCAATCTCGGCCACACCTTGCCCCATATCAATGCCAGCTAGACTTGCTCGATCAATAAATTCATATTGACTAAACTGCCAAACGACACGGTCCACATCACGAAGACGTTTTATATCCTTTACAGTCTCTTGAACCGCTTCCTGATAACTTTGGCGTAACCAATGTCCTTCATTTAGCACCATTACCCAGCTCGGAAGGTTTACATTCACTTCTAAAACCGGGAACTCGAATAACGCTTCTCGAAGTACGTTATACACATCTGTTTCTCTTAAACTCTCTACACTCATCGCAATTACTGGGATATCATATTCTTCTGATAAACTTTGACGTAACTGCTCCGTATCTGGATGATATGGCTGTACAGTATTGATAATCATAATGAAAGGCTTTCCTACTTCTTTCAACTCATTTACAACGCGTTCTTCTGCCTCTATATAATCTCTTCTTGGAATTTCACCAATTGTTCCATCTGTTGTAATAACGACACCTATTGTTGAATGCTCTTGAATTACTTTACGTGTTCCGATTTCTGCAGCTTCATGGAATGGAATAGGCTCTTCATACCAAGGAGTATTAATCATGCGCGGACCATTCTCATCTTCATAGCCTTTTGCTCCTGGAACCGTATATCCAACACAATCTACTAATCGAATATTCACTTCAAGACCTTCATCTACTTCGATAGAAACCGCTTGGTTTGGAACAAACTTCGGTTCCGTCGTCATTATTGTACGACCAGCAGCACTTTGAGGCAGTTCATCCTGCGCTCTTTGACGGTCTGACTCATTTTCAATATTGGGAATAACAACAAGTTCCATAAATTTTTTAATAAATGTTGATTTCCCTGTTCGAACAGCTCCTACAACTCCAAAATAAATATCACCGCCTGTGCGTTCCGCAATATCTTTAAAAATATCTACCTTTTCCAAGTGATTCCCTCCCTCAATATTTTTGGGAATAATTCCACGTCTATAGTCAACTAATACCTTCTCTAACGTTGTCTATAATATCTGATATAATATAATGGTATTCTAGAAGTTCGGACAATATATCATATAATTTTGTCCAATTTCATATGACTATTTAAAAATACCTTTTGTTTGCATCGCAAGTTGTATAACATAAAAAACCTTTCTTCTAGAACTTATTCACTAAAAGAAAGGTTCATGACTTATGATTTTAAAAAAATTGGTTCTCCATTTTTTACTGTGTATGGCAAAGAATATGCAGGAACAAACGGTGAATCCTTCGATAGTATACTCCGAATATCTTCACCTTCTTTAAATTGTCCTTCATTTTTTTTCAACGATTCATATAAGTCGATTCTATAATCAACAAACAATTCTCCTTTTTCATTGATTACAAGAGGGAGACCTTTTCCTGAGTACGGACTTGTCACTTGTGGTACATCTTTATATCCTAGTTTTTTGAAGTCTAATTCATAAACACCATCTGCAATCACTTTTTTAAAAGGTGGATATTGATATTCATCACGATACATCCTTAGCTTCAATGCCACTTCTTGAATTTGTTCCGCCATTCTCACATCAATTAACTTTACTGTCGGATTTTTTTCAACATCTATTAATACATATTGATATACCCCACCACTTTCATACGCATTCCCTGGCGCCTCTTGTATGTACCTTGGGGCAATTTTTTGAAAATCAATTGGATACTTCTGATAAATCGGCGTACTCATATCACGCGTCTTAATTGGTAATAAACCATCTGTTTGCTCCTTATATGTATTAATGGCTTTTTGTACAACTTGCAACTGGTCTTCATAAGGAATAGCACTTTGTTTCATATTTTCTCTTGGATACATACACCCTGTTAAAATGCTCATGCAACAAAATATTAAAATAATATGGATTTTTTTCACTGACAATCACCTTTTCATGCTAGTATGGACTGTTCCTTTTTGTAACATTTACCGACTACACATCCTTTATTGCTCAATAGGGCCACTAAATACAACAAGGAAAATAACAATTCCCGATACAATCATGAGGGTGTACGCTACTAAAGCTGTAATCCCTTTCAAAAATTTATTCTTCATTTTATGCCTACTTAATAAAATAAAACTTACTGCAAGAAACATAAATCCAATTGCTCCTAAAGCAAACCACATTTTTATAAGCCCTTCCGACATATATACACCCCTTTACTTTTAATCTATTTTTATACTATTTTAACAAATTAAAATCTTTAAACAAATAAAAATCATCATTTTGCCGTGAATTGATGATTTTTATTTAAAATAATAAAACCGAAGCGCGTAATAATGCGCTTCGGTTGACCAAATATGCCCTTAACAGCTCTATTCCCATTCTTTCATGACTATCATATGCATTCTCTAAACTCTTTGTTTCTCATAAATTATTTTTTAAACATTTTACTTAACGAACCAAAATCCGCCGGCATATTATTGTTAATAATCGCTTTTACAATTTGATCCTCTTGCTCTTTTGGCACTTCGCGTCCTGCCATTAGAGCAACTTGATGAATCAATTGACGCAGCACTTTCTCATCACGTAAATTCGCATTTTGTACAGATGATGCTAATTTAAAAATATCTTCTTTATTCACTTTTGCTTCCTTTTCAATGTTACTAAAAATGTTGTTATCCATTCTTTTCACCCTCTCCTCAAGTTACTCTTCATCCTATGCAAAAGTGAAAAATTGGTGAAAAGACCCATAAAAAATAAAAAAGCGGTAGAAGTACGAAATGTACTTCTACCGCTTTTTTTATAACAAATCAGGTATCGCTTCAACTTCATGTTTTCGAACACGTCCCATCAATGAGCCTACTGTATCTTTTACATTTTTCTCATTGAACAATACGTCATATAAAGCCGCTGTAATCGGCATTTCAACTTCCATTTTCTCTGCCAACTCATGAGCAGCTTTCGTTGTTCGTACACCTTCAACAACCATACCCATACTTTCTAACACTTCTTCTAAAGAGTGTCCTTTTCCAAGCATATTTCCTGCACGCCAATTTCGACTATGCACACTTGTACAAGTTACAATTAAGTCCCCCATACCAGTTAGACCAGCAAATGTCAGTGGATTTCCGCCCATCTTTCTTCCTAAACGAGCAATTTCCGTTAAACCACGTGTCATTAATGCGGCTTTCGCATTATCACCTAATCCAAGTCCGTCAGTTATTCCCGCAGCTAGTGCAATAATATTTTTTAAAGCACCACCTAGTTCAACTCCAACGATATCTGGGTTTGTATATACACGGAAATAGCTATTCATAAACAGATCCTGTACTTCCTCAGCCGCTTCCATACGTTTAGCTGCAGACGTAACAGTCGTCGCTTGGCGCAAACCTACTTCTTCAGCATGACTCGGTCCAGACAGTACAACAACATCTTTAATTAGGTTCTCTGGAATTTCTTCCTCAATCACTTCCGAAATACGTTTTGACGTACCTGGTTCGATTCCTTTACTTGCATGAATCCAAGTAACTGGTTCTGTAACAATTTCTTTCATCTCTTGTAATACATCTCGGTACGCTTTCGTCGGTACTACTAGCAGTACTGTATTTACATCTACTAATGCTTCTTCTAAAGAAGAGTAGGCTACGATTGTGCTTGGCAATGTAATTCCTGGAAGATATCGACTATTCTCATGTTTCGTATTAATCTCATCCATAAGTTCAGAACGATTTCCCCAAATACGTACATCATGCCCATTGTCAGCTAATACCATCGCTAACGCTGTTCCCCAGCTACCTGCTCCTATTACTGTGATTTTTGTCATAAAATCACATCCTCTCCATTAGTCTCTTGCTCTAGCGATAATGTGAATCGGCGTTCCTACAAAACCGAACGCTTCACGTAAACGGTTCTTTAAGAAGCGCTCATATGAAAAGTGCATTAATTCTGTATCGTTTACAAATATAACAAATGTTGGTGGTTTTACCGCAACCTGTGTCGCATAGAAGATTTTCAGACGGCTACCATTATGAGTCGGCGTTGGATTCATCGCGACCGCATCCATAATTACATCATTTAATACGTTCGTTTGTACGCGGATGCTATGGCTTTCATTTACTTCATTAATAACTGGTAATAATGTTTGTGTACGTTTTTTCGTTTTCGCAGATAAGAATACAATCGGCGCATACTCTAAAAATTGGAAATGAGCGCGAATGTTTTCTTCAAATGCTTTCATTGTTTTTTCATCTTTTTTCACTGCATCCCATTTGTTTACGACGATAATAACAGCACGTCCTGAATCATGAGCATATCCAGCGATTTTTTTATCCTGTTCAATAATTCCTTCTTCTCCGTCTAAAACGACTAAAACAACGTCAGAACGTTCAATCGCTCTAAGTGCACGAAGTACACTATATTTTTCTGTGCTTTCGTATACTTTCCCTTTTTTACGCATACCAGCTGTATCGATGATTACATAATCTTGATCATCTTTACTATATGGTGTATCGACAGCATCACGCGTCGTTCCCGCTATATTACTTACAATTACACGTTCTTGACCAAGAAGTGCATTTACAAGTGATGATTTCCCTACGTTTGGACGTCCAATTAAAGAGAAACGGATTGTTTCATCGTCATACGCTTCTTCTTCAATCTTTGGAAAATGATTTGCAGCTTCATCTAACAAATCACCAAGTCCTAAACCGTGTGTACCTGAAATCGGGAATGGCTCGCCAAATCCTAATGCATAAAAATCATAAATATCACTACGCATTTCTGGATTATCAACCTTATTTACCGCAAGTACAATTGGTTTTTTAGAACGGTATAAAATTTTAGCAACTTCTTCATCTGCTGCAGTTACACCATCGCGACCATTCGTCATAAAAATGATAACATCTGCTTCATCAATCGCTACTTCCGCTTGTTGACGAATTTGTGTCAAAAATGGCTCGTCTCCAATATCAATTCCACCTGTATCAATAATGTTAAATTCATGGTTTAACCATTCTCCCGCACTATAAATACGGTCTCGCGTTATACCTGGTATATCTTCTACGATTGAAACTCTTTCTCCAACAATTCTATTGAAAATAGTAGATTTCCCTACGTTCGGGCGGCCTACTATCGCTATTACTGGTTTCGGCATATACTTTCATCCTTTCAACTTGCTTCTGTTTATTATGTAAAAAACCCTTCTTTGTGCAAGAAGGGATTTGCATTCCAGAATATTTCTCAACGTATCAAAACACCTCACATTATACCACACGTTACTAATGTTTCACAATAATATATACATTATCTTGTAAGCGATGTGCAATACCATCTAAAATAGCCTCTAAATTATTTGCAACAAATTCTAGTTCCTCTGTCGACTCGCAAAGAAATAAAGGGGCACCACCTGCAAATTTCTCTGGCGTTGTTGTAATGACTGCGAGAATAACACTTTCTAACATCATCTCTTATCTCCCCTTCCTTTCGGAGCTTCTGATGACATATGAACAGCACTCTCTAATGTTGGTACATTCCCGATTACCCCTATCGCTTTTTCTGCATCTTGATCTTGCGGCAGAACAAAAACCCCAACTCTCCCATCCTCTAAATCACGCTTCGCTAACGGTACAAGTGCCGGCGTTCCAGAATCTCTATATATTCCTAAAGCAACCGAAACATCATGTAAAATAGCTTGACGTTGTCCTAAGTTTGAGATTGTAACCATCGCATCTATCGATTTCGGTTTCAAAATAAATCCCATTCCATATTTCATAATTTCTTCTTGCCTTGCTGGCAATCCAATATTCATAATGTAAATATTATCAATATAAAGTCCGGCTCCTTCAAAACGAAGTGGAACGTGCTCAATTTCTACAAGGTCATGAAGTCTTTTACCTGACATTAATTTTTTCGCAATGGAAAAACTTACTATACCAGTAATTACCCCAGCAATCCATGAATGGAATCCTATATACGCAAACGTTGTTACAAACGACGTTAACATCGCCAAGTAGTTACGACTTTCAAATACTAATGCAATCCCTTCAATGTATGTATTACCACGTGGTACGAGCTCATAACCATCTAATTGTTGAAGTGTATTTCTTTCCATATTGCGCACATCACGAAATTGCGTCGCTGCTAACGTAAGAAATGTAATTGCAGAGAAATCTTTTTTCAAAACAGACGGAATCGCAATTGCTCCTAAGGCAGCCGCAATTAATCCCATCGCGATATGAATAATTTTCCCGTGAAGCCTCGTCGGATATTGCCTCGTATCGGTACGAAGCATTAACACCCTAGTTATTGTACCTGCAATTACGCCACATAAAATAGCTGGTGTATATTCAGTCATGTATTACCCTCGCCTTTCTTTTACGTGTTTTCCTCTTAAATTGTTCCATGTATACTGATGCCTTTGTAATCCAAAGTAAAATCGCCATAAATAAAGTGGAAACAGCAGCAACATCTAAAAAAGCTAAACTGCCATATTCATAAGGAAAATGTAATTTACGAAAAATAAGCGTCACCAACAATTCCCCTTGTAACATCCCTATATATAAAGAGCATAATCGTAATATGCGATCCCCGTGCAATAAAACCGATGCATACACAAGCGCACCACTTAACAGCAACAACCTATCAACCACAATCCAAATTGGATCATATACTTCTAACAAATGAAAGCTTGTATATAACATTGCAATGATAAGTGCCGAAAGTAAGGTATATAATTTTTTCCAAATAGAATATAACGTGATGCATACAAAAGAAATAATACAAAGAAAAAGGGCATTTACCGATATCGTGAAAGAAGCAATCGTCACATTTAACGGAGAACAAATAATAAAAATTAATATACAAGCACTTATCTTCCAACGAATAGATTCCTTTTTCATAAAAAAGGTCACGACAATCCAGCCTATCCAAGCAACAAAATAAAAAGTACTCCCATCCATCACTTCACCTCCTATGTTTTCCATTATGGGAACTTTTTATGAAAGTTAATCCTCCTTTTCTTTGTGCATAGTTTTTCCCATAACAGCAAAACTTTTAATAAGGAGGTGTAACTCACAATGGGTAAAGATCGCCAAGAACGAAAGCTAAGAGAATCACGCCGCGTTGAATCTGATCGCGACCAATCACTTCAATATCCCGGTGCAACAAGTCTTGATACACCGGAGCAAGCTCGAAAGCAGAATCAGCATTAAATAAAGTAAAACTTCAGTGAAGGGGATCCATCCCCACTGATTATTAGCCCACACCAATCGGGCTTTTATGGGCAATACAAAAAGACGGTTTCGATATTGTACGAAACCGTCTTTTTACACAATTATTTTATTTCTACTCGTAATATAATTCTTTTGTTTTCACATTATAAACCCTATCACTTGATGAGGCATCAATCGTAACTATACCTGTTGTTTTTTTAGAACATGTAATAACATAATACGTATGAAGAGAAGGATTTTTAACGCTTTACCTCTATACGTACATAATCCGTCTCTCTATTTCATTTAACTTTCGCTCAACCTCTTTTTTCACGCCTACAATATCTTCTTTTTCTTCTGTAATTTCCCTACTCACAATGGTATTTCCTTGATCAGAAAGTAATACTACTTCAGCATTACTTAAGTTCACTTCATTTGATATATTAAAATAATAATTTACATATGAATCTTCCGATGGATTTTTATCTTCTCCTAATTCCCTTGGCAAAATTAGTGCTTCCATTCCACTTCCTGCATTCACCATTGGATTCCTATACAATTTATTCCCGACTGCGATCGTAATATTCGCCGTTTTAATTGTTGATTGTACTGTTGTTGAACTAGAATCCCCTTCTCTTACATTTGAAGTTAATGAAGTTTCAACCTTTTTATTATATCCAGAAACCACTGTATCTTCTCTTATATTTCGTGCATGAATATTAACATCTTCACTATTATATGTAATGGGTCCTATCGTATTTTTATTATTTGAGGATACATTATCTCCTTTTTTATTAACATCCTCATCCCCTAAATTATCGTAAATTTTTTCTTGTTTCTTTTGACTCTTAAATAACAATCTCTTATCTTGTTTTATCGCTAACCAGCTATATCGAAAAGTTTGCACACGTTCTGCTTACGAAAATAAAACGCAAAGAAATCAACCGGACGGTTGATTTTTTTATCGCCTACTATAATGTGCAGTGTCAATCCCTCGCTGTGCTAACCAATGATACGTTTCGCCTTTTACAATAAGAGGTACAGATTGTAACTCTTCTATCGTCTTCACGCCAAGAGCTGTCATAATAAATTTTAAATCTGTATGTAAAAGATCGATTTCATCCACTAACTTCTCAACACCATCTTGCATTAAAATACGTAAAAAGTATCCAGCAAACGCAGTTGTATTCGCCCCTAATGCGATTGCCTTCGCCACGTCAAGTGCTGTTTGTATACCCCCAGATGCAATAAAAGAGAGGTTATTATTTGTAGAGGTTGCTTCAATAATCGAGGTAGCTGTTTGTATGCCCCAGTTATTAAAATAAGAAAGCATTCGCTGTCTTCTTTCATTTTCAACAGCAGCAAAATTTGTACCACCTTGTCCGCCAATATCAATTGCTGTTATACCTATACTCGCTAACTGTTGTACTGTTTCCTTACTCATTCCAAATCCCACTTCTTTTACAATGACTGGAACTTTACTGTTTAAAACAATTTGTTCAATTCGCCGAAGTACACCAGTAAAATCACGGTCTCCTTCTGGCATCGTTAACTCCTGTATGACATTTAAATGAATTTGCAGTGCATTCGCTTCAATCATATCAACGGCACGCTCTGCCTGTTCGACAGTTGCCTCACTCCCCAAATTAGCAAAGAAAATACCATTTGGATTTACCTTTCTGACGATCTTATAAGAAGCCGCCTCGCTTTCATTTTTTAAAGCTGCCATTTGGGATCCTACAGCCATAGCAAGGTTATGATGTTTCGCTACATATGCTAATTGCTCATTAATATGTAATGTTTGCTCTCCTCCACCACCAGTCATCGCATTGATAAAAATCGGCGAACTTAGTGAAAGTTCGCCGATTTTTGTTTCACATGTTACAGTGTCATAACTTGAATTTGGCAAGCTTTGATGCACAAAATCAATATCATAAAAGCCATGCGTACGAGACTGACCAGTAGAAAGAGCATATTCAATATGATCTAATTTACGTTTTGCCCTTACCACTTGTACCCCTCTTTATTTCTTTAATTTTTTCAGTTGTTCACCAATAATATCACTTAACTGGAAAGTAGCAGAATCAGCATTTGGCTCATATTGGCTATAATCTTCTGTTACATTATTTTCTTCAAGCGTTTCTTTTATGCTTAAAGAAATACGTTTTTCTGCTACATGTACTTCAAGTACTTTCACTTTTACTTCTTGTCCCATTTCCAGTACTTCATTTGGATTTTTCACGTGACGATTTGCAATTTGAGATACATGCACAAGCCCTTCAACACCAGGTAAAATTTCAACAAATGCACCGAATGTAACAAGGCGTTTTACTACTCCCTCACGAATATCTCCAGCCTTTATTTCGCCAGCAACATTTTCCCAAGGTCCCGGCTGAGCTGCTTTAATTGATAAAGAAATACGTTGCGTATCAGCATCAACAGATAACACTTTTACCTTTACCTTTTGACCTTGCTCTAATACTTCAGAAGGTTGCTCTACACGTTCGTATGAAATTTGTGAAATGTGAACTAAACCGTCCACACCACCAACGTTAACGAAAGCACCAAAATCCGTTAATCGTTGTACTGTTCCTGCAACAATATCCCCTTCTTTTAACGAAGAGATTGCTTCTTTTTTCTTAGAATCTAGTTCTAGTTCTACTACCGCTTTATGTGAAAGAATAACACGATTTTTTTCACGGTCTAATTCAACAATTTTCACCGCTAATGTTTTTCCTTTATAGTCAGCAAAGTCTTCTACATAATGTACCTCTACAAGTGAAGCTGGGATAAAACCACGAACACCAAGGTCCACAACTAACCCACCATTCACGATATCTTTTACAGTAACATCAAATACATGACCAGAATTAAATTTTTCTTGTAATTCTACCCACGCTTTTTCTGCGTCAACAGCTCTCTTAGATAAAACAAGATCGTCATCTTCTAATTTAATAATTTTCAATTCAAGTGTTTGATCTAATTCTACAACATCGCTTGCTTTTTCAATATGAACGTTAGCTAATTCACTAATCGGAATTACGCCATCTGTTTTGTATCCAACATTTACAAGCACTTGTTTCTCTTCAACTTTCGTTACAGAACCTGTAACAACGTCACCAACTTGTAATTCTTTTGAATTCATAACTTCTTCATTCATTTTCTCTACCATGGAAATACCTCCCTACAGAATTGACAAAGCATTTTTATGTATATACGAAATGAAAACAAATGTTTTCATTTGCATGTTTAAGAATTTATCCTCACATATTCTGTTTCAATACAGTTCACAAGAAACAATATTAAACCTATATAAATAGTATACAGCAAAATCATCTTGAAGAAAGTATGATTTGAAATATAATAGCGAATATATTCTGACAGTTTTTTTCCTCTGTAACTAACTTCTTATAAATTAGCCCATTTGTCAAGAAAAGAGACTTATAATTCACTTATCCTTTACATTTCAAAAAAAAAAAAAAAGAGGATAGTCCTCTTTCTTTATTTCGCAAATACTCCTGAAACAATACCCATAATTTTTTGGACAACTTCTTCAATTGATAAAGAAGTTGTATCTAATTCCAATGCATCATCAGCTTTTTTCAAAGGAGAAACTTCGCGTTCTGAATCTAATTTATCACGTCTAGCAATTTCTTCTTTTAACTGCTCTAAATTAGAATCGAAACCTTTATTCATATTTTCTAAATGTCTTCTTTCCGCTCTTTCTTCTACAGAAGCAAGCATAAAGATTTTCACTTCAGCATCTGGTAGTACATGTGTACCAATATCACGACCATCCATTACTACGCCGCCTTTTTTAGCTAATCCTTGTTGACGACGTACCATTTCTTCACGAACAAGACGATGCTTTGCTACAATAGATACGCGATTCGTCACATCTGGCGTACGAATCACTTCAGAAACATCTTGTCCATTTAAAAATACAAGTTGTGTATTTTCCCCTTGCTGAAATTCAATATTCACATTTTTTACAACTTCCATTAACTTTTCTTCATTTTCAATATCCACTTTTTGTTCAAGGGCTGCATATGTAATAGTACGGTACATTGCGCCTGTATCAATGTAAACATATGAAAGTTTTTTTGCAACAACTTTTGCAACTGTACTTTTCCCAGCAGCCGCTGGACCATCTATAGCAATCGAAATTCGTTTATCCATTGTAACACCTCATTTTTCACTTATAAAACAAAACGAAAAGCAGGTATTCTCCCCCTGCTTCTTCTCATTTGCTTCACGTCATTAAATCCTCAATAATTGTAGCATAATCCACCCTAGAAGAAAATGAAAACTACTTATTCACCTGTAAGATTTCCACCTTATTTTTCGTGACGACACCTTCGTAATAAACAATTTTCGATAAATATTTCACTGAAGATTTATGTATAAAAAGCAGTTGAATGACAGAAAGACAAACAAATTGAATCAGCAATATACGAATTATAATTTTCTCCACTTTTTTCAAAAAACTCACTCCTTCCCTCTCTATACTGACAGATACACTCCTATAAATTCCCATGAACAAAACCTAATCTAATAACCACTTACCGAAGCACACTTAAACTAATTAATTTTATTGTCATTTTCTAAGCATACTTTTATACATTTTCATTGTCGAATTTACTCAAAACATGTTATGTTCTAAATGTGTTTTTCAACTTGAAAGGGGTATAAGCATTGAAAAGAATCCTAGTTTTACACACAGGTGGAACAATTGCAATGGAGGAAGATAAAGAAACTGGGGTCGTACAACCAGGTGAAAAGAATCCTCTTTTAAAATTTATTCCTGATTTAGAAGGCGATGTTGATTTAATTGTCGAAGATGTGTTCCATCTTCCATCTCCTCACATGACTCCTAGCGAAATGCTACAATTACAAGTCATCATTGACGAAAGAGTAAAACAAGACGATATTCACGGCGTAGTCATTACGCATGGTACCGATACATTAGAAGAGACAGCCTATTTTCTTGATTTAACAGTTCAAGCAACTATCCCAATCGTTGTGACAGGGGCAATGCGCTCTAGTAATGAATTAGGTGCCGATGGTCTATATAATTTCTTATCAGCTGTAAAAGTTGCTAGTAGTAATGAAGCTGCTGAAAAAGGTGTTCTAGTCGTATTAAACGACGAAATACATTGTGCTACAAATGTAACAAAAACGCACACAAGTAATGTCGCGACATTCCAAAGTCCACAGTACGGACCCATCGGTATGGTAACAAAACGTGGTGTTGTTTTCCATCATGCTTTAGTGCATCACGAAACATACACAGTACGACAAATTTCTAAAAACGTTGTCGTTCTAAAAGCATACGCAGGTATGGATGATACATTATTATCAGCAATCGAAACACTACCAGTAGACGGAATTGTTATTGAAGCACTTGGACAAGGTAATTTACCTCCAAGAACACTTCCAAGTCTAGAACGATTAATAGGCAAAGGAATTCCTGTCGTATTAGTGTCTCGCTGTTTCAACGGTATCGTTCAAGATGTATATTCGTATGAAGGTGGCGGCAAGCAATTAAAAGATATGGGTGTTATATTCACATACGGTTTAAATGCTCAAAAGGCACGTATTAAATTATTAGTCGCATTAGAGAATACAAATTCTCACGAAACAATCCAAAATATGTATATGCACGATTAAAAAAGAAGCTGTCGAATTTCGACAGCTTCTTTTTATTTTTCTCTTAATGTAATGGTTTGCGCAATCGCATCTCCATGGAATCTACCGTTCTCGATAAATATTTCATTTGCGTTATTCCCAGCGGCAATTACACCTGCAATAAAAATATTTTCAGCGTTTGTTTCCATACTACCCTCTGTATAAATCGGGCGCCCTGTTTCTTCATCAATCCGAACTCCCATTTTTGTTAAGAAGCTGTGATCTGGATGGTAACCCGTCATAGCAAATACAAAATCATTTTGAATTGTATACGCTTCACCCTCTACTGTATACGTTAACGTATGCTCAGTAATTTCTTTTACATGCGCATGGAAATGCATTTGAATTGTTCCATTTCGTACTAATGCCTCAAATTCTGGCAAAATCCAAGGTTTAATACTTGGCGAGTATTCCCCGCCACGGTATAGAACTGTTACACGTGCACCCGATTTAACAAGCTCTAACGCTGCATCTACACTTGAATTTTTACCACCTATTACAACAACATCTCGATCAAAATAAGGATGTCCTTCTTTGAAATAATGAGCTACTTTGTCGAGTTTCTCACCAGGTACATCCATATAATTGGGATTATCATAATATCCAGTTGCAACGACAATGTACTTCGCCACATATATTTCTTTGTTTCCGTCACTCTTCGTCGTTTCAACTTTAAAAACATCACCATCTTTTTGAACTTGTTCCACTCGTTCAAATGCATTTACACGTACAGATTTACGCTTTACTACTTCACGATAATACGCGAGCGCTTGATTACGAAATGGCTTACGATTTTCTGTAATAAAAGCAACTTCACCAATTTCTAATTTTTCACTAGAGGAGAAAAATGTTTGATGAGTTGGATAATTATAAATTGCATTTACAATGTTTCCTTTTTCGATTACTAACGGATTTAACCCCACTTTTTGCAACGAAATCGCCGCTGCTAATCCGCATGGACCGCCTCCGATAATAATAACTGTTTCTTTTTGCATACTCTGTTCACTCCTAGTCTTCTACCTCTGCTCTATTTATCTAAACAAGAAAAAACCTACTTACAGCAGTAGGCACCTATCTTTATTGTATTCATTTTTCATATATTTGTCATCTAAACGAAACGTACATCCGATAGACATCTGCTAAAAACTGCTGAAATTTAATTCCTTGTTGCCCTAATACATTTTCAGGATCAATTTTTCTAGCTGGATCAAGTGTTTTATGCGACACAATATCTTTTTTCGGATTCAAGCCGAAATTTTGACATAAATACGCATGATACCAAGTAAAACGAGTATACGCCTCCCAAAAGTTTACGTCGCCTCCATAACAAAGTTCCACCCCAATAGCAGCCTTATTCGCATCATAACCGAATAAATCATTATCCGTCGGCACACTGTATCGAACATGGTACGCAACTTCATTTATAGGGACAATTTCTAATATTGTTTTATCATCTATAAATGTATGCGCCGAAGCTTTCGGTTGTATTTCATTAAAGTAATCTCGATTTCCTATTGCATTGCTACCAGGATTCCCCGTATCATGACTTACAATGAATCTTACTTTAGAAAGAGGAATTCCCGGTCGTGAACTTCCATATCCAATATAGTTACGCTCTATAGGAAACATCGCCATCACTACCAACTCCCGCTCTAGAAAATTACCTTACTTCCTTATATATGTATTCGGCAGCAATGTCCTTATAGCATATTTCTTACGCGAAGATAAAATCGAAAATATTTGATGTGAATACCATAAATAATACAATACTTACAGCCACTCCATAAAAACCGTAAAACCAAACACAATCTTCTTTCGTATCTAAGCCGAAAAATTTATTTACCGATTGTAATAATGTGCCACGCTTACTTTGTTTGTTTCGTAATACTTCCACTCGTTCTACAACATCTGCTGGCATCATAAATCTTTGGTCTACTGTCATTTTCATCATTTATCTCTCCTTAAAATCATTTCCGTTTTGCTTATCTAAGGAAAGTATAGCACGTTTGTTCGTATAGAACAAGCGTTCTTTTTGTTTTTATTCTATTTTTCACCAAGCCACATAATAATTCCAAATAATACAGCGATAATCAGCCCTTACAACAACCACTCCAAAAACCAGATACAATAAACCCTCTCCTAACATCCTAATAACACTTGTTTTCTGAACACTTTTAGTTCTTACTAGCTCACTCTCTAACTGTTTTACCCTTTCATCTAATTGATTTACTCGATTCATCATTTCCAACACTTCTAACTAGTAACTTCAACAAAAAAACGCGATTCCCTCAAAAGGAAATCACGTTTTCTCAAAACATTATATATTATACCCAACCTCTGAAGCGACTAGCCTCAGCCATTTTACGAACACCAACCATGTACGCAGCTAAGCGCATGTTCACTTTACGAACTTGTGATGTTTCATAAATTGAATCGAATGATCTTACCATTACTTTTTCTAAACGTTGTTCTACTTCTTCCTCAGTCCAGTAGTAACCTTGGTTATTTTGTACCCACTCAAAGTAAGATACCGTAACGCCACCAGCACTTGCTAATACGTCTGGAACAAGTAAGATACCACGATCTGTTAAGATTTTTGTTGCTTCTAATGTAGTTGGACCATTTGCAGCTTCAACTACAATTTTTGCTTTAATCTTATCAGCATTTTCTTCTGTAATTTGGTTCTCAATTGCAGCTGGAACTAAAATGTCGCAATCAAGTTCTAACAGTTCTTTGTTTGAAATTGTATTATTAAATAGTTTTGTTACAGTACCGAAGCTATCGCGACGATCTAGTAAGTAGTCAATATCTAATCCATTCGGATCATGTAGTGCACCGTAAGCATCTGAAATTGCAATTACTTTCGCACCTGCATCATGCATAAATTTAGCTAAGAAGCTACCCGCATTACCAAATCCTTGAACAACAACGCGTGCACCTTTAATATCAATGTCACGTTTTTTCGCAGCTTCACGAATACAAATTGTTACACCTTTTGCAGTCGCTGTTTCACGTCCGTGTGATCCACCTAATACAAGTGGTTTACCTGTAATAAATCCTGGTGAATTAAATTCATCGATACGGCTATACTCATCCATCATCCATGCCATAATTTGTGAGTTTGTAAATACATCTGGAGCCGGAATATCTTTTGTCGGACCAACAATTTGGCTAATTGCTCGTACATAACCGCGGCTCAATCTTTCTAATTCACGGAAAGACATCTCACGTGGGTCACAAATGATTCCACCTTTACCTCCACCATATGGTAAATCAACAATACCACATTTTAAACTCATCCAAATAGAAAGTGCTTTCACTTCATTTTCTGTTACGTTTGGATGGAAGCGAATTCCACCTTTCGTTGGACCAACAGCATCATTATGTTGTGCACGATATCCTGTAAATATTTTAACAGTCCCGTCGTCCATACGAACTGGAATTTTCACTGTCATCATACGAATTGGTTCTTTCAATAATTCATATACTTCGTTTGGATAACCCAATTTTTCTAATGCTTCATTAATTACAATTTGTGTTGAATTTAACAATTCAAAATGTTGTTCCCCTTGTTGTTGTGTTTTCGTTTGAGTTCCCTTTTCGGCTACCATAGTAAGTAAACCCCCTGTAATTTCACTTGTTTAGTAAACCTTCATTGCCTAGTATACACCGTTAAATTTGGAATGCAATAGAAAACGCTAACAAATATATACAAACTATTTTGTATTGCAAGCGTTTTCACTATTATTATAGTCCTTTTATTGCTTTTAGAAAAGTAAAATACTTAAATATTTAAATATTTTTTATTTTCATCAAAATACATTCGATAAAACAATTATTTCATCAAAAAATACTGATTACATTTTAACATACAGATCGGCTAGTCTTGTTACCTACACTTCACTTTATAGATTTTAGATTTTCCAATCTTCAGCTGAATAAAAATAAAACCTCAAGCTACGTTACATTAGCTGAGGTTTTGTTTTTTCACAAAGTAATTGTATATTTGTTCAATCGCTTGAGAATCCATTAATTCTTTACCATATTCCATTACGCGGTAAATTGTTGCTGTTGACGGATTACCGTATTCCGCTAAAATAGCTATAAAATCCGCCTTCAATAATTGAAATTGCTCTTCTTCTTCTATCCAAAGATAAAAACGATCATCCCACGTATACAACTTCCCATCAGTTACACCAAGGTTATATAAGCGATTTGACAAATTGATTACATCATCTAATGTAGCAAACTCGTAAAGTATATGTTCACTTTCATCAAGAGTCACTTGCATTTCAATAAACTCGTCACGGAACTCATCTTCTGTGTCCACTTCGTGGTTTTCTTTTGTTACAATTACAACCATACCTTGAGCTTGTAGAGAAAATACTTCCACAGCAATCGGTCCATCCGCTTCAAACCCTAATTCTTTATTTGCTTCTTGCATCATATCACGGAATAGTTGCTGTACTTTCGGTGCATTTCTCCACAAATCTTCTTTTGTTAATCCTCGTTCAGATAAATCATCAAATGTTAGGAAAATTTTAATCTTATTATAATTTAAACGTTCCAGTCTCATCTCATACCCTCCCTACGTAACCATTGCATCTAATTTTTATTATATGAAATATAAAATAGATGGTTCTTTTCGAACGACTATTCCGACATCTTTAACCATCCATCCCATTCTTCTTTCGTGTTACCAATTAGGATATTTTGAAGTTTTAATTGATCTCCAATGCCTTTTCTTCCTATAAAACCACCAGAGAGGTTTTTATTTTTTTCTTGCAACAAGTCAATAAATCCTACTGCCTCTTCAAGTTCTCGTTCATCATCAAAAGATATAAATAAATATTTAGGTTGTAATTGTTCAATAGCTAGTAAAATACCTTCTTCATCTAAACTTGTCCCCATATACATTGCTTGATATCCTTTCAGTCGTAAATACGTCGCGAAAATAAATCCTTTTAATATATTATTTTCTAAAACGAAAACTTTGTTAACGGAAGAATATACTGACGCATTATGATAGATCATTCCTAAACGTGTTTGTAAGAATGATACAACATATTTGAATTGTGACATTGTAATCTCATTATTACTTTTTAAAGTTAACAACTTGTTTGCCACTTGAAGAATGATGCTTGCAACAACCTTTTCCGTTGAATATATACTAAAAACCTCGTTTAATAATGCAGAAATTGTAATTTCATCAAATTCTAACAAAGCTTGTAGTATATCGTCCACTAAAACAACTTCTGTATCAGTAATTTTTTCTTTTTGAACGTTGTTCTGCAACCGATTCCCTTCTAATAACTGAACTGCTTGTCCAATCATCATCCCCTCAGAAACTTTGTTCATTAACCATTTCAAAATATGAATATGCTCTTCTGTATATAAACGATGCCCCGCACGATTTCTCTTTGGGGCAATAATATGATAGCGTCTTTCCCATGCGCGAAGTGTACTCGGTTGAATTCCGAGTATATTTGAAACAGCTTTTATATTATATTTCCCATTTGAATTCGGCATTATTTCCCTCCGCATAACGTAATGATATGTGTTTGGGAAGGTGCCCGAAAACGAAGAGGGAACAATGTTGTTCCATACCCATTACTAACAAAGAGAGTCGTATTAGAATGCTGATACACGCCACCCTTTAAATACTTTTCAGATGAAAACAACCGAATCTGGCCTCCATGTGTATGTCCACTTAATACGAGCGAAATTTGTTCTTTATCAGACATTTTCTTTATTATATCTGGGTTGTGACTAATTAAAATGCGAAAACCTTCTTCTTTACAATCAGCCAATGCTAAATCTAAACGATCTCGTTCTAATCCAACATCATCGATACCGAGTAAGCAAATTTTCTCTCCTAATTCAGATTCAAATACAACTCTTGTATTATCTAATACCTTCACATTATTTTCTATTAATAAAGCATCTAATTCGTGATATTCAATTTCATAATCATTATTTCCCCATACAAAATATACAGGGGCTATTTCTCTTAATTTTTGAATATTTAAAGAGATTTGGGATAAAGGTACTCCTTTTTCAGCTAAATCTCCGCCAATAATTACGATATCTGCGTTTCCTTTCACTCGTTCAATTAACGAGTTAGAAATGATCCTTCTATGAATATCCGAAATAAAAAAGACATTAACTTTTTGAAAACTTTCCGGAAATTCTTCAAATACTAAAGTATGTTCCAACACTGTATTACGCATCGCTTCTTTATACATTCCAAGAAGACATACAAAACCAATGCATATGAGAGTACATAATAATATAATCCATGACATATATTTTTTACTCTCCCTCCTCGTAAAGTATAGTCCTTAATTTTATGTGCAGCTATATATCACTCATTTAGCTAGCTCTCATACTTCGTGGACTTATCTTTTATAGGAATTTTCAATTCTTGTCCTACCTTCACTTCGTCTTCTTGTAAATCATTATACTTTTTTATTATTTCTATCCCATCTTCATCTGAGAAATATTGCTTCGCTATACTTTCTAAAGTTTCTCCATCTTTCACAACATGAGTTGCTACTTTCTCAGACTGCTTCTTTGATTCAGTCTTAGCGGAATCAAAGAAAATTACTTCAAACGCACTTTTCTCAGCATTATTACTATCACTTTTTACCTGTATATACTTATCCGTATACCATAGGATACTAATAGGTAACAATATGAATAAAAATGTTAACACCCGGACAAAAATGTGATTCATTTTAAACTTTGGTTTTTTCTCTTTATTTCTATGAATTTCACTACGCGGCGGTAAACCTTCATCTTCTTCCACTCGCTCAACTTCTAACTCCTCTTCAAAATCAGGAATTCGTTTTCTCATGTTGTTCACCACCACCTTCGATTTATTTTCTTAATTGGAGCCCCATTATAAAATCAACAAGAAAGTGTGCAAAGATTGTTATAAACAAATTTCCTGTCCACTCGAATACATAACCAAAAACAAAACTAATAAAGCAGACGAAACAAAACAAAAAAGGCTTCGTTATATACCGAATATGTAACACAGCAAAAATTAAACTCGCTATTACAATTCCGAAATGAGTCTGCACTACACCTCTAAATAAAAACTCTTCCGCAAATCCAATAATAAACGTGATAACGAGTAAATGCATGACAGAAATCCCTTGAAACATTCTATCGTTAATACCACCATCATCAAACCAAGATTCTGGAAACACTCGCATTGCAACATAATCTAATAACACAATACAAATCGCTAATAAGCCACCTATTACAAGTATAGAAACCGGTTCCCAGTTCCACAAACTATAAACTTCTCTTTTATCTTGAAATAATATATATGCTAGTAAACAACCGATACCAATAATGATTAGTTGTGTTATGTAGAGATTCAGTCTTATTTCCCTCGGACTCATATCTTCAACATTATGCCTTTGAATGTTCATCATTCCTCCATCTTCCCTAGGCCGAAAAGCTTTTGTAACTCTGTTTCCCAATTATAGTCGAAAACTGACTGTTGCGCTCGTCTTTTTTTATACTCTGTTTTTGTAATACCACAGTAATCACAACAGTTTTCTATCTCTTTTTCCTTTCTATAACCGAACTGTTGTAACAAATATTCACGTCTACATCCTTGAACTTGTATCCATGACTTCATATTTTCTAGCTCACTATATTTATTACGCAGTCTCACTTCCACTTCCGCTATTAATCTGTACATTATTTCATCTGACAAGCTCTCTAGCATAAGATTTCGCTGTTGTATGATTCCAAGATGTTCGAGATGATAACGGATAAAACGCCAATATTGTTCATTAAATCTTGCTGCATTATAACAAATTTCTTCTACATCTTCTAATGGTAATACTTTCGTTTGAAACATTCTTTCTTGTAGTAACGAAAATAAAAATTGTATTTGCGATTTACTTGGTAATTCATCTTCAATGATTGAAATTGGCAAATCGTGATCCAATGGACTACATAATAAAATAGCTATACTCAATTCTCCATCTCTTCCCGCTCTTCCAATTTCTTGTAAATAGGAAGCTACATTTGTCGGATATTGAAAATGAATAATATATCTTGTATTTGCCTTATTTACCCCCATCCCAAAAGCACTTGTACATATTACAATTTGCAACTGGTCATTCATAAACTGTTGTTGGATTAACATACGCTCTTCATGTTCCATACCACCATGGTAAAAAGCTACACCTGTAATTCCTTTTCCTCTTAAATACTCGGTTAAACGCTCTGTCCAGGCCCTACTTGAACAATAAACAATACCAGGCCCTTGCAAATACATTACATGCTCAAAAAGCGCCTCTTTTTTTTCTTCTATCGTTTCCACAAATTGCACTTCCATCGCAATATTTGGACGATCAATTGAGTACACATGCTCAGCGATATTTTTTAGATTTAAACTTTCCGCTATATCTCGCAGTACATCCTTTGTCGCAGTTGCCGTTAATGCTAGTACTGTCGGAGATCCGATACTCTCAATTACTTTATCTAACTTTTTATAATCTGGCCGAAAATCATAGCCCCATTGTGAAATACAATGTGCTTCATCTACGACAAATAATGAAATATGTATTTTTTTCAATTCTCTTATTAGAAGTTCCGACTGCAACATCTCTGGTGATACGAAAACAAATTTATAAAAAGATAGCTTTTTCATTGCTTCTCTTTTTTCACTTAACGTCCGAAAACTATTAAATGCAATAACTCGATTTTTCACAACATACTTTAATTGCGTAACTTGGTCTTCCATTAAAGATAATAATGGTGATACAACAAGCACCGTCCCCTCTTGCAGAAGCCCTGGAAGTTGATAACACATTGACTTTCCCCTTCCAGTCGGAAGCATTGCTACAACATCTTTTCCTTCCAATAAGTCCGTAATAACTCCTTTTTGCCCCGGACGAAATTCAGAATATCCAAACCACTTATATAAATATTCCTCAAGCTTCATTTATACCCTCCATCCGTGCCAATACAAGACGGACTTCAAAATAAGAGATTTCCTCTCCAACCGCTTGCTTCAACACACGCAATTTACGTGTTTGTAATGCTTCAATTACTTTTGTTACTTTTTCTATTTTTTCTTTTTCCATAAACATCTCTATAGAAAATTCTTTTTCTCGTAAAGCAATTTCTACAAAATGGTCTTCTATCGTGGCAACCTTCAAATTCCGAATTGTTGCTATTTCTTCTAAAGAACGTCCTTGTCTCCAAAGATTATATGTTTTTTTCGTTGATAAGCTAAATAAATCAGCTTTCTCATTTGGATAAGATATAATTTCAGCTAATAATGGAAACTCATTTTCTTTATTGTGAACCTCTTGAATAATGAAGTGAATTGTACCCCAAAATAAAAAATACACCCGAAATATATCTTGTTTCGTAATTTCCGCTAATTGTTGTAAAGTACACCCGATACGTTCGTACCCAGTTAACCGATATGTTACGATTGTCGCCTCTACTGGATTATTTTTGTGTAAAAGAGTATGCATTTCCATCCATAACCTTTTAGCCAATTCACTTCTCATATATGGTATTCCAGTGAGAAAACGTTTCACCCACATCATTATTTCTGTATCCTGTTGAATTGGAATAAATTTCGTATTCGCCTGTTGTAAATTCGAAATGGTTTGAACGATCAATGATAATCTCTTCCAAAACGTTTCACCTATTTCACCATAGTGTAAACCATGTAAATACGTCGGAAAGGCAAAGTCACCTTCCCATTTATTTAATTGCATGTTACCAGCAGTCGTTAACACATATGTATTATCATGTATACCTTGAACTAAATCCGTTTTTAATAACTTTGCAACTTCTTGATCATAATCAGCTCTATTTAATGATTTATAAATCCCAAACAAAAAAGAAATTTGAAATATATTCCCATCTTGTAATGTTTGCGACGATCTCTTTCCTTTTAATAAATAATAAATCGAAGAAACGGTTCTTTCACCATTCAATTGTTTTAAACAATATAATAAAGTATATTGTAGCTGCATTACCGCTTCCACCTCTCAGTCTAACTTCATTCCTTTTTCAATACGATTCATTTAATTTATCATATTCACACTACATGCTTGTATATATTCTATTGTATCAAACGAAATAACATTTAAGTATTTTGAAAATCTTATGAAATAATTCAAAAATAAGTTGACACTCTAATTGATAAGCATTATCATTATAATTTTATGTTGAAAAGTTTTAAAAACCGTTTTACAATAAGATTATAATTTTTTGGCGAACTTTTCACATACATATTATCAGGAGGGAAAAAATATGGCAAAATATACAATCGTTGACAAAGATACTTGTATTGCATGCGGTGCTTGTGGTGCTGCTGCACCAGACATTTATGACTATGATGATGAGGGTATTGCATTTGTAACATTAGACGATAACCAAGGTATCGTTGAAATTCCAGATGTATTAATTGAAGATATGATGGATGCATTCGAAGGTTGTCCAACTGACTCAATTAAAGTTGCTGACGAATCATTTGATGGCGACTCTTTAAAATTCGAATAGTCTTTTATTAACTTCAAAAAATCTCTCTCATAAGTATGAGGGGGATTTTTTGCTCTCTTTTTCATTCTCACTAAAAAAACCATTAGCAGTTAAGCTGCCAATGGTTTAATATTTTTAAGCATTTTTCATTTTTGCAAATACCCATACTTTCAAGCGTGAAAATAATGCTACAAATACAATTGTTACAACAATTCCTTTAATTACATTAAACGGTAATATCGCCGTTACAATAGTTTGTCGCATAATATCACTAGACATAGCTGGTGAATTTAAAAACCAAGTGTACGCTGGTAAAATGATAAAGTAGTTTAACACACTCATAATAACTGTCATAGTAATTGTTCCTAGCATTAATCCTGTCGTTAAACTTTTTACTGTGCGATACTTTCGGAATAAGAATGCTGCTGGACCAATAAATAAACATCCCGCTATAAAGTTTGCTACTTCTCCTACTGGTACTCCCGTTAAGCTCCCTTGAATTCCGTAATGCAAAATATTTTTTATCGCTTCTACAATTACACCTGCAATTGGACTGAAAATTATCGCTGCAATTAAAGCTGGCACATCACTAAAATCAATTTTTAAAAATGGCGGAAGCCCTGGGAATGGAAAATCTAACATCATTAGTAAATACGCAATACTGCTTAGCATCGCTACACTCACCATCTGCACTACACTGTTTTTTTGTTTCATCTTTCTCTCTCCTTTTCCATCGATCTTCTCATGGAAAGTGGAAAGGTTCTGCTATGCCTATTTTTTCGTAGAACGAAAAAACCCTTTGTGATTTACACAAAGGGAGAATTTTAAGGCACATCAAACAGACGTTCAAATACTTATCTTTTTTGAACGCTTGAACCTCCATCTTCTCCCATCCAGACTGTACTGTCGGCTTTGGAATCACACCAAATCCTGCCTTAACGGCTCGCGGGCTTAGAACGAAATTATTAACTGTTCATCACCGCCGGTCGGGATTTTCACCCTGCCCCGAAGATAGACCGATATTCTATTTTCCACTTCATTATACAACAACATGATCGTATTGTGAACAAAAAAAGTGTAACTTATTAAAAATAAGTTGTTTATTTTATATTATTAAAGAAGCAATCACTATATTTTACAATACAACCCATATTTTTTATAATTCGGTATTTCTCTTATGAATCCCCCTAGTCATATATCGTTAAAAGTGATAAGATGTTGAATTGTTAAGATAAGAACATTTTCTGAGTTATGGAGGAAATGTCATGAAGAAAGATAAAAGACACTCTATTCGAGAAGCAATGAAAAAGAACTTAAGAAAAGAATACTTTTATTTGAAAAAAGAATTACTTTTCTACTGTCCAATTGATCTAGGCACATTCTCAAGAGAGACATACTACGCTACTTTTGACCAAGATGGCATAAGTATTTATCAGTATGATAAAAAAACAGAAAGTAAATTAAAATTGTGTGAGCGTCATCCATGGAAGAGTTGGAATAAGGTAAAAGTTGATCATTATTTAACAACTTCTCAATTTATTTTCCAAGGTGAGCGAAACTGGATTTTATCCCTTTTCCAAAAAGGAAAAGAAGCTCAAAAAATAATTGAAGAACATACATCTTTACAAACAGAAGTTGTTTCCCGTCCTTTTTCCAAGAAACTTCCTGGTTTCCGTTCTAATACACCATTGAATAAATACATCGGTAGCATTTGTTACACTGCACTTATTGCATTTTTATTAAAATGGATGATTCCATTTCAAGCACCACAAATCGCCCTGTATTCTATTTCAATTGGCTTTATGCTTCTTGGTTTACTTTGTCTTACAATTGGTCTAATCGAACCAACTATCGTACTATTTCGGACAAAAGAAAAAACAAGAACAAAAGTCTTTTACTTATATAGCTACTTAGCTATTTCTGGATTTATATGTGTCTTTATTTTTTGGTAAAAGAAGCCGTCCCAAAAGATCTTTTGGGACGGTTTTTTGTTAGGAATGGGTTGCTCTTATTGTCGCATTTTGCTGTTAAGTCCATATTCCTTGTCGAAACGTCGATATAATAAGAGCTGCGTTCGATATATTTCAATTTGCGCCGATATAAATTCATTTACCATCTTGACACCCCCACCCCTAAAGGGGCCAGCTGACTAACGTCAATGGGATTCTTGCTACCAAAGGCGACGTCCATTTCTGGTATCGCTGACGTGCAAGATTGTGGTGTGCCATCACCACTCCCACAACAGACCATATAGGTTCATGGGCTACGGTACTGTGACCATACCGTACAGATTGTTCGTTCTCAAATGTTTTTACGTCTTTTGCATGACTATGAATAAAATATACCATGTTTTGCTATGCAAAAATGACGCTTTCATCCCACGTCTAAAGACGGACTAAAGTCCTGCATGGGCTTTCCCTTATCGTAAATTCTGTAATCTTAACTAAGAAGAAAATAAATCTATTCAAAAGTTATGCTTTTGGGACATTTCCTTTACTTAACGTATAGTTGTTGGTTCGGATAGATTTGCTCTTGTCGCAATCCATTCCTCACTTTAATTTCCTCAACTGTCACACTAAATTTCCGAGCAATGCCAACTAAAGTATCACCTTTTTGTACAGCATATAGTGATGAAGACACGACTTGATTTTTTTGTTCATTTAAAACAAGCAACGGATTCATCGCATTCCTTTTCTCCATCGTCCATCTCCCTTGATGCACTTCTAAATGTAAATGTGCCCCTCGCGATTCTCCTGTATTCCCTACCTCTCCAATTAGCTCTCCTTTTGAAATGTTATCCCCTTGAACTACATATCTCTTATTTAAATGCGCATAAACAGCCTCATATTCTCCATGTTTAATAAACACAACATTTCCATAACTACTTGAAAAATAAGACTTTGTCACCTTACCATTTTGAATAGCTGCAACTGGCGTTCCAATAGGTGCAGCTATATCAATACCATAGTGTTTCCCATGTCTTGTCCCAAAATAATCACTTATCTGCCCATCAACAGGCCATATCCACTGATTCCCTTCAGCGTAAACATGTAATTGAGATAAAAATAATATACTCAATATCACCACGCCACATTTTAACGCTTTCATATACATCCTCCGTTTTCTAATAACCGTCATACCTTCTCTATTGTGGGATATTACAGAAAAAAGTATACAAAAAAAGAAAGTGGATTACTCCACTTCCTTCTCTTCTTCATTACGAAAAACAGGTGCACTGCGGTTATATTCCACATCTTTCACTTGTAAACGTGCATTTATTACTCTAGCAAGCGCAAATAAATAATCAGATAACCTATTTACATACTTTAGAACAATTTCATTGGTTTCTCCTTCTTTTTGCAAGGATACTATACAACGTTCTGCTCTTCTTATAACTGTACGTGCAATGTGTAGTGCAGCCGATACCTCGCTACCGCCTGGTAAAATAAAACGCTCTAACGGCGGCGCTTCTTCTGTATACGAATCAATCCGTCTCTCTAAATACTCGACCATCTCTATCGTTACTTTATAGGGAATTTTCTTCTCTACTATTGCTAAATCCCCTCCACAATCAAATAGTTCATGTTGAATGTTTTCAAGTTCGTTATAAATGTTACGAAAACATTCCTCTTGCAATTTAGACATGGCATATCCGATATGAGAATTCGCCTCATCAATTGTGCCATAAGCTTCTACACGTATATGATCTTTATCCACTCGGCCACCTATGACACTCGTTTCCCCTTTATCACCTGTTTTTGTATAAAGTTTCATTTCATCACGACACCTCTCTTTTTATTTTCATTCTGATTATTAAATAAAAAACTCTACCATTCTTTATTTAATTGCACTTACAAAAAAATAAAAAATAGTAGAGCTTTTATTCGTAATCACCTTTAAAAAACATACATATCTAAATTATACGATTTGGTAAATATACAGAGAATATAGTTCCTTCTCCAACGACACTTGATACAGAAATCTTCCCGTCATGACCTTGAACAATATTTTTAGCAATCGCAAGCCCCAGTCCAGTTCCAACTTTTTTCCCGCGCGTTCTCGCTTTATCAGCTTTATAGAATCGATCGAACAAGAACGGAATATCTTCTTCTGGAATACCAGCACCTGAATCTTGCACTTCGAAAGTAAGGCCACTATTTTTCGTATTAATTACAAGTGTAACATGTCCACCTGCATTTGTATGACGGATTGCATTATCAATTAAATTCGTCAGTACCTGTTCCATACGGTCTGCATCAAACGAATATTGTTCAATTGGACTTTGGAAATCCACTGTTAATTGGACTTCTTTATCCTTTGCAATCCCCTGGAATTTACGGCCAATTTTTTCGACAAATGGATGAATATCTACTTCACCTATATGTAACTCTACATGTCCACTTTCCATACGAGCTAAATCTAATAGCTCATTTACAAGTTTACCTAAACGAACAGATTCATCATAAATAATTTGAACAAACTCATTAATTTCTTCTTTCGTTTGCACAATATCATCTAAAATTGCTTCACTATATCCTTGAAGCATTACCATCGGTGTACGAAGTTCATGTGATACATTCGCAATAAAGTCTTGACGCATTTTCTCAAGACGACGCTCCTCCGTCATATCTCGCAATACTGCTACAGCTCCACGAATTTTTGTTTGATTGTAAAGCGGTGTCATAAGAACTACATAGTTACCTTTTTGCAAATTAATTTCAACAACTTGTTGTTGCTCACTTTCTACAACGAGATGGAATAGTTCAACAAGTTCAGAAGGCAGTTTTTTACTTAACTCTACTTCTTTTTCTTCTTGCCAAACTTGTAAGAAGTGTTCTGCCGGTGGGTTGATAACAACGACTTCACCTTCTTGATTTAACGTAATAACACCATCTGCCATACTACTCAAAATACTAGCTAACTGCTCTTTTTCTTGCTGCAGGGCATTCATATTAAACTTCAACTGTTTCCCCATTTGATTTAAAGCAGTTGCAAGTTCACCAATTTCGTCCTGCGACACCATAGGGGCTTTCGTATCAAATTTACCGCGGGCTACCTCAAATGCAACCTCACGCATTTTACGGAGCGGTGCCGTAATTCGAGTAGATAAGAAAAATGCAAAGAAAGTTGTTAAAATAATCGCAATCCCGGCTGATAAGAAAATAAAATCAGTCGTTCTCTCCATACCTTGTATTGGAACTTGCAATGATTCATATACAAACACTGCACTTTGATTTTTTGACTGTACTGGTTTCCCGACGATCATAATATCATTTTCAGTGTTTTTATTTTTCCTACTATTAGAAGCTTTTCTAATATTATTCTTAATATCCTTTTTATCTGTAAAAACAGCTGCTAATTCTTTATCACTTTTCAAATCATCTATTGTAAGAGTAACTAATCCTTCTTGTTTCGGCGAAGAAGAAATTTCCTTACCATCTTCTACAATGATAATCCTTGAAAGTGGATCAGAAAATTTGTAAGCAATATCCTCAATCGTTTTTACATCGGCACCTTCTTCAATTAATTCCGTGACACTTGTTGCAACTTTCTGAAGCCTAGCTTCACTCATATCAACATAATACGTTCTAAAAAACTGTGAAAGTAAAATAGCAACAAATCCAAGAACAAACGAAACGAGAAGTAATATGGTCATCCATAACTTCCCTACTACACTTCTCCAAAGCATCAGTCGTTCACAACCTCAAACTTGTAACCAACGCCCCAAACGGTAACAATCATCTTCGCTGCATCTGGTGATTGTTTATTTAACTTTTCACGTAAACGCTTTACATGCGTATCAACTGTACGTAAATCTCCGAAGAACTCATATTGCCATACTTCTTTTAACAATTGCTCACGGTCAAAAACTTTATCCGGAGCTTTCGCTAAGAATAATAGTAATTCATATTCTTTCGGTGTTAAGTTTACTTCATTGCCATCCGCTGTAACACGGTGCGCATCATTATCAATTGTTAAATGAGGGAACACAGTAACATCTTTCGTCGTTGTATCTTGTGTAAAGAATGTCGTTGGTACAGCGCGGCGTAATACCGCTTTCACACGAAGTACTACTTCACGCGGGCTAAACGGCTTTACGATATAATCATCAGTTCCAACTTCAAACCCTTGCACCCTATTTACTTCCTCACCTTTTGCTGTCAGCATAATAATTGGCGTCGCTTTCTTTTCACGAATCCCTTTACACACTTCGATACCATCTTTACCAGGCATCATAATATCCAATAGGATTAAATCATAATCATTTTGTAACGCCATTTCTAAAGCTGTATCACCATTATCCGCTTCTTCAATTGTGTATTGCTCTCTTTCTAAATACATCTTTAATAAACGACGAATACGATCCTCATCGTCTACAATTAAAATTCTTGATTCATTTTCCATTTCTACCCGCCGCGTATTTTTACCACAACGGTTTACACCTACCCTTCTACAATATAATGTTGCACCTATCCTCGTTTAATTAAGCATTTTTTAACGTTCTACTTCCCATATTATGCTTCACAAGAATAATAAAGTTTGTTCATTTTTTTTCCAAAACTATGTATTTTTTTTGAACAGTATATTTGGTCCTCGACATCATTTTACAGAATCAACCACTACTTTGTCATGTTTTTCTCAAAAAAGAAGAAAAGTTGACAAAAATAAAATAGGAAAGTGACATACACTCTCCTATTTTATTTCTCTATGCATATGAATGTAAACCCGCGATAATTAAGTTTACTACAATAAAGTTAAACATAATGATTGCAAAACCAATTACTGCAAGCCAGGCGGATTTTTCTCCATGCCATCCTTTAGATAAACGTAAATGCAATACTGCAGCATAAAAGAGCCAAGTAATAAGCGCCCAAACTTCTTTTGGATCCCACCCCCAAAAGCGCGTCCAAGCAATTTGAGCCCAGATCATTGCAAAGATTAACGCTCCTAATGTAAACACTGGGAATCCTATCGCAATAGAACGGTATCCGATTTCATCTAATAAATCACTATTCGTATTCTTTACTAACGGCTGAAGTGCCGCTGACACTCGCTTACGTAAAATAAGTCTTAATACAATATAAAGTAGTGTTCCGACTAATACTGACCAAATAACAGTATTTAATTTTTTCGCATTTACAATCGCTGGGACTTCAACCGCCGGTTCTAATTTATTTTCTGTCATTAACTTCCCTTCATGCGGTCCAACTAAAGCAGGGAGATTATACTTCATCTCAACTTGTTGTTCATTTTTATCAATCCATTGAAACTTCGCTTCGTATTTCATACTAGAAAATACCGTTGTTACTCCAATAAATCCAACTGTACAAACAAGTGTGAAAACTACTGTCTCTAACCAAAATGTACGCTTACTTCTTGTTGATTGATCTACATTTTTCAGTAAATACATTACGCCTGTAATAAAACTAATTGCTAATATTGCTTGCCCCGCTGCCGCTGTCGTTACATGAATATGTAGCCAATTACTCTTTAAAGATGGGATAAGCGGCGAAATTTCTCTCGGGAACATACTTGCATAAGCGATTAATAAAAGAGCTACCGGTAAAGCAAATAAACCAATAATACTTACACGATATACAAAGTACATAATGATAAAAGCTCCCACAAGCATCATGCCGAAAAATGTACCAAATTCAAAAAAGTTACTAACTGGTGCATGTCCTGATGCGATCCATCTTGTAACAAAATATACTATTTGCGCAATAAATCCTAAAATTGCTATAGTTATACCTATATTTGCCCACTTATGACCTTTTTCTTTAATTGCTCCTCCAAAAAATAAAGTTGCAATTAAATATAAGATGAACGCGGCGAACAAAAAATTACTGCTTATTTGTACCATATCGTTTCCCCACCTTAACTAATTTTTTTATCATTCATTTTATCGTGTGGTTGTGGAATCGCTGTTCCTTCTAGTACTCTTTCAATATCTTTCTTTAAGCCGAACCAATTTTTATTCGTATGGCCTGCAACCCACCATTCATCATTAACACGTTGTATCCAAATACGGCGATGGTTCCAATACATACCTTGAATCACACCAACCATAAATATAAATCCTCCAATACCGAGAATCCAAAGCGTCAAATCTTTTCTTACTGTAAGAGCTGTTGCATTTTGCATTTCCACACCTGCAAATGACATTTTATATTTATTATTCCCGTCAGGCTCTATGTTTTGCTGAATACCGACGAAACTAACTTCGCCATCTGGCGTTTCCGGGGTAAACATTTTAAAGACGAATGCAGGATTATTCGGTAATTTCGTTTTCGTATTTGGTCTGCCATTTTCGTCAAAATAAAAATCAGGGAAATAGCTTAATAGTTCTAGAGAATACCCATTTCCTAAATCATATTTTTCTGTAGGATTTGCTAAATCTACTTTAATCGGTCCCCACTTTTGATTATTTTCTTTGTTTTGCAAATGGAAAGACATGCTTTTAAATTCACTTTCTTTGTAATCCACTTGATAAACAGCAAATTGATCAAATTTCAGTGGCTCATTCACTCGAATTGCAGCTTCTTTTACCTTTTCTAATTTTGGTTTTTGACCTGCTATATTTTCTCCTACAGCTTTATATAATACAGCATTTGTTTGGAAGTTTTTCGCAATCATTTTATCACCAACACGATCAATTGCTTCATCAAAAACTTCTTTATCCTTACTCTTATCATAAACTTCCTTGATAAACTTTTCGTTTTTTAAATAGTATTGCCCATCTGTTCCTGGTATTTCTTTCGTTTCACCGTCACGTAACCAAAGTGCTTCATCTACATACATACTCGGTAAAAAACGTAGCATTGCACCGAATAGAAAGATAATAAGACCAATATGGTTTACATATGGACCCCAACGAGAAAAACGTCCCTTTTCCGCTAAAACGTTCCCGTCTTCCACTTTCACATTATAATTACGTTTCTTTAAATTAATTTGAACTCGTCCTAAGTCACCTTCATGCGGCGTACCAGTCCCGTACACTCTCTGTCTTTTTAAAAAACTTGGGTGTCTTTTCACCCCTTGTTTTTTTAAAGCTTTATAAAGAGGAATGACACGGTCTAAACTACATATAACAAGTGAAATACCAATGGAAGCAATTAAAATCATGTACCACCATGAGCCATATAAATTATTAAATCCTAATTGATAGTATAATTGTCCTAAAAATCCATACTCGGTCTTATAATATTCAGCTGGTGCAATCCCTGGAGTTATGTACATTTCTTGCGGAAAAATAGTTCCTATCGCTGATGCAGCTAAAGTTAGTACAATTAGCCATACACCTACTTTTACAGAAGAGAAAAAGCTCCAAATTTTATCGACTATCGTTTTTGTGTGCGTGAGAGATCTCCGGGCACTCCCCTCATAGCGCATATCCAATAGTTTTACATTTTCATTGCTTTCAAATGGTTTCCCACAAGCTTCACAAAAAACGGTTCCTATCGGATTAACATGTCCACATTCACACTTAATTTCTTTCAACACTCTCACCGTCCCTGTATCTATATGTACTATTGTATATTCTAGCCTCAAGTTACCGCAATACTCAGAATTCTCGAACCAGAGGTGCTATACGTAAGCACCTCTTATGTAAAGGCTTTCTTAATCATGGAGTAATTTTCTTTAAGTACTCTTCCAATTGTTCCTTCGTTTGCTCACCTATAATTTGCTCAACTACTTTACCTTCTTTATCAATTAAAAAGGTTGTTGGTAACGGTCCTACTCCATATGTCCCTATGATTTTTTGCCCTTTATCAATTGCAACTGGGAATTTCAATCCATATTGGTCCACAAAGTTTTTCACCGCGATATCCGTTTCATCTGCATCTAATGCGATGATTTCAACACCTTTTTCTTTATACTTTGGATATAATTCATTCATATAAGGCATTTCTTTTTCACAAGGTTTACACCAAGTTCCCCAAAAGTTTAAAAATACCCCTTTTCCCTTTAGGTCTTTTAGTTCAATTTTCTTTCCTTCCAAATCCGTCACAACAAAATTAGGTGCTTCTTTTCCAATTTGCATTTTCTCTTTATCAGCGAAAAACCCTTGATAGAGTGTAAATCCTACAGCACCGCTTAAAATGAGCAGAATGATAACACGAAATAATAAGCGATTTTTTTTCATATTGTCTCTCCTCTTCCCGGTAAATGGTATGTATTCTCTTCTGTAAATGTTGTATTGAATAAATCACCAGCAGAGCGCTCCACTGGTGAAATTGTAACTCTATAGCTTATCTTGGCTTTGTAGAAGCAAGCGCACGTAATTGTTTCACCTCATGTGGTGTCAATTCTCTTGCATCACCAGGTCGCAGGCTCCCTACTTCTAAGAAAGCATAACGTTCACGTTTTAATTTCACAACTTTACAGTCTAACGCTTCAAACATACGACGTACTTGACGGTTACGGCCTTCGTGAATTGTTAATTGTACAATCGCCATCTCTTTACGCTTGTCCCAAGAAATAATTTTTACATTTGCCGGTGCTGTTTTCCCATCTTCTAATGTAACACCTCGTTCTAACATGCGAATTTTCTCACCTGTTAATGGCCCTTTAATTTTTGCAACATATGTTTTTTCAACTTTATATCTCGGATGCATTAATACGTTTGCAAATTCCCCATCATTTGTCATCAATAATACGCCAGACGTATCATAATCTAAGCGTCCGATTGGGAATAAACGTTGTCTAATTTCAGGGAAAAAGTCTGTTACAACATTTCTTCCTTTATCATCTGATACACTTGAAATTACACCAGTTGGTTTATATAGTAAAAAATAAACAGGTTCTTCTTTTTCAAGAGGGATGTTATTTACTTCTACTTTATCTTGAGGAGTTACTTTTGTTCCTAACTCCTTCACTATTTTCCCATTAACTTTCACTTTCCCTTGCTGAATTAATTCCTCAGCCTTTCTTCTCGATGCAATACCTGCTTGCGCAATCACTTTTTGTAATCGTTCCATTTCTTTTTTTCACCTCAAATTTATCTTACCTTACATTAGAAAGACTTGGCAACCGCCTAAGCTTTATGCCATTTACTTCGCCTATCTTTAACAACATAGCAATGATAATAAACGTATAAAGGCTATATCACGTTTTCATCCTTTATTATTATTTACACTTTTTCGTGCTGTCCACGATAAAAGTTCACCATTTTGTCAAAAATACCGCATAAAAAAACCACTATTAAACTACACGTTAATAGTGGTCGTATACGTATTATAAGCTAAATACCTTAAAAAATGAATAGCATTACCGAAACAATAGGGAAACAAATACAATTGAACAAATAATTCCGATTAAATCTGCAAAAAGTCCTACCTTTAATGCATCTCCCATTTTTCTAATACCAACAGCCCCAAAGTATACTGTTAATATATAAAAGGTCGTATCTGTGCTACCTTGCATCGTTGAAGCTAACCTACCAATAAACGAGTCTGGCCCATATGTAGCGATTAAGTCGGTCGTAATACTTAAACCAGCAGATCCCGAAATCGGACGTATAAGTGCAAGTGGAACGATTTCGGCTGGTACATGAATAAAGTCTAACATCGGCTTCATTACCGATATCATCGCATCTAGAGCACCTGATGCCCGGAAAATAGAAATAGATACAAGCATCCCAACCATAAACGGCAAAATGGAAACCGCAATTTGAATCCCTTCTTTTCCGCCCTCAACGAACGATTCATACGTTGGAACTTTCTTTATCGTGCCATATAAAAGGATAAAACCAATTACACAAGGAATTACCCATAATGAAATTGTATTTACAATACTCATTTTTTCCGCCCCTTTCTACTCCTTCTCCGGTAAAAATAGCGGTCAATCCAAATCGCTCCAATCATCGATAACACTTGTGCTATAAATGTTACGCCAACGATTTCAGTAGGGTTTGCTGATTCATAAGTCATTCGAATCGAAATGACAGTAGTCGGAATTAATGTAATTGCTGATGTATTTAAGGCTAGAAACGTCACCATAGAACGACTTGCCGAATCCTTTCCACCATTTAACTCTTTCAGTTGTTCCATTGCTTTAATACCTAAAGGTGTTGCTGCATTACCTAATCCAAAAAAGTTCGCCATCATATTTGATAAAATGAATCCCATTGACGGGTGATCCTTCGGTATTTCTGGAAATAATTTTTTTACTATCGGCATAAAAAGTGATACTAACTTCTTTAACAATCCAGCTTCCTCAGCAATTTTCATTAAACCGAGCCAAAATACTAAAACACTAATAAGTCCAATACAAATCGTTACAGCATCTTTTGACCCTTCAAACACTGCTTTGGTCACTTCTTCCATCGTTCCATTTATCATGGCATACACAATCCCGATAACTGCCATCGCTGCCCATACGAGATTAACCATCTATCCCAACACCTATCATGTAAGAGAAGATTTCTTTTACATTATTCCAATACATTCCCGTTGTAGCTACTAACTTTCGTTTACTGTAAAACAAATTTCGTTCTCCAACTTTCTCGTTCCCTACATAAATTTCTGTCTTCCCAATCTTTACCCCATCCGTAAGTTTTGCACTTTTATCGAGCTCAACTTTCAATAACACGCTCTTTCTTTCCTCTTCAGTTAAAGGGACAGAAAAACTATTTTTCGTATAAACATGATTGGCATATTTCTTTTCATTTATTTCAGCGAGTGCTCCTTGTCCTAAAACTTTCGCTTGCTTATAGCGTTCAAAGCCTTTATCAAACAAATTCATATGATCATCCCAGTCACTAGAAGCACTCAAAGTTACGACAATTAAATCTAGTCCATCTTTTGAAGCTGTTGTGACAAGCGTCCGTCCTGCTTTCTTCGTAAAACCTGTTTTTCCTCCTGTTGCAAATTCATAATAAGATGTCACAAGCTTATGTTTATTTTTCCACGGATAATCCCAAGAATCTGATTTATACGTTTTTGTTCCAAAAATTTTCTTAAAAGTCTCGTTCCCCATTGCATATTTCGTTAATAATGCCATATCATAAGCCGACGAATAATGTGACCCATCCCCATCCAAGCCATGCGGGTTTGAGAAGTGCGTATCTTTCATTCCGATTTCTTTCGCCTTTTCATTCATTAAATATACGAACCCTTCTATACTCCCTCCCACATTTTCAGCAATTACTTGTGCTGCATCATTACCAGATCTAAGCATTAATCCGTAAACTAAATCTTCTAACTTCACTTTTTGTCCAGGTTTTAAATAAATTGCCGATCCTTCTACTCGTACGGCTTCATTACTAACCGATACTAACTCTTTCATTTTTCCTGATTCAGCAGCTAACAATGCTGTCATAATTTTTGTTATACTAGCAATTTTTTGTGGCTCATGTTCTAATTTTCCATATAGCACACGACCGGATTGTTGTTCCATTAAGACTGCATTACGAGCACTGACACCACCGTTCATTTTTGCATATGCAGGAATTGGCATAACGCTTGCGTACATTATAATTAGCGTAATTATTATACAAATTCGTCTCATATTTCCCCCCCACGTCCTTTTGGCACTTTTTGTACAAGTGTATGCTTGGCCTTTTAAAATATGAACGAAATCTTCCTTCCACCTCCACTAAAAAAGACGCATGGGATATGCGTCTAATACGGTGTCCATTCAATTTGCTTCGCACTTTCAAATCTCTTTTCTACATCTGGCCAATTTACAACATTCCACCAATTTTTAATATATTCATCTTTTCGATTTTGATATTGTAAATAATACGCATGTTCCCATACATCCAGTACAAGGAGTGGTATCGTATCCCACTGTGTAAACAATTGATGAAGCGTGCTTTGCAAAATTTCTAACCTTCCTGAACGGGGTACCCATACAAGAATCGCCCATCCTGAACCTTCCACTTTAGAAGCTGCTTCTGTGAAATGCTTTTGAAAACGTAAAAAACTTCCGAAATCTTGCTCAATTTGTTGTGAAAAAGCCCCTCTCGGACTTCCACCACCATCTTTTTTCATGTTATTCCAAAATATCGTGTGTAAGTAATGACCTGATCCATGAAAAGCCGCTTCTCTTTCCCAATGCTTAATTAAATCGAATTGATTTGTTTTTCTCGCTTCTTCCATCATCTTCTCTGCCTTATTTAATCCTTCCACGTAACTACGATGATGTTTATCATGGTGTAACATCATAATTTCTCGTGAAATGTACGGTTCTAGCGCATTATACGGATAAGGTAATGGCGGGAGTGTATGCCCCCCAATCGGAACAGCTCGTTCGCTATCCCCTCTTTCACATAGTTCATATTCCTCTCCTTCTTGCATAAATACTTCCTGTAAATGGTGTTGAATATGTTCTACATCCTCACTTATTTCGTACATAAACTCGGCATCTGTGTCGTATTCATGCTCTTTCATACGCTCTAATAACGTTTGAATTTTATAAGCAAGCATATGGACATCATACACTTCCATTGCACGGCTATCTAATACTTGAAGAACACTTTCACACCAGCTTTCTACTTCATGAAAGTAATCTGTAAATACACCTTGCTGACTCATGTCACACCTCCTTGATGCTATCCACTTTAACTATATTCAATTAAAATCCCTTATATAACTGGACAAAAGGAAAAGAAGCTAAGTTTCCTTAGCTTCTTTTCCTTAATTAATATTTGTGCAACATTTTTGTTTGATAATCTGTCTCATAATATTCTAGTTCTTCACGCATCAATTGAAATTTCCCTTCTAAATCCTTCATTATTCGTTCTATAGAACCAGGAGGGATTTGTTGAAACACAATAGAATTTTTCCCTGTATAAGCAGAACGACTATTTTCATACCAATGATCATTCTTTGGCGAAAAAAACTCTGCAATTACTTGATGGTAAATCTTATATAAAACTGTTTCAGCTGCGGTCTTTCTAAATGGTTGGCTATTCAGCAAAACAAAGCATGCATCAAGTCCTTCTTCACAAAAAACAAGAAGTCTTCTTATTGACGCTAATATCCCTTTATAATATTGCTCGTTTCCTGTTGGTGTCTCCTCCAATAAAGAAGGTAACGTATGATAATTTACATAATTAGTTATCAAGGAAATTACATCTTCTAAAAATATAGAAACTTGTTCTGTTTGATTTTCAACCATCAAATTAGACATGGCTTCTCTCTCCTTTGCCGTTTTACGCTATTTCTACTCTTTTATTTTTATGTAATTCAGCTAATATTTCTTGTACTTTCACCACTGTTCCCTCGTCAAAGTATCGTTGAAAGTCTGTTACTTCATTGAGATACAAGCGCTTCTGCGCGCGTAGCTCTTTATTGTTCACTAAACAAGCGATTGCTACAATATCTCGTAAATATACGTCTTGTTCTTCTACTTTATAAACTGGATTTCCTTCAAAAGGGGTAATTTCTTGTAAAATTTCTTCAAAATATCGAACATATAAGACAGAAAAGGTTTTCTCTTGATTATTTAATATATATGTTACTTCAGATCTATTAAAAAAATCTTCTGATGTATTCGGTTTTTCTTTTTCTAACTCATATCCTGCATAACCTATTATAATCATCTACTTCCCCTCTCTTCCTTCTTTCATCTTATCTTAACTCAACTTTCTGATAAACGGAATATTCTTTTAAATATAACCTATATAAAAAATAGCTTCCCTATACAGGAATTTACCTTTTTATTTTTCTTGAAGTTTGTCATAATAATATTATTGTCTCAGTTTTCTTACACAAGGAGAGTTGTATTTATGTCGTTTTCATGGAAACGTTTCTTACAAATCGGGAAAATAATCTTCCCATTTGTTGTCTTAACAATTGTTTTCTTTCAAGCTAAAAAAGAATTAGCAGGCATTTCTTTTTTAGAAGCAATTGAAACAATTAAAAACATTCCAACTGGTGGGGTATTTTTAGCGATTACACTCGGTGCATTTGCCGTTTCAACAATGTTCTTTTATGACTTTGTTATGCTTCGTTACTTAAAAGCAGATATACCTGTACAAAAGATTTTCCGCATCTCATGGATTGCCAACACTTTAAATGGATTTATCGGTTTTGGTGGTCTTGTTGGTGCCGGTGTACGTACAATGCTATATCGTCCGCATATAAAAGAGAATGGAAAACTTATTAAAAGCATTGCTTGGATGACAACCGCTTTTATTAACGGATTAGCCATTCTGTCATTCCTCGGCCTTATTGGGATATTAGACACTAGTTTTATTCTGCACGAAAAACCGTGGTTATGGCCTGTTCTTATTTTCTTTGCTCTTTTCGTTCCTATATATATTGGGTTTTCTAAAATTAAAAATAGAAAAACAAAACAGTTAGACGGACAAGATGAAGAAGAAGAAGAAGAGAAAAATCCAACTGTTTTATATTCATTAGTTTCATTAGTCGAGTGGGTATCTGCTGGTATCGTTATGTACGTCATTTTAATATTGTTTGGGATTGATATCGAATTTCAAAAGTTTTTAGGTGTTTACGTAATTGCTGCTTTAGCTGGTGTCGTAAGTCTTGTTCCTGGTGGCCTTGGTTCATTTGATCTTGTTTTCTTAACTGGACTAGGACAATACGGCGTTGATACAGGCGTATTACTACCTGCGATGTTATTATACCGACTTGTCTATTACATCTTACCATTCTGCCTTGGTCTCATTTTTGCAGCCTTTGAAATGACAGGAGCGGCCATAAAAAAAATTGAAGATAAACCATTTATTGCACCTGCATTAGAAACAACTGGTGTAATTTGGACTTTACAACGTGATTTTTTAGGGAAATTAGGTTCATGGGCATCCGCCGCTTTAACAGTATTCGCTGGCTTAATGGTTATTCTATCAACAATTTTACCGACTAGTATAAATCGAGCTCACGCCTTACATATTTTAGCTCCAAAGCACCTTATTCAATTTTCTTTTAGCTTATCATTAACATTCGGTATTCTCCTCCTGATTCTTTCGCGAGGCATATATTATGGAACAAAGCGTTCTTACTATATGACGATTGTTTCTTTAATTGGAGCAGCAATCTTTAATACCCTAAAAGGAATTGATATTGAAGAAACCTTTATTTTATTAATCGTACTTGCTGTGTTGTATATGCTTCGTAAAAGATTTGTACGCGAGAAAATGGAAGTCTCACTTTCTGATATCGTAAAAGTGTTTATCTTCTTATTACTTACGCTATATTTATATAAAAACTTAGGTATTTTATTTGCGGGTGCAAAAGAAGCGTTCCAACCTGATTTTGTCGTTCGAAATATTACACAAGTTAAACGAAGTGCATTAGCAGCAGCCTTTTTCGTTCCTACTTTTTTACTTATCGGTTCACTAATTGCCAATCGTTACCGTAGTCAATTTCCCGGGCAACCAGCTAATGATAAAAGGTTAGAAAACTTCTTAGATGAACATGGTGGGAACGTACTTAGTCATTTAGGTTTTTTAGGAGATAAACAGTTCTTCTTCAGTAGTGACGGAAAAGCACTTCTTCTCTTTTCAATTACTGGAAAACGTCTTGTTGTACTAGGTGATCCAATTGGTGATCCATCCTCCTACCGCACTGTGTTGCAAGAATTTTTAACTGAAGCTGATCGATTTGGGTATATTTGCGTATTCTATCAAATTGAAAGCAAATGGATGAGCTTATACCACGATTTTGGCTACAACTTCTTTAAACTGGGTGAAGAGGCTGTCGTTGATTTAAATGCGTTTACAATAACAGGAAAAAAACGTGCTGGTATGCGAGCTACTTTCAACCGTTTTGAACGAGAGGGTTATACATTCTCTATTCATGAGCCACCATTCTCAGACGAATTATACGAGGAATTAAAGAAAGTGTCTGATGCTTGGCTCGGCGGAAAAAAAGAGAAAGGATTTTCACTTGGGTACTTCGATCGTGAGTATATTAGTCGTGCCCCTATCGCTACATTATCTGATGCAGAAGGAAAAATTATTGCATTCACAACCTTTATGCCAGTATATCAAAGTGGCATATTATCTGTTGATTTAATGCGTTATTATCCAGATGCCCCTAGCGGAATTATGGATGCAATTTTTATCCACTTATTCCACTGGGCAAAAGAAAATGAATACCATTCCTTTAATATTGGTATGGCACCACTCTCAAATGTCGGTTTATCAACGCAATCGTTCTGGTCTGAACGAGTTGCTGCTGCAATATTTAATAACGTTCGTTACACATATAGCTTCAGCGGATTACGACATTTTAAAGAAAAATACAAACCTGCATGGAGTGGAAAATATTTAGCTTTTCGAAAGAATCATTCTTTACCAATTACAATGCTCTCTGTAACAAAATTAATAGGAAAACGAAAAAACAGCTAAGTACTTAGCTGTTTTTTCGTTTTTGCACTTGTATACTAAACTCCTTTTCATACTTCTTACCATTTATATAGAAATTCCCCCATATTTTATATGTTCCTTCTTCTGGAAATGTAATACGATATTGTAATTGCTCATCTGTATCAACAGGAATGGCGTATAAAAAATGTTCCCTCGTTTCATCAACGATATAAAGAGCGTTGACTTCACCTCTTCCTGAATTTAATTTCAGCTTTTCTCCCTTTTTCGCTTGAAACTGAAATGTTAATGTCGCTGCCTCATTCGGATTTAATGCACCAAATAAAAGAGACACTTGATGCTCTCCTATATTTTTTGTAAGTACAGTATCAACAGGTAGTTTCTTTTTATTCTTGTCCTTGTTTTTCTCCTTTTTTTCTTCACCAAAATCTTTCTTAGAAAATGATTCCACGGACTTGTTTTCATCTTCATACAAAAATATCGTGTACTCTTCACCTTTCGCTACATCTGAAGATAGCTTATACGATCCATTTCCAGCAAATATAGGCTTCGTTTGTTGTATGTTTTTCAAATTCCCATCCACTATCACTGCTCGAATTTGATCGTTCACACCACGAACTTCATTATTCATTTTATTTAGCAATTGAAACGAAATATCGACTTTTTCATTTCCCTTTTTATTTTTCACATCCCATTTCACTTCTTGAACATCTCCGGTTGTTTCTACAGTTTCTTGATATTTTTTTATGTAAAATCCTCCTGCCACAATAAGTACTAGTGCAATAAGCCCAATGACAAGATTTTTCAAAATATCACCTACCATTTTTATTGTCTCTATCCATGCAAAACTTCTTAAATATATATTCTAGGTGATGATTCATGAAATCCTCCTATTTTGTACACATTACAAATATTAAAAAGGTTTTGATTGACAGGATTCGTAGTGTATAATGCAAATGATATTGATTTCTATCAATACATAATAAGGAGGACTTTTCATGAGTGTACATATCGAAGCAAAACAAGGCGAAATCGCTGAATCTATTCTATTACCTGGTGATCCATTACGTGCAAAATATATTGCTGAAACATTTTTAGAGGACGTTACTTGCTATAACAACGTACGTGGCATGTTAGGTTTCACTGGAACTTATAAAGGAAAGCGTGTATCTGTTCAAGGTACAGGTATGGGTGTTCCTTCTATTTCTATTTATGTAAACGAATTAATTCAAAGCTACGGAGTGAAAAATTTAATTCGTGTTGGAACATGTGGTGCAATTCAAAAAGATGTTAAGGTACGTGACGTTATTATTGCGATGACGGCTTGTACAGACTCTAATATGAACCGCTTAACATTCCCAGGTTTTGATTTTGCTCCTGCTGCAAACTTTGATCTTTTAAAGAAAGCTTATGATGCTGGAACAGAAAAAGGATTACACGTTCGTGTTGGTAACGTATTAACAGCAGATGTATTTTATCGTGAGAGCATGGACATGGTTAAAAAACTTGGAGATTACGGTGTATTAGCAGTAGAGATGGAGACGACTGCTCTTTACACATTAGCAGCTAAATATGGTGTAAATGCATTATCTGTATTAACAGTAAGCGACCATATCTTCACTGGTGAAGAAACAACATCTGAAGAGCGTCAAACTACATTTAACGAAATGATTGAAATCGCTTTAGATGCAGCAATTCAGCAATAGCACACTAAAGAACTTGTCATACGTCTGGCGAGTTCTTTTTTATGCTAAAATACTTCGACAGTCACTGCCCCTTCTCTTTATGTGACTTTCTATAAAAAACTACTTTAGAGAGAGACAGATTTCTCCCCTCTACTTTTTTGTAACCTTTGTTATAATTAAGGAATCATTTATATTACAGTATTTTTCATACGAGGTGAAACAGTGAAGAACAGAAGCATCGTCTTTAAACTATTTTTATTAACATCAACTTTATTTACAATCATATTTCTCCTTTTTTTCCTTGGACAATCTCTATTTTTAGAGAAGTTTTACATTAATAAAAAAGTAAAAACCGTTCAAACGGCTTTTGAAAAATTCGTAGATAATTACGAAAAAAGCGACCAAGGCTTTGAGGAAACTAGAAAATTAAAACAAGAATTTCATGATAAAACAAATGCCGAAATCCAATTTTTAGATTCTAAAGGAATTATTCAAAGTGACAACAATTACTACATTGATGTAATTAATCCTAAAAATAATGAAACATATTCCATTCCGCTCAATAATCTTTTAACGCCCGAAGAATATAAGAAATTCGAAAACTTAGGATTGAAAAAAGATGGCATGATAAACGTCGTCGGTTTGGTACAAGGGAACACAATAACGCCACTAGAATTGACAACAAATTATAATCGATGGCAAAACGAACATATCAATTCAGATTTTCAATCCATTAATGGCAATCCTTCTAAAAATAGACTTACAAACCGATACAAAACTGCGACTCAAATTGAGTTTACTGGTATTGTATCTAAGTTACAGCTTCCATCAAAAGCCGAGGTTCGTCTTGCAAATGATTTTGAAACATTACAAGCCGTTCAATATTTTGCAGAGATTATTAGAAATGGCACTGCTAACTCGCAGCAATTAAACACTTATATACTAGATGGCGGAGAGAATATAAAAAATAGTATCTTTGTAAAACCTATTATGGAAAACGGAAAAATTACACAATACGCTTTTGCGATAGCATCTTTGCAACCTGTTAATGAAGCGATGCTCGTTTTAAAGGATTATTATGTCTATGCCTTAATTATCGTGTTTCTCGTTATTATTTTGTTATCCTTCTACTACTCAAAAATCATTGTTAAACCATTAATTAAGATAAATCGCGTTACAAAAAAAATGGCCAACTTTGATTTTAGCGAGAAGTTACCTGTTGCAGCAGATGATGAAATTGGTGGATTATCAAGTAGTATTAATACACTCTCTGTAAATTTAAAAGATCGAATCGACCGATTAAATGTTGCCAATACAAAATTACAACAAGATATCGAACGCGAACGTCAATTGGAAAAAACGAGAAAAGAATTCATTTCTGGTGTATCTCATGAATTAAAAACACCACTTAGTGTTATTCGTAGCTTCGCTGAAGGTATTCAAGATGGCGTAAGTAAAGATACGACATATTATACAAATGTTATTTTAGAAGAAACAGAAAATATGAACAGGCTTATTGTTGAAATGTTAGAATTAGCAAAACTTGAATCTGGTACGTACAAACTAGAAATGTCGACATTCTCAATCGGTGAATTAATTCAACAAGTCTATACAAAATTATTATTTAGCATGGAAGAAAAACATTTACAAGTGGACATCCAGGCCGACGCTTCTCTATTTGTTAAAGCGAATCGTAGTCGTATTGAGCAAGTAGTTGTGAACTTACTTAGTAATGCAATTCGATACACTCCAGATGGAGAAAGAATACACGTCTCTGTTGTAGAAACGGAAGATATAGTGAAAATCGAAATTGAAAACACAGGCAATCCTATTCCAGAAGAAAGCCTTGAAAAAATTTGGGATCGCTTCTACCGTTTAGACGCTTCTCGTAGCCGTCATACTGGAGGTACCGGCCTTGGGCTATCTATTGTAAAAAACATTTTAGACTTACATCGCGCTGAATACGGCGTGTATAATACAACTAATAGTGTTGTATTTTATTTTAATTTACAAAAAGTGAAAGAAGTCAAATAATTTGTCTTAATTTCACTAGGAGTTCACATGAAATTCACACTCTCCCTTTATAGTAAGAAACAAGTTAATCCTTTCCTTTACACATATAAAAGAGGAGAGTGCGTAAAATGAAACAAGCAGGACAACCTATTCAAAACGAAAAACAATTAGAAACTATCAAAAATATACTTTTACAATCTTCGAAACGTGATGGCTTATTATTCGTATTAGCTGTAAATTCTGGCTTAAAAGTAAGTGAAATCTTACAATTAAAAGTTAGTGATGTAATCGATGAAGACGAAAATGTTCGCCATTCCATTTTATTTTACAATGAAAAAGTAAAGAAACATAAATGGTTTGCTGTAAATGAAGACTTACAGCACGCAATCGAAGACTACATGAAAGAACGTAAAACTTGGAAACGTAATGAACCATTATTAAAGTCTCAAAAAGGAACAAAGTCTATTACGAGACAACATGCATGGTACATTTTAAACAAAGCTGCAAAAGAAGTTGGATTAGAAGGGATTAGCTCACATACACTTCGAAAAACTTGGGGCTATTGTGCATACAAATCAGGTGTTGATATCGCATTTTTACAACACTTCTTTGACCACAGTACTCCATCAAAAACTTTAAAGTATATCGGTATTGCTTAATAACTCTTATACATAAAAAAGGTTACCATTTGTAAATTTGGTAACCTTTTTTATGTTTCATATTCTCTTTTCTTGTCTCTCCTATACTGTAGTGGTACTCTAATAGTAAGGGGGAGAAATTATGAACACACTAACAATTGAATTACCGAAAGAAACGGCTGAAAAACTTGATTTATTAAAGAAATCTTATGAAAAGAAAACAGGTGCTACCATTTCTGAAAGCACTCTTGTTCAAACACTTATCTCAAAGGAATTTATCCAAGCGATAACTCCTTTTGATTTACAACAATTCGTCAATGGAAAAGAACAGCAGTAATCGCTGTTCTTTTTTTTATTTATTTTCAAAAATATCAAAAGTTTTTTATTTATTTTTCGAAAAACTATTGACTATGATAATGATAACCATTATCATTTATTATGAAGCCAACAATTGATGAATCAACCAAACGCTCAGTAACATTGTTACCCCTCTTTTTCATATAGAAAAGCATTGTACATTCCCCCTGTTTGTACAGTGCTTTTCTTGTTTGTATTTATTCAAATAAATTTAACTGCTCTGGTTTCGGCTCACCATATGTAATATTTGCCATTTCCATCAACTGTTTCGCATTGTCTGCCGCATCCCCACCCGAATTATTGTTAAACAAAACGTATATGTCCTTAGTCTTTTTTTTCAATTGCTCTAATCGTTTTACCCATTCTTTCAACTCATTATTATTGTAGCGATATAAACAACGAACCGCTCTCCAATTTTCTCCTTTGTCAAGCCATCCATGAACATTCCGGCCATGAAAACGTATTAACGCCATGTCTGAGTTTGTTGCCTCTAATACAAGCGGTACTGATCCTATTCCTGCCTGAGGCTCATCGCAAATTGTATGAATCCATTTTTCTTGTTCTAAAAATTGTAACGTCTTATCTCTCATTTCTGGATAAAACCATGTTTGATTTCGAAATTCTATTGCACATGGGAAACCTTCCATTTTTTCTTTCGTGTATCGAAGTAAATCTACATTTTTCACTTTACAATCGAACCATGGTGGATATTGAAATAAAATCATTTTTAATTTATTCGCTTCTATTAAAGGAAGAATGGATTGTTTATACATATCAAACATCTCATCGAACGTAGAAAAAGGGATTTCCCCTTTCATATGTCCTGTCATTCCTTGATAAGCTTTTACTATAAAAGAAAAATCTTTCGGCGTTTCCATCGCCCATTTTGTATAATTCCGCGCAGGTTGTATCGCATAAAATGAACTATCTACTTCCACAATGGGAAATTGTTCACTATAAGTTCGCAATTTATTTCTATTTTCATAGGGATTACTATATAAAGAATCATGATCTCCCCATCCCGTCACTCCAATAAAAAGCAAACGAATTCCTCCCTTCCCAACTTTAGCTTACATTCATTCTATATTACTTCACAAAAATACCATCCGACCAATTTCATAAAGTAGCTCTCTCTTTAAGAGTATCCGTATAAAAATATGATATACTAAATGGAAGAATTTTTAAATTGAGGGGTTATTTATTTATGCTTCAAGACGATATTATTTTATCTCATGAAAATCGAATAAAAGAGTTGGAAAATAAAGTACGGTTATATGAAGAGCTTGTAAATCAATTACCACATCATTTTACATATAAAAATCCATATATTGGTTTACAAATAAAAAAAATGAGATCATCTCATTCTATTCAACACATACAACAAAAAGATAAAGAGCCTACCTTTCAGCTTACTTGCGATTCACTATTTTTATTTGAACAACTCGAAAAACATTTTGTTCATATTTTCGATGCATTTTCGCATCACGTCACTTTTATTGATAATAAAGGTAACATTACATTATGTAATCAAGCTGCAGCAGATGATTTTGTTGTAATACGAAATTCTATAATTGGGAAACCAATTCAACAATTATTAAACTTACCCGAAGAACAAATTAAAGCTATTGAAACGTTAAAAACGGGAACCGAAATATATAATGAAGAAGTGTTAGACAAAAACTATGGCATCGTAAACAACCGCATTATTCGTGATTATAATGGAGAGATTTTCCGGGTCATTAGTGTATTCCATTATTTAAATACAGAACGTGATGCCGAAAAGTTTTCCCTAGCTGGGCGAATTGCAGCTGGGATTGCACATGAAGTACGAAATCCTCTTACAACGGTACGTGGGTACTTGCAATTTCTACAAGATAGCGTTTCTCCATCCAGTAAAGAATTGTTTAAAAGTCTACTCATCCCTGAATTAGATCGTGCAAATAGTATTATTACAAAATTTTTAGCTATTTCAAAAACGCGTGAATTTACTAGAGAACATTTTCCAATCAATACATTTTTACGCGAGTATATTCAACAACTACTCGCTAGTGAAGTTTTTTTACACAACATTTCTATTGACTATGACTTTTCTACCGAATTAGATGGTGTACTCGTTAATATTGATCGTCATGAACTCGTGCAAGTTTTTTTAAATTTATTTCAAAATGCTGTCGATGCTCAAGGTGAAGAACCTCTTTCTATTCAAATTACTAGTTATCGCTTAGATAATTTTGTTCGTATTACTTTTAAAGATAATGGAACCGGCATTCCTCCAGCTATTCAAGAATATATATTTGATCCGTTTTTCTCTACAAAAGACTCAGGAACGGGACTGGGATTATCAGTAACGAAGAAAATTATTCAAAATCATAATGGCACATTAAAAGTTTCTAGTGATCACAGTGGGACAACTTTTACAATATCTATCCCATTGTTGCCCAAAAGAGAGAATTGAAGTGTCGATAAACAAAAACAGTGGGGGCAATTAAAAACTGCTCCCACTGTTTTTGTTTAACTCATCATTTTCCTAAAAAACTATATAAAATGAAACTTTAATCAGCATTTTTTACATCTCCTACTGCTTATTAACCCTAACTAATCAGCATTTTGCTAGATAGAAATCCTTCAAGCTCTTTAATTCCCCTTACTAAGTAGGTAAAACCCTTATTTTTTTTGAAATAGTAGTTTGTCCATCACGAATTTAGTTTTATTTTCATTTTATTATATTGAGACTATTTATTCTATAAAAGAAAGGAATGAAAAGATGAACAATAATAATAAAGGGAAAGTATTCTTCGGTAACGATTGTTGCGAAGTCCGGGCTTGTAGTTTTATTAACATCTCTAAATCTGAACTTAAAGAATTTATTAAAATCCTTCAAGCTCTTGGGCAAAATATTAAAGATATATTCCAAAATCCTTCTCAAAGTAATATTGATAAACTTATATCTACCCTAGATAATCTACAAAAATTCCTCAAATGTTTAGACTTATCACCTGCACAAGAAAAAATCGGAACTTCTATTATTACTAACCTACTAACTATTCTAAAAACAAAACCTTTCTCGTGCGGAGCATTATACGTTGAACTGCAAAGCCTGCTTAATTTTTTACTGTATATCGCTAAGTTATTTAAAGTTAATTGCTGTACTATCGACAAACTTGTTAAGCTGATTATAGAAATCCAAACCATTTTAGTTAAATATGGCTCTGGTTGCCTTGGTGGAGGTGCTACTGGTGCTACTGGTGCTACCGGCGCTACTGGACCTCAAGGACTTCGTGGTGCTACTGGTGCTACCGGCGCTACTGGACCTCAAGGACTTCGTGGTGCTACTGGTGCTACCGGCGCTACTGGACCTCAAGGACTTCGTGGTGCTACCGGCGCTACTGGGCCTCAAGGACTTCGTGGTGCTACTGGTGCTACCGGTGCTACTGGACCTCAAGGACTTCGTGGCGTTACTGGTGCTACCGGTGCTACTGGACCTCAAGGACTTCGTGGCGTTACTGGTGCTACCGGCGCTACTGGACCTCAAGGACTTCGTGGTGCTACTGGTGCTACCGGCGCTACTGGACCTCAAGGACTTCGTGGCGTTACTGGTGCTACCGGCGCTACTGGACCTCAAGGACTTCGTGGCGTTACTGGTGCTACCGGCGCTACTGGACCTCAAGGACTTCGTGGTGCTACTGGTGCTACCGGCGCTACTGGATCTCAAGGACTTCGTGGTGCTACTGGTGCTACCGGCGCTACTGGACCTCAAGGACTTCGTGGTGCTACCGGCGCTACTGGGCCTCAAGGACTTCGTGGCGTTACTGGTGCTACTGGTGCTACCGGTGCTACTGGACCTCAAGGACTTCGTGGCGTTACTGGTGCTACCGGCGCTACTGGACCTCAAGGACTTCGTGGTGCTACTGGTGCTACTGGACCATCGGGCACACCACTCCCTGTAACTATAGCAGCAATAGGCAACTCAAATCCTCAAACTATATCACCTGGAATAAATATCCAATTCAATCAAGTTTTTGAATTAAATAATATCACTTTTAATGACACTTCAGATACTTTAACTGTTTTAGAAACAGGAGTATACGATATTAGTTTCTCAGCATCTACAACCTTCCCGGGTTCTTCACCGTTTGGATTTGGTATTTCATTCAACAGTCAACCACCTACTCGTAATTTTTCAACTAACGTTATCGGTAGTGCGGTTTCTTTCTCCACAATTGTTACTTTAACAGCTGGTACAACAATCTCTGTACAACCTACAGCAAATACTATTTCCATCCCTAACACTGGTGACACAACGGCTACACTATCAGTCTTCCGAATTTACTAACTTTTAGTTTTCACCTTATTTTTGAACGACCAAGAATATTTGATTTATAGTAATTTGTATTATTTTGATTGTAAGTTAAATCTCTCTTTTAATAAAAAGGAGCACTTATTTTGGAGGATAAGTGCTCCTTCTTTACGTTTCTTTACTTCAAATTTACTCTAGCTTAATCCTCTTTTTGTATGATGAATAGTGAAGACAAAGACATGAAAGAGGGATGATAATGCGAATTATATCACTGACACGTTTTTGGTTTGTTCTTATGGTCTGCATAATTTTATGTATAGGATTTCTTTTAACTCTAAAATATTCAAATGTTTCAAAAGCAGAAAGAAAAACAGTTCCATACGAACTTCTGTATACAAAACAAAATAAAGTCCCGTATTCCTCTTCCACACAAAACGAAAAAAAAGTTATAAAAGGAATGCTTATTACAGAAGCTTCTAGTTATGAAAACCTACTTCAAATCGCTGAAACGATTAAAGATCAATATAAAAATAAAGACGTTGATGAAATAACACTCTCTATCCATAATAAAAATACTGGAAGTTACGAAGAGGAATTACCATATGAACCTATTAGTAAAGGAATAATAACCGTCACGTATGATTCTCAATCCTTCGGCAGTACCAATGTTACGCTAAATAAATAAACTGAAGCTTTTCCCACCCCACTGATTATTAAGTTAAACCAATCAAATTTTTATAGGCACCTCGATTCTCACCTAACTTCTTTTCTGTTGCCACATTTTGAATCGAGATAAAATCACTCATTTCTCATAAAAAAGAGGCGAACTCGTTATTCGCCTCTTTTGTTACCAAAATGGAATCCACTCTTTTACTTTATCTATCCATTCACTTTGCTGTTCTTTTCTTTGTTGTTCCTCTTCTTTTCGTTTTTTCTCTTCTTCTTTCCTTCGTTTTTCTTCCTCAATCGTTTTTAATTGTTTTGTATAATCCGCCTCAGGTATTAGTGATAACTGAAATGCCTTTTGAGTTGGATTTCCATTCGCTTTCTTCATAATGTCCCGGAACATTGTCGTTGTAATTTGACTGCCTCCTGGCACATAATGCTCACTATCCGTTTTATCATACCCTACCCAAATCGCACCTACTAAATCCGGTGTGTATCCAACAAACCACGAATCCTTCGCACCAGCGCTTGGTCCATTTACAAGCTGGGTAGTCCCTGTCTTACCTGCGGTATCGATATTATTAACTTTCGCTTTTTCACCTGTTCCCCTTTCAATAACACCTTTTAATAAGTATGTCATCTTTTGGGCAACTTTCTCGTTCGTCACACGAGTTTCTTTCTTATACCATTTTCCAATTGTTTCCCCTTCAGCATTTTGGATTTCTCTAATGGCATGAGCTTCTACTTGGACACCATCATTTGCAAATGTACTATACGCTTGAGCCATTACAAATGGAGAAGTCCCTACATGCATACCTCCTAAAGCAATCGGATACGTACGGTCTTCAGGCTCTAATGGAATACCAAACCGCTCTAAAGATTTCAATCCTTTATCTAATCCAATTTGCTCTAATAGCCAAACTGCTGAAACATTATATGACTTTGCCACTGCTTCATACATCGTCACATTACCATGGAACGTATGATCACTATTTTGTGGTGCATATTCTTTAATATTAAACGGTTCATCTTTTAAGACATCGTATACTTCATATCCTTGCTCTAACGCTGGTACATACACTGCAAGAGGCTTTAACGTTGAACCTGGCTGTCTTTTTAATTGTGTTGCATGATTAAACTGTAAAAATTGATAAGGACCTCTACCTCCAACTAAAGCCGGAACACCGCCAGTTTTTGGATTCATAAGGACCACTCCAGTTTGCATAAGCTGATCTGAACCACTATCTTTAAAATAACTATCATTATTCACAACATCTTCAACCGCTTGTTGTTTTTTCGGGTCAAGTTCCGTATAAATACGATAACCGCCTGCTAAAATTTCATTTTGTGTTAATTCATACTTGTCCATCGCTTCTCTAACAATATAATCTACGTATTGAGAATATTTCCCCTTATATTTATCGTCAACACCACGTCGTAATACAAGACCTGATTCTTTTTCCTGATTATATTGTTCTTCAGAAATATATCCTTGTTCCTTCATTAAACTTAATACAACATTACGTCTTTCAATTGACTTATTAAAGTTTTTATACGGCGAGTACGCAGATGGCGCTTTAATTAATCCTGCAATCGTTGCAGCTTCTGAAATTGTTAAGTCTTTTACCTCTTTATCAAAATAAGATTTAGCTGCTCTTTTTATCCCCCAAGCACCTTCACCAAAATAAATTTGATTCATATACATTTCAATAATTTCATCTTTCGTATAGGTACGTTCTATTTTTTTCGTTAGAAAGTATTCCTTTATTTTCCGTGAGAATGTACGGTCTTGCGTTAAAAATACATTTTTCGCAAGTTGCTGTGTAATTGTACTACCACCAGCCACAACTTCACCGGCTGTAATGTTCTTAAATACAGCACTTATGATTCCACTATAGTAAATACCATGATGACTAAAAAATTCCTTATCTTCTACTGCAACAATTGCTTGAACCATAACATCAGGAATATCTTTCCTTTTGACCCCTTCTGTTTTAGAAGAAGCTAATTTAGTCGCAACTTCATTATTTGCATCATAAATTAAAGTCGGTTGTGGCACAGCTTGTTTTAATTCAGATATATCTTGAATGGAAATTATTATATTTACAGCAATAAATAGAGTAACAAGCAAACTTCCCAATACAATTAATGAATTGCGTAGTTTCTTCCTCTGATTGAACCACTCAAGCGTTTTTTTAAAGTGAGTGTTCTTCAATTTCATTCGTTCACTTCCTTCGTTTGTTTACACGCTTCTTTTTAAAAGGAAGAATATACCTCCTTTTAAATTTATTATAATAACGTAGTCGTTCCTATAGTGTAAAGCTTTTCTTTCACATTCATACTTTTTACAAGAAAAGGACATTCTACAAGTAAGATATTTACCATTAATATTAATATTATTAATGCAACAATGTGAGTTATGTTAAGTTTTTGTAAACTTTTCGATAAAATGTTTTAAAAAACGACAGTTTTTTGTTAGAATTGACTAGCCAATATATTTTACATATATTACTTTTGTGGGGGTAACAATAATGGTCTTTAAATCAAAAAAAGATAAATTTTCTGAAATGCTAATGAACGTTTCCGAAAATTTAAAAGAAGGCGCGCAGTTTTTCGTGGAGTATAAAATTAAAAATGCTAGCGATTTAAAAGAATTTTCTATGCGCATGAAAGAATACGAGTCAAAAGGTGACTCATTTATTCACGAAATCATTATGGAGCTAAACAAAGCATTTATTACTCCTATTGAACGTGAAGACATCCTACAGCTTGCAATGAGTATGGATGATGTATTAGACGGATTAGATCACAGTGCTGGTCTGTTCGAAATGTATTCTATTACAGAAGCTGATGAATACATGATTAAATTCGTAGAAGCAATTAATCAATGTGCAATTGAAATTGCAAACTCTGTTGAACTACTGTCTAAAAAGAAGTTAGTCGACATTCGTACGAACGCGATTAAGATTAAGGATTACGAGTCACAATGTGATGATATTCGCCGTCATGCGATTAAGCACCTATTCTCTCGTGAGAAAGATCCGATTAAGATTATTCAATTTAAAGAGATTTACGAAGAGCTTGAAGAAGTAGCTGATAGCTGTCAAAGCGTTGCAAACGTATTAGAAACAATCATTATGAAGAACGCGTAAGGAGTTTGATCATGGATACACTCTTGATACTGACCGTTTTAGTAGTCATTTGCGCTTTAGCTTTTGACTTTATCAATGGATTTCACGATACAGCAAACGCTATTGCAACGGCTGTTTCAACGAAAGCTCTAAAGCCTAGACATGCAATTATTATGGCAGCTATTATGAACTTTTTAGGTGCGATGACATTTACAGGTGTAGCAAAAACTATTACAAAAGATATCGTTGACCCGTTTGCCTTGCCAAATGGTTCTCTTGTAATTTTAGCTGCTTTACTTGCGGCAATAGCTTGGAATTTGATTACTTGGTACTATGGTATTCCAAGTAGTTCTTCTCATGCAATTATTGGCGCAATCGCAGGTGCAGCAATTGCTGCTGCTGGTATTAGCTCACTAAACTATAAAGGGTTTATAAAAATTCTCGAAGCTTTAATCATTTCACCGATTATCGCTTTTGTTATTGGTTACATCGTATATAGTATTTTTAAAGTGGTCTTTAAAAACTTTAACTTAACGAAAACGAACAAGAACTTCCGTATATTCCAGATTTTCACCGCTGCATTACAAGCTTATACGCACGGTACGAATGATGCACAAAAAGCAATGGGAATCATTACGATGGCTCTTATGGCCAATAACTATCATACTTCTGACGACATCCCGTTCTGGGTACAATTATGTTGTGCAATCGCAATGGGTCTTGGTACTTCTGTCGGTGGATGGAAAATTATTAAAACTGTCGGTGGACAAATTATGAAAATTCGTCCTGTAAATGGTGTAGCTGCTGATTTATCATCATCACTTGTTATTTTCGGCGCAACATTCATTCACTTACCGGTTAGTACAACGCACGTTATCTCTTCTTCTATTTTAGGGGTTGGTGCTTCACATCGTGTGAAAGGTGTAAAATGGGGAACTGCAAAACGCATGTTAATTACATGGGTTATTACACTTCCTATTTCAGCTTCTTTAGCTGCATTATTTTACTACTTATTACACTTAATCTTTTAATCAAAAGTCGTCTTCCTTATTTTTCTAGGAAGACGACTTTTTTGTGAACAAGCCTATTTCTTATTAAAAAGCGTGTATAATGATTGATGGATAAGTTATATAGAGGAGTTGGCAATTTTGGAATACATCATGTTACTTTTCATCGGATTAATCGCCGGGACAGTCGGGAGCCTAGTCGGACTTGGAGGCGGAATTATTATCGTTCCGTTATTAATTGGATTACACAGTTTATCACCACAACTCGCAGTAGGAACTTCTATGGTAACAGTCGTTTTTACAGGGCTGGCTTCTACCCTTACTTATATGAAACATAAACGGGTAGATTATAAAAGTGGACTTATTTTATTTATCGGGAGTGGCCCTGGTGGTATTATCGGATCATGGGCAAACAAATTTTTAAACCAAGATACATTTTCTTTATACTTTGGGATTTTTCTTATATTCGTCTCCATTCTTCTTATACTACGAGACAAATTGAAACCTCTTTCCCTATCAAATATGACTGTAATTAAGCGATCTTTTACAGATAACGAAGGAAATACTGTAGACTATCAATTTCCACCATTTCTCGCTATCTTTATTGCCTTTATAGTTGGATTTATATCCGGATTATTTGGAATCGGTGGTGGTGCCTTACTTGTGCCAGCGATGATGCTCCTTTTTGCGTTCCCAGCACACATTGCTGTAGCAACTTCAATGTTTATCGTATTTCTCTCAGCAATTGTAAGTTCTTTAACTCACATCTCTCTAGGAAATGTCAGCTGGGCTTATGCACTAATTCTTATTCCTGGTGCATGGATTGGCGGAAAAATCGGGGCTTATATTAACACAAAATTAAGCGGTAATGCAGTAATTAATTTATTACGTATCACATTAATTATTCTTGGAACTAGATTAATCATTACTTCATTTTTATAACGCGTTCTTTCTAGAATGCGTTTTTTCTTATACACATGAATATAAAAAGGCTCCTAGGAGAACAAATAAAACTAAACAAACACTTAATAACATAAAATTTGAAATATGTAATTTCTTCAAGTTGATCACTCCTATAGCTATGACTGTTATCTTTATGATAGCGAAAAAACAGTTATCTTACAGTTACAAAGTGCTAACAATGCAAAATCATTTATTACAAATTTTATCCTTATATTTCATTTCTTTGTATAATCTATCGATTCAATAAAAAAAGATGTCATATTGACACCTTTTTAGTGAAGAAGTGACCATCCCATAAAGTCTTCATGTACTTGGCACGCCCTCTTATCGTTTCGATCATATAATTCAGCATAACTATCTGTTTCTTCATCATAAGCCATCGTATAAATAATTTGGCCGTCTATTTCAACGGATAAAACGACTCCACCTTTCATCTCTTCTACATGAATGATAGCATTCGCCGGAATTCTCATATCCGTCATCTTCATCGCATCTAACAATATACTAAACCCCCTACAGCGTATTCATTGCTAGTACTATTACACACTAAATAGTATACTACTGTAATAGCATACATTTCGTCAATGAAATTGCTGTTTAAAAAGCATATTGTCTTTATACATATACGCTAAAATATAAGAAATAGAAATGTTTTAATGGGGGGCTAACATTGATTCTACATAAGGGAGATGTATTATTCCGTCAAGGTGAGGACGGTCCATTATATTTTATAAAAACAGGTTTATTAAAAGTTATTAGGTTAGAAGAAGACGGAACACCATTTTTATTTAATATTATCGTTCCTGGTGAAACGATACCTCACCATTCTTTAATTTCACCGAAGGAATATCACGGTACAGCTATCGCTTTAATGAAAACAGAAGTGGAGCCTATAATTAGCAATGAATGGTACGACAAACTTCAGGCAAATCCTGCATCATATGAAAATATCGCTATACAATTACAATCGAAGTTAAGAATGATGCAGCAGCGTATCGATCAATTGACAACTGTCTCTCCTAAAGAGCGCCTTCATCGTTTACAAGAATGGTTCACCTTATATTTAGGTGACATCCCTATTTATGAAATATTAACACAAACTGAAATTGGCCAGCTCATAGGTGTACGCCGCGAAACAGTTAATCGCTTATTAAGAGAACAAGCAAAAAACGAGGTAAAATAATACCTCGTTTTTGCTTGGCAACACTAATCTATTATAAGCTTGCTGCGGGACCAAAAAATTCATAATGAATGTTCTCTTGTTCAACACCCAAATCAATTAATGCAGCATTTATATGCTTCATAAATGGTACTGGACCGCAGAAATAAAATTCTGCTTCAGTTGTTGGAATAATAGTTTGTAACCATTCACGTTCAATGAATCCTTCTTTATCAAAATTCTTCATTTCCACATCTTGCTCTGTCGGTGAAGAATAGCAAGTATATGCTTTAACTTGTTCATACTCTTTTTCTACGGTCTCAACATGCTCTTTCATCGCATGTGTATTACTATTTATCGCCGCATGAACAAAGCATACATTACGCTTTGATTCTTGTTCAATTAGCGTATTTAACATGCTCATCATCGGTGTAATCCCTACCCCACCACTAATTAGTACAACAGGTAATGTTGAATCCATATTTAATACGAAATCTCCCGCTGGTGCACTTACTGGTAAGACATCTCCTTCCCCTACATGATCATGTAAGTAATTAGATACTTTACCATCTGGTGTATCTACACCTTTTTCTTTCTTTACACTAATACGATAATATTCTTTTCCTGGAGCATCAGACAAGCTATATTGACGATTATGTGTATATGTTTCACCTTTAATATTTATTTGAATCGTTACATATTGTCCTGGGATGAATGAAGAAACTTTCCCGCCATCTTCAGGTTTTAAATAAAATGATGTAATAACGTCGCTTTCCTTCACTTTTTTAACAATCACAAAGTTGCGGAAATCTTTCCATCCACCTTCTTTATGTGCAGCTTCTTCATACATACCCGCTTCAATGCTAATGAATGCATCAGCAATGACGCCATACGCTTCTCCCCATGCATTTAAAACTTCATCAGGTGCGCCTGCGACCTCTTTAATCGCTCGTAGTAAGCATGTACCTACTATTGGATAATGCTCTGCTTTAATACCTAAACTTCTATGCTTATGACCGATTTGTTTTACAACTGGAATAATAGCTTCTAAATTATCAATGTACGTTGCAGCTGCATAAACAGCGTTTGCTAACGCTTGTTGTTGTCTTCCTTTTTTCTGGTTCGTATGGTTGAAAATATTCAATAACTCCGGATGTTCCGAAAATAAAATTTGATAAAATCTCGTTGTAATCTCAACGCCTTTTTCTTGTAATAACGGTACTGTTGACTTTACGATTTCAATTGTTTTTGCACTTAACATTGTATCCCACTCCTCTATTTCCTTAACTGTTTTTAGTTTAACTGAATTGTATAATACATATTGTGATTTTAATCACTATTAACATGGTGTTTTTGTGAAAAATATATGAACAATGCACATATTAAGTTAATTTTAATTAGCCCTCATTAATTATGCTCAAAAAAAGCTAACTAGAATTCTAGTTAGCCTACTACTTTGTTTGTATCGCTTGTTCAATTACTCTTATATTCTGCCCATCTCCAAACTCTGTATACCCCCATATATTCGTTTCACCTTTATGCTTATTCACAAGTATATCCAGGTCATGATATACGCGATGAGCATAGATTACATACTCAATATTCTGAAGCTCCACACCTTTTTTTACAATTTCATAACTTCTATTCACATCGCGTTTTATTTTTTCATTTTTTATTTCTTTATGTATATTTTTTAAAGAGGCTTCTTGCCCTTGAAACCATTGTTTAAAATGTTTCCAGTCCCCATCTGTATATTTCTCTGCCTTACCATAATTCAAGAAATTATTATAACTTTCATGTGTCGTACGAACAAAATCGAGTGTCTTCTTTTTCTCTTGCACCTCTTCTATTTGTGCCGCTGTATTTACTCCAGCAGACTTATTCGCATAATATAATAGTACTTTCATAAGACTATAGCTCGCTATTGCCATCACAGTAATAGTTACCAATATACTTAACAATTTCTTCATATACAGAACCCCTTTTCTACTATGAATATTACAATGTACTGTTACACTTGTAACATTCTCTCGTAGAAATGTAATTCCTGTTTAAATCCTTCTTGTCATTTCGACACTATTCTTCTACAAACTTCTCTTTGGTAAATGCTCTTGTAAAACAACATAACCTTCATAAGCTGTATAACCAAGTATAGCCATTAATCCGATATAACAAGCAAATACTGTCCATTTCGTTTTCGTATCGACTTTATAATAATTTTCTTGTTGTTCCTTTTCTCTTTCCCATTCATTTAATTTTCTTTCTGACATTTCAAATGCTTCTCTTATATGAATTGTATGCATTTCTTTTTCATCTTCGTATGGGACATAATCAAGTGGCTCAAACTTTGGTAAAAGGTACTCTAGCACTTCAATCTTTTGAAGTTCTCCTGTTTTTAATTCTTTTTCACGTTCTCTTTGTCTTAATACATTCATCTCATGGTGAATCATATAAATCGTTCGATGCACCGCACCAGTTTCTTTTAATTCCTCTTCAAGCCTAGCAACATATTCTTTCATTCCATCGATTTTATATCCTAATTCCTTAATCGGCTCATCTCTCTTTATTACTCTATATAGTTCCATGCAGCCGATAATAAAAATAAACCCTCCTAAAATACTCTTATAGTAAATAGAATAGCCTAGTAGTAAAACTAGCCCTGCTCCCCAAATTTTCGTACTTACAACTGAAATTATTCGTCCTCCATCTAACGGGGAAACTGGAATTAAGTTAAAGAAATTAATCATACTTCCAAGTAAAATAATAAGCGCCCAAAACGGCTCTTTCGTTATTATATACAGTGGGATCGCGGGTAAAAATGAAAGCAATCCGAAAAGAGGTCCCATATACGCAATGTATGCTTCATCTTTTGCATTTTTCGGCATCTCTTTCATCCCAATAAGAGCCCCCATAAAAGGTATGAAGATTGCTGGCGATGTTGGTATACCTTTCTTTCTCGCTGCCCATAAATGCCCCATCTCATGTACAAACAACAAATAAACAAGTGCTACCCCAAACTTCCAACCATATATGACTGCGTATGCACCAAGCGATAAAAACATACTAAATACTGTTGAAAATTTTGCTAACTTAAAAATGGCAAATACCCATTTTAACTTAGATAGTAAAAATAACCCTATTGCAACAATAATTCCCCATAATCCTTTTTTATTATTTTTCATATTCCTCTCCTTTACCTCTCTTTACTGAGCCATATACACTCATCAAAACTTATTCTTTTCTCTATTATGACATATTTTTTTCTATTGTTAGAAATAATGTTTATTTCATCCATTTTTAGCCAAAAATAAAAATAAAAGGAGGTCAATACAAATGAAATTACAATCTCTTATGATAGGCGCTCTATCGTTCTTAGCTTCAACTCTTATTTTTTATACCGTCAGCTACGTATTATTATTAGATTGGTTGCCAAATCACTTATTTATAGCCCTTATTATTCTTTCTGCTCTTATGATTTCTTTTCTAATCACACGAAAATCAATGAATGAGCCATCTGCAAAAGCAAAATAATAGAGGGGGCCTTCCCCCTCTATTATCATTTCCTAGGAAAGGCCATATAGACTTTACGATTCATATTTATCTTTGTAAATTCATTTTTTCACCATACTCTTTAGCAATTTGAATAATGTTTTGAAATGCTCCTACTTTTTCTTTCTTACTACTTAATATTTGTAAATCGTAATTATCATAATAGGTTTCTAGTGATTTTAATTGTGATTCTGAAGCATCTTTTATCGGAACAGCAACATTCAATTCATACTGTTTATACCCTTCCTTTACTTTTTCAGCTGAAATCATTTCACTCTCTTTTGCGCCAATTAATTTTTGAACCTTTTCCGGGAAAATCAATTGCAAATAATATTCTTGTTCCTTTGCTAACTTATTATATAGTGATTGTGAAATCGTATAACGTACCGTATAATTCATTTTTTGATCACCTGCTTTAATATGAAATGCAGTAATCTGCAAATCTTTTTTCGTTACTTCCGTTAAAGGCGCTACCTGCATCTCATCTTCTTTTTTTTCTGGAATCTTTGGAAAGATAGCCAAAAGTTTTTCCGTATCTTTTTCGTTAAGCATATACATATCTTGCTTATACTGCACCCATCCTCGGCGGTCTTCTCCTCTTAACCATGCATAATATGTTTCTTTTTTCCCATCTCTACTAATTTGTATTTCATATTCCGGTTCACCAAAACTACCCGTTACTTCTTGTTTTTCCGCTTTGTTTATAATATCCACCACCAACTCCGCATCCATTTCCTTTAATTTTTTTTCTTCTTTACCTTTTGGCATAACAGTTACTTGTAATGGTTCTTTCACTTCATTCACTGTCTCCTCTACTTGTTTCGATTCTTTCTTTTGCTCGGCTTGACCACACGACGCGAGTAAAATAACACATAAAAACATTAAATATTTCCCTTTCAAATCGATTCTCCTTTTCCAATAAGAAATTCTTATAATCCTCATACATAAAACAAAAACGTTACATTATATAGAATGAGCTATACTATACACTGAAGGGAGGATTTTACAATGTCCATTAATTTTCATGATGCAAATAATAAGTATACGTATGCAAATCGTAACGCACATATTTCATGGCAGGAAACAATAAACAATATTGTAGATGTGCAAAATAAACAAGTAATTGATATAGGTTGTGGTGGCGGTATTTATACGAAAGAACTGGCTCTTATGGGAGCCAAAAGTGTTGTTGGGCTTGATTTTTCAAAAGAAATATTACAAGCTGCAAAAGAAAATTGTAATGCCTTCCCAAACATTTCATTCATTCACGGTGATGCACATCATATTTCATACCCTAACGAAACATTCGACCTTATCATTTCGCGTGCAGTCATTCATCACTTACAAGATATTCCTATATTTATACGAGAGGCTTCTCGCATATTAAAAAAAGACGGTACACTTATTTTACAAGACCGAACTATTGAAGATTGTACAATTCCAGGAAGTCCTGAACACATTCGTGGATATTTTTTCTCTGTATTTCCCAAACTCATTGAAATAGAATCAAAAAGAAGACCAAAAACCACTACCATACAGCAAGAGTTACAAAAATATTCTCTTCAAGTGTTCCCCATACAAACACAATGGGAAGTACGAAAAATACATGATTCTGTAGAAGCATTGCTGCAAGATTTATCTCCTCGAACCGGACGATCCATTCTATATGAATTAACAGATAATGAACTTTCTCAACTTCTACATCATATCCAAACAGCATTACAAAACGTCTCTCCTATCATCGAAAGAGATCGTTGGACAATTTGGAGCGCTAAGAAATTGTAAGGAAGGAAGCCTCACAAAATAATGTGAGGCTTCCTTCTTTCACAATCTAATTTTGCAACACTCTTGATATCCTCCACTCCTGGCCTGTGCACTTCCACACTTCGGACATACTAAATACCTAGACTGATTTGTCAACAAACTACCTTTTTGAAAGAGTAAAACTTCTGCTTGTTTAAACGAACGCGAATAATATAACCACATAAAACCAATTATAGCAATAATGCCAAATAATACTCCCATCGCAAGCATTTCAGTCACCTCTTTTGGTTTGTTCTTTCCAGCAAGTGGATTGTTGTATTATTCTCTGTAAATTCAAACATTTCCTCCCTTACTCCTATAAATATCGATTTTCTCCATAAACTTTACAATTCCCTATAATGTTTTACAGCATTTTTACAAACAGCATTAACCCTTATATTCTCAGCTATATTTCTACAGGAAAATGTATTCCCCAAAAAATATATTGACTTTCTAAAAAAAACGTGTGAAAATACTGTCAGAATACTTGAATAAAAATTCATTGACGAGAACGAGTACGTTATAGGACTGTTCCCCAGAGAGTTGGCGATTTGCTGAAAGCCAACGTTCAGTGCGTAACCGAAAATCATCTCCGAGAAGTAGAACCGAATGTCACAGTAAGTTCTTACCGGCTGTCCCCCGTTACAAGGAACACGTATCATGTTGTACGTTGCAAAGCCGTATACATATAGATTAATTTCTACATGTATAAATTAGGGTGGTATCGCGGGTAAATATAACTCGTCCCTTTCTTTAGGGACGAGTTTTTTGTGTTCTTACAAGTGAACTTACAAAAGGAGGAAAAACAATGAACACTGTATCAAAAAAACATGTTTTTTTCACAGGTCTTATGCTATTTTCTTTATTTTTTGGGGCAGGAAATTTAATTTTCCCTCCAATGCTTGGACAAAATGCTGGCGAAAACTTTTGGCCAGCGATGATTGGCTTTTTACTAACAGGGGTCGGTTTACCGTTACTTACTGTTATCGCTATTTCTTTATCAGGAAATGGAATGCAACAACTTGCAAGTCATGTTCACCCATTATTCGGAATTTTCTTTACAGTAGTTGTATACATTGCAATCGGTCCATCTATGGGCATTCCGCGTGTCGCTAACGTCGCTTATGAAATGGGAGTTAGTTCTTTCTTACCAGAAACCCTTCGTTCTAGCAGCCTAGCACTATTTTTATACACGGTCATCTTCTTTGCTATCGTATTTTTGCTTAGTTTAAATCCTTCTAAGCTCGTCGATCGTATCGGAAGTGTATTAACACCTATTTTATTACTCTCTATTTTCTTATTATTCTTTAAGAGTATATTTTCACCACTTGGGCAATCAGGACCAGCAATGCAAGAGTATCAAACTTCTCCAATTTTCAAAGGTTTTATGGAAGGATACTTAACAATGGATACTATTTCAGCGCTTGCATTTGGAATTATCGTTGTAAATGCAATTCGCTCAAAAGGTGTGAATGATCGTAAATCAATTGCCATCGCAACGGCAAAAGCAGGACTTATTGCCGCTACTGGTCTTGTACTTGTATACGGTGCACTTGGTTGGCTCGGTGCAACAAGTGTCTCTCTCGGATATGCTAAAAACGGAGGACAGCTACTTACCGTTATCGTACAACAATTATTCGGTCCATATGGTCTAATCCTACTATCTCTTATCGTTACACTCGCTTGCTTAACAACATGTGTTGGACTTGTATCTGCATGTAGTCAATATTTCTCAACTTTATTGACAAAATTTTCATACAAAATGTTAGCAAGTATCATTTGCGCGTTAGGATTATTAGTTGCCAACTTAGGTTTAACAAAAATTATCGCCATCTCTGTTCCTATTTTACTTGTTGTATATCCAATTGCGATTGTACTCGTGTTATTATCATTACTTCATAAATATTTCGGTGGATATCGTTCTGTTTATGTAGGTGCGTTAATTGGATCTGCAGTTGTGAGCGTATTTGATGGATTAAAACAAGGGAATATTCCTGTTTCATTTATCACATCTTATTTCGAGTTTATTCCATTATATAATGAGGGAATTGGCTGGTTAGTGCCAGCATTAGTTGGGGCTATTATCGGTTTTGCTATCGCAAAATTAAGTGGTGCAAAAACAGTACCATTAACGGATCATTCACCTGAATCGAAAGCATCATAAAAAAACTCCCATTTCGGGAGTTTTTTACATTTGATAAGAGGTATGATTAAAGCTACTTACTTTATAAGCTTTCGTATAGTAATCAATATTCGTATCCACCGTTTCTACTTTTACAACATCATAGCAATCTTCTTGCTTCACTAGAAATAAATAATATTCTTCTGTTGCCTCAATAATTGCAATACGATCTGTTTCAATATCATATTGTTCACAAAGTGCTTGCAACGCATTCACATAGTTACCTAATTTTTTCGTTTCATCCATTCCAAATATCGTTTGAACTAACATACACTCTCTCCCCTTTGTATGTACTGTTAACACCTTAATGATAACGCTTACAAAATTAACCGTCAACAAAAAAGCTTTGACCATATATAGTCAAAGCTTCTTTTTTATTTCGTCAATTGGTGTCTAAACGCATAAATAACCGCCTGTGTCCGGTCACTTACATTTAGCTTATTTAATATATTACTCACATGTGTCTTTACTGTTTTAAGGGCAATAAACAACTCATCTGCAATCTCTTGATTACTTTTCCCCTCTGCAATTAATAACAAAATTTCAGACTCTCTTTCTGTTAACTCCTCATGCAAAGGTTGTTCTTTCTTCTGACGCATACGAGACATCATTTTGCCAGTAACTTTCGGCTCTAATACCGTTTCCCCATCATAAGTAGCTCGTACAGCGTCTGCAATATCACTCGCTCTTGATGTTTTTAATAAATAACTTGTCGCTCCCGCCTCAATAACAGGATATAACTTTTCATCATCTAAAAAGCTCGTTACAACTACAATTTTCGCCTCTGGCCATTCTTGAATAATAGCGCGTGTTGCTTCAACCCCGTCCATCTCATCCATAACAAGGTCCATTAAAATAATATCCGGTCTTAATTGCAACGCTAACTCTGAACCTTTTCTTCCATTTTCAGCTTCTCCAACCACTTCAATATCTGGCTGTGTTGATAAATATGCTGATACACCCATTCGAACCATTTCATGATCATCAACTAGTAATACTTTTATCATGATTCTCCCCCTCTCTCAATCATAATCGGTACTTTCACTTCTATTTGCGTACCTTTATTCGGAAAACTAAGAACTTTTAATGTACCACCAATTTCATGAACTCGCTCTTGCATTGACCTTAAACCGTATGAACCGGCCTTATTAACCCCAACTTTAAACCCAACACCGTCATCAATAATTTTCAAAATCGCATATTGATCAATTTTCCGAAGGCGTACTTCGGTTTTCTTTGCCTTCGCATGCCGTAAAGTATTAGACAATGCCTCTTGTACAATACGGAATAAATGATCCTCTACACCTTTTTTTAATTGAATCGGTTCAATTAACCATTCAATTTTCATATGTTGCTTTCTAGATAGTTCTGTTAATAATTCTTCTATACCCTCTGTTAGTTTCTTACCTTCTAACTGCACTGGGCGTAAATGAAGGAGCAATGCTCTCATTTCTGATTGTGCATTTACAACCATATTCTCAACAAGCTGCAACTGTTTTTTCGTCGTGTCTGGAATTTTAGCTACTTGTTCATTAATGGCTGACATCATCATCGACATTGCAAAAAGCTGCTGACTTACAGAATCATGCAGCTCTCTCGCTAATCGATGCCTTTCTTGAGAAATCGCTTCTTGTCTCATCTCTTCATTCCAATGGGCTCGTTCATTCGTTACTTTTTGAAATAGCCCAGCTTGCTCCTCTAAGCGACGAGCAAGACCAATTACTTTCCGTTCCACTTCATGAAATTCATCGTCCGCAGTAAATGAAACATCACTCGGAAAATTCCCTCGCTCTACTTCAAATAGAAAAGTATTTAATCCTTGTATACGCTGCTCTATATAATAACCGATTGCATATCCTACAATTCCTCCGATAAGAAGACTCGTACTCATAATAAACAAGCCAATTGGAACAGAAGCAATGGATTCTTTCCATAGTAAATCATAAACTTGTTGCTCGCTTTTCCATACATATACAATTGTACAAATAAGTGCGATACTCACAGAGGACAACATAGAATAACGAATATACATCCAAGAAATATTCCTTTGTTTTTTCATTATACTTTCCTCACTTCCGTATCGCCTACGACAAGCGAAGAAATAATTTTAATACGACGAGGGGCTTCTTTATACTGTTCTGTTCTAAACGTAACATTACGGTTAAATCCAGTTTCTTCGTGTCCTGGCAGGAGCACTCGCCCAACAATAACAGAATGATTTAAAGACAATTCAATATCATATGGTACATATAAACGAATATTACCAATGGCGCCCCGAATAACAATAACCGTTTCCCCCTCTGGAATCATAGCGGTTGTTAAATCAATCTCGACATCACAAGCACCATATTGGACGTTAATATCCTCTAATTCATAAATATGATCCATCATTCGTACATTACCTACAAACATATTTTTTATATACGGTTCTGTACGATATATTTGTTTTTCTTCATCTATATATCCCTTTTCTTTAATTTCAACTTTCATTGCTTTTTGCTGATGTCCTTGTTGAATAAGTTGATAACCAATTAAAGCTAAACAAGCAAACACAACAAGTACGAATGCTGCTGATGAAAATAAGAAGAATAAGAATACAATACCACCGACAAATAAAAATACATTCCCTCTTACATAACGGTTCTTCTTTCGATAATGTCTTCCAAACATAATCATAATAAATGCAAATATTAGACCACCTGGTTCAAAATGTCCAAGTATCATATCAAGAAAAAGACCGAATCCAAATATGATGAGGAGCATCCCCATAAATTGTGTTTTTGAAAAGTGCTTCTTCATTTCAGCTCCCCCCCTCTTTGTCACATATACATAGAAGAAAAGGCATTGCTTTCCAACACCTTTTCTCCTATCACTATATCATAAGCCTGTTTTATTATATACTACAATTATTTTGTTACTTCTTTCGTTAACGATACTTCATTTTTCTCTTTCATTTCACTCTCTAGTTTTGCAATTTTCATATCAAATGTATCACGCTCATGCTCTTCATTTATACGAAGCTCTATGTCACGAATGTGATCTTCAATTTCTTCGAATCGTAAGAACGGATTATTTTCATCCATTTTATGCATAGCAGTATTCATACGGCGGTTTGCATGCGCCATATTTTCACGTGCCATTAATTCCATACGCTTTGCGTTCATTTCTTTTAATTTATTTTTCATTTCTGAAAGACGACGCTCTAACTCATCAATTTGCTCTACAACACCAGCATACATTTCTTCTAAGCGAGTTACTTGCCCTTCATAATACGCTACTTCTTCTAATGCACGTTCGTGCAATTGCAATTCGCCTGCTTCTTGTGCGATGATAGCTTGCTTTGATCTTTTATTAACGAAATAACGTGCTTGCTCAAGCTCACGAGCGAAGTTAGATTTTAATGTTTTATGACGCTGAATTAACTTCTCAATTTTTGTTATTTCACGCTCACTGTCGCGTAAATATTGGTTTAACATTGCTATTGGATTTTTTCTTTCTTTCTCATCTAACACATTATGAAAATCAGCTAAAATTGCATCGCGTACACGTCCGAATAAAGATTGTTTCATTATAATCTTCCTCTCTTCTACTTTATAATTTGATTTGATTTATTTTATATTAGTTTTTCATTAACTTGTTCCACTCATCTTCAAAGTTGCTATATGGTTTAGAACTTTCTGGAGCAGAATCAACAACTACATTTTTTTCTTTTTTCCACTCACGGTATCCGTAGTATAAAACTACTAATGCTGCGATCCCGATTAATGCTGGGGAATGAGAAAGTGCAATGGACAAACCGATTAAACCAACAATACCCCAAGCTAACTTTCCAAAAAATGATTTAGCTCGCACAAATGATTTATAGCTCCAGTACACAACTCCTGCTCCGATTGCGAATCCTACAATACCAGCAAGACTACCAAGAGCAATTAAAGCCAAAATACCGGCCGCGATAAACGCTAGAAATTGTTTCATCTTGTGCTTGCCTCCCTTCGATTTGATACTCTTATCTTAACTATTTTTTCATTTTTTCATAACGAGCTTAAGAACCGTTTTTAACTCAGACTTAAGACTGAGTTCCATTCAGCCTTTTGTAAAAATATAAGGAAAGATAGGATAACTCACTCTTTTATTGCATAGAAAAAGCCGTACAGAGAATATTCTCTGTACGGCTTCTGTTGCTACTAATAAAATTCATATTTAATTATGCTGTTTTATGATACTCTTTCTTTTCCGCCACTTTAGAAAACCTTGGGAAACCAATTAATATAGAAATAATTCCACATACTCCAACTAAAATTGGATAAAATGCATATGGTAACAATTCGATCGGAGATAACGCAGCAAATCCTGCCGCTGTTAACATTTGAGCACCATATGGAATTAACCCTTGTATACAGCATGAGAAAAGATCCAGTACACTCGCTGATTTACGCGGATCAATTTCATACTGATCCGCAATGTTTTTCGCAAGCGGACCTGTAAAAATGATAGAGATTGTATTATTTGCTGTACACATATTCGTCATACTCACTAAGCCAGCAATACCAAACTCTGCTCCTTTTTTCGAACGAATATTACGTGTTAAAAGATTCATTAAATATTGAATGCCACCATTATACTGGATAAGTTCAACCATACCACCGATTAAAATGGCAAGTAACACTAACTCCATCATACTGCCCATTCCAGTCGTTACACTTTTAAAGAAACTCTCTAACGTATAACTTCCATCTATAAGACCGATAACACCAGATAGTACCGTTCCACCAGTTAATACAATGAGTACATTCCAGCCAAGTAGTGCTGTAACAAGTACACCTGCGTATGGTAAAATCTTCACCCAATCAAATGTATGAGCTTTAATTTCTGTATCATTACCTAAAGTAATCATTACTAATAGTACAATTGTAATGACTGCAGCTGGCAATACAATTAAAAAATTCGTTTTAAACTTATCTTTCATTTCTGTTCCTTGCGAACGAACAGCAGCAATTGTCGTATCAGAAATAAATGATAAATTATCGCCAAACATCGCTCCGCCCACAACAGTAGCCATCGTAAGCGCAATTGAGATATCAGTTTGCCCACTAATACCTACAGCAATCGGTGCTAATGCAGCAATTGTTCCCATTGAAGTTCCCATCGCTAATGAAATAAATGCCCCTATAACAAAAATTCCAGCAACGATAAATCCTTGGGGTAAAATAGATAACGCTAAGTTAACAGTGGAATCAACTCCACCCATTCCTTTTGCCGTTTCAGAAAACGCCCCTGCAAGTACAAAAATCAGAACCATGATCATAATATCAGGGTTTCCTGCACCTTTAGCAAATCGTTCTACTTTCACATTAAAGCTTTCCTTACGATTCATCACTAAAGCAATTCCTACAGCAATTGAAATCGCTACAAGTATCGGCAATTTATAGAAATCACCTGTAATAATCCCAGAACCAATAAATAGCGCCAAAAATATTCCAAGTGGTAATAAAGCTAAACCATTTCCTCTCGTTTCTTTCAAAGTATCATCTCTCCCTAGTTTTCAACCTTTTCTAATGAATAACAAAAGACCTCTTCCAATGAGAAGAGGTCTTATACATCTATAAGAAACACTCTTCTCATCTTTCAAGCACATGCTTGCTGGATTTGGCACAGCACTCTGAAATCGAGTCCGCTGCCGAGGCATCGTAGGGCCAGTCCCTCCGCCTCTCTTTATAAGAAGGTTTCATATTTATTTTTTAATAATAATTTCTTTTCTAACTTTACTCGCTTACAAAACAAAAGTCAATTATTTTTTGTATAGATTTTTTTGGTAATTATACAAAAAGGTGAATAAACCAATCATTTTAACTTTTCGATTTCTTTATCCAATATTGAGATCCAATAAAATTCTCTATTTTTTATCGTCGCGATAATCCATTTTGTTGTATTCCATGCTAACTCATATTCTTCTTTTGTAACATCACCAGTTTTATAAGCATCCTCTAACTCGTCTTCATCCAGTACATAGATCTCACCGTTCGGTAACAATACCACATCTAAATATAAATCATCAAAATAAGGTAAACCACGATCGTCTATTTTAAATTCTTTTGTCACATCGATATAATATTGCACTAATTGTTTTTGATTGTCTAACATAGCTGTAATCGCAAAGTTATTTCCGTTTGTAAAATATTGCATCCATGTATACCCATCACCTGCAATGCAAAGCTCTTTACTATTGTATTCTTTATAACTAGGCTCTCTCACCTTTTTTATATCCAATATTCCTAACATACCTGCTTCAACTTGTTTTACTGTGTATGTCTTCTCTATTAATCGCTTCCACGTAGAACCATCACCGTACTTACGTTTCATAACTTTCTCTCCTCTTCTACATACAGAAAAGCTCTCACATAATATGTGAGAGCTTTTCAAATCATAATTAAGCCGCTTGACCCTTTTCAGATATCTCTTTTAAATAGGCTTGTCCTTTTTCAGCGTCATATTGACCTTCCCACTTAGACATAACTACAGCCGCTAAAGAGTTACCTACAACGTTAACTGCTGTACGAGCCATATCTAGAATACGGTCAATACCTGCAATAAACGCTAAACCTTCAGCTGGAATACCTACTGTACCAAGTGTTGCTAATAATACAACGAATGATACGCCCGGTACACCCGCGATACCTTTTGATGTAACCATTAATACAAGTAATAACGTAATTTGTTGTGTAATGGATAATTCAATACCGTACATTTGCGCTAAGAAAATTGCCGCAATTGCTTGATATAAAGTTGATCCATCTAAGTTAAATGAATAACCCGTTGGAATAACGAAAGATGTAATTGCTTTCGGACAACCGAATTTTTCCATTTTCTCCATAATTTTCGGTAAAACCGTTTCTGAACTTGCTGTAGAGTACGCTAAGATCAGCTCGTCTTTTAAAATTTTAAAGAATTGGAAAATGTTAATACCGAATATTTTCGCTGTAAGCCCTAATACAACTACAACGAAGAAGATCATTGCTCCGTATACTACAATGAGTAATTTCCCTAATGGAATTAATGAAGCTAATCCGAATGTAGAAACTGTAACACCAATTAATGCGAATACACCAAATGGTGCAAACTTCATAACTTGGTTCGTTACATAAAACATTGCATCTGCTACACCTTGGAAAAATTGTAGAACTGGTTTGCCACGCTCACCAATTGCTGCTACACCTAAACCAAATAATACTGAGAAGAAGATAATAGCAAGCATATCACCTTCAGCTAATGATTTCATAATGTTCGTCGGAACAATATTTACAAATGTATCCGCAAACGAATGACTTTGTACTTGCTCTGTCGTAGCTGTATATTTAGAAATATCTGTTTTTGTTAACTTATCCATATCAACGCCTTTTCCAGGTTGGAAAATGTTCGCTATTAATAGACCAACAACAATTGCAAGTGTTGTAATAATTTCAAAGTAAATAATTGTTTTTCCGCCTAGTCGACCTAACTTCTTAACATCGCCAACACCAGCAACTCCAACAACAATACTCGCTACAACAATCGGTACAACAATCATCTTAATTAATCGGATGAAAATATCACCAATTGGTTGTAAGTACTTCACCACTTCCGGATTGCCAAAGAAAATAGCTCCAACTGCAATACCGAGCGCAAGTCCTATTAAAATTTGCCATGCAAGTCCTATTCTTTTCATACTTGTGGTAACCCCCTCTTCGATGTGTCACTCTATCTCTCATTCTATCTCTATAAAACATGAAATTAAGAGTATTACATATTATTCGACAATTCACTACATTTTGTCCCTGTTAAAAATCATAAATCAAAAATTAAAATCTGACAACAAAATAAGTTTGCCCGAACGCAAATAATTTTCTTGACAAAAATAAACCTCATGTCAGAAAACCTCACATGAAATCGATTCCTCACTAGTGATTGATAGATTTTTAAAGTACTGTTTCATCATGGAAAACCCCATCATTTTCCATGATTTTTAAAAAAAAATATAGAAATTGATAACTTTTTCTATACATTCAAGAATTTTAACTTTATGACAAACGCTACGAAAAGATACTAAATTCCGACAAAACTTAGCAAATTTATAAAGTTTTCTTTACATTATGATTACAACGATAGACACTCTTCTTCTTATGATATATAACATTCATAGGGAAAGGAGCAAGACAACAATGAAAAAGAAATTTGCAACGTTTAGTGTTTTAGCAGCTGGAACGATTTTCGTTTCCCCGTTACTTTCACCCGTATACGCTGAAACGAATGAAAATAAATTATCTAATATTCAATCCGAATTAGAAGGCAAACAAAATGACTTACAAAATAAATCAGCTGAGAAAGAACAAATAGAAAAAGAAATCCAGGAATTGCAAAAGAAAATCGACGAATTAACTACTTCTATTAATAAAAACGAAGCTGAATTAAACGATACAAAAAAAGAAATTAGCAACACACAGCAAGTTATTACTGAAAAAAAGAAACATATAGAGCAATTACAAACAAACATAGATACACGGCAGGAAGTTATTAAACAACGACTACAATCTATGCAAGAAAAGCCTCGTACGAGTATCATTACAGAAGTAATAACAAGCTCTGCAAATATTGCCGATCTTGTTGATAATATGTACTCTGTAAGTTTAATTTTAAATAACGATACCGATATTGTGAAAAAACAAACAAGTGATCAGAATGCTGTGACGACAGAAAAAGAGGCTGTTGAGAAAAAAGAGCAACAACTGAAAGAATCTGAACAAAAATTAGAACAAAAACAACAAGAGTTACAAAGTAATCAACAACAGCAACAAACTCTTATTAAAGATCTACATACGAAAGTATCAAAAGTAGATTCCGAGATTGAAGGATTAGAAGAGTCACAAGGTATTTTAGAAAACCAGCGTCAAGCTGTTCAAAAAGCAATTGAAGAAGAAAAACGTGCAGAAGAGGCTCGGAAAGCTGAAGAGGCACGCAAGGCTGAGGAAGCAAAAAAACAAGCCGCCGCCTCTGCTAAAGAAAGCACACAATCCGCACCAACACCGCAAGATACGAACAAAGGTGGATTTATTAAGCCAGCCGCTGGATCAAAAACTTCTGGATTCGGCGCACGTTCTTTAGATAACCATAAAGGAATCGATATCGCAGCTTCGGGAACAGTTCCAATTATTGCCGCTGCAGATGGCGTTGTTATCCGTTCAGAATTATCCTCTAGTTACGGAAACGTTGTTTACTTATCTCACCGTGTTAACGGAAAAACATATACGACAGTGTATGCACATATGAATAGCCGCTCTGTATCAAATGGACAAACTGTAAAACAAGGCGATCAACTTGGCTTTATGGGAAATACCGGTCAATCTTACGGACAACATTTACACTTCGAACTTCATATCGGGGAATGGAATGTTGGTAAGACAAACGCAGTTGATCCGTCTCCTTATATCGGATTATAAAAAATCTCGGTGCATACCGAGATTTTTTGTTTACACTTCACACAATATAGGCATTCCACATAGATTACAACTAAATGCCTATATTTTGCGGGGGGATAAATATGAACACACAATTACAAGAAGAAATAGAAGAAGCTAGAGAAACATACATCGGCCGGTTATTTACATTCGGCGGCTCAGCGTTATTTTTAATTGGATCATTTATCGCAGTTGTCACAGCTTATAAAGCATATAATCGCTTATTAAATACTTCTACAACATAATAAAAAGACGGAGATTTCTCCGTCTTTTTATTATGCAAACATTTTAAATACGCCTATCGCATTTAAAAATACGATAATTACAGTTACCGGAATAACATAACGAAGTAAGAAGAACCAAATGTTAAATAATGTTTTCCCTTTCGTTTCCGTAACTTCTAATTCTTTCATTAATAACTCTTTACTCATTTTATTTGGTACGAATAGCGAAATGGCTAGTACTCCGAGTGGCAGCAATACATTACTTACCGAGAAGTCGACGAAATCAAAGAATGTTTTCCCAAATATTTTCACATCACTCATAATCCCAAACGATAATGCTGACGGAATTCCAACTGCAAAAATAAGAATACCAATTAATAACGAAGCTGACGGACGCTTCTTCTCATTATCTTTCGCAACAGATGCTACTACAATTTCAAGCATTGAAATCGCAGATGTTAAAGTCGCAAAGAAGAATAAAATTAAAAACATAATGAAGAAAAATTGTCCAAATGGAATTTTTGCAAAGACAGCAGGAAGAACAATAAACAGTAGTCCTGGTCCTTCTGTCGGTTTAACTCCTAATGCGAAAATCGCTGGAAAAATCGCTAATCCTGCAAGTACTGTAACGAAAACAGTTAAACTTACAATAGATGTTGCTGATTTAGCTAAATGCTCTTCTTTCTTTAAATACGAACTATACGTTACCATTACCGAGGCACCTACCGTTAGTGAGAAGAAAGATTGTCCCATCGCATATAAAATTGTATCTGCTGTAAGCTTTGAAAAATCTGGTTTTAAGAAGAACTCTACCCCAGCCATAGCACCATCAAGTGTTAACGCACGAATAATTATAGCAATAAACAAAATAAATAATAGCGGCATCATGTACTTACTTGCTTTTTCTATGCCTTTTTCCACACCCTTACTAACAACAAAAATGGTACAAAGCATAAAGATGAATTGCGCCCCAATCGCACTTACTGGATTTGAAATTGTTTCAGCAAACAATTGTCCATAATCGACTACTCCGTTCCAGAAACTACCTGTGACACTATAGTATAAATAAAGTAAAATCCATCCTCCTACAACACTATAAAAAGATAGTACGCTAAAACAAGTAACAACCCCCATACGACCAATCCAAGGATATAACTTGCTATTCGGTACTAATACTTTATAAGCTGTAACTGCCTCTTTTTGAGTACTACGCCCAATAACAAATTCAGCTAAAAGAAGAGGCATACCAATAAATAAAGTTAATAGTAAGAATACAAGGAAGAACGCGCCTCCCCCTCCATTACCTGCAACATATGGAAACTTCCATATTGCACCAAGACCTACTGCGGCTCCGGCTGCTGCGAGTACAAAGCCAATTTTCGACGTCCATTGCTGTGTTTCTTTCATCATAAATTCTCCTTTTCTGAATATTATAACTTTTATAGATTATACACTTTCATTTCATACTCGCACACCTCCTTTAGAAAATAAAAAAGTCCCCTACACGCAAATATGCATGTAGAGGACGATATATGTAATAGAATACCGTGGTACCACCTCAATTGGATCAATAAATCCCACTTGTTCAGGTACAGGAAAATTCCGATACCCTATCCTTTTAACGGCGGAACCCGGGTTGCCTACTGCAATGTTCAGCATACCTCTCGCAAGCCCATTCTGTATATTTTATCGTACCGGGCTCACACCTTACCCCAGCTCTCTGAACGCATCAAATATACGTACTCTTCTTGCTCATCGATTTCATCTTTTGAAGTTACTTGTGATTATAAATTATATTTTTATATTTGTAAAGCACAATTCACTCACTATCCTATATAAATTCCCCTCTCTAATTCTTGTAAAAAAAGCTCTCTTTTTTGTTCACTTTGAACATATATCGACTTTAATACTTCTTGCAACAATATATTTTTTTGCCTTTTCTCTACTTGTAATTCTTTCACTTTTATTCTAACTTCATATAAAAAATCAAGATACGATTCATACTTCTCATCATATTTATTTGCGATATCATCACGAATTTTTTTTGCAAGTTTCGGACTTGCCCCTCCAGTAGAAACAGCTACATTAAGTAGTCCACGATGAATTGCCGCCGGAAAATGAACATTTCCACTTTCCGGATTCGTAATAACATTTACCAGTTGATTTACCGAGGCATCTTCAGCAATTTGTTCATTTAGTACCGAATCGCTAGTCGCTGCAACTACTAAAAAAGCATCTTTAATATCACTTTTCTCATACTCTCTTTGATACCAACGAATTTGCTTTTCTTCTACAAGTTTCACTAAATTCGCATCTAATTCTGTACTTATCACAACTATATCCGCACCTTGTTTTAGTAAAGGAATAATTTTAAACCCTGCTACTTTCCCTCCACCAATGACAACAACACGTTTCTCATCAACTCGCACTGTAAGTGGATACATATTGATCTCCCTTCAATATTTCCTCTGTTTTCTGAATTAACATCTCTCGAAACGCTACATTCTTTCCTAAATATGGACTTATTTTTATCTCTTCCGATTCATATTGACGCACTTCTTTCTCAACATGTTTCATGAGTAAGCCTGTAAATAATAAGTAAGGTAACACAACAATGTTCCGTTCTTTTTGTTCTACAATTTCTTTCAACTTCTCATCAAACTTCGGCTCCGCGGCTGCTAAATAACAAACTTCCACCTCTTTAATGTTCTCTTCTTTTTGAAATAAAGAAGAAATCCACTTTATGTCTTGTAAAGTTTCCGGATCACTACTCCCTCTTGCAACGAGCAAAAGTGTTACTTTTTCTTCATAGTCTTTAATACCACTTCCGTTATATACCGCTTTTACAAGCACTTCTGATACACCAAATGGATTACCATACACTATTTTGATATCCGGATATTCCTCGTTTAACTTTCGTAATTCAAGCGGAATATCTTTCTTTACATGTCCTGCCGCTAATAAAAAAACAGGAATAGCGATAATCTCTGTAGCACCACGCTCCACACATTTACGAAATCCTTCTTCAATAGAAGGATTCGCTAGTTCTAAAAAACAAATTTCTTGAATATTTGCCTCTACATAGTTCATACATGACGTAATAAACGCAACCGCTTCTTCTTTTGCTGCTTTCAAACGGCTTCCATGACATATATATATAACAGCCTTCATTTTACAATACTCCGCTTACTTGATATGCAGTTTCCGTTTGTTTCTCAAACCAATGTATCTTTTCTCTAAAACGGACAACTTCTCCAATAACAATCATACTCGGATTTTTAATTTGTTCTTTTTTGGCTACATCTACAATTGTTCCTAACGTTGCTGTAACAGTACGCTGCATAGATGTCGTTCCCCACTCAATGATAGCAGCAGGTGTACTTTGATCTTTTCCATGTTTTATTAGTTGTTCACATATGTAAGGTAAATTACTAACCCCCATATAGACAGCTAATGTATCTACACCTTTCGCTAAACTTTCCCACTTCACTTCCTCTTCAGCCCCTTCTTTCCGGTGCCCTGTCACAACAGCAAAACTTGCACTGGCATCGCGGTGCGTTACCGGAATTCCAGCGTAAGCAGGAGCAGCTATCCCAGCTGAAATACCAGGAATAATTTCAAATGGGATATTTTGCTTCGCTAACGCTTCAGCTTCTTCCCCACCTCTTCCAAATACAAATGGATCTCCGCCCTTAAGCCTCGTTACAACTTTTCCTTTTTTCGCATATTTAATAAGAAATGTGTTAATTGTCTCTTGCTTCATCGTGTGATAATTCGGGAGTTTCCCGCAATAAATTAAATCAGCTTCAGGCTTTGCATAAGAAAGTAACTCTTTATTCACAAGGCGGTCATACAAAATAACGTCCGCCTTCTCGATACATTTCAACCCTTTAACAGTAATTAAATCTGGATCACCAGGCCCCGCCCCAACGATATAAACCTTCCCCATCATCTCTCCTCATTTCTACTATAAAATGAAACTTCCACTCTTCATCACGAATGGAAGTTACTATTATTTCGTATTACACTGCCCCTTACTCATGAATAACGAATGCCGCGCCTTTTCGAATCTTCTTTTTTTCATATAATGAGATTTCTTTCACTTCTGGTAGCGGTAAAAAGTATTTTTCAAGTTCTATCTCCGCAAGCTTAAATGCTTGCTCTTCACTTTGAGCAACAACGACTATTGGAACAACACTATTCACTAATACAGCTTCAAATCGATATAAATCCATATTGTCCCTCCTAAGACGCTATTACTTCTTCTACTACTTGGTTTAGTACAATTTGTAATTCTTCCACTCCAACACGTCCGACGAAATCATAAAACGTTTCGGCTAGTAATTTATTCTTTTGGAAATAACTTAAAAAGGACACGAGAACATCCGGCAAATCTTCTCCATCTATTTTCCCTTTTAATTTTTCGTTATATGCTCCTCCGTCTAATAGCGTTCCGCCCACATATATTTCAAACGCCTCAACGATTCCCTTTTCCTTCGTTTTCAGTTTTATCCCTTGCAAACCAATATCAGCAATTTGACGTTGACCACAGGAGTTCGGGCATCCTACCATATGAATTCGAATCGGAACATCAAGTGCAATTTGTGTATCTAAGTACTCTGCGATTTTGTGTAATCTTTCTTTCGTTTCTACTAACGCAAGATTGCAATACTCAATACCAGTACATGAAACCGCATGACCAATAAATGATTTCGGATTTGCAGAAATTACTTCAAACAACGGTTCACTTAATAATCCTGCAACATTTTCTGGCGGAACATTCGGAATAATGAAGTTTTGTGAGTTACAAGTACGGATTTGTCCGTTTCCATATTTCTTTGCAATTCTTGCAATCTCAAACATTTCCTCTGCATGTAAACGTCCTACCGGCACATTAAAACCGACATATTTTAACCCCTCTTGTTTTTGATCCTGGGCGCCATAAAAGTATCCTGCATTCCAGCCTTTGAGAGCACTCTCCCCTTTACTTTGCAATGGTCCTGTATACTCTATTAGTTTCTCTTTAAATTTCTCCGCGCCCCAGTCAGCAACAAGAAATTTCAAACGTGCTAAATGACGCTTTTCACGATATCCAAAATCACGGAATATAGTAGCAATTGCAATCGATACTGCTTTCACTTCTTCTGGTAAAACGAATACATCTAATTCTTCCGCTAAGTACGGACGAGCTGATAAGCCTCCGCCTACTTTTATATGAAAACCAACTTTTTTCTCACCATCTATTTCTTTCGTAGCAGGTGTAAATGCCACACAGTTAATCTCTGCATTTGCTGAATTATAAATGTTAGAACTAATAGACATTTTAAATTTACGTGGTAGATTAGAAAACTCTTCATTATGTTGGAAGTAATCGTATATTTCTTTAACAATCGATGTTGTATCAAATAGTTCATTCGCATCAATTCCAGCAAGTGGATTACCTGTAATATTACGTGTAATATCACCGCATGCCCCTGCTGAAGATAAACCAACTCTCGCTAATCTTTTAAAAATATCCGGAATTTGCCCAATTTCTAACCAATGAAACTGAATCGCCTGTCTTGTCGTAATATCTAACACATCACGCCCATAATCTTCAGCGATAGAAGCTAGCACCTCTGCCTGCGCATTTGTAATAATCCCAGAAGGAATATTGACACGCATCATAAAATAGCCCGCTTCTTTCGGTCGTTGCAAATACAATCCTGCCCATTTAAATGCGTCCCACTCTTCTTTCGGAATAGATTCGAATCCATTTTCTGCGTAGTATGGAATATCATTAAAGATTTCCAATCCATCTTTTTCTAATTTGTTTTTCTCAGTCTGATTTAATTTTTCATTATTAGCCCATACTTTTTCATAACTCATTTTTAATCCCCCTATATAAAACTACGCTCTTGTAAGTATTTCACGATTTGTTCTGCACATTCTTCAATAGAATACTTGTGCGTTTCTACAATTAATTCCGCTTGTTCTGGTTCCTCATACGGTGAATCAATTCCCGTAAACTCTTTAATATCACCTTTTCTCGCCTTTTTATAAAGTCCTTTCGGATCACGTTTCTCACACTCTTCAATCGGACACTTCACAAAGACTTCAATAAACTCATCTGCCGCTAATAGATCTCTAACTTGTTTTCTGTCTACTCGAAATGGTGAAATAAACGCTGTAAGGACAACAGTTCCTTGATCTACAAATAGCTTCGCCACTTCACCAATACGTCTTATATTTTCCATACGATCACTTTCAGAAAAACCTAAATCTTTATTTAAACCGTGGCGAATATTATCCCCATCTAGCACATAATTTCCGATATTCTTTTCAAACAGTTTACGAGCAACCGCATTCGCTACTGTAGATTTACCCGAAGCTGATAAACCAGTAAACCAAACTACAAAACTGTGATGCCCATTTTTCACTCTTCTCTCATCTTTTGAAACAGAAGCTGTATGCCAAGTAATATTCGTATCCATCTCGTTCTCTCCCTATTCTGTTACTACTTCTTTTTTCAAACCTTTTATCAGCACTTCCACTACTTCTTTACGACTAAATGTACTCGGCGGAATCTCACCATTTCTTAACATTTCTCGTACTTTCGTACCTGATAAGATGACACGGTCTTCTTTTCCATGCGGACACGTTTTCGTTGAAGCCATTGCTTCACATTTAGTGCAGTAGAAACTATGTTCAAAAAATAACGGCGTAATCCCTAACTCTTCTACTGTAAAATTCGTAAAGATTTCCTGCGCTTCATATGTTCCGTAATAGTCTCCTACCCCGGCATGATCACGCCCTACAATAAAGTGGGTGCAACCAAAGTTCTTTCTTACTAGTGCATGAAATATCGCTTCCCTTGGTCCTGCGTAACGCATTGCTGCAGGAAATACGCCTAAAAAGACACGGTTTTTCGGATAATAGTTTTGAAGTAGTACTTCATAGCTTTCCATCCTTACATCAGCAGGAATATCATCTGACTTTGTTTCCCCAACAAGTGGATTTAAAAAGAGACCGTCTACAATTTCAAGAGCAGACTTTTGAATATATTCATGAGCACGATGTACCGGGTTTCTCGTTTGAAATCCGACTACTGTTTTCCAGCCACGTTTTTTAAATTCTTCTCTCGTTTCAATCGGATCTAAATGATAAGAAGGAAATTGCTTATTTTCAAAGCGTTTTGTAAGAATAATAGCTCCTCCAACGTAAACATTTGGTCGTTCATATAATTTCTTTACTCCTGGATGAGCTTCATTCGTCGTTTTATATACAAGTAACGCTTCTTTTTCTTTATCAGGTACAAAAATATCTTCTATTTGAATAACACCATATACATTTCCGGCGTTGACAAGTTTTACTTCCTCTCCAGCCTGCAGTTTCTCTGCTACTTCTTCTGTTACCGGTAGTGTAATCGGTATACTCCATACGCTTCCATTTGCTAAACGAAGCGTTTCTACTACTGAATCATAATCTCTCTTCCCTAAAAATCCTGTAAGAGGGCTATATCCTCCTGTCGCCAAAAGTTCTAAATCACTAAGTGCAATTTTGTCTATCTCGATTTCCTTTACAATGTTCGATATGTCATATGTTTCATCAATGCGGTTTACTAATTCATTTGTTGTACTCATCTTCTTATATCCCTTCTTAGCTTTATTTCAAAATCTATCTCATTGAAAGTGAAGGCCACATTCCGTCTTCATTTTCCCAGCCCATCTTCCATCTCTTGAGTCGCCACCATCACCTACAGGTAATGTACATTTCTCACACCCAATACTCGGATAGCCAACATCATGCAATGGGTTATACGGCAAACTATGTTTATATACATATCGCCAAACTTCTTTCCAAGTCCAATGAATGAGCGGACAAACTTTAATAGATTGAAAACGACGATCTTGATTTATAAACTGTGTATGCTTACGCGTTTCTGATTGTTCCCTTCTTAAGCCCGATATCCACGCTTTTTCCGCTGCTAATGATTTTTCTAACGGTAAAATTTTTCTAATACTACAGCAAAGATTCGGATTACTTTCCCATAACTTCTCTCCATGAAGCTTCGCTTGTTCATCAAGTGTAAGTTCTGGCAGTTTTTCTATAATATTTAATGAAGGAAATCTCTCGCGTACCTTTTTAATTAATTCGTACGTTTCTTGAAAATGAACATTTGTATCTAAAAATACAACTTTAGCAGATGGATTTACTTGGTTTATAAGATGCAATAAAACCATTCCCTCCACCCCAAAGCTACATGCATATACAATTTCATCTTTATACTCTCTATAAGCCCAACTTAATACTGATAGCGCGCCTTTCGTTTCATCTTCTTCAGAAAATGAAACACTATTTTCTTTCCACGTTTCGTACGTCAACATGTTTTTTCCCCCTGTAAAAGCAAAAAGACGGCTTTAACCTATTAAAAATAGATTAAAACCGCCTCTAGTTTTTCTAGTCAGCGCTTTTCACTTTAAACGGACCTTTTCACTTTTCTCTAATTGAATCACTTTTCCATCTTGCACAACAATTGTAATTGAACCATATTTCATATCAGCAAGCATCGTTTGAATTTTTTCGGACACTTCATCAAAATGTTCCCGTACGCTCACGCAAACAGCCCCCTTTTTATTCATAAAAAAAATCTTTCCCATTTCGAAAAGACTGTTCGGTAATATATTTTACCTTATCTTTCAAAATGGATTCCATTTTGCTGGATTTAGCACCTTGCTTTCTATAAGCAGGTTGCCGAGCTTCGTAGGGCCAGTTCCCTCAGCTTCTCTTGATAAGCTTTGTATTTGTATTTTATCACAATTCTGATTTTTTTCAATCCTAGTTTTCCGATATATTTAATTATTTTTCTTTTTTTAAAAGGAGTTGCCTTTACTAGACAACTCCTTCTTTCTCATTCACACCAGCTCTTTAATACGTATGCGATCGTTCCCAATGATATTTTCATATGTTTCACGTTCTACGACAATTTGTGACGTCCCGCCTTTTGCAAAGACGACAGCTGGTCTACGAATACGATTATAATTATTAGCCATCGAGTACCCATATGCCCCCGTACAAGAAATTGCTAGTAAATCAGAAGAAGCAACTTGCGGTAAGTTAATATCCCAAATCAGCATATCTCCACTTTCACAGCATTTCCCAGCAATCGAAACGAGCTCCTCATTCTTATCATTCCCTCGATTCGCCAACATCGCCTCATAACGGGCTCCGTATAGAGCTGGTCTTAAATTATCTGTCATTCCACCATCGACTGAAACATATTTCCGAATGCCAGGAATCTCTTTCACCGCTCCGACTGTATAAAGTGTTGTTCCAGCATCACCTACGATACTACGACCTGGTTCAATCCATATTTCTGGAAGCGGATATTCACATAATGTAAATTGTTCTCTTATCGTACTTGTTACAGCGTGCACATACGTTTCAAGTGTTAATGGTGCATCTGACTCCGTATAACGTATACCGAAACCTCCGCCCACATTTAATACTTTCATCACATAATGTGTTCGCTCTCTCACTTCTTCTAAAAATTGGCGGAGTACTTCAATTGCTCGAACAAATCCAGCCGTTTCAAATATTTGTGATCCGATGTGCGAGTGAATTCCTAGCACATTATAATTTGATTTTTGCAAGGCAAGCTCAATTGCTTGCATCGCTTGACCATTTGAAACACCAAACCCAAATTTCGAATCCTCTTGACCTGTTGTTATATATTCGTGTGTATGTGCCTCTACTCCAGGCGTTACACGGATTAATATGTTCACAAATTTCCCATGTTGCATTGCTAAATCATGTAAGATTTCTAATTCTAAGAAATTATCTACTACAAAACAACCGATATTCGCCTGAAGAGCCATAATCATTTCTTCTTCTGTTTTATTATTTCCGTGAAAATGAATACGCGATGCCGGAAAACCAGCTTGGAGCGCAGTATATAATTCTCCTCCAGAAACAACGTCTAAAGACATATTCTCTTCACGAGCTACTCGGCACATCTCCATGCACAAGAACGCCTTGCTTGCATATGCTACTTGATAAGAGAAACCACTTTCTTTAAAAGCACGATGAAACGCGCGGCACTTTCCTCGAATAGACTCTTCATCGTATACATAAAGTGGTGTTCCGTATTGTTTTGCTAGCTGCGTCGTATCGCACCCACCAATTTCTAAGTGTCCTTGCCCATTGATTCGGCTTGTGCCGTGTAAATACATTTGAATTCCTCCCTTATTTCCTCTAAAACTCATAACCCCAATCTTCTATTCATTGCAGCACGCTTTTAGATAGACAAAAAACGCGCGGAACAATGTTCACACGCGTTTCTTATTAGGAAAAATATATATTGAAAAAATAAACGAGTTGTTATCTTCTCAAAATAAGAAACCGCATCAACATCTCCAAATAGCTCTCCATAAAATAAATATTATGACAGTACTACATTTATTCAATGCAGTCCCAATATATGAATAAGATGGTTATTCTTATATTTCGGCAATAGTCCCTTTCAACCTATGATCACAGATTCCATTAAATCTCCCATAGCTTACTCTTTCCTATCGCGGCCTCTACCTTTGAGAGTAGATGAGGTAAGTCTATTTAATTTTCAAACATCTAATTGTTGCTATTAACAATACCAAAGGACCATTTTATTTGTCAAACAATTTTTTATATTGTTTTTTTACAGTTTAACTTCGTATCATTTGGTAAGCGCTTTACTACTATATTTGTCACTTCCCATTCGCCTTCTTCGTTATTAAAAGTAATTGTTACTTTTTCGAATGGTGGAACAATTTTCCCACCAACCTGTTCATACTTCGTCACTTCAATAACCGCTTGAAATAAATATGTGCCACTATACACTTTTTTTAAACGGATGATTTTAGGACATTGATAAGGTTTCAAATTTCCATATTGTTTTTCAATTGCCTTATTTATTTTTGGAAATAAAACAGAATAAAGTGCATCCTCCACAAGGGGTGCATCATATTGCGCTACTGACATACTCGGTGAGGAAAAAAGTATAACACTACTGCATACTATAAAATATAATAATTTTCGCATTATAACCTCCGTTTTATTACTCGATTCTTTCTGCGCACGATAATTATCATACATAGAAACTCCGTTTTATTGTCTCCCACTGCCCTTTTTCTACTCAATTATTATAAAAAAGCCCACAACTCTCTTTTATTTTCGTATAATGATACTCATAGTATAATAAACATAATAACAAAGGACTGTTCGTATATATAAAATGAGGCGCTAATCAAACCGGCTCACAAGAACTGTCATGCTTTTAGGAGAGGAGTATATTATGCTACAAAATCTGTTTCCAAAACTGCGATTTGCACTAGTTGCAGTCGTTTTATTATGGATAAAAACATATATTGTGTACAAGCTAGCATTTGATATTAGAATTGATAACTTCTTTGAAGAATTTATGCTTTTTATTAATCCACTAGCTTCGTTACTTTTATTTTTTGGTTTCGCTTTACTTGCATCTAAGTACCGAAACCGAATTATTATTGTAATTAGTTTTATACTGTCATTTATTTTATTTGGAAATGCAATGTTTTACGGGTTCTATAACGATTTTGTTACTTTCCCTGTTTTATTCCAAACAAATAATATGGCTGACTTAGGGACGAGTATAAAAGAACTCTTTACGTATAAAACATTACTTTTATTTGCAGACGCAATTATTTTAATGTTTATTTCGCGTAAATTCCCATCATTTGGTGATAAAACACCACTTTCTCGCTCTGAGAAGCGAACTTTCTTTAGCGGTGTAACAGCATTATTAGCACTACAAATTGTTGTTTCAGTTATATATAAACCACAAATGTTCTCACGCTCATTTGATCGTCAAACTGTCGTGAAAAATTTAGGGTTATACACATATCATCTATTTGATATTACACTTCAATCTAAGTCTTCAGCTGAGCGTGTATTTGCAAGTGGAGACGGGTTCTCTGAAATTAAAAACTATACAGACTCAAAAGATAAACAAGTTGATAAAAACTTATTTGGAGCTGCAAAGGGTAAAAATGTAATTTTAATTTCAATGGAATCTACACAAAGTTTTGTTATTAATAAAAAAATAAATGGAAAAGAGATTACTCCATTTTTAAATGAGTTTATTAAAGATAGTTTTTATTTCGATAACTTCTATCATCAAACGGGACAAGGTAAAACTTCTGATGCTGAATTTATCGTTGAAAATTCCCTTTATCCGTTAGACCGTGGTTCTGTATTCTTTACTCATGCAACAAATGAATACACTGCCACACCAGAACAATTAAAGAAATACGGATATTCTTCTGCTGTCTTCCATTCAAACGATAAAACGTTTTGGAATCGTGATGTAATGTATCCTGCGCTTGGATATGATCGTTACTTTAATTTAAATGATTACGTAGGAACGGAACAAATGTCTGTCGGTTGGGGATTAAAAGATAAAGAGTTCTTTGAACAATCTATTCCAAAGTTAAAATCTTTACCACAACCGTTCTATACAAAATTTATTACGTTAACAAACCATTTTCCATTTCTTCTAAATCCAGAAGATCAATATGTTGATGAATTTAATTCCGAAAGTGGTGTTTTAAATCGTTACTTCCCAACCGTTCGTTACACGGATGAAGCTCTTAAATTATTTATTAAACAATTGAAAGACGAAGGACTGTATGATAATTCCGTTATTGTCATTTATGGTGATCATTACGGCATTTCTGAAAACCATAATGCAGCTATGGCTCAGTTCCTTGGGAAAGACGCTATTACACCGTTTGATTCTATGCAATTACAACGCGTCCCTCTCATTATTCATGTGCCTGGCCAAGAAGGAAAAGTCATCTCTAAAGTATCTGGTCAAATTGATATTAAACCAACGTTACTTCATTTACTTGGTATTAAAACAAATCAATCCGTAGAATTTGGAACAGACTTATTTACGAAAGAAAAAGACCCTCTTATGGTAATGCGGGACGGTAGTTTTGTTTCGGAAGGTTATGTTTATACAAAAAATATGTGCTATAAAAGAAGCACAGGTGAAGAAGCTGATTTAACACTATGTCAGCCTTATATTGAAAAAGCAAAAACAGAATTAAAATTATCCGACAAACTCATTTATGGAGATTTATTACGATTTGATCCTAACAATCGATATAAAACCGGAACGATGAAAACGAAATTTGAATAGTGTAGGAAGCAACTTTACAAAAGTTGCTTCCTTTTTTTTTTACTTATTTTTCAAATTTCTCTTCTATACAATCTTTCACAAATTGGGAATTTCTTTCGTATGAGGAAGAAATTTATGGTATGATAAAATAAGTAAACTTTCATACACTAATTAAGAATTTATTACAGAAAGCAAGGGATCAGATTTTGTATAGAGCAGCTATTCCAAACTTATTTACGCTCGGAAATTTATATAGCGGATTTTTGTCAATCGGCTATGCATCTTTAGGATATTATAAATCAGCTGCTATTTTAGTACTTATCGGGATGATGTTAGATAGTCTTGACGGTCGTGTTGCTCGTTTATTACGCGTTGATTCACAAATGGGAAAAGAGCTTGATTCACTCGCAGATGTTGTAACGTTTGGCGCGGCACCTGCCGTGTTAATGTATTACACATCTTTCTCCAACTACGGAATCATTGGACTATACATAGCGGGATTATTCCCACTGTTCGGAGCATATCGCTTAGCACGATTTAATGTAACACCATCATCTACTTCTATGAAATATTTCACTGGAGTTCCGATTACTGCAGCAGGAGGGCTTGTCGCTTTCCTAACATTATTTTCACATACCATTCCAAAAATCGTTCTTATTACAGTATTTGTAACGTTCGCATTTTTAATGGTGAGTCGTATTCGTATCCCAAGTTTAAAAGATGTACCAATTCCACGATATAGCATAATTATTACATTATTTTTAATTGGGATCATTATCACAATGTACCAAACAGGGTTCGGTAATTTTTCTGTTTTCTTATTCATTGCTATTCCATTATATATTTTGTATATGCTATCTCAATTCATTAGACAAAGACCGTCTAAAAAAGCGAATAAAGAAAAATAAAAAGAAACCTTCCGAATACGGAAGGTTTCTTTTTATTTTGTAACTAATAATTTTTGATTTACAGGTGTTACAGGTTCTTCATTGTTTAATACAGCTAAAATATTTCTCACTGCCATTTCAGCCATCGCATCACGAGTTTCGAATGTTGCATTTCCTACGTGAGGAGCAAGTACTACATTCTTTAATCCTTTTAGCTCTTCTGTAATTTTCGGTTCAAATTCAAATACGTCAAGAGCTGCACCTTCAATTTCATTCGTTTTTAGTGCATGAGCAAGTGCTGATTCATGCATAATTGGTCCACGTGAAGCATTTATAATATATGCTGTTTTCTTCATCATTTTAAACTGTTCTTCATCAATCATATGATGTAATTTCGGATTATAAGCACAGTTAATTGTAATAAAGTCCGATGTTTGTAATAATTCTTCCAATGTTACATATGTTGCTCCCAGTTCACTTTCAGCTTCGGGCTTACGATTTGGCCCTGTATATAAAATATCCATTCCAAATGCTTTCGCACGCTTTGCAACTGCCTTCCCGATTTCTCCAAGGCCAATAATTCCAATTGTCTTACCGTGTACTTCGCGGCCTAAGAAAAATAATGGTGCCCAGCCGTTAAATCCAGTTGTACGACATAAACTATCCCCTTCAGGAATTCTGCGTGCCGCTGCTAAAAGCAGTGCAAATGTTAATTCTGCTGTCGCTTCAGTTGATACTTTCGGTGTATTCGATACTACAATTCCTTTTTCTCCTGCATACGTGAAATCAATATTATCGTAACCAGCACCGTAGTTTGCAACAATCTTTAAATGAGGTGCCGCATCAATAACTTCTTTCGTCACCTTTGTAGAAAGTAAGCTTAACAATGCATCTTTATCTTTTACACGCTCTGTTAATTCATCTAAAGAAATTAACTCTTCTTTATCGTACATTTCTACATCATGATCCTTTAATAATTCTAATCCGATTTCTGGAATTTTCCCTGCAACTAATATTTTCGCCACTACTAACACCTCTTCTATACAAAATAAGATATCTCTTATATTTCATTGTAAGAAATCCACATATAAAAACCAAGGAATTTGATTATAGTTTTGAAAATCGACACTTTTTCCCATAAGAAAAGAGGAGATTCATCTCTCCTCTCTTCTTACGCTTTCTCTTGTGATTCTTGCCCAAGCTTTGCATCGATTGTTCCTTCTGCAACTGTATCGCTAATTTGTTCTTCGATAACTGAGTTAGCTGTATTATTCGTTTCAGAAGTATAAGCCTGATTTGCCGCTTGTACGTTTTGTTTATTTTGTTGTTTCGCCATTTTCCACCCTCCTTTTCATTCTTTCTTATTTTGAACAAAAAGGGTGGTTTTCATCAACAAATCGTGTTTTATTTTGAAATTGTTACTTCTTCTTCAAGCAATCTCATCGTTCTTACTCGTTTCGTAAATGTAGCTACGTGAGAAATATCATGATTGCGTAATGTCTTTATATTTTCTTCCACATATTTCCCTAAATCATGCGGATAATGGGCATCTGAGGAGAGAGTAATCGGAACTCCATGCTTAGCTAACACTTGTAAATAAAGCGGACTTGGACACATTTCGCGCACAGGATAGCGATAGTACAATCCCGCATTTATTTCTGTTGCGGTATTCGTTTCTACTAACGCACGCGCAATTTCCTTATAATAAGAAAGCTGTTCATTCTCATCTAACCGGTAATTAAATACTTTTATGTTATCGAGGTGAGCTATAATATCAAAGAGCTCAGAACGAACAGCACTTTCAACTGTAGCGAAAAACGTATGATATAAAGTATGTAACTCATGCGTATCAAAATACCCTTGCGTATCTGGATTATCAAATCCCCATCCATCTATAAAATGGACCGAACCGATTACATAATCAAAGTCTCCTAAAGCTAGTAAGCCTTTTAACTCTTGTTCACCGCCGATAAAATAATCCGCTTCAATTCCAAGTTTAAGTGTTATCCCCCTTTTACTCCATCGTTCTTTCGCCTCTTCAATTGCCTTTGTAAAATCATATATTGAAGTTACTCTTACTTGGTCTAGCCATTCCTTCTGTAAACGACCGAGTTTTGAATCACTAATATCTACATATTTTTCATAATACCCTTTCGCCTCGTGAAAACGATATAAATGATCGACAATGCCAACTTCTTTTATTCCTTTTCGTAAAGCTTCTTCTAAATATAAATCAATCCATTTCGCTGTAAATGGGCCTTCCTTCACACGTTTTTGCAGGCGTTCTTGTGTTTTCATAAGCCAGCCTATTGAATGTTTATCTTCTTTAAGCGGTTCATAATATTGTAGTGCATCATTTATTTTAGCAAGCCAGCCTATTGAATAAGGCCCTTCTTCTAAATGAAGGTGATAGTCCACTTTCATCCACATTCCCTCCTTATAATGTATCTATTTCTTTTCGATCTCCTACTCTTGAAAGCTTTCCATTTCTTTCTTTCACTTCTTGCATGACATCTTCTAATGAAATATTTTTTTCAGCTAATAGAACAAAACAGTGATAGAACACATCAACCATTTCTTTTACTAGTTCTTCTTTATCATTATTTTTAGACGCGATAATTACTTCGGTGCACTCCTCACCAATTTTCTTTAAAATTTTATCTTCACCTTTTGAAAATAAATAATTCGTATATGATTCAGAGAGTGGATTTTTCTTTCGTTCTTCAATTGTTTCAAATAATAACTTAAGGATATCTTCCATATGTACCCCCCTATATAATTTTATAGTGAAAACACGTTTTTTCTCCCGTATGGCAAGCAGGCCCTATTTGCTTTACGACAACAACGATTGAATCTTGATCACAGTCTAAATAAAGTGACTGAACATATTGGACATTACCTGATGTTTCTCCTTTATTCCATAACGATTGTCTCGAGCGGGAATAAAACCATGTTTTTTTCGTTTCCAACGTCTTTTCATACGCTTCTTTATTCATATAAGCTAGCATTAAAACTTCTTTCGTATCTTCCTCGATAACAACAGCTGGTATCAATCCTTTTGAAAAGTTAGGTTTCATAACCGCACCTCAACGTTTGCTTCTCTTAATTTCCTCTTCACACCCTGTACAGTTGCCTCGCCATAATGAAAGATTGATGCTGCTAATGCTGCATCAACTGTTGTCTTTTGAAATACTTCTATAATGTGATCCGCATGACCACATCCTCCAGATGCGATTACCGGGACAGAAACGCTGTTTGAAATTGCTTCTGTTAGCCGAAGATCATATCCATTTTTTGTTCCATCTGCATCCATACTCGTCAGTAAAATTTCTCCTGCCCCTAGCTGGGCAACGCGCTTCGCCCATTCGATTGCATCCATCCCTGTATCGACTCTTCCGCCGTTCACGTATACATTCCATTTATCTTCCTCTACTTTTCTAGCATCAATTGCTACAACAATACATTGTGAGCCAAAATGTTCTGCACCTTCCTGGATTAACTTCGGACTTCTCACTGCCGCTGAGTTTATTGAAACTTTATCCGCTCCAGCTCTTAGTAAATTGTACATATCTCTCACATTTGAAATCCCCCCGCCAACTGTAAGCGGAATAAATACTTTTGAAGCTGTTTTTTCTACAACATCTATAATCGTTTTTCGCCCTTCATGCGTCGCAGTAATGTCTAAAAATACAATTTCATCTGCTCCAGCATCATTATATAAAGCGGCTATTTCAACAGGATCACCGACGTCTTGTAACCCTATAAAATTCACACCCTTTACTACCCGCCCTTCTTTCACATCTAGACATGGAATAATTCGTTTCGCTAACATAGCTTTGTCACCTGTAACACTTCTTCTAAATCAATCGTTTTCTCGTAAAGTGCCTTTCCAATTATGACGCCATATATATTCATATCATTTAATTTTTTCACATCTTGAATAGATGCTACTCCTCCAGAAGCAATGAGACGAACGCCTACGCTTTTTTGTAATAACTCTAATTGCTCAAAATTTGGCCCTGCCAGCGTCCCGTCTTTCGAAATGTCTGTAAACACAATCGTTTGAACACCTAAATTCTCCATTTGCTTTGCTAAATCAATGTAAGAAATTTCAGACATGTCAAGCCAGCCTCTCGTTGCTACAAAACCATTTTTCGCGTCAATTCCAACTATGATTTTCTCTTTGTATAGACGAACTGCTTCCTCTAAAAATGCCTTATCATAAAGAGCAGCTGTTCCTAAAATTACTTTTTCTACACCGACTAACAATAACTTCTCTACTGCCGCAAGTGATCGAACTCCTCCTCCAACTTGCACAGGAATACGTACCGTCCTGCATATCCTTTCAATTACGGACAAATTTACTGACTCCCCAGCAATTGCACCATCTAAATCAACAATGTGTAGTATTTTCGCTCCAAACTTTTCAAATATGAGCGCTTGCGCAACCGGGTCTTCATTCATTACTGTTTCCTTACTAAATTCCCCTTGATAAAGTCTAACGCATCGACCTTCTTTTAAATCGATAGCTGGGAAGATTTCCATGCTTCTACCACCCCTTTGAAATTTTTCAACATTTGCATTCCAATGTCACCACTTTTTTCAGGATGAAACTGTGCGCCGTATATATTTCCTTTTGCTACAAAACCAGGTACTTGCACTCCATACTCACTTGACCCATACACAATTTCATTTGGACAATCTGCATAATAAGAGTGGACATAGTATACGAAAGAACCGTCCTCTACTCCATTCCAAAGCGATATTTCTCCATCTTTCTTTAATTCATTCCACCCCATATGTGGAATTTTATAAGGAACTTTTAACTTTCTAATGACACCTGGCAATAAATTTAATCCGTTACAGTCTTGTAGTTCCTCACTTTTTTCAAATAAAAGCTGCATTCCTAAGCAAATGCCCAGAAGCGGCTTCCCTGAACTCCCAACTTCTTTTAGCACACATACTAAATCTTTTTCTTCTAAAATGTCCATCGCCTTCGGAAATGCGCCTACTCCCGGTAAAATAACGCCATCACTTCTCAATATTTCTTCTTTGTCATCCGTTACGATGTACTCTGCTCCAATATATTTTAATGCTTGTTCCACACTGCGAATATTCCCCATTCCATAATCTATAATAGTAATCAATTACAACATCCCTTTCGTTGAATTTACACCAGTAATGTTGGCGTTTTTATCGACTGCCTCTCTAAGCGCTCGACCAAATGCTTTAAATAGAGCTTCAATTTTGTGATGTGTATTGCTTCCGTATAAAATGCGAGCATGTAACGTAATATTTGCAGCATGGGCAACTGCTCTAAAAAATTCTTCCGTTAGTTCTGTGTCAAAATCTCCGAGCTTCGGATTTGTTAATTCACCTTGAAATACAATATATGAGCGCCCGCTTATATCAATCGCGACAAATCCTAAAGATTCATCCATCGGTACATACGCTGAGCCGTAACGGTTAATCCCCTCTTTATTTTGCAATGCTTCTTTCAAGCAAGTTCCGAGTACAATTCCAACATCTTCAACCGTATGATGCGCATCAACGAATACATCACCTTCAGCTTCAACTTGCAAACCGAATCTTCCATGCCTAGCAAATAAAGTTAGCATATGATCAAAAAAACCAACTCCCGTTTGCACAGAAACACTCGTACTTTCATCGAGCTGCAAACTTAATTTAATCTTTGTTTCAGTCGTCTCACGTGCTTGACTCGATTGGCGCATTATTCTTCCTCCTTAAACCTAATTTGGATCGCTCTTGCGTGTGCATGTAAACCTTCTTTATTTGCAAGTTCTACAATATGATGCTGTACACTTCTTAACGCTTCTTCCGTATAAGAAACGAAGCTTGATTTTTTCACGAAATCATCGACGGATAACGGAGAAAAAAATCTTGCCGTTCCACTTGTCGGTAATACGTGATTCGGCCCCGCCAAATAATCTCCGAGCGGTTCAGGTGCATATGGACCAAGGAAAATTGATCCAGCATGCTTTACATAAGCTAGAGCATTCATTGGCTCTTTTATGTGTAACTCTAAATGTTCTGGAGCAATTTCATTTGATAATTGAAATGCCTCTCCTAAAGAAGGAACAATAAAAATCGCTCCATTTCTTTTTATTGACTCACGAGCTATTTCACTTCTTGGTAACGTCTCTAGCTGTCTTTCTATTTCTCTTTCTACTTCTTTAGCAAGGTGTACATTCGTTGTAATACAAATAGCAGTCGCTCTTTCATCATGCTCTGCTTGTGATAATAAATCAGCAGCAATATATTCGGCATTTCCTGTTTCATCTGCGATAACTACAATTTCTGATGGTCCAGCAATCATATCGATATTGACTACCCCATATACTTCTCGCTTCGCTAGAGCAACATACAAATTTCCAGGTCCAACTATTTTATCTACTTTAGGAATCGATTCCGTTCCATATGCTAGAGCAGCAATTGCTTGAGCACCACCGGCCATATAAATTTCATCTACACCTGCAAGACTTGCAGCAGCTAAAATATGCGAATCAATTCCTCCTTGCCTCGGCGGTGTTACCATTACAATTTTTTTCACTCCTGCGAGTTTTGCTGGCAATACATTCATTAATACTGATGAAGGATACGAAGCAGTCCCGCCTGGCACATATACACCTACATTTTCTAACGGCTGAATGAGCTGTCCTCTAATTACCCCTTCACTCACGCAATCGAACATCGATTGTCTTTTTTGCTTTTCGTGATACGAGACAATGTTTTTCTTTGCCTCTTCTAACGCTTCTAAAAAAGCTTGTTCTACAAACCTACTTGCTTGTTTTATTTCTTCTGCACTTACACGAAAATTTTTGATTTCTACACCATCAAACTTTTTTGTATAGAACGATAACGCCTCATCTTTACTCTCCCTTACGTTTTGAACAATTTCGCTTACACTTCTTTGAACAGTTTCTTCTATTATATGTGCGCTTTCTCGTAGCAATTTTATTTTCGATAAAGCCTCTTGGAAATCTTCAAAAACTATCTCCATTTAAAGTCCCCCTATTTCCCTGACAAAATTTCTTGTTCCATCATATTTATAATACTGAATATTTCGTCTTTTTTAGTTTTTAAAGCTGCTTTATTTACAATCATCCTCGCTGATATAGAGCACATTTCCTCAAATACAATTAATCCATTCTCCTGTAATGTTTTCCCAGTTTCAACAATATCCACAATCGCATCTGCCAATCCTAGAAGCGGCGCAATCTCTACGGATCCTTCTATTTTTATAATTTCTACATCCTCTCCTTTATCATGAAAATAAGTAGAAGTGATGTGCGGGTATTTCGTAGCAATTCGTTTCTTCCGGTAACTCTTCGGATTGTACGTAGGAATAGAAGCAACACAAAACTTACATACACCTACTCCTAAATCCACCATCTCATATATATCTTTCTCACATTCCATTAAAATATCTTTTCCAACGACCCCAATATCAGCTACACCATGTTCTACATACGTAGCAACATCTACCGCTTTCACTAAAATAAATGAAATATTTGTGTTTTTACTTTTAAACACAAGTTTTCTTCCTTTATCTTTAAGCTCTGAACAATCAATTCCAATTTTCTCAAACAGTGGAATCACATGCTTTTCTAATCTTCCTTTCGTTAACGCAATTTGAACGTTACGCATGAAGCCTCCCCTTCTTTCTGGATGATCCATTTCTCTCTCCATACATATTCCACTAGTGAATCACTCTTCGTCTCAACGACTGTCATTATTTTATTCTTTTTTGCGAATTGAAAAGTATCGTTTAAATTAGAGAACAAAGATAGCTCTACTTTTTTCCCGTCCTTTTGAAGTAAATTTCGTAATCTTTCCGCTTCTGCTAATCTATTTAACTCATAATGAATCATAATATCTATTCTCTTTCGTTTATATGGTTCTTGTTGCTCTTGAAGTGCCTTAACAATTTGATTTACTTGCACCGCGAGTCCGACCGCTGGCATCATTTCCCCAAAATTCCCAATTAACTCATCATATCTTCCGCCACTAATAATTTCTTCTCCAATTTCATATATATACCCTTTGAAAATAACTCCTGTATAATAATCCAAATGTTGAACCATACCTAAATCAATTGATATGTAAGAGCCATATCCTAACTGTTCAATTGTTTCATATATTTCTTTCACTCTTGCAATAGCCATCTTCATTTCATTACTTGAGGCGAGTTTTTCTGCTTCCTCAATAACATCTAAACTCCCGAATAACCTTGGCAATCTCTCAAGTAATCTTACTGTTTCATCACTTCGATCTAACTTTTTTTCTTCGATAAAATTTGAGAGACCGGCATAATTTTTACTCTCAATATATGCCCTAAGCACACTCTCTTCTTCATCATGAATGGAGAGTTTTTTTACAATACATTTATATAACTGTACTTGCCCAATCTCAATTGTAAAAGATTGTACCTTCAATTTTTGAAGTGCTTGCATTACACTTATGACACACTCAATTTCCGCTCTCACATTATCAATCCCGATAATTTCAATCCCACTTTGTACCATTTCATTATATTTTCCAGAAAGAGACTCATTCGCCCTAAATACATTTCCGCTATACGTCACTTTAAGAGGAGTGTCCCATCTCTGCGTTCCAATTACTCTTGCTAAAGGAATTGTCATATCTGGGCGTAAAACGATAATCCGCCCTTTTTCATCGAAAAATTTATATATCTTCTCTTCATCTATCGGTCTGTTTTGAAATGCAAAAACATCGTAAAATTCAATTGTAGGTGTCCTTATTTCTTCATAACCTCTATCTAAAAAAGTCCGTCTTAATTTTTGTTCCACTTCTTCAATTAACGTACATTCTTCAAATAAGTAATCCCTCGTTCCATTCGGATTTGCACGCTTCCACTTTGTCATTTCACTTCACACACCCTTCCCTCTCTAATGTATGCCTATTTCATTCACCTAAACCGAAAATAAAAAGAGCCTTGTAGAAAAAATACCTACAAGGCTCTTTAGTAGAGTGTAGGTACAACGGGAATAACCCTTGTGCCTACACGTTTTCACGTTAGGTTCAAGGGTTTCATGTATGATGTAATTGTGTAAGCATTTTTATAGATTGCACGATATTCATAATACTTACTCCCTTTCTCCTCTGATTTTCAAATAGTATATAACAGTTAATTCTGAATGTAAACACTTTTTAAATATTCCGTTATTTCTTAATATACAGCTACTTTTCTTTCATACTCTTCAATTTCTTGTCCATATTGCATTGTAATGCTGATTTCATCTAGGCCATTTACTAATTTTTCTTTCCACATTTTCTCGATTGTAAAATGGAATCTGTGTGTGTTCGTAGTAATTACTTCATTCTCTAAATCAACTTCTATTTGATCTCTCGCGTCCGTCTTAGTAAGTTGTTCACGCATCTCTTTATCCATTACAATCGGTAACATGCCATTCTTCATACAATTCATATAAAAAATATCAGCAAATCCACCAGCGATAATAACACGGAAACCGTAATCAGCAAGCGCCCACGGAGCATGTTCTCTTGAAGAACCACACCCAAAATTATCACCCGTAATTAATATACTCGCACCTTTTCTTTCTGGTGCATTAAGCGGAAAATTAGGTTTTTCATGCCGCTCATTATCATAACGCCACTCATCAAATAAATATTTTCCAAATCCCGTCCTTTCAATTCTCTTTAAGTATTGCTTCGGAATAATTTGATCTGTATCAATGTTATCATTCATAAGTACTACGGTAGTACCTTTATGAATACGAAATGGCTCCATCATAACTCTCCTTTCTAATATCAACAAAATGACCATATAACGCAGCCGCTGCCGCCATTGCTGGGCTAACTAAATGCGTTCGTGCGCCTTTACCTTGTCTTCCTTCAAAATTTCGATTTGAAGTAGATGCACAATGTTCTCCTTCAGGCACTTGATCCGGATTCATTCCAAGACACATTGAACATCCGGGCTCTCTCCATTCAAATCCAGCTTCTTCAAATATGTGATGCAATCCTTTTTGCATCGCGGCTTCTCTTACTCTTTTAGACCCAGGCACAACAAGTGCCCGCACACCGTCTTTTACCTTTCTCCCTTTCACAACAGATGCGGCAATTTCTAAATCGGATAATCGAGAATTTGTGCAAGATCCAATAAAGACATGCTTAACTGGAATTTCATACGTACTTTGTCCAGGGCTTAATCCCATATACGAAAATGCTCTTTCATCATTTGCATCATGCTTTTCTGGCAACTTTTCATCAATTCGAACACCCATACTCGGATTTGTTCCCCAAGTAACGTACGGTGCTAAATCCGTAACATTTACCGAAATATGTAAATCATAAACTGCATCTGAATCTGTATAAAGTTCCGACCATTTTTTCTTAATAGATTCATAGTCTTTCGGTGCATATTTACGCCCTTTTACATAAGAAAATGTTTTTTCATCTGGTGCAATAATACCAGCCTTTGCCCCTCCTTCAATTGCCATATTACAAAGTGTCATTCGTTCTTCCATCTCCATTGCATGAATCGTCTCTCCATAAAATTCCATTACGTATCCTGTTCCAACTGCTACGCCGTACTTTGAAAGGAGATGTAAAATAATATCTTTTGCATAAACACCTTGCGGTAACTTTCCTTTTAACTCAATACCCATCGCTTTCGGTTTTCGTTGCCACAACGTTTGAGTTGCCAATACATGCTCTACTTCACTCGTACCAATACCAAATGCTAGCGCGCCGAAAGCACCATGAGTAGCAGTATGACTATCACCACAAACAATTGTTTTTCCTGGCTGCGTGAGTCCTAGTTCTGGCCCGATAACATGAACTATCCCTTGCTCTTCATCACCGATATCCGCTAACGGCACCTGAAATTCTTTACAGTTTTCACGAAGTGTATCCAATTGCTGCTTCGCAATGCGATCGGTAATATTCCAAACATCTTTCGTTGGAATATTATGATCCATCGTTGCAAATGTTAAATCTGGTCTGCGGACAGTTCGATTTGCAAGCCGCAAGCCTTCAAAGGCTTGCGGTGACGTTACTTCATGAACAAGATGAAGATCGATATATAATAAATCCAATCCATTTTCATTCGTTGCAACTACATGTCTTTCCCAAAGCTTATCTAGTAATCTTTTGCCCATTATCGTCCTCTCCCTACTAGCGCTTGCTCTTCCATTTCTTGAATAACCGCTTTCGTAAATGAAGTCGTCGTCGCATCTCCCCCAATATCAGCTGTACCTTTTCCAGATTTAAGAACTGCAGAAATTGCGGATTCAATTGCATACCCTTCTCTCGTTAATCCAAATGATTGTCCGAGCATCATCGCAATTGAACGCATCATCGCAATTGGATTCGCTTTATTTTTCCCTGCAATATCTGGTGCTGATCCGTGAATAGGCTCATATAAAGACGGCCCGTTTTCCGCATGACTCGCTGATGGAAGCATTCCTAATGACCCCGCTAATACAGAAGCCTCGTCACTTAAAATGTCCCCGAATAAATTTTCGGTTACAATTACATCAAAACGTCCTGGATTCCGAATTAACTCCATAGCAGCTGCATCTACTAAAATGTGCTCTAATTCAACATCAGGATAACGAAGAGCTACTTCTTCCGTAACAGCTCTCCACAATTTACTAGATTCTAAAACATTCGCTTTATCAATAGAGGTTACTTTTTTCTCTCTCTTACTCGCTAATTGAAAAGCATACGACACGATACGTTCAATTTCATGACGATGATACGTAAGTGTATCAGTTGCCGATTCTTTCGTTCTTTCTTTTGGATAAGAGAAATAAATACCACCTGTTAGTTCACGAACGACAACGAAGTCAATTTCAGCTGCGTTTTTTAATGGCGATAAATGTGCAGTTGCGCTTTCTACTGTTACAGGGCGAACATTCGCAAATACACCAAGTCCTTTTCTTAAAGCTAATAATCCTTTCTCTGGCCTTTCTTTCGCATCATCCCACCGTGGTCCACCAACCGCTCCAAGTAAAACCGCATCACTCGCTAAACAAGCGGCAAGTGTTCGCTGTGGTAATGGTTGCCCAGTTAAATCGATAGCCGCTCCACCAAAGTACTCATCTTGTAAATGAAAATGATGTCCATATAACCTCTCTACCATATGCAATACTTCCTTCGCGCTTTCCATAATTTCCGGACCAACACCATCACCCGCTAAACAAACGATACGTTTTTCCAATTAAAACACCCCTTTTTTATCTGAATTTTCAGAAATATATTCTGATAAGTAAGGGACGATCCCCTCACTTATCAAACAGTTACTTCACAAGAGTAATGAAAGATTTTAATTTTCCCGCCGCATGAACATACGCTCTCGCCGATGCTTCTAATACGTCTTGCGCAACACCAAAACCTGATACTTGATGAGTTCCTTCTTTTAATTCAACATGAACATGTGCAAGTGCATCTTGACCTTGCGTTATAGATTGTATGCGATAATCCGCTAAGTCACATTCTAATCCTAAAATTCTTTGAATTGCATTATAGATCGCTTCAATACTTCCAGAACCAGTTGCTGCATCTTCGTACATATTTCCTTCCTCATCTTTTAGTACAACCGTTGCACACTGTGTACTATTTGATACGAAGTGTACTTGCAATTGCGTAATGCTATATTGTTGTGCCGAAAATGCTGCTTCACCAAGCATAAGTGCACGTAAATCTTCTTCTGTAATTTCCTTTTTTCGATCAGCTAATTTTTTAAATGCTTCAAACACCGCATCTCGTTCTTCGTTTGTAAATTCGTAGCCTAATTCTTTCATTTTTTCTGTAAATGCGTGACGTCCAGAATGTTTTCCAAGTACAAATAGATTTTGAGATTCACCTATAAGCGCCGGTTCAATAATTTCATATGTCGTTACTTCTTTTAAAACACCATCTTGATGAATACCTGATTCATGAGCGAATGCATTTGCTCCCACAATTGCTTTATTTTTTGGTACAATCATACCTGTTAAACGACTTACTAATGTACTTGTCGCTTTAATTTCTTTTAACGTCATAGAGGATTCTGCTTCATAGAAATCTTTTCTAATATGGAGAGCAACTGCGACTTCTTCTAAGGCTGCATTTCCTGCTCTTTCTCCAATTCCGTTAATCGTTCCTTCTACTTGTAACGCTCCACCTTCAACTGCAGCTAACGAGTTCGCTACTGCCATCCCAAGATCATCGTGACAGTGACAAGAGAAAATTGCTTTTTCATACGAAGGAACGGATTCTTGTAAGTATTTAAAAAGAGAATAATATTCTTCTGGATTCGTATATCCAACTGTATCAGGAATATTGATTACATTCGCTCCTGCACGAATTGCTACTTCTACTGCTTCAGCTAAAAACGCTCTCGATGTTCTTGTCGCATCTTCTGCTGAAAATTGCACTGTTGGAAATAATGATTTTCCAAGCGTAACCGAGCGATGAATACTATCTAATACATCTTCTTTCGACATACAAAGCTTATATTTCATATGAATGTCACTCGTAGCTAAAAATACGTGTAATCGAGGAGAGACAGCACCTTTCACTGCGTCATATGCTCTTCGAATATCGCTTTCCTTTGCTCTAGCTAAACTCATGACCGTAGCATTTTGAATGGTATTTGCGATACTTTTTACCGATTGAAAATCACCTTCAGAAGCCGCTGCGAATCCAGCTTCCATTACATTAATACCAAGTCTCTCTAGTTGCCTCGCAATCTGTAATTTCTCTTGTTCATTTAAATTAACTCCTGGTGATTGTTCGCCATCACGAAGCGTCGTATCCATGAACAAAATTTGCTTCATATTATTTAATCCCTACCTTTACTCGGGGCTGTACAAAAGGCATCATTTCACGTAATTTACGTCCAACTACTTCGATTTCATGTTCATTTTCTTTCTCATTTGTCGCCTGGAAATTTGGTCTTCCTGCTTTATGCTCTGCAATCCAACCTCTTGCAAATGTACCATCTTGAATTTCTGCTAGTACTGCACCCATCGCTTTCTTCGTATCTTCAGTAACAACGCGTGGCCCTGATACGAAGTCCCCCCACTGCGCTGTATCTGAAACTGAATATCTCATATTTTCAAGTCCTCCTTCATACATAAGGTCAACAATTAGTTTCAGTTCATGTAAACATTCAAAATATGCAAGTTCAGGTTGATAACCAGCTTCAACTAACGTTTCAAATCCCGCTTTTACAAGTGCAGTCACTCCTCCGCAAAGTACAGCTTGCTCTCCAAATAAATCGGTTTCTGTTTCTTCTTTAAACGTTGTTTCTAATACACCTGCTCTCGTCGCCCCAATTCCATCTGCATATGAAAGTGCCTTTTCAGTCGCAACTCCTGTTGCATCTTGATATACTGCAAATAATGCAGGAACAGCTCCTCCTTCCGCAAATGTACGACGTACTAGATGTCCTGGACCTTTCGGTGCTACTAGAAATACATCTACATTAGCTGGCGGTTTTACTTGATCAAAGTGAACATTAAAGCCATGTGCGAACACAAGAGAATTCCCGCCTTGTAAGTTTGGTGCAATTTCAGCTTCATATACTTCCGGCTGCAGTTCATCAGGTAGTAGAATCATTACTACATCTGCTTTTTCTGCTGCTTCCGCTACTGTATATACAGAAAATCCATCTTCTTTCGCCTTATCCCATGACTTCCCTTTCCTCAGTCCAACTACTACATCAAATCCGTTATCACGTAAGTTTTGCGCATGCGCATGTCCTTGCGATCCATATCCGATGATTGCTACTTTCTTCTCCTTTAATACATTTACCGTTACGTCTTTTTCGTAATAAACTTTTGCCATTTTCATTTCCCCCTATTTTTTAAATAATTATTGAATTAACATAACTTGTTTATCTTGTTTTTTCATACTACGCGTAAATGCTGTTACACCTGTTCTAGCAATTTCTTTCAAACCGTATGGACGAAGTAATTCAATTAACGCTTCTACTTTTTCCTGGGTACCTGTTACTTGCACCACTATGGAATCCTTCCCAACATCTATTACAGCGGCTCGGAACGGTTCAATTAAACTATATAATTCTGCTCTTGCTACAGACGTTGCTACTTTAATAAGTGCAAGTTCTCTAGCGATCATCGCTTCTTCTGTAATATCTGATACTTTCAGTACATCGATTTGCTTATGAAGTTGTTTAATTAACTGCTCAACTTGCTGTTCATTTTCAACGTGTACAACAATCGTCATTCTTGAAATATCCGACGATTCCGTATGACCTACTGAAATACTTTCAATATTAAAATGTCTACGTGTCATAACACCTGTAATTCGATTTAACACACCGCTTTGATTTCGAACTGTCGCTGTTACAATTCTCTTCACCTTTTTTCCACTCCCTCCATTTGGTGAACCCCTTTCCCTGGGGCAACCATCGGCATAACCTTTTCAGATTGAAGTACACGGCAATCAATTACAACAGGCTCTCTTAATTCAATTGCATACTGTAATTGTTGCTTTGCAAGCAGTGGGTCTTCAATACGAATACCTTTTATGCCATATGCATTGGCGAGCGCGACAAAATCTGGTTGGCATGAAAGTAAGGAGTGCGAATATCGCCTATTATAAAATTCCTCTTGCCATTGTCTTACCATCCCTAAAGCTTCATTATTTAAAATAAAAACTTTAACTGGTAAAGAATGCTCTTTTAACACACTAAGTTCTTGCAAGGTCATTTGAAATCCAGCATCACCCACAATTGCAATAACTAGTTCTTCAGGCTTTGCGATTTGTGCACCTATTGCTGCTGGAAACCCGAAGCCCATTGTTCCCAATCCCCCAGAGGTTACCCATCTATCTGGGTTTTTCAGCGGATAATATTGAGCTGCCCACATTTGATGTTGCCCAACATCTGTTGTTACAATCGCTTCTCCTTTCGTAATTTCGTATAGCATATCAATTGCATATTGAGGTTTAATACGTTCTGCATGTTCTTTGTAAGAAAGAGGGTATTTTTCTTTTCTACTATTCAATAACGAAAGCCAATCATCGTGATTTACTTCCCCTTCTTTAAAAGTGAGTAGAGCTTCTAATGCTTGCTTTGCACTCGCAACAATAGGGATTTCAGTCGACACATTTTTTCCAATTTCCGCTGGATCAATATCTATATGTGCGACAATCGCCTCTTTAGCAAAATAAGCTAAATTCCCAGTAAGACGATCATCAAATCTTGCACCTATATTAATAAGTAAGTCACATTCATATAACGCCATATTTGCGGTGTATGAACCGTGCATTCCTCCCATCCCTAGAAATAGTTCATCATCTGGCGGAAACCCACCAAGACCAAGTAATGTATGAACAACTGGAATATGATATTTACGAGCAAAACTTGTTAATTCTTTTGATGCTTTCGCATGCAATACACCTGCTCCAGCTAAAATTAATGGCTTTTTTGAGACCTCAATCGCTTGTAATAATTTGTTTATTTGTAATAGATTCGGTTCGTAATTAGGCTGGTATCCTGGTAAATCCATTTGTACGTCGCTACATCGCTCGCCTTGCTCTACTACCATATCTTTCGGAAGGTCAATTACGACTGGGCCCGGTCTTCCTGTTCTAGCGATATGAAATGCTTCTTTAATAATTCGGGGTAAATCCGATGCTTTTCGCACTTGATAATTATGTTTTGTCACCGGCATCGTAAGTCCCATAATATCTGCTTCTTGAAAAGCATCACTTCCGATTAATGTTGTTGCTACTTGCCCCGTAAATACAACAAGTGGCAATGAATCAATCATCGCGTCAGCTAGACCAGTAATAACATTTGTAGCACCCGGTCCACTTGTTGCAATTACCACTCCTGGATTTCCTGTAATTCTTGCATATCCTTCAGCAGCATGAATTGCACCTTGCTCATGCCTCGTTAAAATATGCGGAATTTCACAATCATAAAGCGCATCATATAGAGGTAAAACCGCACCACCTGGATAACCAAAAATCACCTCTACTTCTTCCTTTTCTAGCGCTTCTAACAATAGCTGTGCACCAGTTGCCAGTTTCTCTTCCGTTTTTGAAGACATTTTTCTTATAAGCCCCCTTTTTTAAAACATTTATAAAATAAAAAAATCCTACGTCCACACTCCAGCTATGTGCTGAAGGGACGAAAGATTTCGCGGTACCACCCTTCTTTGCAAGATTACTCTTGCCTCAGTGACTCGGGATACGAGTCTAGCTAATAACGGAGCTACCGTCTAAGCCTAAACAAACGCTTCAGCTTAGCACTCAAGGGTGATGTTCGTCGACGTGAACCATCGGTTTCCAGCAACCACCGACTCTCTGTGAGGCTTCACAGTCAACTACTCCTCCCTATCAACGCTTTATCATGTCATAAAGAGCTATTATCCAACTTTATTTTCTTCGTAAATTTTCTCTCCATCTTCTACAACTAATTTACGGAATTCTTCTAATAAACGATTCGTATGTGGCCCTGTTCGACCTAAACCAATCGTTCTTCCATCTACTGTCGTAACAGCAATTACTTCAGCAGCTGTTCCTGTTAAAAACACTTCATCAGCTACATATACATCGTGCCTTGTAAATAATTCTTCTCTTACGTCATATCCAAGTTTTTCACCGATTTCTAAAATCGCGTTTCGCGTAATACCTTCTAACGCTCCAGCAGAACTTGGTGGTGTAATTAATTTATTTCCCTTCACAATAAATACGTTATCTCCAGAGCCTTCAGCTACGTATCCTTGGTCATTTAACATAAGTGCCTCTTGTACTCCAGCTAGTTTCGCCTCAATACGAACTAAAATATTATTTAAGTAATTTAAAGATTTTACTTGAGGCGACAAAACATCTGGGCGATTGCGACGCGTTGCAACCGTTATAATCGGAATCCCTATTTCATAATATTCTTGTGGGAATAAAGATAATTGCTCTGCAATTACTACTACATTGGGTTTCGTACAAGAATCGGGATCTAATCCCAAATTCCCAGGTCCTCTTGATACAACGAGGCGGATATATCCATTAGATAGTTTGTTTTGTCGAATCGTTTCAACAACGATTTTCGTTGCTTCTTCTAACGTATATGGAATTTCTAACATGATGGATTTCGCTGATTCATATAACCGGACAAGATGTTCTCTCAAACGGAAAACATTACCGCTATACACCCTAATCCCTTCGAACACTCCATCGCCATATAAGTAGCCATGATCATATACTGAAACTTTTGCTTCATCTTTTGGAACAAATTCTCCATTTAAGAAAATCCATTGCTCGTTCACTGGAAAGCGCCCCCTATGTTCTATGAGTTTTTTATTGTTTCCTAGTTTACTCTCCTTTCTAAATAAATCAAGTAAATTTTTAGAAAATTTTTAATTTTTAATCGTACGTACATCTTTATTTATACTGATTTAACAACATTGTTAACGTTTACAAAAAGTCAAAAAATTTTTTTCGCCAATTTCCACTAAAAAAAATATTTGTTTAAAAGAAGGATTTTTGTCAATTGATACGAATCTATTGTATTCAATAAACGGACGTCCGTTTTTATAAATTCGGGAATATACAACGACTTTTGCTGAAAAAGGGGGAAAATAATAAAAATAACGCTGTCTAAAAATAACATTCATATTTTTCATTTCGTAATCATAATCCTATTTTTAAAAAACAATTTGTCAAAATGAAGGAGGAAATCAATATGGCGTGTGTACAAATTAAAGGAACGAGACAAGAGGTAGTAGAAATGCTTCAACTATTTGATTTAATGGATACGAAAGGTTTTTGTAAATTCGATAATTACGTTGAAGTAGAACCACATAGCAAGAAACATAACAACTATACAGCTTCAATCGACATTCATTCAAATGCTTCTTCCGCCCAAGATACTTTAAACGATCAATTCGTAAGTCAAATGCTTACTGGTGTATATAACGACTAAACAAATATTCTCTTCCTACCATCTTTTCATAAATATATGCTATGAACTTGAGCATACTAGCAACTAGATGGTAGGAGGTGAAAATTATGGCTAGAATTGGTGTTGAGAATTCTTTAACTGATGTTCAACAAGCTCTTCAGCAACAAGGGCATGAAGTCGTTTCACTTAACTCTGAAAGTGATGCACAAGGTTGTGATTGTTGTGTTGTAACTGGGCAAGATTCTAATATAATGGGCATTGCAGATACATCGATAAAAGGTTCTGTAATTACAGCACATGGTTTAACAACAGATGAAATTTGTCAACAAGTTGAAAACCGCGCTTAATCATTTTTATCACATTATTTGTGAGCTAACATTTAAAGGGAATGGTCCCACTAATTATAGTTTCAATTTATCTATAGAAAGAGGGCTCCTTTTGAAAAGGAGCCCTCTTTTTTATATTCACCTAACGGGAAAGTAACATATACTGGATGAAAGCCCTACCTCTCTCTCATCATTACGGTTCCACTGACCGCTCCTTGATTCACTAGTATACATATAAAGCTTACATATACAATTTATAGGGTTTGTTCACAAAAGTTGTTGGTAAGACTACCCGATCTTTCGCAAACTTTTCGTATTATATTCATAAGATTTATTTACTTTACACTAGCTTTAACCGAGACACGAATTAAAATTTTAACACCAATACAATAACTTGTCAACATTTTTTACAAATTAAAAACAGACATTAACGGTTTGTCTGTTTTAGAATGGAGCTTTTTCTTTTATTACATATACAACAAAACCGCTTACTAACATAAATAAGCCAACTACTAAGTTTTTGATATTAATCATAAATTCCTCTCCCTTATTCCACACATCATATATATTTACAGTTCAATTATTTCGATCATCCTAAAGCGCACTTTTTCTAATATATCATAATTCCTAAAAAATGCAAGTTCACTTGTGGCGACCATTTACAAATCTATCTACAGTGCTTGGTACAGTATTTAAAGCTTTTTCAATTAAATGTGTACTACTATTGAGATGCAATACTTGCACACCGTTAGAACCAACTACTAAAAAAGCCACTGGGCTAATGGAAACCCCAGCCCCACTTCCGCCTCCAAATGGATGCCCTTGCTTGTTCTCTTTATGCTGCCCTTGTCCGCCATTATGTTTTTCAGAAATAAAATCCCCTTTAAAGTCACTTCCACCAGCTCCAAAACCAAAAGCCACTTGAGACACTGTTAATACTACATTTCCATCAGCTGTTGAAACCGGACTTCCAACAATCGTATTTACATCTACCATCTCTTTTAAATTTGTCATTGCTGTTTTCATTAAATTTTCAATTGGATGTTCCATTATGTACTACACCCTTTCCTCATTATTCTTTTTTATACTTTCCAAAATAGAGGAAGTCATACTAAGTTTTCCTATTTTGAAAAAACATTTTTCATTTTCCAATTGGATATTACTCCCTGTACACGTTCGGATAAAAACAGTAAAGAGAAACATACTACTATTGAACCTTGTTATGAAAGGAGTCCTTACTTTGACTGAGAAATTTGATGAATATAAAAAAAGAGATCGAATAGATAGTGATTATAGTGACTATAAAGAAGAATACGCAGCTGAAGTTGCACCACAGCGTATTGATTATGATGATAAAGATAACGATGATGTAAGATCATCTGCAGCTGGATCGACTGCTGGTTTTATCGCTCTTGCCTTATCTATATTATCACTCTTCACATTCCCAACACTATTTGGTCTTGTGTCTGTTTTACTCGGTATTTACGCTTATAATCGCGGGGCTACTGTAACTGGTGGTATCGCTGCCATTGTGGGTGGTATCGCTGCACTCATTGCGATTTTATTCCGGGTGGCGCTTATTGGCTTATTGTTCTCTCTTTTTTAAAAAGAAAAAGGTATCTCGCTTTATGCGGGATACCTTATCCTGTAAATACATCTTCTGATGGATATTTAATTTTTTGTTTCGCTGGTCGTGCCAAAGAGAACACAAGTGTTAACGGTCCGATTAATCCACAAAACATAACAAACATAATAATACATTTTCCAAACGCCGATAGCTTCGCAGTAATCCCCATTGTTAACCCTACTGTGCCAAACGCTGAAATTGTCTCAAATAATAACTGAATAAAACTGAAATCTTCTGTAAGCATTAATACAAATACCGCTGTAAAAATAAGTATTTGACTAGCAACGACAATTGCTAACGCTCTCGTTACTGTCGACATTTTAATCGTACGCTGAAATAAAACAAAGTCCTCTTTCTTTCTAAAGAAAGAAAGAACTGATGTAATTAAAATAACAAATGTCGTTAACTTAATTCCACCGCCTGTCGATACACTTCCCGCACCAATAAACATTAATACCATCGTAAATAGTATCGATGACTCTTCCATCCCCCCATAATCTACCGTGTTAAAACCGGCTGTACGAGGTGTAATTCCTTGGAAGAACGAAGCCCATAACTTTTCATTTAAAGATAAGTTTCCCAAAGTCTTCACATTATTATATTCCAATACAAAAATCACAATCATCGCAATAATGTTAAGTACTATCGTTCCAATAATCATGATTTTGGAGTGAAGCGATAATTTTCGGAAACTACGGCTATACCATATATCAATTAATACCGTAAACCCTAACCCTCCTATTACAATTAAAGAACAAATCCCAATATTAATAATAGGATCTCCTACATATCTTGTTAAATTATCTGGCCAAAGCGCAAAGCCAGCATTATTATATGACGCAATAACGTGAAAAATACTATAGTATAAACCTTTTCCAAAACCAAACTCTGGAATAAAGCGAATCGATAAAAAGATAACTCCAATTAGCTCAATACAAATAGAAAAAATAAAAACACGTTTTACTAATTTCACAAGACCACCAATATTTGTTTGATTAAATGCTTCTCCAATTAATAATCGATGCCGTAAACCAATTTTTTTCCCTAATACCCAAACAATTAAAATGGCTATCGTCATAAGGCCGAGACCACCTGTTTGAATTAAAAACATAATAACAATTTCACCAAACATCGTAAACGTACTCGCAGTATCTACAACGCCTAAACCCGTTACAGTCGCTGCCGACGTAGCTGTAAAGAAAGCATCTACCCAACTAATATGTACTTTCGTTGCAAATGGTAACTTTAATAACAATCCTCCGACCACAATTAAACAAAAAAAGCCTAATGCTAAAATTTGTGGTGGATTTAATCGTATAAAGCGATTATACAACCCTTGTTTTTTTGCTACTTCCATATCACTAACTCCCTTTATCAAGTGAAGCTTTTATCCCCTCATAAATAAAGACTCTTTAAGAGCCTACAAGTAGCGGGATAAATCTTATATTCTTATAATATAGTTGAGCATAATCTTTTTTTTCATAGATTTCAACTTTTATTTATATTCAGACTCCTATCGTTTTACGAAAGAATATTCTCTATTATATCTCCACTTATACTATAACTCTTACAACAACTATTTTATCCCTTTTCAAATTCCCATATCTTTCACTCCAAGTTCACACGAGGGTCACATCTATCTTTTATAGTATACGTATCGGAGCTGTTCCTCCCTAATTTATAAGACATTCCCCAGTGTCTTGAACAGCTTTCCATCCCTAATTAAATTGACATAAATTGTCCCCTTCCCTTGACCATCTTTTATATGATGGTCTTATTTTTTGGTTTACTCTATCTTTTATTTGAAACTCCCTCTCTCTTTCACTCCATGTTCACATCTAGGTCACATTCACCTTTTATAGTATACGTATCGGAGCTGTTCCTCCCTAATTTATAAGACATTCCCCAGTGTCTTGAACAGCTTTCCATCCCTAATTAAATTGACATAAATTGTCCCCTTCCCTTGACCATCTTTTATATGATGGTCTTATTTTTTGGTTTACTCTATCTTTTATTTGAAACTCCCTCTCTCTTTCACTCCATGTTCACATCTAGGTCACATCCACCTTTTATAGTATACGTATCGGAGCTATTCCTCCCTAATTTATAAGACATTCCCCAGTGTCTTGAATAGCTTCCATCCCTAATTAAATTGACATAAATTGTCCCCTTCCTTGACCATCCTACATGTGATGGTCTTATTTTTTATTCTTTCTATCTTTTATTTAAAACTCCCTCTCTCTTTCACTCTATGTTCACATCTAGGTCACATCTATCTTTTATAGTATATGTATCGGAGCTGTTCCTCCCTAATTTATAAGACATTCCCCAGTGTCTTTGAACAGCTTTCCATCCCTAATTAAATTGACATAAATTGTCCCCTTCCCTAGGCCATCATGTGATGGTCTATTTTATTTTCCAAATACATAATTTAACTCTCTTCGCTTATTTCAGCAATTAGCTATGGCCGTATTAACTGCTGTACTAGCTAGTATCGGTACTGCTGGTGTACCAGGTGTTGGACTTGTAATGCTTACGATGGTTTTAAATCAAGTAAATCTACCAGTAGAAGGTATTGCTTTAATTATCGGTATTGACCGCATTCTAGATATGTCTAGAATGCGGTCAATATTTCCGGCGATGCAATTTGCGCAATGATTGTTTCAAAACAGAAGAAAAATATAATACGGATCAATCTGCGGCATCCTAAATCAAAAAGGAGTGAAATGATTCACTCCTTTTTTGACTTGCTTCCTTTTTTCGAACGATATTCTTTTCCTTTGTTATCATTACCTGTTTCAAATTCAGCACTAAACTCCTGCTGGAATTGCCCTGATTTTGGTGAACCTTGATTTCCACTTCCTTGACTACCATTACGATTCGTCATATTTCTCCCTCCTTCCTTTATTAGTAGTATGGCGCTCCATCTTTTTTCATACACATTTTATTTTTTATCATCTATTACACACAGAAGAAGACCTTCCGTATATAGGGAAGGTCTTCTTCGTTATCAAGTAAGCGTTTTCTTATTTATAACTACTTAAATAAGTTTTTTAGAAATAGATATCATTACATTCATTTCGTCTTCTGAAAGTGCGGAGAATCTTTCTTGTAAATATTTCTTTTTCTCACCTTCCATTTTCGCAACTAAATCTTTCCCTTGTTCTGTAATCTCTAAATATACAACTCGGCGATCTGATGTAGAACGTGAACGAGTTACAAAGCCTTTATTAATTAATTTTTCTGTAACAGCTGTAATATGACTATTCGACACATTTAACTCATTAGCTACACGTGATACCATTTCTTTATTCGTACGATTCAATATTCTAAGGACGATGAACTCATTCCACGGTATGTAACCACCAAATATTTTTCCAATATCATTACGCAACGTGCGAAACATAGCAAAAACATTTGTTGATAGTTCTTCCATTAATTGCTCTCGATTTTGAGACAACTTTGACAGCCCCTTTTATTTCATTTAGTTAAATAAAAACCTTATTAATAATTTTACATGAAATCTTACTTTTTGTCACCTTATTTTCCCATAATTCGTAGTTTTTTAATATATATTTCATGATACAATGAAATTGATTTTCCAAAAAAAGGAGGTTGTATAGTGGGCGAGGAAGACAAGTTCTCTAATTTCAGTCTAAAAGATAAGACCATTATCATTAGTATTATTGTTTTTTCTCTCATCCTCTTTTTTGCATTTATATTTTTTGTATATGTAGGAATCTTTCACATTACAGGTATTGAATATAGTTCCCGTACTGCTTTACTTCTCTTTTTTTTATTAATCACTTTCTTAGACGGTATTACATTCTTTATCTTCAGTTTCTTCAAGGCGTTGCTACCTCCAATGACGACAAACATGCCAAATTGGCTCTCAATTGCTCTTCTCTCCATTATTGAAATTACACTAGATTGGTTCGTCATTCATACTGCCGACGACTGGATAGAGAGCATACAAATGTCAAATACAGCTGAATTATGTGTCGCACTATTCCTTTTCACACTAAATAAATTATTAAGTGATAAGAAAGAGTAAGAATACAAGCTTTTCTATATAAAAATTGGTACAATGAAAGCAAATCATACTAAAGAGGTGTTACTTATGAACTTACAGCAATGGGCTGATAAAGGCATGTCCTTTGATACATATGTGAATGAAATGAAAGTAAACCAATACGAGCTACTACACATTTACAATAACTTTTTAATTCCAAATGAATTACTTCCCGTTTTAGAAGAACGTCAAAATGATGGCTGGCGTGTTATCGTATTAACAGCTGATTGGTGCGGCGACGCTCTTTTATGTGTACCTGTTATGAAACGAATTTCTGAAGTTGCAAATATCGATATGCGATTATTAATTCGTGATGAAAATTTAGAATTAATGGATCAATACTTAACAAACGGAACAGCACGTGCGATTCCAATCTTTATTTTCATTGATAAAGATGGAAATGAACAAGCAGTCTTTGGACCACGTGCTCCAAAAGTACAAGAATTAGTAACCTCCATGCGCGCTACATTGCCTGAAAAAGAAGATCCAACATTCGAGGAAAAACAAAAAGAAATGTATGCTAATTTCCGTTCTACATTAGCTGATGATACTTCTCTTTGGGAACATGTAATGGAAAGCATGATTGAAAAAGTAGTAAAATAAAAACCTGCCGATTTCGGCAGGTTTTTTATTACAACAAAATTATAATCCTTTTTCCTGAGAATATGCAGCATCTACGCACTCTGCTAAACGTTCCATTTCACCCATATATACTGTACGCATCATCCATCCAGTCAACTTATACATAACCTTATATAAAAAATTCTTCGGTTCAAATTCTAAGATTAAGGTAAGCGATGTACCTTCTTCATCTTCTTCTAACATATAAGTTGCGGCTGTATAACCTTGCTTCATGTCACATCCAATTGACACGATATAAGGTGCTTCACATTCTAAAATTTCCGCCTCAAATTCATATATTTTCTTCCCCATCTTTTGCACGGATATATATTTATCACCTTCACGAGGATTTTTTACATCTACGTTTGGAGGATACCTATTTTCTACCATAAAGGTACTCCATTCCATTATTTTCTCGTCATTATTTACATAATCAAACACAACATCAATTGGTGCCGGAATTACTATTTCTATTGCAAAACTCACTAAACTGCCCCTCTCAAATACCCTATCGATTTTCTTAAAGTTATTATAACGAAATCATTATGGCATATTTCACATAGTGAAATACAAGTAATTGAAGGTAAAAGTTTTATTTTTCTCTCGCTATAAAAAAATCCCCTATAGAATAGGGGATTGCTGACAATTTTTTCTTACATAATGAAGAAATAGAATACCGCAGCTAAAATGAAACGGTAATAAGCGAACGGTGTTAGTTTTACACGACCTAATAATTTTAAGAATGAAACAATTGCAAGCATCGCAACAACGAATGCTGTAATAAATCCAGTTGCAAATAACGGTATATCAGCTGCACTTAATATATCCCAGCTCTTGATTAAATCTAAGCCACTTGCAGCTACCATCATTGGAACTGCTAAAATAAACGTATATTCAGCTGCCGCTGTATGCGAAACGCGAGCTAATAAACCACCACTTATTGTAGACCCAGAACGAGAAAATCCTGGCCAAAGTGCTAAACATTGGAACATTCCGATTGTAAATGCTTGCTTATATGTGATTTCATCTAAAGTTCTTGCTGTACTTGGTTTTGAAAACTTCTCAGCAACAATCATTAAAATACCACCAGCTACTAAGCTAATAACAACCGGTCCTGGACCGAATAAAACTTCTTTAATTGCGCTATGGAATAGTACGCCGAGTATGCCGGCAGGAATCATCCCGATAATAATATGTAATAAATTTAAAGATGGTCCATCAGTTACTTTCCCTATTCCAACTAATGACCATAAACGTTTCCAAAATATAACAACAACTGCTAAAATCGATCCCAACTGAATAACAACTTCGAAAACTTTCGCTCTCTCATCGTCGAATCCAAGTAAATGACCTGTTAAAATCATATGTCCTGTTGATGAAACTGGTAGAAACTCTGTTAACCCTTCAACAGCACCCATGATTAATCCAATTAACCAATCAGCCACAAGTAGTGCCTCCTTAATAACGAATATGTAATTTTTCACACCTTATCATAATACCTTATCCCTTTTCAAAGTGCATCCTTTTTTTATTGATTTCATTTATTGTATACGCGTATTTCTTTTCTATTTTTTGATTAAATTGTATGATAGTAAGAGTTTGTTTTTTACATTGAAAGGGGATTTTATGAACGAAACTACTTCATTCTCACAAAAATTAAAGCAATTTGTCTTACTCTTTTTCCCGATTTTTGTAACGCAAATGTCATTATTTGCGATGAGCTTTTTTGATACGACAATGTCAGGACATGCTAGCCCAATTGATTTAGCTGGTGTTGCTATCGGAACGAGTATATGGATTCCAGTTAGTACGGGATTAACAGGAATTTTAATGGCTACTACACCAATTGTTGCACAACTCATTGGATCCAAGAAAAAAGAGGATGTTCCCCAAGTTGTCATACAAGCAGTATATTTAGCAATTTGTGCTAGTTTCGTTGTTATCCTTATCGGATTCTTCGCTGTTTCGCCTATTTTAAATGGCATGCAATTAGAAGAACCTGTGGAACGTATTGCAGCACAATTTTTAAGTATTATCGCGATTGGAATTATCCCTTTATTTACTTACACCGTTTTACGTGGATTTATTGATGCATTAGGAAAAACTCGAACAACGATGATTATTACATTACTATCATTACCAATTAACGTAGTATTAAATTACTTATTAATTTTTGGTCACTTTGGCTTTCCAAAACTCGGTGGTGTTGGTGCGGCAATCGCTTCTGCAGCAACATATTGGTGTATTTTAATTATTACCGTCATTATTATTCGTACGAAAGAGCCTTTCGCTTCTTTCAATATCTTTAAACAGTTATACCGCCCTTCCTTTACGAGCTGGAAGGAATTCCTGAAACTTGGCGTCCCTATCGGATTTGCTATCTTTTTTGAGACGAGTATTTTCGCTGCAGTAACACTTATGATGAGTAATTTTAGTACGACAACAATAGCAGCACATCAAGCAGCTATGAACTTTGCTTCCTTGTTATATATGACTCCTTTAAGTTTAGCAATGGCAATGACGATAGCCGTTGGATTTGAAGTTGGAGCGAAACGATACAATAATGCGAAACAATATGGATTTATCGGAATCGGATTAGCCCTTGCTTTCGCTCTTTTATATTCAATCCTTCTCTATTTCTTTGATGATGAAATTGCTTCTATTTATACGACAAATGCAAATGTCCATCATTTAGCAAAAGAATTTCTTGTATTCGCGATTTTATTTCAAATTTCAGATGCGATTGCAACTCCAGTACAAGGAGCACTTCGTGGTTATAAAGACGTAAATGTTGCCTTAATTATGACATTAATCGCTTATTGGGTAATAGGTCTACCTCTTGGCTACATATTAGCAACTTATACTGACTGGGCAGCAAAAGGGTATTGGATTGGTCTTATTATCGGTCTAGCATTTGGAGCAATCTTCCTGCTTATCCGTCTCTTTCAAGTACAAAGAAAATATACAACGCAAAGCAGCCGCTAATGATATAGCGGCTGTTTTCTTTATGCATATTTTTTCTTGTAACGTGTAACATAATGAAAAAGAAAGGTGGATACATATGGACGAAAAACAAAAGAAACAATCATTCGATGAAGAATTCGCCCCTGAAATTTCACCTGGATATCGGCAAGATGTACATAAGCCACCTAAATATAAAAACACTTCTTTTTTAATGGGCATTACCATTTTCGCAGCCGTATTACTCGTACTCATCATTTTCGTTTATTTTTAATGGAAGGCGGTATATTATATGAAGAAACAAGAATCTAATCGTTCAAAAAGAACTGTTAAAACAGAAAAAGGATATGCAGGAGATTCTGTTCATACACTTAAACAAGTTGAGCAAGGAAACTTATACATTGCTCAAAAAGAACTTGGGCAACAAAATGAAAATCTTTAAAATCCCTCTTCTCCTTGAGGGATTTTTCATTGTACGTACTGCTTTTGTTCTAACACCATAAATATATTATTATCCTTTACAATTTTTATGTCATAATTTAATTTCATTTCACTTTTCTTACCATTTTCAATACCAGTAACGTACGCTACAGCATGATAGCGAAAACTCTCACCTGTCTCTTCACGTATCTCCTCGTTTGTAAATTTATACTCTAAATCCCGAAAACGATTTGGATAATAATTTTTCATTAATTGTTCATGCCCTCTATTTACAAATAGCTCTTCGCTTTTTATCTTCACATCTTCTTTATTATCAAACTCAAACACTGATAGTTGCGCTGTCACAAAGTGTTCTCCTATCATTTTCATTTCTTTATCAGTTAAAATTTCTATACCCTTGTTCTTTATTTCCTGATTTAACTCGTACTGATCTATCGGTTTAAAGGTAGCAAAAACCGTCTCTTTATATGACCAAAACAAACCAAAAGCGATACATATAGAAATGATTAATATTCTTTTCTTCGTAATACACACCAACCTTCCTTCAAATTATAATTATAGATTACCACAAAGAAAGAAGATTCTGATATTATAAAGTGGAATAATTTAACTTTCAATTAGAAATGAGGAGTGACTATGAACTATTACAAGCAATATATAAAACAAGCCCTGCCTGACCTTTCTATACATTCATATAAGCAAAATGAAGAAGGCTGGGATAATATAGCGGTTATTATAAATGACGATCTACTCTTTCGTTTCCCGCGAAAACAGGAATATGCAAAGCGAATTCCGTTAGAAAAAGAATTATGCACTCTTCTCTCTCATTCGCTACTAGAAATCGAGGTTCCAAATTATCACCTATTATATAAAAATGATGTTGATGCTATTCCGCATTGTAGTTACTATACTCTCATTCATGGTGAACCGTTAAAAACAGAAATAGTTACTACGCTAGGGAAAAAAGAACTAAAAGCACTTATTACACAATTAGCGCATTTCCTTGCGGCTTTACATAGTATTCCTTTAAAACGTATTGAAACGATAGGATTCCCTATCGAAAAAACACTCACCTACTGGAAAGAACTACAAACAAAATTAAATCAATATCTTACTAACAATCTTACTTCATTACAGAAATCAGCCTTAAATCGTTTATTCGAAAATTTCTTTACCTGTATAGCTAAATCTACCTTTCAAAATACAATCATTCATGCTGACTTTACACATCATCACATTTTATTTAACAACCTGAACAAAACCATTTCAGGTGTTATCGATTTTGGAGATGCCCAGATTGGCGATCCCGCTTTTGATTTTGCTGGGCTATATTATGATTTCGGTCATGAGTTTACTACATCTGTATATGAACAATACAGTGCACTTATTTCTCACCGCGATCCATTACTCATTCACCGCATCACTACCTTTTATCAATACAGCCCTTTACTACATAACCTTATTTATAACATTGAAACAAACAACGAAATAATATTAAAGAAGAATGAAGAACAGCTTAAAGCAATACTGCAGGGACGAGATTAAATTCTCTCCCTATACTCTCTCTCCTCATACATCATTAACTTTTTATCCATTTCAACAATAACTTTATACAATTGAAATGCCTGTAAAATTTGCAGTTGAATTCCAAAAGGAGCATTCTGTTCTTTTAACCATTGAAATACTGCCGTTTCATCTTTCATTGATTATTCCTCCTCTTATTAAAATCTGCTACTCATATACCGTAAATGATGAAAAGCTTTTCATGTCAATAATAAAAAGGATGCAAAATTGCATCCTTTAATGTACGATATTTTTCTTCTGCAACGTTTCCTCTTTTGCCTCTTCCACTTGGCACTCACCACGAAAAGCACAACTCATGCACTCAGAACGAAAATGACGCTCTGTGTAGTGTTCAGGTTGCTGCAACATTTCTTTCATTCTAAATAAATCATCCATTCCAGTTATAATATCTTCCTGTTTCGGAATGTACTCATACTTAGTTCCTTCTATTAAATTAATAACTTCAATTTTCCCTGGAAGAATACCGAAAGCTTTATAACTGAATACTGTCATTAGCTTCTGACAAAGAGCAAGCATTTCCTCATCCGCATCGACAACATACTTTTTAATTACAAACGACTCAGTACTCCACTCACCCACTTCAAATGTCAATGACATGTGGACACCTAACTCTTCCATATATGTTTGAAACTTCTCATATAAAAATAACGGCGGCGCCTGACTATCATCCCTTTCAACAAACTGTAATAAATGATCAGTTAGCTTCGCTAAAACAATATAGTACTCCGTCTTCGAAGCAAACATATTAATCCTTACTTTTTTCCAGTACTTTTCTATTAATATTAAAAGTACAATTTTCGTTTGTTGGCCCGCAGGTAGCGTGTAATATTCATTAATAATTTGATTCACAATCATTTGTGCTATTTGTTGCCATTCAAATGAAGAAGGTTCTCTTCTTTTTATATGACGGAAATAAAATTTGTGTGGACAACGCATAAAATCATACAAATGGTAATCTGTCATCGTTTTGATTGAGATTTTTTCATGCAATTGCTCTTCATCTCCCTTCTGCCATTAAGAAAGGTGTTTTACGAATTCAGCTCCAAACTGTAAACATTTTTCTACATCTTCATCTTCTGGCGTTAATTCTACTTTCAATCCTTCTAACACAACTGCTGCCCCACGCTCCTGCAGCTTTTCTATTAAAATATCAACCGCTACCCCGTATTTCGGATAAGCCGAATCACAAGAACCGAATGCTGCTGCTTTTTTACCAGTTAAGTTAATAGAATCCATTGCATCATAAAAATCTAAAAAATCATCAGGAAGATCACCATCTCCCCAAGTATACGCACCTAAAATAATACCGTCATATTGCTCTAATATAGAAGCTTCTGGTGTATCCATAATATCAATTACTTCAATCTCATTTTTCGTTTCACGAATCGCACCCGCAATATGATCAGCCATTTCCTCTGTATTCCCACTCATACTCGCATAAATCATTACTAACTTACTCAATTGAATCTCTCCCTTTACTATGTATCGCTTTTTCTATTTGAATTATTTTCTTCTCATCTACATATTCAGAACGAATTACATTTCGTTGCCATTCAATATGCTTATCAACATCTTTATTTTTTAATCCCCTTCGTAAAAGGTGAAATGTTTTTCTCATTAAGGTTCCTCATTTATTTAATTGATAACAATTATCAATTTCAATTATACCATTAGATTAATTGAAATTGATTATCAAAGTCAATAACTATTTTTAAAAAAATAGTTATAATGTACAAGCTTGTCCGTTAGCTATTCATATACTATAAATGAGCATAGTTCTTTCTCAGCCCTCTCTGACGGAAGAAATAGAAGCAACTGCGATAGAGCGCAGTTGCCTTTTTTTATGTTTTATCAGTTTCTAGTAGTCTTATAATTGTCTCTAAAAATAGTTCCACTCCATTAATTAAAGCCGATTCATCCACATCAAATTTCGGATGATGATGTGGATAACAAGTATCAATATTTTTATTCCCTGTTCCTAATTTAATGAAACAACCAGGTGCTTTTCTTAAATACGCTGAAAAATCTTCTCCTCCCATAGAAGGTTCCAGCTTCACAACACGCTCATTCCCAAACAAATGTAGTGCACTTTCTTCTACTACTTTCGTAATATATTCATCATTAATAACTGGATCATATCCGTACCGATACGTATATGTATAATCCCCTCCATGCGCTTCTGTAATTCCTTTCACGACTTGCTCAATTCTCTCTTCTGCTTCTTTCCTTAATGTTTGATTAAAAGAACGAACCGTTCCCATTAAAGCTGCTGTATTTGGAATGATATTATCGGCAATCCCCCCATGAAATTGTGTGACTGACACTACTCTATGCATAAAAGCACTTGTATTTCTTGATACGATATGTTGTAAATTTGTAATAATTTGTGCTCCGATAGCAATAGGATCTATCGTTTCTTCTGGTCGTGCCGCATGACCCCCCTTTCCTAAAATTTCAATTGTAAATACATCTGGTGCTGCCATCATCGCCCCGTACACAATCCCAATCTTCCCGCTTTCCAATCCAGACATAACATGTAAACCTATTACATAATCAACACCATCCATAACACCTGCCTCAACCATTTCTTGTCCGCCGCCAGGATATACTTCTTCTGCATGCTGAAAAAATAGACGAATTTCGCCTACAAACTCTTCCTTTGTATTTGCTATCGTCTCTGCAACACTTAACAAAATAGCAGCATGTGCATCATGCCCACATGCGTGCATCATTCCTTTATTCACAGACGTATAAGATTTCCTTGTCTCCTCTTGAATTGGTAAAGCATCTATATCAGCTCGAATCGCAACTACTTTCCCTTGTTCCGTTCCTCTTTTAATTGCTAGTACACTATACTCCGTTGGCCTCGTTACTTCAAAATAAGAAAATGAACATAATGTATCATATATAAATTGCGAAGTTTCTTTTTCATGAAACGATAATTCCGGATACTTATGGAAATGCCGTCTCCATTTCATGATATTTTCTTCTGAAATAAAACTCCTCCACTCTCTTTTCATAATAATTACCTCCTTTTAAAAGGCTCTATACCTTGAAAATGTACTAAGTACCCAGTGATTATTAGCCCACTCCAATTCAGGAATAGTAAAACAAATATTATATTTTCACGCCTTCTCACAATCCACTTTTATGTATTTACACAATCCACTTCTTATTTACATGTCAAACCCATTACAAATTCATGCTGAATGTAATATAATTGCTAAGTTAGGGATTTTCTTTTTTAGTATTTAGTGCTAATATCAGAAAAGAGCCTTTTGACTTATTTTTACCTAAAATGTGGCATTTTGTTTTTTTCACAATAATGTAGGACATGATACCTACAAAGAGCTATTATTTCATTAAGAGAGGGAAAGACATGGACAGATTAAAAGAGATATGGTCTCAACCACTCACACAATGGGTTGCAAAGACGGTTTATTACCTTGCAATTTTATTTGCATTACTTTGGTTGTATGGATTCCATGATACAAACACAAGTACATTTATTTACAACGAATTTTAGGGTGGGAACGTTATGAAGTTATTAGAACAAATTGAAAAGTGGGCTGCAGAAACGCCTGATCAAACCGCTTTTGTTTGGCGAGATGCGAAAATTACGTACAAACAATTAAAGGAAGATTCTGATGCGTTAGCACATTGGATTTCTTCTGAGTATCCAGATGATCGTTCACCAATTATGGTATATGGCCATATGCAACCTGAAATGATCATTAACTTTTTAGGGTGTGTGAAAGCTGGACATGCTTACATTCCTGTAGATTTATCTATCCCAGCTGATCGTGTACAACGTATCGCTGAAAATTCTGGTGCGAAATTACTTTTATCAGGAACAGAAGTAACTGTAACTGATTTACCCGTTCGCACTGTAAGTGAAGACAACTTAAAAGATATTTTCTTTACTCATAAAGGGAACACTCCAAATCCTGAACATGCGGTAAAAGGTGATGAGAACTTCTACATTATTTACACATCAGGAAGCACAGGTAATCCGAAAGGGGTTCAGATTACTTATAACTGTCTTGTTAGCTTTACAAAATGGGCTGTAGAAGATTTCAACTTACAAACAGGGCAAGTATTCTTAAACCAAGCACCTTTCTCATTCGATTTATCTGTAATGGATATTTACCCATCATTAGTAACAGGTGGTACACTTTGGGCAATCGATAAAGATATGATTGCACGTCCAAAAGACTTGTTTGCTTCTTTAGAGCAATCGGATATTCAAGTATGGACTTCAACACCATCTTTCGCTGAAATGTGTTTAATGGAAGCATCTTTCTCTGAGAGTATGCTACCAAACATGAAAACATTCTTATTCTGCGGTGAAGTGTTACCAAATGAAGTGGCTAGAAAATTAATTGAGCGTTTCCCGAAAGCTACAATTATGAATACGTACGGTCCAACAGAAGCTACTGTTGCTGTAACAGGTATTCACGTTACAGAAGAAGTGCTTGATCAATACAAATCACTTCCAGTTGGCTACTGTAAATCAGACTGTCGCCTTCTTATTATGAAAGAAGATGGTACAATTGCACCCGATGGTGAAAAAGGTGAAATCGTAATTGTCGGTCCAAGCGTAAGCGTTGGATATTTAGGAAGCCCTGAATTAACAGAAAAAGCATTTACTATGATTGACGGTGAGCGCGCCTATAAAACAGGCGATGCTGGCTATGTAGAAAATGGTCTTCTATTCTATAATGGTCGTCTTGATTTCCAAATTAAGCTTCATGGTTATCGAATGGAATTAGAAGAAATTGAGCATCATCTTCGTGCATGTTCTTACGTAGAAGGAGCAGTTATTGTTCCAATTAAAAAAGGTGAGAAATACGATTATTTATTAGCGGTTGTTGTTCCTGGAGAGCATTCGTTTGAAAAAGAATTCAAATTAACATCTGCAATAAAAAAAGAACTCAATGAGCGATTACCAAACTACATGATTCCACGTAAATTCATGTATCAATCTTCTATTCCAATGACCCCAAATGGAAAGGTAGATCGCAAAAAATTATTGAGTGAGGTTACAGCATGACCGCATATGGATCATTTTATTTTTTCGCTATAGTGGGCATTTTATTAATACCTACTATCATAGCTGGATTAAAAGGTAAAATGTTGCGTAAATATAATGCCGTTCTAACATTAGTAATGCTCGTTATTATCTTCTCTGATAAACCAAAGCAAGCAATGATGTTAGCAGCATTTATTATTTGGCAATATGCCCTTATTAAAGGCTATTTAATGTTAAGAAAACAAAATAATAGTACATTCACATTTTGTATGGCTGTTATTTTATCGATTTTACCTCTTATTTTGGCAAAAATCGCACCGTTTGTACCTGAATTGCATTTTATTGTTTTCGCAGGTATGTCTTACGTAACATTTAGAGCTGTACAAATGGTATTTGAAGTTCGCGATAACTTAATTAAAGAACTTTCCTTCTTTAATTTCTGGGAATTCGTTTTATTCTTCCCTGCGATTTCAAGTGGACCTATCGATCGTTACCGAAGATTCCAAAAAGATATCCAAAAGCCACCTAGTGCTGAGGAGTATCAAAAATTATTATATACAGGGCTTAACCGTATTTTCCAAGGTTTTCTGTATAAATTTATAATCGCGCATTTGATAACAACATATCTTGTAAAAGCAGTATTCGCCAATCAAGATACACTTTTATCTAATGTGATTTTTATGTACGCTACTAGCATGCAATTATTCTTTGACTTTGCAGGTTATAGTGCGTTCGTAATTGGTATCAGTTACATGATGGGAATTAAAACTCCAGAAAACTTTAATAAGCCATTCCTTAGTCGTAATATTAAAGACTTCTGGAACCGCTGGCACATGAGTTTATCATTCTGGTTCCGTGATTTCATCTACATGCGTTTCGTCTTTTTTGCAACGAAGAAAAAGTTAATTAAGAACCGTTACACAATTTCGTATATCGGTGCATTTTTAAACTTCTTCATTATGGGAATTTGGCACATCCAAGGAAGTGCTGTTGCGCAGTATGTTATTTATGGGCTATATCATGCCGCCTTGTTTATTTTATTCGATATTTTCGAACGAAAAAACAAGAAGCATAAGTTTTGGCCAAACAATAAATTTACACACGTCCTTGCGATTGTAATTACGTTCCACGTTGTATGTTTCGGTTTCCTAATTTTCTCTGGACACCTTAACAGATACTTTTAATGCACCCTTCTTATACTATTAAGAAGTTGCACATATAATATATTTCGGATATAAAGGAGATTTTAAAAATGGCAGAATTCAAAGAGCAAGTATTAGATATTTTAGAAGAAGTATGTGAAAACGATATTGTGAAAGAAAACTTAGATGTTCAATTATTTGAAGAGGGTATTCTTGATTCTTTCGCTGTAGTATCTTTATTAGTTGAATTCCAAGAGCGTTTAGATATTGAAGTTTCTATTTCTGATTTTGACCGTGATGAGTGGGCTACACCAAATATGGTTATTAAAAAGTTGGAAGAAATCCGATGAACAAAGCAAAATTTGGTCCGATGCTTTTAGCATTGGCCCTTTTTGCTGTATTCTTACTTATTCCAACGCGCTTCCTACTTCCACTTTTAAGTGATGAGAAAGTAGAACAAGCTGCGACTTCTTTAAAAGAAGAAAAGATTCAAAGTATGATTTTACAGCAAAAGATGTTAGCAGATCCGAAATATCTTCCGATGTACGGTTCATCGGAATTCGCACGTATGGATGCTTTTCATCCATCGAATTATTTCAAAGTAAAGCCTGAAGGATTCACACCATTCCTACTTGGACGCGGCGGAACACAAGACCTTGTACATGTATTAAACTTCGCATCTACAATGGATCAATTGAAAGATAAGAAAATGATATTTGTTCTTTCTCCGCAATGGTTTGTACCACAAGGTATTGATGAGACACACTTTGCACCTAACTTTTCAAAACAACAAGGTTACCACTTCATTTTCAACGATGATTTAAAACCTGAAATGAAAAAACAAATTGCGAAGCGTTTATTAAACTTTGAGATTGTAAAAAAAGAAACTTTATTAAAAATTTCGCTTGAAGGTATCGCCTACGATGATACAAAGTATAAAGTAAAAGCACTTGCTGCTAAACCTTTCGCTTATATTTATCGTAACATTCTAGATCGTAAAGATTTATTTACAGCTATGTTTAATATTAAGCCGCATAAAGAAAAGCTTGACCCATCATTGAAACAAATGAACTGGGAAGAAGCTCGTAAACATGCTGATCAAACAGGTGCAGTAGAATCAGGCTCTAACGAATACGGTATCGAAGATGATTACTTCAATAGCAAAATTAAGAAGAAATTAAAGCAACGTGAAGGCTACTTAAAAAATGATGCTTATGACCAATCACCAGAGTATGAAGATTTACAAATTGTACTTGATTTATTAAAACAATCTGGTGCAAAACCACTCTTCATTTCTGTTCCTGTAAAAGGTCCTTGGTATGATTACGCTGGCTTCCCGAAAGAAAAACGCGAATTATACTACAATAAGGTTCATGAGCAAATTAAGAAAGCTGGCTATCCAATTGCTGACTTCTCAAATCATGAGTATGATAAGTACTTCTTAAAAGATCATATGCACTTAGGTTGGAAAGGCTGGGTTTACATCGACGAAGCTATCCAACAATTTTATAAAGCAAACTAACGAAAAGACCACTTGAATTATTCAAGTGGTCTTTTTGTATATACATTTTGTAATTGTTCAATTACATTCTCCGCTTCTTTCATGACACGTTTCACTACGTGCTGAGCTGATTCCGTTCGTGCTAATGATGATGCTTGTCCCGCCCAAAGCGACATATACTCTTCCTTATTTTGCTTCGCTGCTTCTTGACGTATTTTTGAAGTTAATACGTTTTGCACTGGATACATCGGTAAATTCTCTTCTCTTCCTTCATGTTTCTCTATAAATTCATTGCGAATACCCCGTGCATATTTCCCAGAAAACGCTCGGGTTACCGTTGTACTCGTATCCGTACTATGTAAAATCGCTTTTTTATACACGTCATGCGTAATACTTTCTTCACTCGTTAAAAAGGCTGATCCCATTTGAACAGCTTCTGCCCCTAACGCAAATGCCGCAACAAGCCCTTGTCCATTCATTACACCACCTGCTGCGACAATCGGGATATGAGGTACTTCCGCTACTAATTGCGGGATTAATGCAAATGTACCAATCATCGCATCTTGTTCTTTCCCAATAAACGTTCCTCTATGCCCTCCTGCCTCGCTACCTTGCCCGGCGATAATATCTACCCCTAACTCGGCAAGTGCTTTCGCTTCCGCTACATGGGTAGCTGTTCCGATAATTTTTATCCCTTCCCTTTTCAAAGCATCTATTTCTTCTTTTTCTAACGTTTGAAATGCAAAACTAACGACTGGTACCTTTTCCTCTAATAATACTTGTAATTGTCCTTTATAGCTTTTTGGAAGTTTTAAAGTCTTTTCTTCCTCTATACCTAATTCTCTATTCACTCCACTAAGTAATACTTTCGCCTCGTTTACCTTCTCTTCTTCTATCTGTATCTCTTTCGTTAAAAGTAAATTAACACCGAAAGGCTTATTTGTTAGTTCCCTTATTTTATAAATCGCTTCACGGATTTGTTCTGGGCTCATATATCCTGCTCCAAGCGTACCTAATCCTCCGCTATTACTCACAGCTGCAACAAGTTCTGGCGTTGTAATCGCTCCTGCCATACCTGCTTGAATGATGGGATACTTAATTTGTAATATATCTATTACTCGACTTGTAAACATCATTTTCCCTCCTACTTTCCCTATACCTTCTTTATATGACATGCTTTCCCCTTCTTTTACAAGGATTGAACTTTCGCTCAAGCGAATATATTGAAAGAGAAGGAGGCTGAGAACAATGATTTATCCAAATGCGTTAAAAAAAGGTGATACAGTAATGATTGTTGCACCGTCTGGCCCACCAACACTTGATAATGTATTAAAAGGCGTGAACGTATTAAAAGAGATGGGATTATCCGTAATAATTGGAAAGAGTGTTTATGAAAAGTATGGATATTTAGCTGGAAATGATCAAGTCCGTCTTGATGATATACATGAAGCCTTTACCAACAATGAAGTGAAAGCAATTTTCTGTGCACGAGGTGGTTACGGAAGTGCTCGTCTCCTCCCTTACATTCAATATGAAATCATTCAACGGAATCCAAAGATTTTTTGGGGATATAGCGATATTACGGCTTTACATACTGCCTTTTCACGTTATGCAGAGCTTGTAACTTTTCATGGTCCAATGATTGAAGAATTAGGAAAAGGTATAGATTCTCTCTCTTTATCTTCTTTCAATCAACTATTCCATCCGTATTCATCTATCTTATATGCATCAGAATGTATCGTACCTACCTCTTGTACAGTTACAGGCACATTAGTTGGAGGGAATTTAACTGTGTTAACAAGTATAATCGGCTCGCCCTATGAGATAAATACGGCAAATAAACTTTTATTGCTTGAAGATATTGGTGAAGAACCGTACCGCATTGACCGGATGTTAAATCAACTACTTTTATCTGGACAGTTTAATGAATGCAGTGGCGTTATTTTTACAAGTTGTCACGACTGCAACCCTTCTAAACCGTCCCAATCATTGCAAACAATATTATATGAATATTTCACGCCATATAATATACCTGTGTTATTCGGTTTACCGATTGGACATATAAGTCCAAATATCGGTATTCCCCTCGGAGCTACAGCAACAATAAATAACAAAACTGTTTCTATTTCTTCTGGTATAGCCACTCCCTGCTCAAATTAAAAAGGAAAAGCTGATAAGCTTTTCCTTTTACTTATAATAATTAAAGATTCGTCCAGATGCGATATCTGCAATTTCTTCTGGAATAAATGTTTTACTCATATCTGTTCCAACATTTAATACAGCTGTCGCATCTTTCTCGATACTACCAAATAATTCTTTTCCACGTATCGTAATAAGGGGTGTCCCTTCTGGCAACACATCTTTTACAAATTCCAATTGCGTAAAGAATGGAACGATCCATCTATCCTCTCCTTGGAAATGACGTAAACGAAGTGTGCCTTCTGTTGCTCCGTCCTCTGCTTCTAATGAACCAGCAACATAAAAATCAGTTGTTAAGAGCAATTCATAAAATTCCTTTTGCTTTTGTTTATCCTCTCCTGCTAAAACGAGTACCTCTTCTATTTTTTTTACTGGAATTTGCTTCATATGATGACACCCCTATTTTCAAAATGATTATACTTAGATTATACGAAATATTCTTATTTTTTTCTACATAATTCCGCAATTATTTTCTTAAAATAATTTTAAAGCATCTTCAGTCGTAACGATTTTAGCAAATTCATCATGCAAGTTTACAAGTGTCATATTGTGAATATCCTCTGCACTATACTCTGTTTCATCTGGACCGATGCGGTTAAAAGTAGCCGTCGCGTCACTCACTACATACGTTGTAAATCCTAAATTACCTGCCATCCGTGTTGTCGTCTCTACACAATGATTTGTCGTTAATCCAACAATCACTACAGTATTACATTTCTGCTCTCTTAATTGTTCCTCTAAATTCGTCCCAATGAATGCACTGTTAACAACCTTTTGAATAATAATCTCACCTGGTAATGGCCTCACTTCTTTTTTAAAACGTACTGTTTCTGCATCTAGATGAAACATTGACTCCACATTTTCTTTATTCACATGCTGAATATGAATAACTAGTAATTCTCTTTTTCTCCATTCTTCTAACAAACTTTTCATATTTTCTTCCGCAAAAAGGTTATTCCTCACGCCCCAGTACGGTAAGTTGAATGCTTCCTGTACATCAATGATTATAAGTGCTGCTTGTTTAAGCATATTATCCTCCTAGTTAATTGGGCTGTAATTGAAACAGAAAACCAAGTTGCTGTGAAGCAGTAATAAAACAAATATAAGCACAAAGCTCTACAATTTCTTTTTCAGTCCAATATTGTTTTAATACATGAAACATATTATCATCTATCGCCTTTTGGTCATGAACAAATGCATGTGCAAAAGTAACGGCTACGCTAATTTCTTCTATCTTTTGTATATCATCCGGCTTTCCCTTTGCCATACAGTACGGACATTCATTCCCAAACGCTAATGTTCTTCTTACTTGCTCCTTTAACTCTGTGGAAAGGGTCCCTGTACTATACAATGTATTCTCTAACGTACTCCACGAATTTAATATATCTGGATTATGGCCTAATAATTTTTGAAACTTTGTATCCCCTATATTTGATAATGTAATTCTCTCCATCATTTTCCCTCCTATTTCCTTCTTTTTTATTGTAAAATAAATAAAGTTCACTTTACATTTCATATGAATCTTAATTTACAATTTTTCTTTACAAAAATCATCATTTTACTGGAGGTATATTTACAAATGCAATTAGATCGTGTTGATCGAAAAATTTTAAATGAATTATATAATGATAGTCGCCTTTCGATGCGTGAATTAGCAAAACGAGTAAACTTATCGGCTCCGTCTACTACAGAACGTGTTCGTAAACTTGAAAGTGAAGGAATTATTCAAAAATACACAATCGATATCGATTATAAAAAAGCAGGACTTGTTTTAGATTGTATTTTAGAAATCACTTTAAAAAATGGTGATACAACACGTATGCAACAGTTTATTCAGTCTTATCCATCTGCAAGTTTTTGTTACCGAGTAACAGGAAGCTTATGCTACATTGTAAAAATCTCTGTTCCTTCACTTGTTGAACTTGAAGAATTTATCAATGATGTTTCTTCATATGCAACGACAGTTTCTCATATCGTATTATCAGAAGTAGCTCTTACTCCGGATATTGAACATATCTTCCCAGAAGATTAATTCATCTTTATTCACAAAAAGAGTAAAAACCCCTTACATTAAGAATAAAAATGATATATTATGTATTAAAATACATAAAGTTCGAGAAAGGGGCTTTACATTGAAAATCTGGTTTTATGAAAAAACGGCACAATTAGATGACTTGCTTGGTATTTGGGACAATGTTCCGACCATCCCTCGAATTGGTGAAAAAGTTGAACTTCTAAAAACAGTTCGGATCGTTACAGATATTAAATATGTAAAGAACGGTAATAATTTTCGTGTAGAGATTATTACAAATTAAAAGGTAGCTCTTTAGGAGCTACTTTTTAATTATCTATTATGCGCTTTCTTTATAACAATTTTATCTTCTTCTACAGAAACTGTTACATAATCATTTTCTTCTAACCGAAGCTTATTTACAGCTTCATCAGGTAGTTCTACAGCCATCAATTTATCTGTTACTATCACTTGGCTATATATTTCATTTTCTTCTGATGTATTCGCTACTTTTTCTTCATTTATGAAACGAACCGGTGGCACACTAACTTCTTTTACTGTACGCCATTGTTTCCAAATGTAAGGGATTAACCAAAGTAACCCGACGATCGCAAGCCCAATGCCGATCCATAAATTACTTTGTGCTTGTAATTCCGTAATCGAGATTGCGCCACTTCCCTCTCCACCTACAAATTGCATACTCGTTGCAATCAAATTATTTAGAGCATGCACAGCAATATTCGTCCATATATTTTTTGTCTTTATGTATAGAAGGCACATAATAACACCGAATATGAAAGCACCGATAACATCAAAATGTCCTAGTCCAAAAATAAGAGAGGATATAATAACCGCTCGTTTAATCCCCCATTTGTAAGCCATTCGTTGTAAGAAAAACCCTCTAAAAATAACCTCTTCCATTATTGGGGCTAATACACATGCTGAAATGAAAGAAAATATCGTCATGTATATGTTACTCGTATTAATTACATTTCCATCTTCTAACATGGTAACTAAGAAATTAGGTACAGTATGTGCTAAAATATAAAATTGAATTTGGGATATACCGACTGAAAAAATCATTCCCATTATCGTTGCTAATACAATTAACCCCCAATGTAAACGTCCAGGTTTATCAAAAAAACTTTTAAAAACAACATTATTTTTACTTGTTTTTAAATATAGCCACAATAGTGGAAATGCGAAAAAGATTGATATTTGTGACAGGAACTCTATCGTATTGTCAGAAGCACCTGATAAACTTAATGGAATCATCGTCAGGAACATCCCTATAATCATCCATCCAAAAAAACTACGTAGCCTTATACGTGAAAATGCATATTGCATATTGAACACCTCCAAAGATAGTAAAAATAAATGGTCGGATAACTAAATTATAATATGAATATAGTTGAAAATCTTCCTATTTTTCTCAAATGATTTCAAACAACATATCTCTTAAAATATATAGTACATTTTATTTAAAATACCGTATTACTGTTCTTCCAGTTAAAATCTAGGAGAGCGTTATGTAATAAAAATCCCCGTTAACACGGGGATTTTCTCTATTATAATACGTCACGTTTTTGGAATAATACACTTGATGCTACAAGTAATACAGCAAAGTGTGCAACTACAAGTAATAATGAAGTTGTAAACGTAAATTCTGTAAATGGTGGTTCCATTCCACCACTAACTAATTTATTGCTATCGTAAACACTTAAATTTAAATGGAAGAACACAACAAATTTCGCTACACCTTTTGCAAACATCATTAGTACCATATTAATTGCTCCTTGTAAGAAAAATAGGAACATCGTAATAATTAATGGTAATACAGAATTTCTAAATACGTTCGCTAAGAAAAATGCAAGCGTTGCAAAGAAAAATGGTGATAAAAGTTGATATACAATTGTTTTTAATACAATTCCTAATGTTAATTCAGTTTTACTACCATCCATTACAATTCCGCCAATAATCATTGCGATTAACGTGCTAGCAAATATGATAAATAATATAGTAAGTAACACTGTAATATATTTAGAGAACAAAACTGTAATTCGTTTTCTCGGACGGATTAATAACTGCTTAATTGTACCTTTTTGAAACTCATCAGTAATTGTACGAGAAGCAATCGTGATTCCAAAAATTGTTGCAAATAAGATAATTAAACCAATCTCTGAACTTACAAAATCGAAATATGATCCTTTAAACTCATTTCCTCCTCCCCATTTCAGCATCCCTAAAACTCCCAAAATCTCCAACGCTGCAATTACACCTATTAAAATGTACATACCTTTTTTCGCATGTAACTTCAAAAATTCATTTTGAATTAATTTAAACATTACGCTTTCACTCCCCCTGTAATCGCTAAGAACTCATCCTCTAACGTTTTATTTTGAACTGTCACACCGTACACAAGTACATCAGCATGCACTAACTGTTTTACAATTTGCGGAATCTCTTCTTTCATTATGGATGTCACAATTACATTTCCTTGTACTTTCCCTTTAATAATTTCGTTCGCTTTCTGAACTTGACCTACTTCAAATACAACTACAACTGTTTCATCATGCTTCGCTTGTTCATGTAAGTTATACTCTTGTACAAACTCACCTTGCTTTATAATAACAACGCGATCACACATTAATTCAATTTCACTTAATAAATGACTTGATACAATGACCGCAATATTTTCTTCTTTCGCTAATCGTTGTAAATAATCACGAATTTGGCGAATACCAGCTGGATCTAATCCATTTGTCGGTTCATCTAAAATTAATATTTTCGGCTGATGAAGTAACGCCTGTGCAATTCCTAAACGCTGTTTCATACCAAGTGAGTATGTTTTTACCTTTTTATGAATTGCATGCTCTAATTCAACAAGCTTTATAATTTCAGCGATGCGCTCTTTACTAATTGGAGTAATTGCCATGTTTGCAAACTGCTTTAAGTTTTGCATACCAGTCATATAATCATATAGTTCAGGGTTTTCTACAATTGCACCAATTTGCTCTAGCGCCTTTTCACGCTCTGTACGAATGCTATGACCACAAATTGTAATATCGCCCTCTGTCATTGATATAAGACCTGTCATCATACGAATCGTCGTCGTCTTACCACTACCGTTTGGTCCAAGGAACCCGTATACTTCTCCTTCTCGAACCTCAAATGATAAGCCACGAATAATTTCTGCCTTACCAATCTTTTTTCGAACATTTTCTAATTTCACTACTACGTTTCCCAATGCTGACTCCTCCTTTAGACTTCTAGTTTTTTATCGATTATGCGACCTGTTATATAAACAAGTAAAACAAATATACCGATTGAAAAAGCAATACTATATAAATTCATAAGACTTTCTGGATATAGTATAAGATTTATATCCATCGATTCATCTATATAAACTAACTTCCTAATAAAAGTAGATGTAGGTGCAAGTCGGCCTAGCATTTCATATATCATATTGATTACTTTCGTTACTAATAAAAATAAGAAGAAAATAATTACATACTCCATTTTTTTCTTTTTCAAAGAAAATACTTTAACGCTAGATACTGTAAAAAGTAAAACTAACAATATACTTGATAAATTAAATACATATAACACACTACTAAATAATTGTTTTACTATATCTAGCTCAATTGTACTTTCCGTAAATAACATTCCATAGAGTTCTGTACCTTTTATTACTTTCATCGAAATACTATAGACAAACATAGTACCTATCACTTCAAAACACATTAAACTAATTACCGCATATGACAATATTGCTAAAACAATTTTTTTACCAGATAGCGGTGTTAATCGAAATAATGTACTCTCGGTCATTTTCCCAAACGCAGATATAGCCTGTAGAAATACTAATACTGCAAAAATCATATAAACTAAGAATACTAAAGCAATTATAATCATTTGCCTTACTTCTCCTGATTCTTGTTTAATATAATTCCCCATACTTACAAAAGCGACAGCTACAATGAATATGAATGACAATAACGAAATGAAAATTTGTTTTTTATTCGCATTGTACATATATATTAAACTGGCCTTCATCTACTAAACACCTCCTTAAACAAATCCGTAACAGCTTTTCCTCGTTGGAAACGTAACTCCTCTACATTTTCGTGAAGTACACTTTCACCATCTTTTAAAAAGATTACTTCGTCAAAAATATTTTCAACTTCTCCGATTAAATGCGTTGCAATTAAAATGGTACAATCTTCGCGATAAAACTGTAAAATAAGTTCTAATACGTGCTCTCTAGAAACAAGATCAATCCCGCCAAGTGGTTCATCCAGTACGTATAACTTCGCTTTTCGAGAAAACGTTAAAATAATTTGTAGCTTTTCAACCATACCTTTTGATAAAGCTGTAATTCTTTCTTCTAACGGTATTTTAAATTCCGCAATTGTATCTACTGCTCTTTGAATATCAAAGTCTTTATAAAAATCTCGATAGAAAAATAGGGCATCTTTTACAGTCATCCAATCATCAAAGACTGGCTTATCAGACATAAATGAAACGATTTCTTTCGTCTCTAACCCTACTTTTTTACCGTTAATTACTATGCTGCCTTCAGAAGGATGTTGTAGGCCTGCAATCATTTTTAATAACGTCGTTTTCCCGCTTCCGTTATCTCCAACAAGCCCAACGATTTTTCCTTCTGTAATCTCTATGTTTAACTCACGGATCACTGCTTTTAATCCGTACCGCTTCCATAGATTTTCTATTTTTAATAACTCTGTCATTCGCTCTCCTCCCTTTTCTCATGTAATGAAGAACGAAGGATTGTAAGAATTTCTTCTTCTGAAAAACCTAAATTGTCCATTCCATCTATAAAAGAATGAAGTAATTCTTTCGCCATATCTTTTCGCAGCTCCATAATTTTCTCCCCTTCATTCGTTACATATCGCCCCATTCCTCTACGTGTTACAACAACTCCATCTCGCTCTAATTCTTGAAATGTACGCTGAATCGTATTTGGATTTATTTGCAATTCACTCGCTAATTCACGTACAGAGGGAATTTTATCACCAGACAATAAATGTCCTGTTACAATTTCCTTTTTTATGTATTCCATTACTTGAATGTAAATTGGTGTATTTGGAGAAAATTCGATTTTCATTTCTCCCCTCCTGTCTTAGTGTGTTAGTTAAATAGTACACTAAGACAAGTGTCATGTAAATACTTCCAATTAAAAATGTAATAAAAAGGCAGTGTAACTTTTCGTTACACTGCCTTTTTGTAATAACATATAAATATATTACTCATTTGAATTTAAATTCATTTTACTTGATTTAGCACAGATTTAAACGTATTAATCACTGTATCTACTTCTTCATAACTAATTGTAAGGGATGGTTCAATACGAATTGTTTTTGAGTTAATTAATGTACCCGCAACAAGAATACCTTGATCAAACATCGCCTTTGATACTTCATAACCAATCTCATCTTTATGAAATTCAATCCCAATCATTAAACCTTGACCACGGATTTCAAAGATTTTATCTTCGTGTCCTTCTGCTGCTTGTTTCAATCCTTTTAAAAAATACTCTCCAACTTCCATCGCTCGTTCCGGTAATTTCTCTTCCAATAATACATGGATTGTTGCAATTGCAGCAGCACATGCAAGAGGATTCCCTCCAAATGTTGTTGTATGCATAAATGGATTTTCAAACCAACTTTGGAATACTTTTTCTTTCGCAACAATAGCTCCCGCTGGCATTACACCTCCACCAAACGCTTTCGCAAGACAAATAATATCCGGCACAACATCATATAAATCTGCTGCAAACATTTTTCCTGTACGGCCCATTCCAGTTTGCACTTCATCAAAAATAAGGAGCGAATCAAACTCATCACAAAGCTCTCGCACTTGTTTCAAATAATTTTCTGGAGGTAAAATAATGCCGCCCTCCCCTTGAATTGGCTCCAAAATAACTGCTGCAACATCTTCTCCCACTAATGCACATGTCTCAAATGTTTTTCTCATCATATCGATATCGCCAAATGGAACATGACGGAAACCCGGAATTAATGGTAAAAATGGCTTACGGAACATTCCTTTTGCCGTCCCAGATAAAGCACCAAGGCTCTTACCATGGAAAGCACGAGTTGTAGAAATGAAAGTTGTTCGTTCACTATACATTTTTGCTAGTTTTAATGCTGCCTCTACACTTTCTGTTCCACTATTTGTGAAGAAGGCATATTTCAAATCACCAGGTGTAATATCCGCTAAAATCTTTGCAAGAATTGCTCGAAGTGGATCTAGTAAATCCTGACTGTGCAATGCTTGACGCTTTAATTGATCCGTTACAGCTTTTACTACTTTCGGATTACGGTGACCAACATTATAAATTCCAAATCCACCTAAACAATCAATATACTTTTTACCATTAATATCCATGAAGCAAGACCCTTCATCTGACCATTCTACTGCTGCAAATTGTCCATCTTTTGTTACTGTTTTTCTATAAGCAAGAAAACCAGGATTCACATGCTCTCTAAATCCGTCTACTGTTTCTTTTTGAATCCAGTTTGCCTCTTCTTCAGTAACCTTTTCTTTTTCAATTAACTGTAGTACTTTCGTAATATACTCATTTACATTTGAACCTTTTACATCTTGCTCATTCAATTTATTTTCCACGTTCGTTCCCATCTATTTCACTCCTATATTCTTTTTATTTGCAAACCAACCTATTGGTTCTACTTCTAAATTTATATTAATCTGCTTAATTTCTTGAAATTCTTCTAAACCAAACGTTCCTAGGCTACGTCCAATACCGCTTTGCTTATATCCGCCCCAAGGCGCCTCATTGTATGTTGGATGATAACTATTAATCCACGTAATTCCTGCGCGAAGCTTGCGAATTACACGCATTGCTTTTGCACCATCAACCGTAAATACCCCTCCAGCTAAGCCATAATCCGTACCGTTTGCTAACTCAATTGCTTCCTGTTCAGTTTTAAACTTTTGAATTACTACAACAGGACCGAAGATTTCTTCCTGGACAATGCGCATATCAGGCTTTACATTAACAAAGACCGTTGGTTCAATAAAGAAACCATCTCCTTTTCCATCCGTCAGTATCCGCTTTCCTCCACAAGCAATGTCCGCGCCTTCGTCTTTCCCGATTTCAATGTAGCGCAATACTTTTTCCATATGTTCTTGACTTACAAGCGGTCCCATTTCTGATTCAGGTTTATCACCAGGTCCAACGTTAATTTGCTGCGCTCTCTCTACAAAACTATTAACAAATCTATCATAAACGCTTTCCTCTACAAGGATTCTCGATCCTGCTGAACACACTTGTCCGCTACCTGCATAAATACCGAATAGAGCATAATCAATAGCAGTCTCAAAATCTGCATCTGCAAAAATAATATTTGGAGATTTCCCTCCAAGCTCTAACGAAATTTTTTTCATATTATCTGCCGCTGTTCTCATAATGTGCTTCCCTGTCTTTGTTCCACCTGTAAAGGAAATCATATCCACTTTATGACTCGCTGCAATTTCATTCCCTACTATTGGACCGGCCCCCATTACCATATTGGCAACACCTTTTGGTAACCCTACTTTTTCAAGGATTTCGAATAGCTTTGTTACAGTTATTGGTGTCACTTCAGAAGGTTTAAACACAATTGTATTTCCAGCTGCTAAAGCAGGTGCTATTTTCCATACACTCATCAATAGCGGATAATTCCATGGAACAATTAATCCACAAACACCAACTGGCTCTCTTACAACCATCGCTTGCATCGGATCGGCTACATGATACGTTTGACCATCTGGCTTTGTAATCAATCCGGCATAATAGCGAAAACAAGCTGCTGCATCTCCAATATCTCCTTCTGCCTCACGGTATGTTTTTCCATTATCCATTGTTTCAAGGTACACTAATTCTTCCATATTTTTATCAATTTCATCTGCTATTTTAAATAAATATGATGCCCTTTCAGCAGTGGATGTTTCTGACCAAATTCCGCTATCGAAGGCCGCTCTTGCCACTTCTATCGCGTATTTTGCATCCTCAATCGTTCCCTCAGGTGCATATGCTATACCCTTGCCATTCGCAGGGTTAATAATCGTTCTTTTCTCTTGATTACTAGAATCTATCCATTCACCGTTTACATACATTTTTAAATCTAGCACTATATTGAAGCCCCCTTTATCGATCGTTTATATATTTATAAGCAAATTTCATGCCAATATTTAAAACCCAAAGGAATCATACATAAACTGACTATTTTCTTAAAAACAACAAATAATTTATGCATTTTCGCATACACTATTCCATTTTGCATAAAGCGAAACTTTAATCAGTGGGGCTTTGTTCATCTCCCACTGATTATTAGCCCTCACCACTCGGGACTTGAATCCTAAAGAATATGCACATGCTGAGCACACACAAAAAGGAGAAGTCTATGTGACCTTCTCCTTTTTTAGGAATAAGAGATGATATCAGCCGCTATCCCTTTTTCACTAACAATTTTTTGATATTTACGACTCACTGAAGATTGGCTGATTCCAAGAGCTTTTGCAGCCTTAGTCGTTGTTTTGTACTGCTTCATTGCAAGTAAAATCAATTGTTCTTCTACAGAATGTAGTGCTTCTTGTAATGGTAATACTCTTGTAATAACTGGTTTTGATTTTTTAAAGTCATAACGAGGTGTTAAAAATTTACTAACAAACTCCGCTTCAATTACTGGATCGTCTGCTGATACTACTAAACGTTCAATCATATTTTGTAATTCACGTACATTTCCTGGCCATGAGTAAAACTCTAGTAAGCTAAGTGCATCTGGAGTTAAATGATAATTTCTATTATATTTTTCATTTAACTGTTGCAAGAAATGAAAGGCAAGTACCGGAACATCTTCCATTCGCTCTCGTAGAGGAGGAACCCGCAACGGAATTACATTTAAGCGATAAAATAAATCTTCACGGAATGTTCCAGATTCCACCATCTTTTCAAGACTCTTATTTGTAGCGGCAATAATTTGTACATTTATTTTCGTAGGTATTGTACTTCCAATAGGAATTACTTCTTGTTCCTGCAGGACTCTAAGCAATTTCACTTGCAAATGTAAAGGCATTTCTCCAATTTCATCTAAAAATAAAATACCTTGATCAGCCTGCTTAAAATATCCTTCTTTCCCATTTTTATCGGCTCCTGTAAAAGCACCTTTCGTATAACCAAATAATTCACTTTCTAACAAAGTCTCTGGAATTGCACCACAATTTAATTTTAAAAATGGCTTTGAAGATCGGTTTCCAAGTTGATGAATTGCCTGAGCAATTACTTCTTTTCCCACGCCAGATTCTCCAGAAATAAGAACATTGGAAGAAAAATCTGCTATTTTTTTAGCTTGGTTAATAATTTGCTCCATTTTCGGACTACAGTAAATAAGCTTCTTAAGAAAACGATCTTTATTTTTAAAATCATCTAACTCCTTCTTATATTGCTCTGATATCTTCTTTATTTCATGTAATTCCGTCTTCAACCTTGTTGCTTCGGTAATATCCCTTGAGGCAATAATAATACGATGAAGCTCTCCATTTTCATTAAATACAGGGTTTCCAACTGCTAATATTTTTCTTCCGCTCTTTGTTTCTTGTACAACTGATACCTTTTTTTGTTTTTCCAACACTAATCGCGTAACAGATGGACTAAATAATCCTTTCTTTTCTAGGTCTAAAAGATTTTTTCCTAACAGGTCTTTCAAATTACTCCCCCAAAAATCATTGATAACCGTTTCACTATAACGAATTAATTCCCCTTTATGATTAACAACTAATATTTCATCATAAATACTAGACAAGATTGCATGTAAATCTTTATTTAAATCCTTTATATATTCAATTTCCATCGCCATGTCCTCGACCATCGGCAAATCTTGTACAATTATAACCATTCCTTCAATACTTTGATCAAAGTTTGGAATCGGACTATAGTCAACTAATACACCCATCTCATTTGTGATTTGTAATTGATTCAAGATCGTTTTTCCCGTTGTAAATACGTTATTAATGTGCTCTTCATTAAAAATCAGTTCTGCTGGTACATTCATAACTTTTTCAGGAGTCGATTTAATCATCTTCAAACCAGACTCATTGCAATTTACAATTTTCTTTTCACGATTTACTACAAAAATCCCCATTGGAATAGACGTTAAAATAATTTTCAATATATCAACACTCTGATTTTCTTGTTTAAATAGTTCTGCAAAAACATCCTCTCTTCTTATATATCCTGTTAGCTCATCCATTTCATTTTTTACTATCGCAATCGGCGCTCCAATAATTTGAAAAAGAGCTGTTAAAGAAATATCTTTACTAAGATGACATATTGTATCTAATGAAACAGCATTTGAAAGCAGTACCTTAGAAGTTAATCCCTTACTATTTGATAGCAGATCCTTCACATGAACGTATGCAAATAATTTCTCCTCTCTTTTTAAAAATAGAAAAGATTCTTTTATATTTTTAACATCTATATTCCATTCCTTTTCAGATTGATCGATAGGTAGAGAAACAATGGGTCTAATTTTTTTATGAGCAATGGAAAACATGCTGCTATTCCTCCTTTGAACTATTTAATTTGTATTGTAACATTAAAAACAGATTTTTTTAATTAATCTGAAAATAAAACGTTTTTTCCTTTACTTAATAAAAAAAAGGAAGATGAACGCCTCCATCTTCCTCATTGTTCTATCTTTAATCACTACCACTAACGAAAAGATCTTCTTGAATATAAGCTAATACCATACCTGGAATTACTTTATCTCCTGCCTCTACTTCTAAAGATTGAACTTCTCCACTACATCCCATCTTAATTACTTCCAGTTTACCATTCATATCTTTAATAGAGAATAATGGCTCCCATTCATAAATTCGTGAATCCTTATTAATAGACACTTTTTCAATTATTCCATAACACGGACTCGTAATAATATCATAATACACAATCAATCATCCCTTTCTCTTATTCTATTAATATTGTTCTTCTAACCTTTGTGACTGAAGAATCATATAGAAAAAGCTTTGAAGCTCTTCTATATCTTCTACCTCAATTCCTAGCCTTGGTGCCCAATATTGTTCCTCTCCAATATCTTCTTGACTTAATAAAACCATTCTCCCATTTTGAATTGAGGTAACCATTGCTTTTCCAAGAAACTGTTGCGAATACGTAACAGCTATATCGTAACGATGACTATTCGATAAAATGCAATAATAGCCGATTTGTTGTCTCTCCACTTCTTCTAATAAAATATCCAGTTTCATTTAAGCCCTCCTTTAGGTTAAAAATGCAACTAGCATATTAGACGTGCTATTCCTACAACTTTGCAACCACCTTCAATGAAATGATTTTCAAGTTCAACTGTATTATGTTTTCTGCTTGGATTACGACAATAACACCCCGCTTTTATATTTTTACTAATTGTACAAAGCAATAATTGTGCCAAATGAAAATACCATATTGACCATCATTTATCAGCCATCCTCTCTAGACTTGCCCCTCTTTCTTATGAATCGTTGAATGAATTATGCAATACTGCATTGGTTACATGATCTTCAAAGCAAAAGACATCGGATCCATTCCCGATGTCTTTTGCTCTTTTATATTTCCTGTACTTCTTCAAAATGCATTTGCGGAGGAGCTGAACGAAACATGTTCGTAATATATAGGAGGTACCCAATTCCGATAGCAGCCCAGCCAAGTCCCAAAATAAGTGAATGGATATTGAGGTTAAACCATAGTACCGCTACAGTAGCAGCACCCAAAATAGGCATAACTAGATAATTTAAGAAATCTTTTATCGTTTTATATTTTTTTTGTTTGATTATATAGTAAGAAATTACAGACAAATTAACAAATGTAAATGCAATCAGTGCTCCAAAGTTAATAAGAGATGCTGCTGTTTCTAAATCAATGAATATAGCGAAGAGCGAAATAATTCCTACAAAAATAATATTATATACTGGAGTTCGCCAGCGAGGATGAATGTACCCGAATATTTTTTTCGGAATTACATTATCTCGCCCCATTACGTATAATAACCTGGATACACTTGTATGAGAAGCTAAACCAGACGCAAGTGTCCCCATAAGGGTTCCTACTAAAAAGAAAGCTTGAAATAATTTCCCACCAACATATAGCGCAATTTCTGGAGATGCTGATTCTTGATTTTTAAATACAGATGTATCTGGAAAAATAGATTGTGTAAAATACGTTGTAGTAATGAATAAAACTCCGCCGATTAAAGCAGTAAGAAAAATAGCTCGAGGAATTGTTTTCTTGGCGTTTGGTGTCTCTTCTGAAAATGTAGTTACTGCATCAAAACCTAAAAATGAGAAACAAAGAATTGTTGCACCTGCAACTAACGGTGATATTTGTATATCTGATTGAAAAAACGGCTGAATGGAAAAAACTTCTCCTGTTCCCTCTCCCGCTAATAAGCCTTTTATAACTAGAAAAACAAATACGGCCATTACTAACACTTGAAATATTACTAAGAACGTATTGAAATTAGCAGTAACATTTACGCTAATCATATTTATTAATGTAACAAGGAGAACAAAGCCAATGACCCATACCCAACTAGGAACACTTGGGAAAAATGCTGACATATAAATTCTCGTTAATAGTGCGTTCACCATTGGTAGAAACAAATAATCCAATAACGCGGACCATCCAACAAGAAACCCAAGCCTTGCACTAATTGTCTTCTGTGTATACGTATAAGCAGATCCTGCGGTAGGAAAAGCCTTTACCATTTTGCCGTAGCTTGCAGCGGTAAACAACATCCCCGCTAATGCAATAAGATAAGCTCCTGGAACATGACCACCCGTTTTTTCAGAAACGATTCCAAATGTATCAAACCCAACCATCGGTGTCATATACCCGACCCCTAGCATAACAATTGACCAAAGCCCTAATGAACGTTTTAAACCAACTACTTTCCCCACCTATCATTCCTCCTACTTTCTCTATCTAATTTCCATTTAAAAATCGACAGTTAAAAGGAAGCGTTTTCAAACAACTGTATATCACACCGAGTATTACCTCCCTTTTCGCTACTTTTTAAATATTCATGCAATTTTTAAGCCAAAATTTCTAGAGTTTAAAAATTCAGTATTAAAAAGAACGTATAGGTGAAATTGGGCCTCATTTCTTCTCATTTTTTATTCATTTTGACATAAGTTATTCAATCTCTCATACGACTAAATATGAAAATAAAACCTTAATCCGTGTTTTTTCTTGATTACCACTTCCTTACAAATTGGGCTTTTACAAGATTAAAATATTTCCATGAAATAATAACATTATGTAAACCATTCATAGCAAAAAAGCTGTCTTTTCTATAAAGACAGCTTTTTCTATAACACTATATTAAAAATTGAATACGAAGTCATCGTCTGCTAACTTTTCAACATTCGTTGCTTTTACGTAACCATTCCCTTTTACAGAGAAGAAGTCATGGTTTTTCGTATCTGTACGTAAACCATTTAAAACGATTGGGTTAATTTCTTCTTCCTCAAACTTCGGCTCAAGTCCTAAGTTCATAAGTCCTTTATTCGCATTGTAACGGACGAAACGATTTACATCCTCTACAAGACCGATAGAAGTGTAAATTTCTTCTGTATATGCCAATTCAATTTCATACAGTTCCATTAATAACTCTTGCGTTTCCGCTTGTACTTCTTGTTGCTCTTCTGCAGACAGTTCTGTGAAGATTTGTTGTGCTAAAATACCAACGAATACGCCGTGAATTGACTCGTCACGAATTATTAAGTTAATAATCTCACCACTTGCCGTCAATTTGCCTTGACCTGCTAAGTAAAGTGGATAGAAGAACCCACTATAGAATAAGTAACTTTCTAAGAACACACTTGCTACCATTGCCATGTATAACTCTTTTTTCGTTACTTCAGGCTTTAATAAACGACGATAGTAACTAGTAACAATACCAGCTTTTTTCTCAAGTAATGGATGGTTATCTACCCATTCAAAAATATCATCAATTTCTTCTTCAGTAGCTAATGTTGTGAAAATATGACTGTAACTCTTCGCATGTACTTCTTCCATAGCGCCCATGAAAGCTAATACACTTTTCGCTTGTAAATTTTCAAGATGAACAAGTACAAGTGGCATCCCTTCGCCGCCTTGTTTCGTATCTAAAAGTGTTAAACCACCTAATACACGCTTATAAGCAATTTGCTCTTCTTTTGATAATTGTGCCCAAGTATTTTTGTCAGAAGACACTGCGATTTCTTCTTCTGTCCAAAACTGAGCGATGTTTTGCTTCCAAAACATTAAACTAAAATCATCTTCTTTTTTGTTCCAGTTTACCGCACGCATTAAATCGCCCCTTCTCTAAATAAACATAAAAAATTGATAACTAAGCATGAGCAGGGTTCAGAAAAACCCTGCTCATAATGTCTCACTTTTTATATTAAACGGTACAAGCCACGCACTCTTCCACGCTTAATTTACGTGTTCTCGTATAATAAAGACTCTTCAAGCCTTTTTTATGTGCATAAATGTAGTAACGTGCTAACTCACGTGTTGAAATATCACTATTAACATAAAGAATTGTACTAATTCCTTGGTCAATATGTTCTTGAACTTCTGCGATTAAATCAATTAATTTAAACTGATTCATATCATAAGAAGATTTATAGTACCAGAACGTATCTTTTGATAGATACGGCATTGGATAATATGTTGTCGCATTCGCATACGTTCTTGATTCAATTTGACTTACGATCGGCATTACGCTTGAAGTTGCATTTTGAACGTAACTGATCGATTGTGTCGGAGCGATTGCAAGACGATATGAGTTGTATAAACCATTCTTCTGTACTTGCTCTTTTAAACTTGTCCAATCTTCTTTTGTTGGAATATGAATTCCTTCAAATAATTGCTGAACTTTTTCAGTTACTGGGCTGTAATCTGTCGTTTCATACTTTTCAAAGTATGTGCCGTTTGCATAATCAGACTTATCGAAGTCTTTAAATGTCTCGCCTTTTTCTTTAGCGATTTCCATACTTTTCTCAATCGAGTAGTAATTTAACATCATAAAGAATGTACGAGCGAATTCTTTCGCTTCTGCACTTTCATAACCGATTTTATTTTTTGCTAAATATCCGTGTAAGTTCATTGCTCCAAGTCCAACTGAATGAAGCTCATCATTTGCTTTTTTAACAGTTGGGGCATTCGGAATGATCGTCATATCAGAAACAGCTGTTAAAGCTTCCATTCCCGCATGAACTGCTTCACGAATTTCTTTATTTTCCATTACGTTTACGATATTTAACGATCCTAAGTTACAGTTAATATCACGACGGATAATGTCTTCTGTACCGTAATCATTTATTTCAGAAGTTTCTTGAAGCTGGAAGATTTCTGTCTCGAATGTTCAACCGAGTTCGCTACTCCTCAGTCCGTTGCTCATGCAACTGCTGTATGTCACCATACAGGACAGACTATATCATCACCTACAGCATTACCTGGTTAGGTGCTCCGCTTTTCGAACGCCAATCGCTTGCGCTCTACTCCCATAAGGGATAGTCGTTAGGCTTTTACTTATCTTAATCTTTCAGAAAGTCTCTTATTACTTTATGTTGTCCGATAACTCTGCTATACAAAATAATAAGATACATTCTGAACTTTTCTATTTTCATTCTAAGATAAGATTTAGCACGGTAGGTTACCTCAAACTTGAGGCTTTCCCCGTTTAACGGAGTTTTCGACTAGCATTTCTACTAGAAGGTGCTACATATTTAACACAAGTTCGACATCTTCACAGTTCCAATATCCTTCAGTGGATGCTGGTTATTTGCATTTGATTTAAACATTAAGTATGGGTAACCAGACTCAAGCTGAATCATTGCAATTTTAATAAGCATATCACGTGCACTAATATCTAGCGGCTTCTTCTTCACTTTCGGATTGCTCATTAATTCATCGTACATTTCGTCAATGTCAATATCATCTAAATGCTTGCCATATTCTTTAAACACCGTATAAGGCGCGAAAACATGGAAAGGTTCGTTTTTCTCAGCAAGCTCAAAGAACTTACTTGGAACGATAATTCCGATTGATAGAGACTGAATACGGCTCTTCTCGTCGGCATTTATTTTTTTTGTATCAAGGAATTCAATAATATCCCAATGGAAGATGTTTAAGTATACTGCGCCGGCACCTTTTCGTTGGCCAAGTTGATTCGCATATGAAAACGAATCTTCAAGCAATTTCATAACAGGTACTACACCACTTGCAGCGTTATCAATACCTTTAATTTGCTCACCACGTGCGCGTAGCTTAGATAAGTTTAAAGCTACTCCCCCGCCAATTTTTGATAATTGCATTGCAGTATTAATGTTAAAGCCGATTGAATTTAAGCTATCGTCCATCTCTAACAAGAAACAAGACACCATTTCTCCTCTTCTGCTTCTTCCCGCATTTAAAAAGGTTGGTGTCGCCGGTTGGTAGTTTTGTTTTACAATCATGCTTGCGAATTGTTTTGCCTTCGCAACATCACCGCGTCCTAAGTATAATGACACAATTGCTACACGATCTTCATAGCTTTCTAAGTATTGTTTTTGATCATTCGTTTTTAACGCATAATCTTTGTAGAACTTAGACGCTGCCATATAAGATTGGAATTCGAAGTTTTCACCATAAGCGATGTTATATACTTCTTCTACTTCCTCCAAGCTATACTCGTCCAGAACATTGTAATAGTAATCATGTTCTTTCATATACTCCATTCGCTCTGCCACGCTATTAAAAGGAACGGTATTCTCTCTAGCTTCTTCCATAAAGACTTCTAATGCCTCTTTATCTTTATGAAGCTGATAAAAACCGTCCTGCATTTGCGTGATTTCATTATTCAGTTCAATGTGTCGCAATCTCCCGCACCCTTTCTTTAAAATATTCTACATCATTATTTGTTCCAGATAACTCAAATTTTGATACAATAGGCACTTCATATTTAGTAGAAATTTTGTCAGCACTTGCACCAAACATGTCTCCCCAATTACGATTGCCACTTGCAGATACGCCTTTTAATTTTTCATTATTGCGTTCTAAAAAGTCTAAAACACGTTCCGGTACATTGCCAAAACCTGTTGTATACGTAATAAGAATAAAGTCTTCATCTAATACTAGAGCTTCATCAATTTGAACGGCCGGCATATTTAATTTGTGAATGAAACGCTTCACGTTTCCTGTCATAGAATCATATGCAACTAACATTTCCGACCCTCCCTCTCCAATCTATATTCTCTGTATGTCGTTTCTTGATTTCTCTATATATTGTATTACGTTTCAAAATAAGACACAAGATATATGTATAAATTCTTTCTTTTTTTAACTTTTACTTTTCGACATGACCGTCGATTTTTTTCAATACAAAGACTATGAAACAACATTCTAAAACTCATGTCAATAAAGTGCTTTTCAAAAAAGTTGTCAACGAATTTAACCTTATTTTAAAAAAAGTTAACAATATTTTTTGTCATAAAACAGTAAATGCTGGAGTAATATATTTCTCCAGCATCACGCAAAAAAGAACAGATATTAAACGATAATCTGTTCTAACAAACGATTACATTTATCAATTTTACTTTATTAAATATTATACATATTCTTTCGTTCCTCGTTACATACTAAAAGATAACTATTATAGAAAAAGATTATTATTATGGAACTTCAATTTATTTATGAAAAAAATTATTCAGGGTGCTCAATACGCAAAATATCTTTTACAAATATATGATGTGGATTCTCATCTTTATCGAGCATTGTACATACAGGAGCTTCTTCATCAAAGTATACGATCATTCCTTCTACGTACTGATATGTATGTTGAACTTGTACCGTTACTTTAATTTCTACTGCTTGTTCATACGCCCCTTTTATTTTCTGAAGCATTTTTGCTGAACATTTTCGTTTCTCTGGATACATAACCATTCCCATAAACCTATTCCCAGCTCTATCTTTCCACATATAATCCCAATGTGGCAATATGCCTTGTTTAAAATCTCCCATAATTCTCCTCTCCTTTATCTTCGATTTATGAACGTGGTGTTTCTGAATATGTATAAATTACCTGTCCACCGCGCTGTGCGTTCCCGATAATATGTTTAAAATCTTCTCGATTTACAACAACTTCTCTGAACGTATAAAATACATCTTTTGTCGCAACATACTCCTTTATTTCATCATTTTTCAGCTGATCCAAAATTGTATTTGCTAATTGTTTATCCATGTATTTCACCTCTCTGCAATAGTTTATTTTATCGCATCTTCTATAGGTCGACAACGGTAAAATTATCCCTTTATTATTATGTAATTCACTTTCATTATTTTTATATCTATATCACTTTATTATATTCGCACTAAATATCATATACTAACATAGCTACTTCTCTATATCAAACTTTTTGACACTCTGTATACGCCACTGTTTGTTATTTTATTTTATGCTACAATATACACATAGAACTAGGAGGGATACTATGATTCGGAAAGCAAAAAAGACAGATGCGGTAGGAGTAGCACCTTTACTGTATGACGCTCTGCACGAAATTGCTGAAAAAATCACAGGTAGCACAATTGAAGCAAAAGTAATACTAGGACTTGAAACATGGTTCACAAAAGAAAATAATCGATTGAGCTATGAAAACTGTTTAGTGGCTGAACAAGATGGAAAAGTAGTTGGGGTTATTGTCGTTTATCACGGTAGTGACACTGAACAACTTGATGCACCAATCATACACTACTTAAGAGAACTACATGAAGACGAATCCATTACGTTAGAAAAAGAAGCTGAACTTGATGAGTATTATATTGACACGTTGTCAGTTTCAAATATGTACAGTGGACGTGGCATTGGCTCTAAATTAATCGATGCAGCTGAACTTCATGCAACTGAAAAAGGGCATGAAAAAATCGCCTTACTTGTTAATTTAGAAAACAAACGCGCTTTTTCACTATATGAAAAACTTGGTTACAAAGAAGATAAAACCGTTATGCTCGTCGGTGAACCGTATGCCCATCTAATAAAAACATTACGGTCATTGGTTTCTATATCTTAAAAGGACAATTCTTTTTTACTTGTTATGTAGAGAAAGAGGCTGCCAAAGGGACAGCCTCTTTTAAATTAATTTTGTATTTAATACATTTCCATCCATCGCCTCATGAAATGTATACGTTGTACACCCCCATGGCTTCCTATGGAAAATAGGCGAACCAGACCACCCCATTGCCCTCAGTTCAGTCCCAAGCATCGCATTAAAATAACTATGACCTACAAGGGCAATATGTCCATGTACGAGCGCATAGCGGTGCAACATATTAGTGGCTTGCCTTGCTCTTTCTCGTACTTCCTTATAAGACTCAACCTCTTTACTATAACCAACTATCCATCGTGTACGTCCAATAAACATCCATACATTCGGTTTACATTTCAACCATTTTGGAGCATAAAAACTTGTTGGAACTTCAGCTTCCCTAAAAAGAGGATTTTGCACAAAAGATAGGGAATCCAATAACTCAGCCGCTGACTGTACAGCGCACCTTTGATCACTCGTTACAACCAGTTTCGCTGATTCAATCGCCTCAATTGTTTCAATTGGTATAGGAGTTTCTTTTACTGTAGTCCCTAAATCATATTGCTTCATCCAGTCACGAAATGAAATAATTGTCATTGGCTCTATAGTACTGTCCAAACGACCATGACGAATAAAAGAAATTCGCATTCTTTCCACTCCCCATTCATCACTTACGAACTATATTACGTACTATTTCTTATTGCCATCATACCATGCATAAAAAGAAAGTTATATATCCCCACCACTATCATGTGTTATCGATGTGTGCACACCATCCAGTCCATCAAAATATGTAGTTGTTTCATGATGACGCACTTTCTTCAACTGTATATAAGAAAATAAAAATAATAAAATCGCTATAAAGCTCCCCACAACTTCAAACATCATTTTACCGCCCCTAATTTATCCCACTTTAGTAGGTTATTGTGTCTTTCATTATACCCCTATATAAAGATGTATGCACTTTCATCATTCCTCTCCTAAACAATATTTTTTTACATATTTTCTTACAAAAAGTTAATTTTTTTCGGTTTTTTGCTTTGGAAACATTTACAAAGTAATAAATATAGTTCAAAATAGGAGGAAATAAAAAAATCCCAAATTATTCTTTTTTGGTGAAAACTGTAACAAGGAGAGTTGCTTATGCAGATCGCAGAAACTGGAGATATCATCGAATTTAAAGGTGGCATGCAAGGCCGTGTTCAAAAAGTGAATCAAAACTCTGTTATTGTTGATATAACAATTATGGAGAATTTTAGAGAACTAGATATGGAACCTCTTACAGTTGTAAGTCATAAAAACTATACTGTCATCAATCAAAATGCATAATATAATAGAGAGAAAGGATCTGTATGTTATACAGATCCTTTCTCTCTATTATATATTAACGATTATCAATTGTTTCTGGATATAGATCATGGTTCATCATGCGGTAGTCTGCCATTTGTTCATACTTCGTTCCTGGGCGACCATAATTGCAGTACGGATCGATTGAAATACCACCACGTGGTGTAAATTTCCCCCATACTTCAATGTAACGTGGATCCATTAATTTAATTAAATCATTCATAATAACGTTCATGCAATCTTCGTGGAAGTCACCATGATTTCGGAAGCTGAATAAATATAGCTTTAAAGATTTACTCTCTACCATTCTTTGTTCTGGAATGTAGCTAATATAAATTGTTGCAAAATCTGGTTGTCCTGTTTTTGGACATAAACTTGTAAATTCAGGACAATTGAATTTTACAAAGTAATCACGGTTTGGATGGTTATTATCAAATACCTCTAAAATTTCCGGGCTATATTCAAATAAATATTTTGTATTTTGATTTCCTAATAACGTTACATCTTTTAAATCTTCATCTAATCTTCCTGCCATTTTAAACATCCCTTCTCATTATACCCCTCGTTTATTTCCCCATACTAACGCATGAAGCTGAGGCAGTACTTTCGCATCATTCATTTCTTTACAATTCACAGCTTTTTCAATAAGCCACTCATATTTTTCTAATAGTTTTTTTATAAGCACCGCATCATCCACTGTTTTCGTATCATCATTCCCTACTTGTAAGAAAAATGGTACATTCGGATAACGCTCGTGCATCTTAACTGCATATTCAAAATCTTGATCATCGAATACAACTACTTTTAAACTAAAATCTTTCCCTGCTAGTTTATGAATAACAGAATCTAACATCTGAAAATCTGTTTTCATTGCCGAACTTGGTGGTTTTGGAGAAATCGTTACCTCATCAATTTGAAGCAACCAATCTTGCCATTTACTTCCTTGCGTTTCTACCGCTGTTCGCATTCCATTCTCCTTTAATATAGAAAGAAGAAATTGCATATTTTTCAGCAAAACAGGATTTCCACCTGAAATCGTAACATGAGAAAATTTTTCTCCACCAATTTCTACAAGCTCATTCCAAATGTCTTCCGGCGTCATTTGTTTAATTTGATCTTTGGCCGATCCATCCCATGTAAAAGCAGAATCACACCAAGCACAGCTATAATCACAGCCCGCTGTACGGATAAACATTGTCTTTTGTCCTACAACCATCCCTTCTCCTTGAATGGTCGGACCAAATATTTCTAAGACCGGGATTTTACTCATCGAGCATCCACTCCCGTCTTACTTCCGCATAACTAGTCGGCGTCTCAAAAAGACGAACAAATTCAACACGAGCTCCCTTGTATTCGTTCGCACGATTATCTTTCGTTAATGCTTCTGCCATCTTTTCATAAATCCAAACGACCATATTCTCAGCAGTCGTATTCATTTCTGGCAATGTTTCGTTTAAATAACGATGATCTAAATAAATTTCTATTTCATTTTTCCAAATCTGTTTTATATCTCCAAAGTCAATTGCAAGGCCTATTTCATTTACATATCCACTAATTCCAAATACGACTTTATATGTGTGTCCATGTAAATTTTTACATTTCCCTTCATAGCAGTGTAAATGGTGCGCTGCATCAAATGTAAATTCCTTGCTGACCATTACTCTTTTATTATGATATTTGAGTTGTTCACGCTGAATATCCTTGTCCATTTTTTGCAAATTTTCTACGATGCGAAATCCAAAAAAGTTATCCATTAGTTGCTCGCTCCTTCGCGTTCTTGTAGATACGTATCTAATCCTGCTTTACGAAGTTGACATGCTGGACATTCACCGCAACCATCACCAATGATTCCGTTATAACATGTTAATGTTTTTTCTCTAACAAACTCAAATGCTCCAAGTTCATCAGATAATTTCCATGTCTCTGCTTTATCAATCCACATAAGTGGTGTATGAATAACAAACGGATAATCCATAGATAAATTTAATGTAACGTTTAATGATTTCACAAACACGTCACGACAATCTGGATAACCACTGAAATCAGTTTCACATACACCTGTTACAATATGACGTGCTCCAACTTGTTTTGCTAATACAGCCGCAAATGATAAAAATAGTAAATTTCGTCCATCTACAAATGTTGATGGCAATTCACCTTCTTCATGTGTAATCTCCATATCCGTTCTCGTTAACGCATTTGGAGCAAGTTGATTTAATAAACTCATATCTAGTACCGTATGTTTAATTCCTAACTCTTTCGCGATTTCCACTGCACAATCAATTTCTAACTTATGACGTTGATTGTAATTAAACGTTACCGCTTCCACTTCTGCAAACTGTTGTATTGCCCAAAATAAACATGTTGTACTATCTTGTCCACCACTAAAAACAACAACTGCTTTTTCTTTTTTCATTTCACTCATTCTCCTTCTCTACTACGAATAAGAAGAAAGAACGTTCTTGAACTGTCACAATAAAAAAACAAAACAATACCTAAGGATATTGTTGTTTCCATAGTTTTTTATAGAGGGAGTTCGCGAACCTCTCCCATGCAGTGCACGGAATTTCTTCTTTCATTGACAAAGATTATTGTAACATATTGTATACTATCAGAAAAAATTTCTGATTTTTTCCTCTATTTAATATTTCATTTCTTTCATTTTATAGTATGATTGATTTAATGTGAGAAGAGAGGAGGCACCCCACTGAAACTCTTTATTATTTATCTCTTTTTAAATATATTATCCATCCTTGTTACAATGCTTGTATATCATTTATTTTGGAATCAAAAAGGGAAACGCTCTCCTAAATTAAATTCAGCTATATTTATTATATTATGTTGCCTCGCTACCATACTATGTATCACTTTCGCAGCAAAAACAAATTATGGATTTCAATTTGATATGCGTCATATCGTATTAATTGTCGGTACATTAACAGGAGGTCCTATTGCCGGTGCTTCCATCTTAGCTGTATTAAACATATACCGCTTCTTATTAGGAGGAATAGGTGTTTTCCCATCCTTTATCGCTTCGGTTCTACTATTCATTGTTCTACTATTAACATACAAGCTGTTTAACCGAAGTTCTAATCGTATAAAAATAGCACTCGCTATCTTTTACAGTCTCATATTCGGATTTGGCTGGATACCATTTTTCCTTTCAGAGGTGACAAATACAGCAGATTATATACCACATATTATCGTGTACGAACTATGTACGATGCTTGGTACAATCCTTATTTTATATTTGCTACACATATTGCAAACGCAAGTTCGTCTCCAAAATGAACTTATGAATGCTGAAAAATTTCATTTAATCGGTGAAATGGCAGCTTCTATCTCTCATGAAATTCGCAACCCTTTAACTTCAACGAAAGGATTTTTGCAACTTTTACAGTCAGATACATGTTCTGAGAAGGAACGAAAACTATATACGGAAATAGCCATCAATGGTATTGAACAGGCAAATCATGTACTTACAGATTATTTAACGTTTGCAAAACCAAGTATTGAGAAAGAACAACAGTTGCAAGTAGAAAATGAGTTACTCCATGCCGTATCTCTTATTACACCACTTGCAAATTTAACAAATGTTCGCATACATTATATAAAACAAAGTACAGCTTTCTTTATTGCTGGTGAAAAACAAAAGTTTAACCAATGCTTATTAAACATTTTAAAGAATTGTATTGAAGCTATGCCAAAAGGCGGCGATCTCATTCTCACATTAGTGCCAGATCATAAATTTATACAATTATATATAAAGGATACTGGTGTAGGGATGGATTCCGAACAAGTGAAACGTCTCGGTTCTCCTTTCTACTCAACAAAAGAAAAAGGTACCGGACTCGGAATGATGGTCGTCTTCAGTGTCATTCAAGCAATGGATGGAAAGATTGATATTATAAGCGAAAAAGGTACCGGTACAACTTTCTTATTAACTTTCCCACTCATACAAAAAACGTGATGAAGTTCATCACGTTTTTTCTGTTCCTTCAACTAATTCTGCAAAAGCTTTCACTTTCCCATGTGGCTTTTGATTTTCTTTCCGAGCTTTCCAGGCGCGCTCTTCTTCTCTCTTTTTCTTTGACATACTTTTCAACTCCTTTTTCTCTTCTTCATGTAGTATTCCTAAATAAGAAATAAAACTATGCATGAGTAAAAAAGGAAAAGAAGCGGTTCGCCGCTTCTTTTCCTTTTATCCCGCTATTTGAGGGCAGCCTGATTGGTGCGTACTAATAATCAGTGATATGCCCCTTACTTTATCGCTGTAAAATTGCATGTTTCGCTTCTTTTAGCTGTGTAAGATGTCTTTGTTCATGTAAATCCAGAAATTGAACCCATTGATATAAATTCAAATCATTAAAAATAGGATGTTTTAATCCATTTTCAAATAATTCTTTTTCATCTATCACACTATGCAGTGCATGTAATAATTCTTGTCGTGAATGTTCTAGTAATTGAATTCCTTGCAACTTTTTCATTAATGTTTCTGTTGGTTTCATTTGTTGAGGAGCTTCCCGTTTATGTGTGCGATCAAGCGTAAGTTGGAGGTCTTTAAATGGAGCAAGTTTTCTTTCTTTTTTCTGTAAAGCATATACAAGGGCCGACGTGACAGACTGTTCAACTAAATGCAAATGATGCAAAATTTGAATAATACTCCATTTATCACGGCGTGGCTTTACATTCACCTCCGTATCATTTAACATTTCAATTTCTGATAACAGCGTGCTTCGTGTAGACTGTAATGAGTGGACTAAAGTTTCTAAACTAACATCCATATTAGATTGAAGCATAGTGCTTTCCCCCCTTTTGTTGGTGAAAAGGGGTGCTCCCCATTAGAAACACCCCTAAAATAATTCTGAATTTTCTTTTATTATCTCATCATTTTTCCATTATGTCGATGTTAAACATGTGAAAAAAGTGCATGTTTTTTACAATTTTGTGTCGTCAACAGCACGTAACCACGCTTCAATTTCTGTAATCACACTTTTTACACACCCTTCAGCGAATGGTGATGTTAAATTTGCAACTTCTACTAATTCTAAGAATGATTTACTTCCACCTTGTTGACAAAGATTCACATAATCTTCCCAAGCCTCTTGTCTATTATCTCTTGCACGTTTCCAAAATTGCAGTGCACAAATTTGAGCTAACGTGTAGTCAATATAATAGAACGGTGAGCTATAAATATGGCCTTGACGTTGCCAGAAACCACCACGCTCTAAATAATCATTATCTTCATAATCACGATGTGGTAAATATTTCTTCTCTATGTTACGCCATGCTGACTTACGTTCTGCTGGCGATGCTTCTGGATTCTCATATACATAATGTTGATATTCGTCTACAGATACACCGTACGGTAAAAATAGAAGTGCTGAACTTAAGTGTGAGAAATAATATTTTTCCGCATCTTCTTCAAAGAATAACTTCATCCATGGCCATGTAAAGAATTCCATACTCATTGAATGGATTTCACACGCTTCATATGTTGGCCAATTGTATTCTGGAATTTCATACTTACGACTTTCATATACTTGGAAAGCATGACCAGCTTCATGTGTTAGTACATCAATGTCACCAGACGTTCCATTAAAGTTTGAGAAAATGAATGGCGCTTTATAATTCTCAATATATGTACAATATCCACCACCAGCTTTTCCTTTTTTCGCAACTAAATCTAATAAATCATTATCTAGCATGAAATTAAAAAATTCATCTGTTTCAGCTGATAATTCTTTATACATCGTTTTCCCGTGATTAATAATCCAATCGGCATCACCTTTTGGAGTTGGGTTACCTGTAGCAAACTCAAAGTTTTCATCATAATAAGCGAGCTTTTCTACACCAATGCGTGCTTTTTGTCTATTTCTTAACTCTGTTGCAACCGGAACGATATAATCTAATACTTGCTGGCGATAGTTCGCAACCATTTCAGCATTATAATCTGTACGATACATTCTCGCATATCCTAATTCAACAAAGTTTTTAAAACCAAGTGTTTTTGCAATTTTCGTTCTGACTTTAACAAGCTCATCATAAATACGGTCTAACTCTTCCTCATTCTCAGCTAAAAATCCGTAGTATGCTTCACTTGCTGCTTTACGTTCGCCTCTTTCTTTTCCTTGCATAAACGGAATAAGTTGCGATAATGTTCTTTCTTCTCCTGCAAAGTCAATTTTTGCAGATGCTAATAACTGTGTATATTGTGAAGACAATTTATTCTCTAATTGTAAATCTTTCACTACTTCATCTGAATACGTTTTTAAATCACATTCAGCTAGAGCAAATAATTGCTTTCCATAATACGCTTCTAATTCTTCACGGAATGGAGAATTAATTAACGCCTTATAATATTTCGTTCCATAGCCTTGTACAACTGGAGAATATTCATCAAAGAAATCTTGCTCTTCCTTATAAAAAGCATCTGTCGTATCAACAGAATGGCGAATGTAACAAAGGTTCCCCATTGTACCAAAATCATTACGAATTTCATTAATTGAATTAATTACTTGTTTTTGTTCTTCAACCGTTTTTGCCTTATCGAACTTTTCTAAAGCAACAGTAAACTTCTCTTTTAATTCTTCAATATTTGGCCGTTTATATTCATAGTCTTTAAATGACATGAACGAGCCCCCTCTCCATTATATGCATCATTACTATAATTCAATGCTTACTTACAAATCTCCTCTTATTCTTCAGCAAAATACGGTAGATGATGTCACGAATACATGCACACAAAAAAGCCTTGGATTTCTTTATCCAAAGCTCCTTTGGAACATATCATCATTTTTCATACTTTCCAATTTTTTTCAATAGATCAAGTAATTCATCCTTCTCATCCTTCGTTAACATTTCAAAAGACTGATGTATAACTTGCTCATGACCTGGAAAAATAGAAGCAATAAAGCTCTCACCAGACTCCGTTAATTGTGCATAAATAACACGTCTGTCATTTGGACATGGAATTCGCTTTACAAGCCCTTTTTTTTCTAGCTTATCTACAACATATGTAATGCTGCCACTAGCTATTAAAATACGCTCACCAATTTGCTGAAGTGGTTGGCCTCCTTTATGATATAGTAGTTCTAATACAGCAAATTCAGTTGGATTTAACCCGTTACTTTGTATAGATTTATTTGTAGTATCCATAACAGAACGGTGTACACGAGATAATGCAATAAATACTTTTAAAGATTGAGAAATATCTTCTCGTTCATTATTTGATGTCATACAACTTTCAACCCTTCACTTAAATTCTCAGCAATAAAAAGAAAAAACAATGTAGTACTTCGTATAATTTCCGAATGAGTATTCACTCACTCATTTCCTTTCCCCTAACATATGTACGAATGATTCTTAAATAAAAACATGACAATTTTAACATAGTTTATATATAATGATAATAAAAAAAGAAGGAGTACCACATGTGAAAGTCAAATTACAAAGCATAGTTTTTTATATATTGCTGGTTATCCTACCAACGATAGGGATTGGTGCTACATTTTATTCCTATCATACGTATAAAATGAAGCAGGAAAACAAACTATCTGCTCATACGGTTCTCTTTTTATATAGAGACTATTTAGATCATCACCTTGGTGAAGCAATTTCTGCCTTAGAAATGCTCGCAAAAGTCGTAGGTACCGAGACTGGTAACATAAATGAGATTAAACAAATTGTGCATGATACAGATGGAAACGATGCGCGCTTTTCTGGTCTATATTACGCTACACCAGAAGGGATCATTACCATCGCATCAGAAAGCGAATCAAGTCCTGTAGACGTCTCAGACCGCAAGTATATTCAAGACGCATTACAAACTAAGAAAACAACTGTATCATCCGTCATTACAGATCGCGTCCTTGGACATCAAGCTATTATGATCGCTTCTCCAATATTTAATAAACAGAAGGAGCTCTCAGGCTTATTGTTAGCAAGTTTACGCTTTGACTACATTTCATCTTCTTTAAATGCTATTAAACCACAATACCATTTCGAAGTAACTGATAAACATGATGTAGTTTTTCTAACCGATGACAATAATGAAACAAGCGATGATCATTCTAACATGCTTACTACCCCACTCCAAAGATTAAATTGGAAGGTCTCTGTTTCTCCATTGCCTATCCACAAGCAAACTTTATACCAGTGGGTCGCAATAGAGTGCATAGCTACTTTATTTTTAATGTCTATTTTATATTTACTCGCTCAATATATGTTATTAAAACGGCAAACAAAACTGGAAAGACAACAAAATGAACTGCAAAAAATTGAATTGGTTGGAACTTTTGCAGCGAGTACAGCCCATGAAATCCGCAATCCTCTTACGGGAATTAAAGGACTCGTTGCGCTATTAAAAGAGAAGTATAAAGATGAACAGGATCAGTTCTACTTTTCCATCATCGAACAAGAAATAGAGAGAATTAATGAAATTGTAAGTGAATTCCTTATTCTTGGAAAGCCAACTGCTATTATTGAACAAACGTATGATGTGAGAACTATTCTAAATGAGGTAGCATTGATTATTCAATCTGAGGCGAATCTACATAACATTGTATTTCATTTACATTTGCCAGACCACCCTGTTCATATACGTTGCTCAAAAGACCATATGAAACAAGTGGTTTTAAACATTACAAAAAATGCAATTGAAGCTATGGCTTCTGGTGATACATTAACCATTGTAGTAACAAACAACGAAAAACACGCACAATTGCAAATTATTGATACTGGAAAAGGGATTCCAAAACATATTCAAAAACACCTCTTTCATCCGTTCTTTACTAATAAAGATACTGGAACAGGTCTTGGGCTTGTTATATGTAAACGAATTGTAGAGATGTACAACGGGCATATATTTATTGATAGTAAAGAAAACACAGGAACGACAGTTCATATAGAGATTCCATTACACATAGTATAATTATCCTAAAAGGGTAATTATACTTATTTCATAAAACCAGCTACAAACATTCTCCAAAAATTGTTCGATTTCCCTTCATACCCAATTTGAAAAATAGGAACCTTTATAATTGAAAACCATTTCGGTGTTTGTTTTTCTTTGTAACGCTGATACTGTACGATAAGCTTGTCCAATTCTTGGCTAACTTGAATTGTCTCCATACTATTTAACCCACTTGTTAATCCTAAATGAATCATTTCTTCACGTTTCATATGAATATCATGCGAAAGCTTTTCTAATGTGTACTTCCTTTTTACAGTAAACATCCATATCCCCCTTATTTTTCTTCCATACTCTCAACGCCTCTTCTACTTTAGCCCTTTAAACACTTAACCCTATTTGAATTTGAAGAATCAGAAAATTTAACATTTTCCCCCTGTAATTTACAAATCTTTACCCTCACTTTGAGAATTATTACAAATTATTCTATCTTTGTAAATACATTCGCAATAATAGACATTTTTTTCATCTTCTTTTTTGTAAATACTCAGTAAACAGTGGGTTCTCTATTTTCAATGTACTTTTCTTCGACATTTTTTGTTTAATTTATGTAAAAACGCAAAACATAATGATGATTGATAAAGTGAACTTTAATCAGTGGGGGTTTTGTCCATCCCCCACTAATTATTTGCCTTCACCAATCGGGCGTTTACGGGCAGTGGATCTTCCACCTAACTTTTTTACTCCAGCCAAATTTTGAGGTGGGAGTCTTACTGCCCGCAAATAGCGGGATAAAATAGAAAGGAAATATTTATATGCGCAAATATACTATTACATTTCTCATCTTCACCCTGTTCATACCCTTCTTCCTCTTTCCTATTCAAGCAAACGCTCATACGAATAAAGTTGCTATTGTCATCGATGATTTCGGCAATAATATGAAAGGCACAGATAAGATGTTATCACTTCCTATTCCACTCACTGTTGCTGTTATGCCATTTCTTCCTTCTACTAAACAAGATGCAATAGCTGCCCATAAAAAAGGGCATGAAGTTATTATACATATGCCAATGGAACCAATTAGAGGAAAAAAAGAGTGGCTTGGACCAAAAGCGATTACAACAGATTTAAGCGATGAAGAAATAAACAACCGACTCGAACAAGCAATTCAAGAAATACCTCATGCAATAGGAATGAACAATCATATGGGATCAAAAGTAACCGCTGATGAAAGGATTGTACGTCTTATACTTTCTGCCTGTAAAAAACACGGTTTATTTTATTTAGATAGTAAAACAAACCCTAATAGTGTTGTCCCAAAAATCGGTAAAGAGTTAGGCGTGCCTATTATTGAAAACCAATTATTTTTTGATGATGTATATACGGTAAATCACATTTCAAAACAAGCACAATTACTCATTAAAAAAATCCAAGACAACCCCATTATGGTAGCTATCGGACATGTTGGGGCTCCAGGTGAAATTACATCACGTGTTATAGAAACTTCTATTCCTAAAATTCGTGAGCATGCAGACTTTATTTTTTTATCTGATTTAGCATTGTCTCCACCTTCTGTTTCAAAATAAGATTCATTTCTCGCACTAAAAAAGGTACCTATCTACATATGGCAGATAGGTACCTTTCCTTTTCAACTTAAATATAATCTACATGACTCACCCTGAATCCCTTTTTCTCTATCTTTTCAATTAATTGCTTTAATTTTTTTTCATTTAACTCATCCGATATATTTACGATAACACGGCGAATATATTGATCACCGTTATCAAGCGTAAACAGTCCACCGATATTATATGCTTTTAATAATGTCCCAAGCTCTTTAATCGTTCCCTTACAATCTTGTGTTGCAATTGTTAATATATAACCACCCGTCCGCATACCGAACGAATCCTCAATAACATCAAATACATTAGAATGTGTTAAAATGCCGACAAATTCATTATACTCATTTAAAACCGCTAAAAATGGGAGACGACGAATAACGTAAAAAGCTCTAAAAAAAGAATCCTTTTCAAAAATAAACGAATTTGGATTTTCCAGTACATCTTCTGTACTTACATCCTCTAATCTGCTATTACACTTCTTTTCTAAAAGATCTACTTTATAAATAATCCCCGTGAATTCCTTCTCATTCTCTGCTAATACAGGGATTGCGCGAAATCCCGTTTCATTCATAATTTGTAACGCCTTTTCACCAGAATCATTCGTTTTGCAAAATGTCACCTGCTGTTTTGGCAGAAAATGATATTTAACTCGCAAAATATGTTCCTCCTTACATGTCAACATGTAATCTATATATAATAAGGAGACCTATATTTTATGAGTGAAATTTTCTTTTAAAACGCTTTCATTTTTATGGAATGGTAATCTCTGTGAATACATCTTTATATAACAGAACTTTTTGCCCCTTTTATCATTAAAAGCTTTACGTGATAGTTCATTAAATACTCTATACCTTCCAACCATTTTTTCGCTTCTTCTGGGGTTTTCCCCCACACGATCATTCCGTAATTATGAACAAGGACTACTCCTCCACCTTCAATAAAATTTGGAACATTATTTTCTAATAAATTAGCGAATTTTTTTTCATCTTCTACAATTGGAATTGTCATTTCTGTAATACCATCTTTTCCAAAAACACGTTCCACACTACGTTTTTCGAATGTTACTTCTCCTTCTTTCCCATATAGCTCTGACATTAAATGACTATCTACAGTCTGTACTTGTAAAATGCATTCTGCACTACTTTTTTTATAAATATCCGCATGCATAAATGACTCTGTAGCTGGTTTTTCTTCGTTTTCAAATACTGGCTCACACATGCAATTTACGACAATAAAATCTTCTTCAGAAAATACCCCTTTATCTCTTCCCTCTACATTCACTAAAAATGTTAATGGCTCTTTTGACGTACACATCGATAAACTAATTTTTGTACCATAAAACCAATCGCGAAGTGCCAATTCTGCTTTCACATCTTTTAATTCGTTCCATTTCTTCAGAAAAAATAACATTTCGTCACCCCCGGCGTAATATTAATATAATGTTCAAATCCCTTCTATGTAAAAGGAATATTTTTTGATTATTCTAAAAATTTAATTGAATTATCACACGAGAATGCCTTTTTGTCAATATGGTTTCAGCACCTATCGGAAAAATAGGCCTATCACATGTAAGCACTCCTGTCGATTTAGTACTTGATTTTGTACATATAAAAAATACGTTATTCTTCTTATTAAAGAATAACGTATTTTTCTCATTTGTTATTTTTTTATTGCTTTATACAGAAATTGCGCATATTGCTCACGCGTTACGAAAGCATCCCCTGAAAAGTTCCCATTCCCGTCACCTTTTGATATATTATTATCCACTAAAGCTTTCACATATCCTTCTGCCCAATGACCTGTTGGTACGTCTGTAAAGTTCCCCACATTATTTTTATTTTCCTTTAACTGAAATACTTTTTGTAATACTACTGACATCTCGTACCTAGTTAATACTCCTTCAGGGCGAAACTTCCCTGTACCGTCTCCTTGCATAATTCCAGCTTGTGCAACTGTAGCAATATCTTGCTCAAACATATGCCCTTTCGTATCAGTAAACATCTCTTTCTGCTCTACTTTACTTTCTAATTTCAAGTACCTTTGTACTAAAGACGCAACTTGTCCACGAGTAATATTATCCCCAAATCCAAATTGTCCATTTCCATATCCTTTAAAAATATTTTCATTCGCTAAATAATTAATTGCTGCTTCTGACCAATGTCCTTTCGGCACATCTTTAAATTCTATTACTGCTTCTATTTCCTCGTCTTCTTTAGAAGTATTATCCTCTTTACTTTCTACCACATTTTGAATAACAGATCCTGTGAAGAAGATTCCTGTATCCGCAAATGGATCTTTCACTCCAAATTCATATACTTTTTCACCTGGTATACTCCACTTAACTGCATCGTTACTATACGTACCACCTTCGCTCTTCAAACGAATTTTTGTAGAGATTTTACCGTCTTTTTCATATACAGGTACTTTCACTTCTTTATTTACTTCTGTTTCCTCTAAAAATACTTTTTGATTTTGAACATTGATGTAAGCTGTTTTACTTAGTTCTATAACTGGTCGAACATCACGGATTTCATTTGCAACAAAACTTAGGTATACTAATTTTTTCAAATTACTAACTGGTGATAAGTCTGAAATATAGTTTGCTTCTAAATCAAGTTTTTGTAAGTTTACTAGATTTGATAATGGAGTAATATCCTTTAACTCATTATTAGGTAAATCTAATTCTGTAAGTTGGGTCATTTTAGCAAGTGGTGTCACATCTTCAATTTGATTTTTCCCGATAAATAACTTACTTAATTGATTCATTTGATCAATGCCCGATAAATCTTTAACTTTATTACGTGTTAATACTAAGTCTGTTAAAGGTAATGAATACAACGGTTTAATATCTTCAATTTGATTACCTGCTAAAGTTAAGTATGTTACATTTTTCAACGCGCTTAATGGAGCAACGTTTGTAATTTTATTATTTGCTAAATTCAAGTAATCTAGTTGTTCCATTTTCGCTAATGCTGTTACATCTTCTATTTGGTTGCCTGATAGATATAAACTTTTTACATTTTTCATTTCAATTAGTGGTGCAACGTTTGTAATTTTATTATTACTTAAATCAAGAGATTCTAAATTATCCATCTTAACAAGTGGGGTTACATCTACAAATTCATTACCACGCAAAGCTAAATGGTTTAATTGCTTTAGGTTCGCAAAGAACGACGGATCTTTTATCTTCGCATTCGCAACTGTTAAAGATTTTAAATTTGGCATATATTTTAATGCACTATAATCAAGAATCTCATTCGTATTTAAAAACAAGTCATTTACTTGTAATAACTCTTCTTTCGTAATTGGGGTATTTAAATCTTGTCTATTAAATACTTTTTTGTTAACCAGTTCTCTTAGTTTCTTATCTGTTATCATGTTTTGACTATCAACCGGAGTATCCGTTTCTGTATTGCCTGAATTAGAGTTATCATCTGGTTTCTCTGTTTCGCCTAAAGTTGGATCTTTAATTTCAAATTGAACTTGATATTTGTGATCATATCCAATAGCTGGAATAAGTATATGCATTTGCATATTATGCTTCTTCTCAAATTCACCAATTTCAAATTGAACTACTTTCGTTCCATTTTTCCTCTTATCTTCTGACAAAACTTTCACGTCATGAAATACACCAGGTTGGTTTTTATCCTCTATTCTAAGATATTGAAAATAATCGCTATCTTGTACGGTTACAGTAACAATTTTTTTCCCGTCTTCAATTGCTACTTTAGGATTTTTTATGTACTGAGAAACCATAGATGGCTCATCTTTTTGATCCTTATATATTTTAATCTCAGTATCATACGTGCGATTACTGGCTGCTGCTACCGACTGGTTTGCTTCAATTTTTATTGCAGCTAACGCTGGAGTAGAATACGCAGCAAATGGAATAGCTAATGTTGTTGCTACTACTAGAGCTTTAATATAACTTTTTTTCAAAATAATATCCCCTTGTCTTATATATATTTTAATTGATAATTCCTATCAATTAATAACATAATAAATGATAATGAATCTCATTATCATTGTCAATGGGAATATTACATTAAGTTTATATTTCCATAGCTAAAAAATAAAAAACCCTTTACTCAAAGGGCTTTTTTGCCTATCGTATGAAGGATTTCACTTTTTTCTTTTTCATTAATAACACCAATTTTTTGCAAAATGTTTGCATACAATACAAGTTTATTATATATCCGTTCCGACATACTTCCCCTTCTTTCCTTCGACCAACTTTTTTTGTATTGGTAAATTATATGAACAAGATGAGAAAATGTGTCCACTTTTTGCATAAATACAAATCTTTTATTTTGTTACTTGCTGATAGTAAAATTCCCACCTAAAAATTAGGTGGGAGTCTAAATGTATTCAATTCATTTAGCAAACTGTCCATTGAATATTATTCTTTTTAACTTCTTCTTCAAAACTATATGGCATTTTTTTATCACAAATAACATGTTGAATACGAGAAAATCCTGCTATTCGGTAGTTCCCTTTTACGCCTACCTTTGTATGATCACATAAAATATACGTTTTCTCCGATAATTTAATCATCGCTTCTGACAGTTTCGCTTTTTCTAATTCAAAGCTGGAAACCCCAAAGCTAGGTAACAATCCATCAATCGAAACGAACGCTTTATGAAAATGAAATTGATGAATTACTTGCTGAGAAATAGATCCTGATACGCGCGAATGCTTCGGGGATATTTTCCCGCCAATAAATAAAACTTCACCGTGAAACATCTTTTTATTAATGGAAGAGATTAATTGTGTCGCGACTGGAAAAGAGCTTGTAACAATCGTCAAATTTTTACGATGAACAAGATATGGAACCATTTGAAGTGGTGTACTCCCATCATCAATCGCAATGACGTCACCATCTTCTACAAATGTCGCTGCTTTATAACCAATTCTTTTCTTCTCTTCTATATGCAGCATCTCTCTTTCTAACATCGGTGCCTCTACCCCAGCGCCTGGAAGTTGAACTGCTCCACCATACACTTTCTTCAACTTCTTTTCACGATCTAATTCTTCTAAATATCGACGAATTGTTTCTGTTGATACAGCGAATTCTCTCGCTAATTCTGAAACTTTTACTTTCCCTTTAAACTCTACCTTCTCAAGAATTGTCCTCTTTCTTTCTTCACCTACTACAGACATAGCCTCACCCCATTTATATCTAACTCATAAACTGCCTTACTTATACAAAGGTATAATTTTCTTTGTAAGTAGAAATCTCTTCATGAATATAAATACCGCGCTTTTCTAGTTCATCAAAAATAATTTGTGGATTTTCGAAAGCTTCTTCAGGAGTAATAACACCGACTTTACTAACTACTCCTTTTGCAATTAACTCTGTAGCGATTCCAAATGGGATACCAACATTTCTTGTATAGGCTCTTAATTTCTCCCAACCTACTACAGAACCATCAGATAGCGGATGTGTATGGTATAATACATGTCGCTGTTTTTGATTATTTTTCATACCTACTACTTCTACATAAAGTGCATAACCATAAAGTTCTGTTGCTTGCCCTTCTTTCGATTTTAATAGATACTTCGAAATACAATCCATAATACCAATTTCTTTACCGTTTATTTCAATTTGATCATTACGCAATATACCATAATCATATAAAGCACGAACGAGCTGCATATTTTGCTCTGGCCAAGTTCCTCTTGTTTCAATAAGCTGTACACCTTTATCCTCCAGTGCCTTCGCTAACGTAATCGTTTCTGAATGCGGGATTATATACTGCATTGTTTTTCCGTAAGGCGCTGGTAATTCAATTTCTCTCGGGCGCGCAAACGGAGGTACTTGCTTAAATTCACCTTCCTCATATACTGTACGCGTCGGTAAATGTGGATCATATTCATATGTCGTTGTCTCTGTAATTGATGCAGAAAAAGCAATTGGACGATACGAGCCATGACTTACTCGAACTGACTCTACAGTATCTAGCTGATTTGCTGCATGCATGGCCATCATTTGCGTTACACCTGGTGTCATACCAAACCCAGGTAAACATGTTGTTCCATGTTGAACAAATTTAGAGTGGGATTCATTTTCTTCACCGAATCCATTTAAGTTCACACCGTGACAGCCGGCATCTGCGATACAGCGAGTAGACAATCCATTTAACTTTATCGTCGTACCATCCATTACAATGTCATAGCCTTTCATTTTTGCGACCGTATCCTCATGATTTGTCACATCGACTTTCACAAAATCAACACGAGGATCATTTAACCACTCTACTACTTTACGGCCCTCTTCTTCGTTAAAATCGGCTACCGTAATCGTCTCAAAAGATGAAAATTGAACTAAATCTAAAATTGCTTCACGACAAATTTTACCTGCTCCACCTAAACAAAATACTTTCATCCTATAACAACTCCTTTAGCAATACTATCCACTAAACGTTTTATATCTTCTTCATGTACATCACCGATATTCCCAATGCGGAACGTATCTACTTTCGAAATTTTGCCTGGATAAATAACAAATCCGTACCGCTTTAATTCGTTATATAACTGCTGAAATTCAAATCTTTCTTCTGGATAAATGAAAGATGTAATAATAGGAGATTGATATTTTTCATCTACTAGTGGCTTAAAGCCTATTTCTTTCATTTTGTTCACTAATAATTTTTGATTATTATAATATCTATTATAACGGGCTCTTACTCCGCCTTCTTCTTCTAATTCAAGCAATGCCTGATAAAAAGCGTGTACAACATGTGTAGGTGAAGTAAAGCGCCATTTCCCATTTTGCTCTTCCATCGTTTCCCACTGATCATATAAATCTAATGATAAAGAACGAGCTTGCCCTTTACATTTCAATAGTTCATCACGATTTGCGATGACAAAACCGAATCCAGGAACACCTTGAATACATTTATTCGCACTACTAATTAGAAAGTCAATTTGCAACTCAGCGATATCTATTTCAATACCACCGAAACTACTCATCGCGTCAACCAGTGTAACTTTTCCGTATTGTTTTCCCAATTTACATACGTCTACAATTGGATTAATAATACCTGTAGTTGTTTCACAATGAACAACTACAATATGTGTGATCTCTTTATCTTGTTGCAATAACTGTTCTACTTCTGCAATATTAGTAGGCTCCCACTCTTCTGTTTGACTGACCACCACATCTATATGTAACATCTCTGCCATTTGTACAATCCGCTTACCGTACGCACCATTTGTACAAACTAGCAGCTTTCCGTTTGTAGGAATAACAGAACCGATTACTGCTTCAACCGAAAACGTACCGCTTCCCTGCATTAAAACTGTTGTGTACTTTTCTTCTTCCTTTGTTGCTAACGATACAAGCCTATTTCTTACATCTTGCACCATCGTGTTATATTCAACATCCCACGTACACCAATCATATAACATAACTTTTTTTACAGTTTTTGTTGTCGTTAATGGTCCTGGCGTTAATAATAAGTAGTGATTTTCATTCATGATCCTATGCCCCTTTTATGAAATAATAAGTTCTTGTTTCTCGATATGTTCCATTACGTTTTCGAGTTCCTGCATCGTTTCAATCGTAAAATGTGCCCCATTTTCAATGAAACGATTACGAACTATCTCCATTTTTTCACGAAGCTCTAATAGATCCATATTCTCAACTTCCTCTTCCGTTAAACCGAGCTCACTACTGCCAAGAATTACACCTACTGTCCACATACCAGCATTTCTTCCCTCTTTCATATCTGATACCGTGTCTCCAATTTTTATCATATGATTCATTGGATATACACCAAGCTCCATCGCATTTTTATAGCACATCCACGGATACGGACGACCTGCTGGAACATCATCTGGTGTTACAAGAAAATCAGGTTTATATCCTTGTATTTCTGCTTCTTTTGCAACAATGTCCATCATTTCTCTCGTATAGCCAGTTGTTGACCCAACTTTAATACCTCTTTCACGTAATGAAGCAACCACTTCTTTTATCCCCTCAATTGGCGTGGCATATCTTGGCAAAATAGCAAAGAGAATTTCTTCAAATTCTTCATACATCTCATGAATGTCTGCTTCTGTTGGTAATTGTCCGAAGACACGCTTCCACTCATTCGCAATACGAGGCATTTCTGTTAGTGCCCTTACATGATCTATTTTTAATAATCCCATTGGCTTACGTGCTTCTTCTACTGTAATTTCAACACCGCGTTTATGAAAAATCTTCATGAATACTTCTAATGGTGCAAAACATCCGTAATCAACTGTCGTACCTGCCCAATCAAAAATAACTGCTTCAATTTTCATTCTATCCATCACCCTTCTTACTTATCTTTTTTGCCATTGTGAAGTTCGGTTACGAAGTGCTTTCGTTCCCCATTCGTATAAAACTCTTACTACAATATTGGTAACAACAATAAGTACACTCATCGCAGCTGCTGGTGCCACATTTCCTGCATCATCCATATTTACAATTGATACAGCAGCTAGTTTAAAATCAGCCGCATATAAGAACACTACTGCCGATACAGTTACCATTGAATTTACGAAATAGTACATTACCATTTCTAAAATGGCTGGTAAACACATCGGTACTGTTACTCGAAAGAAAGTTTTATAAAACGGTACGCTCATCGACTGTGAAACAAGTTCAAACTCTCGGTCTAGTTTCTTTAAAGCAGTCGTTGCGGTAACAAACGTTACAGAGTAAAAATGAATGACATTTACTAATACTAAAACAGCAATTGTGCCATATAAGGAATGAAACGGATTTGTTACTGAAAGTCCTAAAATTTGAATTGTTGGTTGACTGAAGAAAAAGACATATCCTAATCCAAGTACTAACCCAGGAATCGCTAACGGTACAATAGAGAAAAAGTAACCTGCTTTTCTGAAAAACTGTAACTGTTCTATTTTTTCAATCGCATAAGCGAACACAAATGTTAAAATCGCCCCGATAACTGCCGTAATAGCTGAGACAATTACACTATTTTTAAATGCTTCAAGTCCGTCTCCTGTCAAACTTGAAAAATTAAAATGCTCAAGTGTAAAACTCATATTATATGGCCATACTTTCACACTTGCAGCAATACCAACTGCCACAAATAAAAGAATGATCATAAGCGTTACTACGCTACAATATACGAATGAAATAACATCTCTTTTCTTATTATTTATTATTCTGTAAGGCACTGCTTTTGAAGATAAGAGATTCGCCTGTTTTCTTTGCGTAATACGATCAACTGCAAATGCGAAAATAGCTGGGATTAATAAAATCATTCCGACAGTTGCGCCCATCGGCATATTTTGCTGTCCAATTACTTGCTTATATACGTCAGTAGCAAGCACATTATACTGTCCCCCAACAATTTTCGGCGCCCCAAAGTCAGTGAAGCTAAGTGTAAACACAACGAACATCGCACTAATTAATCCATATTTCACACTAGGTAAAGTAACCGTAAGAAACTGTTTCGCTTTACTTGCACCTAACATATTAGAAGCTTCATATAAACGATAATCAGAACCTTGGAAAGCAATTAATAAAATAAGGAATGCTTGTGGAAATGTATACATAACTTCAGCTATTACAATTCCTACTGGTCCATATAAAGGGATTTGTATACCTTCAAATAAACCAAACATCCCTTTCGTTACTAACCCTTGATTACCAAATAAATACGTAAGTGCAATACCGTGCATCATCGTTGGAGCAAATAATGGTAATAACGCTACGTACTGAAACACACGCTTTCCAAAAACATTCGTACGAGCAATCGCATATGCGTAAACGAATGCAATTGCAACTGAAAGAATTGTTGTCGCACCTGAAATCCATATCGTATTTTGTAATGACTGAACTAAAGTTGGTGTTGTGAAATATTTACTGAAATTCGCTACACCAACAAAAGCTCCATCTTTATCATAAAAAGCTTGTGCAAATAGTTGTAATAGCGGTAATACAAGTATGATAAGAAAGGAAAGAATCATTCCGATAATTACTAGCCTTTGAATCCATTCCTCTTTTCCTATACTTCTCTTAATCTTTTTTTTCCTACTTTCTACCTTATAGTTTTCTAGCATCTCCATCTATACAATGACCTTCTTTCCATATGACAACATATGATTTTCCAAGAAAGAGATTTGAATTGGATTTCCTTTTCTAATAGCAGTCGCCTCTACTTCTGAGGCCAATATATCCAATACAATTTTTTCATTATAAAGATGTGTTTTCTCTTCTATGACACGTACTTCCGTCCGGTATACAGACCCTCTAAATTCCATACTTTCTACAACTGTTTTAATACCATTATTTTGTACAACTGTTACATGTTCAGGGCGAATGGCTTGTTCTTCATTATTTTTCGAAAAGAAATTAATAGAACCAATAAAATCTGCTACAAACGGATTCGCTGGTCTTTGATAAATCTCCTCTGGTGTTCCAATCTGCATAATTTCCGCATGATTCATTACAACAATTTTATCAGCCATCGTTAATGCCTCTTCTTGATCATGCGTTACCATAATTGTTGTTACTCCTACTTTTTCTTGTAAATCACGCATTTCTCTACGCAACTTTTCACGCACTTTTGCATCTAAAGCTGATAAAGGCTCATCGAGTAACAAAATATCTGGAGACAGAGCGAGCGCACGTGCAAGTGCCACTCGCTGCTGCTGTCCACCAGACATTTGAGCAGGATATTTATCTTTTACATTCAGCAAATCAACAAGTTCTAACGCCAATAGCGCTTTCTCTTTTACTTCTGCTTTTCCATATTTTTTTGTCTTTAAGCCATATGCAATATTTTCAAGTGCAGTTAAATTCGGAAATAATGCATATGATTGAAAAACCATTCCGAAGTTCCTCTTTCCAGGTGGTAAAGCTGTAATATCATTTCCATTCACAGCAATACTACCTGTTGTCGCTTCTTCTAACCCTGCTAAAATGCGAAGCAACGTCGTTTTCCCACAACCACTCGGGCCTAATAAACAAACAAACTCATTTTTTTTCACTGTAAAAGAAATATCTTTTAACGCTGTAAACGCATCAAACTGTTTTTGAATGTGTTGAATTGATAAATATTCGCTCATTTTTCTCTCTCCCACTTACTTACTTTTTCGGTTCTGCTTTTTGGCCAAACTCTTTTTCCCAACGCTCTAAAATTTTGTCACGATTTTCTGCTGCCCATTTAAAGTCATTCTTTTTGTATAACTTTTCTGTCACATCTTTTGGGAATCCATCTGGAAGTTTATAATCGTTTTTAATTGTCGCAAATCCATTTTTCTCGAAGTATAACTTCATTACATCATCTGTAATTGCCCAGTCTAAAAATGCTTGTGCTAATTTATCATTTTTCGCATTATCTTTCTTAATAAGTGCATTCGCTTCTACTTCCCAGCCTAGTCCTTCTTTCGGTAGTACCACTTCAACTGGCGCACCTTTTTGTTTCTCTTTTAAAGCGCTATAAACCATTGATACACCGACTGGATATTCACCTGCGCCTGCTAATTTCGCTGGTTTTGAACCGGAATGAGTATAAGATGCCATATTATCATGAAGTTTTTTCATGTAATCCCAGCCTTTTTCCTCACCCATAATTTGTAACCATGCAGAAACTGTTAAAAATCCCGTTCCAGAAGAAGCTGGATGTGGCATAACAAGCGTTCCTTTATACTCTGGTTTCGTTAAATCTTCATATGATTCTGGCATCGGTAAATTTTTCTTCTTTAATTCTTCTTTATTTACAGCAATCCCTGTCATAAACGCAGTATTACCTACCCATTTTTCAGGTTTCTTATCATCTTTAAATTGAGGAAGGACACGATCCGCTCCTTTTGGAGAGTATTCTTTTAACATATCTTTTTTCTCTAAAGCTAATAGACTAGACGCCGCAGTTCCCCATACAACATCTGCTTGTGTATTTTTCCCTTCAGCTAGCAATTTCGCTGTAATAACGCCTGTTGAATCACGAACAATGTTCAACTTCACGTCTGGGTACTTCTGTTTAAAAGAATCAAGATAAATCGGTACAAGCTCTTCTTCAATCGCTGTGTAAACAGTTAATGATCCAGATAATTTATCATCTTTTACTTTTGCTCCAGCACTTTCTTCTTTCTTTGCACCACACCCCATTAATAACGAAAATACCATTCCAGTTGCTACAGCTTTAAAGATTGTTTTTTTCACTGTTTCTCTCTCCTTTTACAAATCTTATGTACAACTCTAATATAAACAACTAGTGTAAAAGCAGTATTAAACCAACATTAATCTTTTGTTTGTTGTTTGTTTTTGTGTAATACGTTGCTACTTCTATGTTTTTTCGCATTTTTCTGCTAATATCAAACGTGAAATTTACAAATAATTAAAAAAACCTTTATAATCCCACAAAAAAATGAGGCGTTTGTAAAAAACGCCTCATTTTTGTTTACCTTTTTTTGAATTACGATTTGCGTACTTCGCACTATTTTCTCCTTCATACTCTAATGCGAATTCTGCATCTGGTAAGCTTTCTTTCGGAGTTTTATTATTATTAATTGCTGCATTTTGTTTTACTTTTCTTTTTACCAACATACTCACCTGCTCTCACTAAATAACTTTCTATTCTAGTTTGAAACAACTTACAGTAATTATTACTGGGAAGTGTTAACAAGTACATAAGAGCTTATATATGGAAATACTACATACGAACAAGCCATTACAAAAAGGAGCGATGACTTTGAAGGAGAAAGAAACGATTCAATCGCCAATTTTAGACGAGACGCTCCCTCATCAAATGAATTTTCCCTCTTTTAAAGGAACAGGAAAACAAATGCAACAACCTTTTATTAATCAATACGATGTTGTAATTGGAGACAGTAAATACAATTCCACTAACAGTCCTCTTAATAATTGGAGTGATGAGGTAGACCCTGCCATTATGGCTGGGGAAGAATGGATCCATCCTACAAATGATATTGGGTGGATTTCAGAAGAAAATCAAGAACTACTAAAAAACGAAGTTGATAACAAAAACGATGCTTTTATGCACCCTCAATTTGGAATTAACGATTAAAAAAACCATTCTACCTAACGTAGGTAGAATGGTTTCATACTATCCAATAATAATTCTCTCTTTCGGATATTTATAACGAGGTGGTTGTTCTCTTCCACCACTAGCTAATATAAATGTTAAAATACCGACGCGTCCGATAAACATAAGTACAATGAGTACAAGTTTACCAACAGTTGTTAACTCTGGAGTAATACCTGTTGATAGTCCTGTCGTCCCGAAAGCAGAACAAACTTCAACTATTAAACTCATAAGTGGCACATTTTCCGTAATGGATAAAATAAATAGCGCTGAGGCACATAATAAAATCCCCATTGTCATAACAACAGATGCTTTCAACACGTCCTCTTCATGTAGCTGACGTTTGAAAACACGGACTGTTCTCCCGCCTCTTGCAAATGTATATAACGATAATATACTAACTGCAAATGTTGTTGTACGTATTCCGCCCCCAACTGAACTTGGAGATGCTCCAATGAACATTAATATACTCATAAATAAAAGCGTTGGTTGTGATAATTCACGTATGTCCATTGTAGCAAGTCCACCACTTCGCGTCGTCACAGATTGGAATAATGTATAAAATACAGTTTCATGCCATGACTTCCCCACTAAAAAATGATTTCGTTCTAATAGAAAAATCATAATTGTTCCAACAGTAACGAGTGCAAAAAATGTCGTTGTCGTCAATTTTGTAAATAATGAAAAGCGAAATAGTTGTTGTCGCCTTTTACTAAGGAATTGTTTTACTTCCATTAACACTGGGAAACCGATAGCTCCTAAAATAATAAGCAACATATGAATCATTTGAACAATATAATCTTTTTTGTACGGAATAAGTGATTGTCCTGTTAAATCAAATCCTCCGTTCGTTGTTGCGCTCACAGCGGCAAAGAAACCGTGAAAATAAGCTTCTTGCCAAGTCGAGAAATATAGTAAAAATCTTGTACCTAACAGTATTGCTCCGATGAGTTCTATCGAAATAATTACAATTAAAATAGAACGCATCAATTCTACAAGGCCCGATAAATTTCCTTGGTTATGGTCTGCCATAATTAACCTTCTTCGCTGCAAACCAATCTTTTTACCCGTTATAATCCAAACGAATGTACCAAGTGCCATAATTCCTAATCCGCCTAATTGTAAAATCAGGGCTAAAACAATAATTCCTGCTGTTGTAAACGTATCTGAAATCGTAACAACAGACAGCCCTGTAACACTTACCGCACTAACTGATGTAAATAGCGCATCTATAAATGTCCATTTCACGCCAGGCTTCGTAACAAATGGTAAACTAAGTAAAATTACCGATACAACTACCGCTAGTAAATAAAATACAACGATAAGTTGCACGGGACGTAACTTTTGTAAAAACTTTTTTATATCTCTCATTCCATCACTTCGCTACCTTTTTTCTATCGATTAAATAAAGAAAAATCATCACTTTCTTCATTTGTAAATAACTGCTGAAATAGTTTCGCAAATACCATTCCGTATACAGTTCCATTTCCCCCATACGGCAGTGCGTAATATAAATTATGTATTTTTTTATCTTCTTTTAAAATAGGAAGACCGTCATGACTGCCACCAAATGCTGCTGCCCAATAGTACTCTGCCTGTATATTTTTATACTGCGGGAACATTTCTTTTACAATGTTAATAAGGAGATCACGCTTATGCAATAATTTTGTATCGCCGATTTTTTGAATTTTCAGCGCCTCATCTAATCCGCCTACAATAATGCGGTTTTGATACGTTCGACTATACAAATACGGACGTGCTGTTTCCCAAATTAATGATTGCTCATGCCAGCCTTCAAAATGATCTATCTTATTGGTCACAACGGCATAAGACGTTTCTACTGTTGTATTTTTTTCTTTCTTTCCAAAAATTGCTTCATAGCCTGTCGCCATAATAATATTCTTTGCTACGATTTTATTTCCTGTATTCGTGTAACATATTAAATCATTTTGGATTTGTTTGATATGTAATGCCTCTGTATGTTCATATATAGTAGCGCCCATTTGCTTCGCTTTATGCAAAAGACTATGTGCTAATAAATACGGGTTCACTTCTGCATCACCGCTTGTATATAACGCTGCTTGTTTTGCAAATGAATAACGTTTCTTAATATCAGACTCTGTAAAATATTCAACCGGAAATCCATAATGGCGTAACGTATTATATTCTTCTTGTAAAAATGAAATATCCTCATCTCTACTTGCATAATACAAACTATTTCGCGGAATAAAATGGGGATCAATATCGAGAGTCGGTACAACCTTCTCCATTGTTTGCAGCGCTTCATAACAAAGTCTATATGCTCGTACCCCTTTCTCTTCACCAAATGTATGAATAAGAGAGGTTAACGATTTATCATTAACAAATTGTAATAATCCTGTATTTGCAGCTGTGCTACCACATGCAATTGCTCTTTTTTCAATGAGCATAACACGCATTCCAATTTTAGCTAACGAATACGCTATATGAGCACCTGCTTCTCCACTTCCAATTACTAGTACATCACATATCATATCATTTTCTAACGTTGGATAACAAGGTACAGAAACTCCAGCACTCCAAAACAACTTACCAGTCATAAGTTTCATAATTATACTCCTACAATGTATTTTTCTCCTTCCTATGTTTCGTCATTTTCCATAAAAAAATCCAACTAACATAAGCTAGTTGGATTTCTTCTCTTTAATTAGAACGCTCTTCAAGCCAATTTCCAACCGTCGGATATGTTTGCTTTACAGCCGTTCCACCATACACAATAGACATATGTCCTGTCGGTAAACATACATACTGTTTATCCGTGCTAGAAATATGATCAAGTAAAGCCTCTACTTGACATGGCAAAGCAATATGATCACGTTTCGCGGAAATATTTAAGACATTCGCCTTAATATTTGCAAGGTCTACCTTTTGTCCGCGAATAACGAGTTCACCCTTCACTAATTTATTATTTTGATAAAAATCACGAATCCATTGTCTATAAGATTCACCCGGGAACGGAATACCATCGCCTACCCACTTTTGAACTAATTTCCAACTTTCGACGAAGCGCTCATTTTCTGAACGATCGACTAAAGCAACATATGGACCGACAAAGTTTGTAATTGGTTTTAACATCTTATTTCCGAAATCAATCATTTCTGGCGGAATATTTCCGAATGTATCAACCGCTTTATCTAAATTGAAATATTTCTCATCTAATAAAGGACCGTATAACCCTGTTTCAGAGAAATCAAAAGGACTTGTCATAAAAATCAAGTTTCGAATTGGCATGTCCGGATGAAGCGCTGCATAAATAGATGTTAACGTTCCACCCATGCAATAACCAAGTAAAGAAATTTCGTCCGATTTTGCAGTTCTCATTACTTTTTTCACTGCTTTTGCAATATAATCGAACACGAAATCATCAAACTTCAAATGACTATCTTCTAAACCAAATGTACCCCAATCAAGCATATACACATCGAAACCACGATCTACTAAATATTCCACTAAACTATTTCCTGGAGTTAAATCCATAATATACGGTTTATTAATAAGAGCGTATATTAATAAGATTGGAACTCTCTGTGTTTTTTCTTGTTTTGGAATGTAACGATAAAGCTTCGTTTTATTCTTCGTCCAAATAACCTCTTTCGGTGTTAAACCAACTTGTGGTTCTGGTTCGCGTAATAAAATTTCGCTCGCTCTTTTCACACGTCGATATGCTTTACGATATTCTTCTGGGTACAACTCCAATTGCTTTTCCCATTCCGTTACGAATGTAGTCATTTTTTCTATCTCCTTTTTGGTCAATTTCTTTCTAAAAAAAGAAGTGCATTCCTGCTATGGATATGCACTTTTTTCTTACTTCATTACATGTATAATCCGCCGTTAATGTTTAATTGCTGACCTGTGATATACGCACCGTCACGGCATAGATATACTACACCTTTTGCAATTTCATCAGCTTGACCAAAACGTTTTTTCGGGATTTTCGCAACGATTTTTTGACGCACTTCTTCTGGTACTTCTGCTACCATTTCAGTATCAATAAATCCTGGGCAAATTGCGTTTACAGTTACATTTGTTCTTGCAAGTTCTAACGCTAATGATTTTGTAAATCCTAGCATACCTGCTTTTGCTGCTGAGTAGTTTGTTTGTCCAAATCCACCAGCTTGGCCAATAATAGAAGAAATACTAATGATTCTTCCTTCTTCTGCTTCCGATATGTATGGAAGTACCGCGCTTGTCGTATTAAATACACTGCTTAAGTTCACGTCAATTACGCGCTCCCAATCTTCACGATTTAATTTTTTGAATGTACGATCTCTTGTAATACCAGCATTATTAACAAGAATATCAACTTTACCAAAATGATTCACAGCTTCTTCTACAAGTCTATTTGCATCTTCTACTTTAGAAACATCCGCTTGAACTGCATAAACGTCATGTCCTTCTTTGCCTAATTCATTTACTAAGTTTTCAGCTGCCTCTTTACTGCTGTTATAGTTAATAACAACTTTTGCTCCCTCTTGTGCTAATGCTACTGTAATTGCTTTTCCAATTCCTTTTGCCCCACCTGTTACGATTGCTACTTTGCCATTTAATTGAACCATTTCTTTTCCCCCTTAAATGAATTTGTGAACGATTGTTATGAATCATTTTGGTACTCATACTAATTGAGTCCATATATTAATTATGTTTCGTTGTTTATACATGAAAAGGGATTCTCCCTCTCTCTTTTACACGTTATAAACAAACGCGATTATCATTTTTTATTTTCTTGCTTATTTACAGGCTTTACTTCTTCTTTTACAGGTACTTGTAGTTTAGCTAGTACTGCATTTTGCTTTTCTAGCAATTCTAAAATTTGATCAACTTTCGTTTCTAACGTGCGCATATCTTGTTTTACTTTCGTAACATCACGCTTTAATGTAGGAGCTTGTCCTAATGAATCCACTTTCTCTTCTAGAATTTCCTCGATGTTATCAACTTTATTTTCTAAGTTAATAACAAGCGTAGCTACTCTAGCGATATCCTCTCTCGTCGGCACATTCACCTGTTCTAAATAATTTTTTGTCGTATCATTTAATGCTTTTTGATAAAACAAATTCAAATCTAGAACGCTGCCCATCCAAGCAGAATATTCTTCTGTTTTAATTGTTTCATTGAGCGCTTTCCCCCAAAATGTTTCGGTTTGTTCATAAGCATTTTTCCATGCTTGCAATGGATCGAATTTTTGATCAATCACTTCGCCTACACTCCCTTTTTCGTTTTTGAAACAATTCAACCTATTCACTATTTTCTAATATTCCGAATAAAACTTCAAGTAAATATTTTATTTTTCTTTATTTTCCAACAAATACATTGACATTAAAAACAGATAGGTGTAAATTGCACTTATAAGCAAAAAATTCTATCTAACTGATTCATGAGGTGATGCACAATCATGCTACATAATGAACCAGAACACCCAGAAAGTTTGGAAAAAAACCAAGCGAAACAACCAAACTCCATGCCAAAAAACTTCTTAGTTCCTTTCTTACTTCTCTGTCTAAAAGACTGGAGTCTTCATGGTTACAAACTTATTCAAATGCTAATGGACATCGGCTTTTCTTCTGTTGACCAAGGTAATGTGTATAGGACACTACGCAAATTAGAAAAAGAAAATCTTATTTCTTCTACTTGGGATACAAGCGAAGGCGGGCCAGCGAAACGAATTTATTCTTTAACAGAATATGGAGAGCAATATTTAACAACATGTGCGACTTCTTTTGAACATTATCAAAATATGTTGCGGACATTTTTTACGTTATACACCAATGCATTCTTTCCATTTTCTACTTCTCCAGAAAAGGATGAAAAGGATTCTTCATCTTCACCTGGTGGTACAGCAGAGTAATCTGCGTTCACAATATGCAAAAAAACATTTGGAGGTCAAACAATGGAAACTAAGCCATACGAATTAGTCGATGCATTTTGGAAAAACTGGTCTCAATCTCTTTCCCTTTTCTCTTCAGCTGGGAAACAATTAGAACAACTTACTTTAGAAACATTAAAACAACAACAAGACGCTTTGCATAAATTAACATCAGGAGTAGATGAACTAGAAAAAGAACTACACCAATTCACTGCTCAGTTCAATAACCAATATACAGACTATGTGAAGCAATTAACTGGAAACTCCTTAAATGATCAAATTAACGAGTGGCAAGAAAAGTGGAATGAGCTTTCTAATCAAATGCACCAACTTACTGTTTCGCCTACGAAAACATCTTTGTCTATTCTTACTCAAACTAGCGGCCAATTTGAAGAAACAACAAAACACTTTATCGAACAACAACAGTCGCAACGTGAAGAGGTTCAAAAACAGTTAAACGTTTTTTTGGGAGAGTTCAAGTCCAAACAACTCGAACTCGCAAAGCAGTTCGAGGAAAACTCAAAAAATCTATTTACTTCCATCAAGTAAGAAAAATGTGGCAACTAACTGCAGCACAAACAAAACTCTTTCTTCCTCCTACTACATCAAGATGGCTTACATTTTTCGATATGGAAAAGAAGGAGGACAAAATGAATCCATTTCAAGAAGCACAAACTGTTCCGGAGCTTCGTTACGATGAGATTCAAGTCGGTGATCAAGCATCACTTACAAAAAAAATTACGGATGATGACGTTATCAATTTTGCAAAATTGACTGGAGATGTAAATCCTATTCACATTCTAGACTCTTTTGCAAAAACGACAATGTTCAAAGAACGTATTGCCCATGGCATGCTCGTTTCAAGTTTTATTTCTACCATTCTTGGAACGAAACTCCCTGGCAAAAATACGATTTATTTATCACAAAATGTTTCATTCCGTGCTCCTGTCAAAATCGGTGATACACTTCGCGTTGTGGCAGAAGTTATTAAAAAACGGGACGATAAAAAAATCATTACATTGCAAACAAACATATATAATCAATCTGATGATATTGTCGTAGAAGGTACAGCGACAATACTGAAAAAAGAGTAGCAAATTTGCTACTCTTTTTTCTATCCAAGAACTTCTAATCACACCGTTTACTTCCGTGTATGAGTACGTCATTTACACATAAAATAACGTTACCAGATAGCACTTAGCTAAACTGGATTACTCTTTAAGGATGTGTATCAACATGGTGAAAACAAACAAATTACTAGTTCCGGGTGCAGAGCAAGCACTTGAACAATTCAAATATGAAATCGCACAAGAATTCGGTGTAAGCTTAGGATCTAATACAGCATCTCGTTCTAACGGATCAGTTGGCGGTGAAGTAACGAAACGTCTTGTTGCTTTAGCTCAACAACAATTACGCGGATAACTATATAACCTATGGCTTAGAGGCAGATATTCTCTGCCTCTTTCTTTTTTAACATACATAATAGTGCTTCTTCACATACTAGTAAGAGCAAATCGAAAGGAACGATATGTGAAATGAAACGGATTAACATTAGCATGAGTCCTCCCCGTGTTCTTACTTTGTCTTTTATTATGCTATCAATTATCGGTACATGCCTATTGAAATTGCCAATTGCTACAACAACATCTATTTCATGGCTCGATGCCTTATTTACAACGGTTTCTGCTTGTACGGTTACAGGGCTTGGTGTTGTGGATACTGGTAAAGTATTTACCTTATTTGGCCAATGTGTCATTTTAACACTTATACAAGTTGGCGGGCTTGGCATTATGAGCTTTGCTGTTTTAATCGCAATTATGCTCGGTAGAAAAATCGGCCTTCAAAACCGGATTTTATTACAACAAGCATTAAACCAAACAAATGTCGGCGGAATCATTCGTCTTGCAAAAGCATTATTTTTATTTTCTTTTACTGTAGAATGTATCGCTACTTTATTTCTCTCCTTTGAATGGGTACCAAAATACGGGATTGCCAAAGGGATATATTACAGCTTTTTTCATTCTATCTCAGCCTTTAACAATGCTGGGTTTTCTGTGTGGAGCGATAACTTAATGTCGCACTCCCATAGCATTCTCGTCAATCTCGTTATTTCTTCCCTCATTATTTTAGGTGGGATTGGTTTTACAGTTATCGTAGATATAAAAAGAAAGAAAAACTTTAAAAACCTTACTTTGCACTCAAAGCTTATGCTCTCTTCTACTCTTATCGTCAATATTATTGCTACAGTTTTCATTTTCATATTCGAGTTTCATAATTCAATTTCCATGAGAGGTTTTACACCATTTGAAGAAGGTATGGCTGCTTATTTTCAAGCGGTTTCAACACGTACTGCCGGGTTTAATACTGTTGATATCTCTGCATTATCAAAACCTTCACTTTTATTAATGATGCTTCTTATGTTTATTGGTGCTGGCAGTGCTTCAACTGGTGGCGGGATTAAGTTAACAACTTTTTTAATTATGTTTTTAGGCGTATTTAAATTTTTGCAAGAACAAGATGATATAGTAGTGTTTAAAAAATCCATTAAAGATACGCTCATTGTCAAATCATTAACGATTACTATTATTTCAATTTCTTTTATTTTTCTTTCCATTTTAATTTTAAGCATCACTGAGAAAGTTCCTTTATTAATGAGTGCTTTTGAAGTATTTTCAGCATTTGGAACTGTCGGCCTTAGCATGAATTTGACGCCACACTTAACAATCATCGGCAAAACAATTATTATCTTTATGATGTTTTTTGGAAAGATGGGGCCTTTAACATTAGCCTTTTCATTTGCACGTAAAAAACAAAGAAAAATAAAATATCCAAACGAAGATATTTTAACAGGTTGACAACCGTATAAATTATCCATATAATGAGAATACAATAGCATATCTCCAAAGGGGAGTAGCGTCCAAGAACTATTTCTTGGAAACAAAGTCGTCATTACGTAGAACTTAGTTCTTCCGGCTTTGTTGGCATTTTCATTACATATGTCTAGCAAGACCTTTGCCTATCAACGGCAGAGGTCTTTTTTGTTTTCAAATTCCTTCCACCGTTGATACGCAGGAGTATGGGGAAACTAAACATTGGGGAACTTCTTCACTTGTTTAGTCTTTATAGAAATGAGAGGAGAATGTACATGGATGTATCATTATTATTGGAGTATGGTTGGGTATTACTCATCCTAATTGCACTAGAGGGGATTTTAGCGGCTGATAACGCTCTCGTTCTCGCAATCATGGTAAAACATTTACCAGAAGAAAAACGAAAGAAAGCACTATTTTATGGATTAGCAGGAGCGTTCGTTTTCCGCTTCGGATCACTATTCATGATTTCTTTCCTAGTCGATGTATGGCAAGTGCAAGCAATTGGTGCGATTTATCTTATGTTTATCGCGGGGAATCACTTATTTAAAACGTATGTTAAAAAGAATACACATGAAGAAACAGAAGAAAAAGAAGCAAAGAAAAAACAAGAGAACTTTTGGTGGACTGTATTTAAAGTCGAAGTTGCTGATATCGCCTTCGCTGTTGATTCAATTTTAGCTGCTGTTGCATTAGCAGTGACTTTACCGAAAACAGGATTAGGTACGATTGGTAGTCTTGATACAGGTCAATTTATCGTTATCTTTACAGGTGGACTTATCGGATTAGTTATAATGCGATTTGCAGCAACTGCTTTCGTACAAATATTAAAACGTAAACCAGGACTTGAAACTGCAGCATTTTTAATTGTAGGTTGGGTTGGTGTGAAATTAACAGTTTATACGCTAGCACACCCTGCTTTAAATGTCCTTCCGCATTCATTCCCAGAATCTACTCCGTGGAAGCTTACATTCTGGATTGTATTAGTCGGAATCGCAATTGGCGGTTGGTTCTTCTCGAAAGAAGTAGAAGTAAAAGTAGAAAAGAATTTAGACGAAAAAGCGCTGTAATTACAGCGCTTTTTCTTTTCCACTCGTTTCAATCCCCTCTCTATTTTTAGAAAAAATTCCATTATACTACCTTTTGTAAACGCTTTCCTTCAAGATGTATGTCCTTTTTGTGAAATATTGCACAAACTTATTGAAACTATGAACAAATCCATGTACTTTATTCATATAAGGAGTATTTATAGACGATGTACTAAAGGAGCGTATTACTCATGCTAGAACAAGGATTAGATTACGTTGTAAAACTGGCTAAGAGCAAAAAGCAAATGCTAGATACAAATCCAATGCAATATTTCATTCGTGCTGCACTTGCTGGCATTTATATCGGTTTTATTATTGTACTATGTTTTAAATTAGGTAACTTTTTTCATATTGTTGATTCACCAGCAACATATTTAGCTTCCTCCATGTTTTTCGGGATTGCTCTGGTACTTATTATATATGGTGGCGCTGAATTATTTACTGGCAATACAATGTACTTCACAGTGGCAACTTTAAGAAAAGAAACAACTATTTCTGATACACTTCGCAACTGGGTTGCTTGTTATGCAGGTAACTTAGCTGGCGCTTTATTCTTTGCCTTACTATTTTACGCAACTGGAATTTTCGAAGCAATTGATCACGGTCATTTAATGAATAAAGTTGTTGAAGGAAAGATGAATACACCTACAATGCAATTATTCTTTAAAGCGATTTTATGTAACTGGCTCGTATGTCTTGCCTGCTTCTTACCTTCTCAAGTAAAAGGTGATACAGCAAAAATATTGATGATGATGATGCTCGTTTTCACATTCTTCTTATCTGGCTATGAGCATAGCATTGCAAACTTATCATTGTTTGCCTTATCTTTAGTTTCACCACATCCTGATACAATTTCTTTTGCCGGCGCTATTCATAACTTAATTCCAGTTACAATTGGTAACATTATTGGCGGATCCGTATTTGTCGGTATGGTATATCAGTACTTAACAAAGAAAGCACCTGATGTTAAACAAGAGGAAACTGAATTAGTTGCAGCTCAAACTGAGGAAATCATTCCTTTACAAGCTCATATGAAGCATTAAAAACTCCAAAGTTTCACTTTGGAGTTTTTAGCTCCCTACATATTTCAAGGCAATATGAGGATCAATTTCTCCTTTCTCTTTCCCCTTCTCAATTCTCTGTTTCATCTGATGCATACCGATGACATCATTTGTATGAAGGTGAATTTCATTAACATATAGACCTTCTGTACAAAAGGCTTCTACAAAATCTAATCCATTCCTTTTCCTCCATCCCATGTTAAAATCAAGAGAGAGGATGTTTACCTTATTACTCCGAACAAATTGTAATGCAGATTCTACTGTAGTTGCCAAAACATATCCGTACGGGCAACTTCTTTGATCATCCATATATACATTCATTTTCTATCTCCTCTCTATTTTGCATATGTGACCAACACATAACATATTGCTCCAAGGCTAATAAAAGGTCCAAACGGAATTGTGGTTCTTATTTTTATACGTTTTAACGCTATACCTATTCCGAAAAAACAAAGACTAAAGCAAGATGCTAAAAATAAAGTTATAAAAACCCCTTTCACTCCCACTATAAATCCAAGTAACGAAAGTAATTTTACATCACCTCCGCCAAGACCATCCGGATAAATCCTTTGCATGCAATATAACAAAATGAATATAGTTCCACTACCAGCTAAACTATCTATCCAAGTAACTAACGGTACAAAAATACATTCTAAAATAAGCAAAAGTGCAAACCAAATTAAAATACGATTAGGTATTAGCATATATACTAAATCTGTAACTGAAATAATAATAAGTAAAGAAAAGAGCGATAAAATAATGATGAGCTCTCGTTCTATTCCAATTACATATACAGTAAGAAAAAATAAACTCCCTGTAACAAATTCAAACACTATGTACAAACTTGAGATTTTTCTCTTGCAATTCGTACAACGCCCTTTTTGCATACAAAATGAAATGATTGGAATCAGTTCTTTCGGCTTTAACGTATACTTGCAGTAATGACAGTACGAACGCGGTGTAATAATAGATTCCCCTACTGGAACTCTCATCGCAATCACCATAAAAAAAGAACCAAACACCATACCCACTAACAATGCATATAAATAAGTGAACATCCCTTCCTCTCCTTTCCAAAAGAACATAACAAAAAAAGGAGAGAACTTCTACTTCATATTATCTTTATTCTATTAAAAAAGCAGGCCGTTTTCCGGCCTGCTTTCCCCTATTTTATACGATGAAATATACTGCTTTTAATGGTCCATGTACTCCGACAACAAGATTCATTTCAATATCCGCAGAGTTACTTGGTCCTGTAATAAAGTTAATACAAGATGCGACTGCTTCACCTTTTTCCACACGTGAGTTCATATGTTGAACTGCTTGTGTAATACGAGGTACAAGTGTTTCACGTGGAATAATAGCAAAGTATACAGTCGGTAAAAAGTGTAAAGAACGCCCCTGTCCTTTATGACTTTGTACAACAATCGTACCAGATTCGGCTAAAGTGTAATCACTAAATGCGATTCCAATATTCGCTTTTTCCGCTATACGCATATTCTCTTCTTTTTTCTCTGGATCCCATACATTTACTTCAACATCTCGCTTTGGAAGTTCTTCTTTAAATAAAGATGTTAAACCATATGCATCAAAACGTTCATCTGCTGATAATATAATAGGTCCCCCGCCGTTTTCCATGATGACTTTTTGAATATCTTCACGTAAACGGTCGTTTGTCGTTTCCACAACAGTTGTATGAATGTTTGTACATTGATTTTTAAATACTTCTAACAATTCTTCTTGTGAATAATCTTTTAACGTTTCCACATTCACATTACTTTTCCATGCTGGACGTTCTACGCCTTCTGTTTTACGCGCGCGCCCAAGTTCTTTTGCGATATTATCTAGAAAGGACTCACGGTTTTGAATTAATCCTGTCATTATTTGTCCCCGCCTTTCTTATGATCTTTATACCAATCACGGAATCGTTCTTTACTTGGAGCCGGGAATTCACGAATATCCGTCCAGTTTTTAAGTGGTCCAACACCTTTTGATACACGGTTACCAGATGTAAATGGACTCATTGCTGCCGGTGCCATTTTTGATCCCATTTTATATAAAGCTGCTGAAGAAGCACCCATGCTAAACATTTTCATTGCTAATTTTTCTGCAAGTGGGGCACGTCCTTCTTGCTCAACGATAACTTGACGATGTTTTAATAATAAATCATGTAACGGAATCTTTACTGGACAAGCTTCCGTACAGGCTCCGCATAAACTAGATGCATAAGGAAGTTCTTTATAATCATCATATCCACCTAGAAGTGGTGTCAATACCGCACCGATTGGTCCTGAATAAATAGATCCATACGAATGTCCACCAACATGACGATATACAGGACATACGTTAACACAAGCAGCACAACGAATACATTGTAATACTGAACGGAATTCCGATCCAAGAATTTGAGAGCGGCCATTATCAACAACGACTAAATGAAACTCTTCTGGTCCATCTACCTCTTCCTCTTGAATTGGTCCTGCTACTGTTACATAACTTGTTAATTTTTGACCTACTGCACTACGACATAGTAAACCAACTAAAACATCTAATTCTTCCATTGTCGGAACCATACGTTCCATACCCATTACTGCAATTTGAGTTTTCGGAATCGACATAACAAGATCGGCATTACCTTCGTTCGTTACTAAACAAAGAGAGCCAGTATTTGCAACAGCGAAGTTACAACCTGTCACACCAATTTCTGCATCCATAAATTTCTCACGAAGTTGTTTACGAACAAACTTTGTCATTTCGTATGGATCATCAGAATTTTCATATCCAAGTTTTTCTTTAAATACATCACGAATTTGCGTTCTGTTTTTATGAAGTGCAGGCGCAATAATATGTGATGGTGGATCGTTATCTACTTGCAAGATATACTCTCCTAAGTCACTCTCTAACACTTCACAACCAATCTCTTCAAGGGCATGATTCATACTAATTTCTTCAGTTACCATTGATTTTGATTTTACAACTTTCTTCGCCTGTTTCTTTTTTGCAACGTCTTGAATATACTTTGCTGCATCCTCTTTCGTTTTCGCAAAGTAAACGTGACCGCCTCTTTTTGATACATTTTCACTTAACTGCATTAAATAATAATCAAGATTTTCTAACGTATGTTGACGAATTTGTTCACCTAGTTCACGCCATTCTTCCCAGTTTCCCAACTCGTCAGCTGCTTTTAATCGATTTGTATATAAACGCGTTTGTGCAGAAGATACTGCTCCGCGCATAAACGAATCTTGAATTCCATCGCCAACGCGATCATTAAATTTTTTCTCACTGATTTTCATAGACATAGCTTATGTTCCCCCTTCATGAGCGACTATTCAAGACCTCAGCAATATGCATTACTTTTACTTCTTTTCCTAAACGCTCAATACGTCCGCCAATGTTTAACAAACACCCACAATCTGCACCGATTAAATAATCAGCACCTGTTTCCATTACACTATCTACTTTTTCATCTACCATTTGCTCAGAAATTGGAGTCATCTTAACTGAAAACGTTCCCCCAAACCCACAACAATTTTGCACGTTTGGCAGTTCTCTCACAGTTAATCCTTTTACGTTTGATAATAAAATTCCTGGCGCCTCTTTTACTCCAAGCAGGCGTGTCATATGACACGATTTATGAATAGTAGCTATCCCTGGTAAACTTGCACCAACATCTGTAACTTTTAAAACATCTACAATAAATTGTGTAAACTCATATGTTTTATCAGCAACCTTTTGTGCACGTTTAGACCACTTTGGATCATCTTTAAAAACATGCGGATACTCATGAAACATTGTCGCACAAGAGCCAGATGGCGTAACGATATATTCTGCATCTTCGAAAGTTTCAATCATATGTTTCATCGCTTCTTTTGCTGCTTCTACATGGCCGCTATTATAAGCAGGCTGACCACAACAAACTTGTGCTTCTGGAAATTCAATTTCACAACCTAAACGCTCCAATACTTCAACTGTTGCTTTACCGACGTTTGTTTCAAACATATCGACTAAACAAGTAACAAATAAAGTAACTTTCATAACTATAATTCCCCCTCATTACAACTTCGCCAACAATCATATGGTCATCAGATGACTAAGACTAGAAGAAGTAGGCTCAACCATGGCCTATCCTCTCCCTCTCCTAAGGAAAACGCTTACTTAATCTCTCACTATTTTATCAGAAAATTAGATTTTTAAAAGATTAAATTACGAATTTATATCGCTTTTACCTGTGACAATATGTTCTACATTTGTTAAATGATCTAGCATCGCTTGCTGCGCTAATTCCACATCTTGCTTTAACACCGCATCATATATAGATTGATGCTCTTCTAAAAGTCGTTCTGATGTTGTTTGTTCACCATATAAAATAATGCGTCTTGATTCACCAATCGTTTCAGCAATCATCTCTGAAACATGATTCATGAGCTCAAGTAAGATGTTATTATGCGAAGATTGTGCAATTCCCATATGGAACTGAAAGTCTGCTTTTTCACCAGCCTTTTCATCTCCAATGCTTTTTGCCATTTCATCTAACCAATGTTTCATATTTTGCAAATTATCATCCGTACGTTTTGCCGCAGCTGCTCGAACTGCCCCCACTTCAAGCACCTTCCGTACTTCTAATAAATTCAAAATATCCTCTTTCTTCATTAATAACTTGTTATTTAATGATTTCGTTAATGAAGAAGAATCGAAATTCTTTACATATGTACCTTCTCCCTGTTTCATTTCAATTAAGCCCATTGCTCTGAGCGCACTTAACGCTTCACGAACTGCAGATCTGCCAACTTGAAACTGCTCTGCTAATTGATGAACAGGAAGTAGCTTGTCACCAGGTTTTAACGTACCATTTTTAATCATTGTTAAAATAGCTTCAGATACTTCTTCGTAAATTTTTTTCGGTTTAATAGATTTGTACTCCAGTTAAATCACCTCAGTATCTTCCAAACAACAATTGTAACGTTTTATAAGAACTTAGCATCCATAACTATTTTAGAACGAATTAGTAAGAAGTACAAATGTTTTGTTCATAAAATAGTCAAATTTTTGATATTTATTGGATATTAATTAATACATTTACGCGTAACTATTTACCTTCAATATAAAGTGCAACTTTAATCAGTGGGGCTTTTGTCCATCCCCCGCTGATTATTAGCCCACAAATAGCGGGATAAAGAGCATATTCCAAAAGTTAGAATATGCTCTCCTCATCTTGTGCTTTTAATTTAATAATAACTGTCGTTCCCTTACCTTTTTCACTTTCTATTCTCCACTCACCATCATGTATATGAACAATTTGCCTTACAATTGCAAGGCCTAAACCTGTTCCACCGTGTTGACGACTTCTCGCTTTATCTACTCGGTAAAAGCGTTCCCCAAGATTTTCTAAATGCTCTCTATCAATACCTATTCCTGTATCTTTTATGCTCAATTCACAGTAATCATCGATTTGCTTTAATGTTATTATGATATCCCCGTTTTGATTTGTATAACGTATCGCATTATCTAACACATTATGAAGTACTTGTTGCATACGATCCTCATCAATCATTACGATAATTTCAGGATTTAAATCCGTTGAAATACGAAGTTTTTTTTCTATAAACTGTAACTCGTACGTATCTAGTACATCTTCAATAAGCTGTGAAAAAACGATAGGTTGTTTCTTTAGAGGAAAGTGTTCACCTTCTAGCTGCGCTAAATCTAATAAATCATGAACGAGGCGCTGCATGCGACCTGCTTCTTTATGGATGAGTTGCGTTACTTTTTCCTGCTGCGGCCCCTTCGCTACACCGTCTAAAATAGCTTCACTATATCCTTTAATATAACTAAGCGGTGTTCTAAGTTCATGTGAAACATTAGCTAAAAATTCCTTACGCTTTACATCTTCTGTTTCTAAAGAATTTGCCATTTTATTAAAAGCTTTTCCCAATCGTCCAATTTCATCTTCTGAAGAAATTGTAATCCGCTCTGAGAAATCTCCAGTGGCCAAATGATTTGCAACTCGTTCCATTTGCGAAAGCGGTCTCGTAATAGCAATAATAATTTTTCTACCAATCCATATTGTAATTAAAATCATTGCAAGTGCTAACGGCGCTAAAATAAGACCCATATCAAATATTAAGTCTTTTATACTTTTTAAAGGAATATAAGAGTATACAATACCAACTAATTTTTTATTATCTAAAACAGGGATGACAACGCCCATAATATTACGATCAAAATGTTCTTCATACCCTATCTTTGTCACCGTTTTCCCATCTAATAGCGCCTGTCTATCCCCTTCACTTATAAGAGAATGATGGTGAACATCAAAAGGCAAACATGCGCTTAAATCACGCGGATTGTATACGAAAAGGACATCTGAACTAGATATTTGATCATATGCCCTTACTTTCTCTTCAAAAGTGGATACTCCTTCACGTTTATCATATTGCGTGGCAAGACGTTTCCCTTCCATTACTAATGAATCTTTTAAATTATCAACGTATAACTTTTCATATGAGTATAAAGATACAAAATAAAGAAAGGAAACTGTTACACATACTGCACATACTACTGTAAGCCAAAGCTTTTGTACCATCGTAAACATACGTTACACCTCAAATTTATAACCTACACCCCAAACAGTTTGAATGTAGTTTCCACTTTCTCCTAGCTTTAGACGCATCGTTTTCACATGCGTATCTACCGTTCTTGTACTTCCTGCATAATCATACCCCCACACCTTTTCAAGCAATTGTTCCCGGCTAAATACTTGTCCATTATGTTGGCAAAGAAAATATAGTAAATCGAACTCTTTTACCGTAAGAGGAATCGTCTCACCATTCGTCTCGATCCTCCTGCTTTTTTCATTAATAAGAATCGGTCCAAATTGAATCTCTTCTTGCTGTTCTTGCTTTGTATATCGTCTTAAAACAGCTTCCATGCGAGCAATTAGTTCCCCAGGACTAAATGGCTTTACAATATAATCATCTGCTCCCATACGTAAGCCGTTCACCCTATTCCACTCTTCACCTTTTGCTGTTAAAAATATAATAGGTACATCCGACGTTTTTCGAATCTCTTTACAAACTGAAAGCCCATCCATCTCAGGCATCATAATATCTAGTACAACGAAATCATAATGATCCGTCTCTAATTTTCGAAGTGCCTCTTTTCCATTTTCAGCTTCTCCCCACTCGTATCCGAAGTTATCTAAGTACATTCCAACAAGTTGCCTCATATCACTTTCGTCATCTACGACTAGCACGTTATATTTACTCATTGTCCTTCTCCTTCTCTCTCTATGAGTTGAAACGGTCCTTTTCCGACTTTAATTGTTTGTTTTATTTTCATATTCTTCATATCCATTACGCATACTTCATCGCTATCATAACTAGCTACGTATCCTTCTGCTCCGCTTTTTAAAAATGCAAATGGGTTCGACCCTACTTCTACAGAAGCCACCTCTTTATACGTGCTAACATCAAATTTTCTAAGCGTATTCGAACCGTGACTTAGCGCATATACATACTTATCATCCTTTGTTATATTCACAGGCATAAACGGAGCATGTAAAGAACGCATCATCTCTCCGCTCTGTAAAGAATACACTAATACTTTCTCATTCACTTGACTTCCATCACCATGTCCACCAATCCATATTTCTTTCCCATCAGCGCTAACCGTCGCTCCTGTCGATGCTGGCGGAATCATAAAGGACTGTATCACTTCTTTTTTCTTTGTATCAATGGTCGTTAGTTTCGTATCATAAAAGTTTAGTACAGATAACTGGTTATGATGCTCTACCATCGTTATCGGCCCTTTTCCTGTTGAAACACTCCCTGTCTCTTTTCCCTTTATCGTAAAGAACCTTACCTTTTGTTCATTTTGATCGGCAGCAAATAATTGTTTTCCATCATCTGATGCGATAACATTAGCAATTCCTTTTCCAGTCTTATATTTGTCCACTCGTCTACCTTCTGCTAGTGAATATACATACATATATTCTAATTGCTTACCATAAACGAGTATTTCCTCGCCATTTGGAAGTAGCGTAACCCCCGCAATCGGCTCATTTAATTCCCATGTTGTTAATAGCTTCTTTGTTTTTTTATTAATAAAACTAATACTACCTTCCTTTATATTCGTTGTTATAATAACACTTTTATCTTTAGTAATCGGTGTATACGAACTTCCTTGACACCCTACTAATAGAAATAAAAAGCAGAGAAGAAAAACATACTTTCTCAAAAGATTCCCTCCATCTTCGGATGATTTCGTTATAATTGTAAAGTAACAAATAAATGTGTGGAAAATGTGAAATCTTCCTTTATTAACAAACTTACATATATAATGTACAACAAATAGAATTTGAGGTGTGCAAATTATGCTTTTTCCTGATTTAGCGAATAAAATTGTACGTGAAGTACGCAGATTAATTACTGAAAACATTATTATTATTAATATACACGGCGTTATTATCGCAAGTACAGATGCGGAAAGAATCGGTCAATTTCATGAAGGTGCACTCCGCTGTGCGAAACAAAAGAAAACTGTCATTATTACAAAAGATGATGAACGACGACTGCAAGGTGTAAAAGCTGGGATGAATCTTCCTTTACTATTCCATGACGAAGTAATCGGCGTGATTGGAATTACAGGAGAACCTGAAAATATTTCACAATACGGAGAAATATTACGTAAGATGACCGAATTATTAATTCATGAAAACTACTTTTTAGAACAACTAGAACTTGAACACCGTTCTTATGAAGCATTTGTCTTTGATTGGCTTCAAAATACAGACTGGTCTCCAAGTTTTCTCGATCGTGCAAAAACGCTTGGTATTGATTTATATAAGAAGAAACAACTTATTTTATTATCCATCGCCCAAGATAATACGATGCTCCAGCGTAAAATTTGGCAACATATGCGCAACATTTTAGCAAAAGAAAATTTATTTGTTCGTTGGGGAAATGATCGGTTTATTTTGTTTACAACAATCCAATCCAAAGAGCAAACCTTTCAATTTTTAAAACGGTTAAAACAAGACTGTGAAACTTTATTTTCTATTACTTTATATATCGGGATTGGACAAATAGTTACGCCAAGCAATATGAACTTATCGTACGAACAAGCATTACGCGCCCTTTCAGTATCACTTGAAACGAAAAAAATTGTATTTAATGAAGATTTACGTTTAGAAATGTGCTTACAAGATATTTCTACCGAAACTCGGGAACAGTTTCTAGAGCGCACCATTGAAAACTTAGTATCATCTCCTGAGCTTATGCACACTTTACGTTTATTTATCGATTATAACCAATCTTATAAGCAGACAGCTGAGCAATTACATATTCACATTAATACATTGCATTATAGGCTAAAAAAGATTGAAGAACATACAGGAATTGACCCGAAACAATTCAAAGATTTAAACATTTTATACTTCGCACTCCTCTTATTAGATAATCATACAAAAAAATAACGATAAAACAGATTAATCTTTAGATGATTATACATAGAAAGAATCCTCTGACTTTTTTATCATTATAATGAAAGCACTGTTACAACGTTTTTTATTATGACGAAATACGTTAACAGTTTGAGGGGGATTTCCAATGTTAGAAAAGCAAATTATTGATTCATTCGTATCTATTGTTGGCGAAGATAATATAGATACATCCAATATGGGGCGTTTAACTTATAGTTATGATGCCACTCCAAACTTCCAAGCGATGCCTGATGCAGTCATTGCTCCTCGTAATACAAATGAAATAGCAAACGTGTTAAAAGTGTGTAACACTCATAAAATTCCTGTATATGTTCGCGGGTCTGGAACAAATCTTTGTGCTGGAACGTGTCCACTTGAAGGTGGTATCGTCCTTATTTTCCGCCATATGAACAATATTTTAGAAATTGACGAAGAGAATTTAACAATTACTGTACAAGCTGGTGTTATTACACTTGATATTATTAAAGCAGTAGAAGAAAAAGGTTTATTTTATCCACCAGATCCAAGCTCTATGAAAATTTCTACAATCGGCGGTAACATTAATGAAAACTCCGGCGGATTACGTGGTTTAAAATATGGCGTAACACGTGATTATGTAATGGGGCTTGAAATTGTCTTACCGAACGGCGACATCATTCGCACTGGCGGTAAATTAGCAAAAGATGTAGCTGGTTATGATTTAACTCGTTTATTTATTGGTTCTGAAGGAACACTTGGTGTTGTTACGGAAGCTATATTAAAACTTGTCCCTATGCCTGAAACGAAGAAAACGATGCTTGCGCTATATGAAGATATTAACGAAGCTGCTCGAGCTGTTTCTGCTATTATTACAAATAAAATTATTCCGGCGACACTTGAGTTTTTAGATCAACCAACAATTGAAGTTGTAGAAGAGTTTGCACAAATCGGTTTACCAACTGACGTCAAAGCGATTTTATTAATTGAACAAGATGGCCCGCCTGAGGTTGTCAATCGAGATATCGAAAAAATGGCTAACGTTTGCCGTGCTATGAATGCGGTCGATGTTCGCGTTGCAAAAGATGAAGCCGAAGCAGATGCGCTTCGTACAGCACGCCGTAGTGCACTATCAGCACTTGCAAGACTAAAACCGACAACAATATTAGAAGATGCAACTGTACCACGTTCACAAATCGCTCCAATGGTTGAAGCAATTAATGCAATTGCAAAGAAATATAATATTCCTATTTGTACTTTTGGGCATGCTGGTGATGGCAATTTGCACCCAACTTGTATGACAGATGCCCGTAATGAAGAAGAAATGCATCGTGCTGAACAAGCTTTTGCTGAAATATTTGCGAAAGCGATTGAGCTTGGTGGTACGATTACTGGTGAACATGGTGTCGGCGCGATGAAAGCTCCGTATTTAGAAATGAAATTAGGTAAAGAAGGTATTGCTGCTATGCAAGGGATTAAACAAGCCTTCGATCCAAACAACATTATGAATCCTGGAAAGATGTTCGCGAAAGACTCTCGTAAAAGAGTGGTGGTTGAGCGATGACCACATTAAATAAAGAAAACATTCAAAAGGAATTTAAAGAACGATTAAGTGAAGATGAACTATTAAATTGTATGCGATGCGGTTTTTGTTTACCGACTTGCCCTACTTACATTCAATCTGGGTATAAAGAATCACATTCACCACGAGGACGTATCGCCTTAATGAAAGCCGTCGTTGATGGTTTAATTGAGCCGGATGAAGATGTTGAAGATACATTAAATGTTTGCCTTGGCTGCCGTGCTTGTGAACCTGTTTGTCCGTCTGGTGTGAATTATGGACATTTATTAGAAGAAGCTCGTGATATTATTAATCAAAATAAAAAATTCTCAGTGCCCGTGAGAGCTGTTCGTAAAGTGGTTTTTCAAGGACTATTCCCGCATCAAAACCGAATGAGAACATTAACAGGGCTAATCGGATTTTACCAGCGTTCTGGTTTACAAACACTAACACATAAAACTGGTATTATGAAGTTATTCCCTGAAACACTTGCAACGATGGATCTTGTTTTGCCAAAAGTCCCTAAAATGAAAGCAATGAAAGATCGTCCTGAATTTTTACCTGCTGAGGCGGTAAAGAAGAAACAAGTTGCATTCTTCACAGGTTGTTTAATGGATACGATGTTTTTAGAAACAAATAACGCAACGATGAAACTTCTTCAGTTAGCTGGTTGTGATATCATTATTCCGAAAACACAAAGTTGCTGCGGGGCATTACATGGGCATGCTGGTGAAAAGAGTGGAGCGAAAGAATTAGCAAAACGAAATATAAAAGCATTCGAAGATTTAAACATCGACTATATTATTACGAATGCAGGTGGTTGCGGAGCTTATCTCGTAGATTATGATTATTTATTAAAAGATGATCCTAAGTGGGCAAAGCGAGCAAAGCAGTTTGTTTCTAAAATTAAAGATATTACTGCTATACTAGTAGAATTAGATTTCCATAAACGTACTGACTTACGACTCACGCCGCAAATTATTACGTATCAAGATTCTTGTCATTTACGTAATGTTATGCGAACATCTTCTGAACCTCGTATGTTACTAGAGGCCATCCAAGGCGCAACATATTGCGAAATGAAAGATGCGGACCGTTGCTGTGGTTCTGCTGGTATTTATAATATTGTCCATTCGGAGTTATCAATGGAATTTCTAGATTATAAAATGGAACGTGTGCATGAAACAGATGCGACGACAATTGTTACTGCAAATCCTGGATGTCTATTACAAATGAAACTAGGTATTGAACGTGAAAGTCTTTCTCATAAAATGAGAGGAATTCACATCGTTGATCTATTATTAGAAGCAATTGAAACCAACTCGTAATAACTCGTAACATACGTAATAATAAGAAAACGGCTATCTCCTTCGTCTATGTAAAGAGATAGCCGCTTTTTTGTCCGCTACAACATTAAAACTATGTTACTTTATTATAAAAAAGAACAACAGAAACATTACAGTTTTGTAAAAATCAATCCATTATATTCCTCAAAAAAATGCTCAAACCATTGATACAATAGGATTCTTCATTTTCAATTTAGGTAACTTTATCCAAAATACCCCTCTTAAAACCAAGCATAAAAATGCTAAAAATTCCTTTTATACTCTACGTTTCTCTTATTTCTTCCCTTTTCTCCTCTTAGGATAAATTAGGTAATTTTTAAATCTATGAATTTTTTTCCATCTTATTTCTCGCAAATTGTATGCTACGATGGATTTGTCAGTCAGACAGGCTGTCAAAAACAAATCGTGTGAAAACAAATTAAAACTTTATATAGGGGGACACACATCATGAAAAAGCGTGTTTTATTATCTGTAGCTGCTGCAACAGCTCTTACTTTAGGAGTATCATCTTTAGATGCACAAGCTGCAACAGTACAACCATCTAACGTAAAGGTTCAAAATATTCAGCATTCAAAAGTAATGATGAAACAAATGAGCCAACAAGAATTACAAGCATTCTTACAATCTATGGGAGTTGAGTCATTAGCACAATGGAATCAAGGTCAGTTCCAACAAGATTGCTTCATTCCTGGTCAACAGCCTACTGAAAATGTTGTAACTGAACAACCAACAGCTAAGCCAGAAGCTCAAAAGCCTGCTGAGGAAACTCAAAAACCAGCTGAACAAAAGCCTGCTGAAGAAGTTGCTAAACCAGAAGCTCAAAAACCAGCTGAAAACAACAATACTCAAAACGAAACACAAAAACCTGCTGAGCAAAAGCCTGCTGAAGAAGCAAAATCTTTAAGCGAATTCGAACAACGCGTTGTTGAATTAACAAACGCAGAGCGTACAAAACAAGGCTTATCAGCATTACAAATCGATACTGAATTAAGTAAAGTAGCACGCATTAAGTCTGAAGATATGCAAAAAAACAACTACTTTGATCATAACAGCCCTACATACGGGTCTCCGTTTGACATGATGAAGAAATTTGGTATTTCTTATAAATCTGCAGGTGAAAACATCGCTCAAGGACAACGTACTCCAGAAGAAGTTGTACAAGCTTGGATGAACAGTGCTGGACACCGTGCCAACATCTTAAATAGTGGCTTCACTCATATCGGTGTTGGCTATGTAGAAAGCGGCAACTACTGGACACAACAATTTATTACGAAGTAAATAGAAAAAAGAGTCTTCTCCTAGAAGACTCTTTTTTTATGTTTCATAGCTTTCTAATATGTATGCGTATAAAATGTAGAACATAAACAAAATAGACCCGCAGCTTATTACACTAATTAACAAGTAAAATCCCCACTTCAGGCTCAAAAGCAACGAAAATAATATGCTGCATGCCATCACTTGAAAGATTCGCCTACTAACTAAACGGATTTTTTGTAATTTAATCGGTTCTTTCTCTCGATCCTTCACCTTTTTAAACACTTTACTAAACATAAAAAGAAACATACTAATTCCAATCGTTAGTCCTGTCTGAAAGGATATAATACTTCCCAAATTAATAAAGAGAATTAGTACATGGACAAACATCATAAATAAAGTAATACTCTTTATAAATCCACTTATAATGAAATGCTCTCCTTCATTAAACTTATATATATTATGTGAAATAACATATACTAATCCATGTAAAATAATAATAAGGACAGGGATAAATAATACGACACCTTGTTTACTCATAAACTCGTTCGCTCCACCATTCTCGTTCCAATGTACTGCCATACGAGTTGGTAAATATGGATAAATACATAGAGTAAGTAAAAGACAAGCGAAAAATATCCCTAGCATATATTTATATTTGACCAAGTAATTCTCACCTCTCTTTTCTCTTAACGGCTTCGCCTCTTTTAGAGAAATCCCTGCAAAAATCTATCTTTTTCAACTTTAAACTTACACTTTATCTATTTTCTCTTTCAAATTTTTTCATTGTATCGTTTAAATTTGTAGGAAAAGGTACGTCAACCACGATCTCTTCTTTCGTAATCGGATGCAAAAAATTAATCTTCATCGCATGTAACGCTTGCCCGGACATATATGTTGTTTGCCCACCATATAATACATCTCCAACTAATGGATTTCCATTATAGCTCATATGAACGCGAATTTGATGCGTTCTACCGGTTTCTAACTGTAACGTTACGAGCGTCGCATTTTGTTTTTTAAAATATTTCTCTACTTTATAATACGTTATAGCTTGGTCTCCCTTTGGAGAAACACGGCGCCTTGTAGCATGATGTCGATCTCTTCCAATAGCTGCATCAATTGTCCCCTGCTTCTTTTTTACTTTTCCTTCAACAAGTGCCATATACGTTCTTTTAATTTTCCGTTCCATTAATAAACGATCCATAATTGCACCCGCAATTCTATGTTTTGCGAATACAACACCACCTGTCGTATCTTTATCTAACCTATGGATATGCCGAACCTTCGTCTCTAAACCTTGCATTTGAAAATGAAAAGCAACAAGATTGGCAAGTGTTCCCGTCCCATTTTTTTCAGAAGGATGTGTATCCATTTGCCCCTGCTTATTTACAATGAGTACGTGATCGTCTTCAAACACTACATTTAATTCACCATATTCCGGCTCTACGCCGTACTCCTCCTCCATAAACATATGAACTTGTAACTTATCTCCTTCTTTTAAAAGTTCATTCCATCTCCTCTGTTCTCCGTTAACGGTAACACCTTTTTCCATACGAAGCTGATGTAATAACTTTTTTGGTACTTCCCATTCTACTTTTAACAACGACTCAATACTTATACCATTCCACGTCGCTGGAACCGTAATTTCGCACCATTCGCCCTTTTTCTTTGTTTCCATACTATAATCACCTTATTCCTATTGATTCTCTCATTGTAACGGAAAACATACTTTGATGCACCGTCAAAAATAGAGGACAGCCTTATAATCGACTGTCCCCCTCACGCTCTAAGCCTTTTCATTTCCTGCAACACTTCTTCAGCTTTTTGTTCATACAATAAATCTTTAAAGAAATCCGCCAATCGTTTATAGTCGTTGTACGTATCTAATAAGTCGTCTATTTTCTCTCCTTTCATAACTTGCTGCTTTTGCTTCATTTTTACTGGATAGCGATACCCCGATACTTCTTGTATTTTGTAATACTCATCCTCTACTTGAATGACTTTTACAAGTTCCTCTTCTTCCGCATCCATCGTATACCCGTCAAAATCTCTAAGCAGTTCATAAATAATATGAGTCCATTCATCTTTTGGGTAAAACCCTTTTTCCAACCGATAACCGACAATGCGATACATATGCCCATCGTTTTCAGCAAACTGTACTGTATCATTTAGCTTAAACTTAAAATAACGAAACATTGCCTTCACCTACTTGTATGTAATGTTCTTATCACATACTATGCGCAAAATATGGGCCCTGCTATTCATAAAAAATACTCATCTTATAGATGAGTATTTTTTATGATGATTTTTCTCTTTTCTTTCGAAATGGTAGCCACCAGTTCCAATCCCCAAACAATTTCATTAAACTTGGTACGAGCATAAGACGGATAATTGTTGCATCAAGAAATATTGCTAATGCAACCCCAAGCCCCATCTGCTTTACTGGTAAAATATCAGTAAAGGCGAATGCACCGGTAACAACAATCATAATTAAAGCGGCGGACGTAATAATTCTACTTGTCGAAACAAGCCCTTCTAACGTTGCTTGATCGTTATCCCCTGTTTCTTCATAGAGCTCATGAATACGTGAAATAAGAAATACTTCATAATCCATGCTAAGCCCAAATACGAGGCCGAAAATAAAGATTGGTAATACAAATAAAACTGAACTCTCTTCTAATCCGAAATGACCACCTTCAAATAACCAAATAACAATTCCAATTGTTGCACTTAAACTAAGTACGTTCATAATAATAGCTTTAATTGGAATGAGTATAGAGCGGAATGCGAATAATAAAATGACAAAGGTTGATCCAAATATAACAGACATACCAATTGCAACTTTATCTTTAATTTCATCTTCTAACTCTTGCTGGAACGTCGTCATACCGCCCAAATAATAAGTAACATCATTTTCTTTATAATTCTTTTTGAAATCACGAACCCATTGTTTTGCGGTTTCTGTACTTGGCTTCGTATCCAAAAAGACTTCCATTGTTGTTTTATTCCCTTTCGTATACGCTTCAAATACAGGAGCTATTTTCGCAGCTTCTGGCGACTGTAACATTCCAGCAACTTGATCTGCTTTCATTCCATTTAGCCCGTCATATACACTTTTCACCTTATATACTTGCTTATCGTCTTTTAATTTTTGAACAACAGCTTCTATCTTTTGTAAACTTTCTTTTTCTGTTATATCTTTCTTCGTCTCTACTACTAATGTAACATCAGCGTGTGTTTGGACAGTTTTATTAAAGGCTTCTTCATACTTCTCAAATGCAACTCTCGTATCACTCTTTTCAGGTAACGCTTCAACACCAGGAAACTGCAAGTTAGCTGTACGTAGCGGTAATAAACAAATAACAATAAATGTTGTAACAACAATAATCATGACGATTGGATGTTTCATTACAAACTGTGCAAATTTACGCCATACATTTGATGGCGTAGGCGCCGCCTGATTCTTTTTTAATATCCTTTTACCAATTAAAGATAATAGCGCCGGAAGAAGTGTTAGCGAAAACAAAATGCTCATAATAACGACAATCATCCCGCTAATAGCAACAGACTGAATATAATCTATCTTAAAGAAAAATAAGCCTGATAAACCGACGAATACACATAACCCTGAAAATACGATAGCACGCCCTGCCGTTTGATAAGTAATCGCTATCGCTTCTTTCACTGTTCTCTTCGCAACTTCCTCTCGAAAACGATTTACAAATAACAGTGCGAAATCAATTGATAATGCGAGCCCAATCATCGGCGCAACATTTAACACGAAAATAGATAGCTCTTTATCACTACCTATAAAATATAAAATCCCCATCGTACTAATGACACTAAGCGCGCCATTTACAATCGGTAAAATAGACGCAATCAGACTACCAAATGAGAATAATAGTACAAGAAAAGCAATAGGTAATCCAATCATCTCTGCTACTTTTAAATCATTTTGCGTTCTTTCATTAATCTCTTGATTAATTTTCGGATATCCTGTCGGTGTTACTTTTAATACGCTATTACTTTCCTTCTCGATTTTGCCGGCAAATTGTAATGTCTTTTCCATCCGTTCTTTATTTGTTTTCCCGGAAAATAAAATCGTCGCATAACCGATATCATCTTGTAACATCTCTTTATTTTGCATTGGATGATGGAAAGATTCGTATGTTTCCTTCTCTTCAATTTGATTTATTATCCCCTCTATACGCTTTTGGAAATCCTCATGCGAAGTATCCTTTTCCTTCTCAAAAACGAGTAAAAGTGTATCTTGAGACTGCTTAAAATCTTTATCTAAAATTTCTTTCGTCTTTTGATAATCCCCTTCTGTTTGGAAACCATCACCGCCCAATACTCCTGGAAGTTTTGGAGCAAAAATTCCGAGCACTATCGCAAGTAGTAGTAATACTACAATTACTGTATAACGAAATTGATACAAAAAAGTTCCTAACTTCCCCCACTTATCAATTTTATGTACATTTGTCTTCACACATTTTCACCTACTTTATATAATTCACTTGTCATTTATACTGTATCACATCTCCCCATAAACAAAAAACGTCTAGGAAAACTATCATACTAGTTTTTCTAGACGTTTTTCTATCTCTCGTTATTAAGTCCCAATCTCTCGGTAAGTAAACGATGACAATAAATTGCTATGATTAACAAAATGCCACCTGCACAGTAACCAGCTAAAATATCAGTCGGGTAATGAACATTTAAAATAACTCTACTTAATCCAATCAATATAATTAATATGCCCATCGCAATCGTAATACTACATTTTCCAGCTATACTTTTCAAATTCGCAGCAATGATATAGGCAAGAAAACCAAATGTTATGATAGATAGCATTGCATGTCCACTTGGGAAGCTATACCCCAGTGCGTCAAGTGCCTCATTTAATGATGGGCGGTCTCTTTTTGCAATTTCTTTTATTCCCTTATTAACAAGGTGTGTCGTTAATATAGCCATTGGGTACACAATCATAGCAGCATAATAACGCTTTTGCCAAAAAACGAGCAAACTTATAATTAGTGTCGTTATAACTCCAATTGCAGATCCTAGCTTTGTAAAGTAGGAGAAGAATGTAAGAGAGCTTTCTGTTTGTAATCCTTTTACCATATCACGTACGTATGTATCCATCATTGTAACACCACCTACATGTACCCTCCAAGCGATGATGCTAAATAGAACAAACAACAAAATGATACACATTAATTCATACTGATGTAACTTTTTCTTCAATCGATTTCCTCCTACTATGAAAAAATGCGATTTCTACTTTAGAAACCGCATTTTCTTACTTATTTACCTTTTGTTTTCAGCTCTGTCCAGTAGCGATCGTAGTCTTTTAACTTATCGTCTACATCAACAAGCCACTCTGTACGATCTAATTCTTCTTTTGTTAAGAAGATCATGTGATTATCACGATATTCTTTACTATGAAGAGGATGAGCTTTTTCATTTGGATTACTGTAACCAATTGACTCGTAGTTTTTCACACTTACTTTTTCATCTAATAAGTAGTTCATAAACTTCTCTGCAAGTTCTTTATTTTTCGCACCTTTTGGAATTGCTAACGTATCAGCCCAAATTGTGCCGCCTTCTTTTGGTACAACGTATCCTACATCTTTATTGTCTTTCGCAATAAATGCTGCGTCTCCAGACCAAACTGTCCCGATCCAAGCATCTTCTGTAATGAATTTTTGTTTAATATTATCTGTATCGAATGCTAATAAGTTTGGAAGTAGCTTCTGTAAATCATTTGACGCTGTCTTTAACTGTGCATCCTCTTTCGTGCTATTAGAGAAACCGTTTTTCTTAAGTCCCATTCCTAATACTTCACGAGAATCGTTTAATAAAGTAACATGCCCTTTATATTTATCGTTCCATAAATCATTCCAGCTTGTAGGTGTTTCTTTCACATACTTTTTATTGTATGCAATTCCTGTTACACCCCAAGTATATACTAGAGAATACTTATTCTCTGGATCAAACGCAGGTGTTTTAAAGTTAGAAACAAGGTTCTCGATGTTCGGGATATTCTTCTTATCTAAAGGCGCTAATAAGTCCATCTTCGCCATCGTTTTCACCATGTAATCAGATGGCTGAATTAAATCATATGTCGCGCCACCAGCTTGTAATTTCGCAAGCATTTCTTCATTACTTGCATATTTATCATAGTTAATTTTCACGTTATATTTCTTTTCAAAATCTTTTAAAACTTGCTCATCAAAATTGTCAGCCCAGCTATAAATGTTTAATTCTTCTTTTTTCTCACCACAACCAGCAAGTACACCTGCAGCAAGACTGAAGCTAATTGCTATACCAGCTAATCTCTTCACTAATTTCATCGGTTTATTACCTCCTCGTTCTTTCTATATCATTCGTATTATAAAGGAAGGTGTCCTCCAGAGTTCTCTTCACCGTCTGCACCTTTATTACGGAAGATTTCCGATAGCACCATTAATCCTACAATTACAACAATTAATATTGTAGAAAGAGCATTAATTTCAGGCGATACTCCACGCTTAACCATACTATAAATGTATAATGGCAATGTTGTTGATCCTGGTCCTGATACGAAGAAACTAATTACAAAATCATCAATCGATAATGTGAATGTTAATAATGCGGCTGAAATAACTCCTGGTGCAATTGCTGGAAACGTTACATAACGAAACGTTTGCCACGGCGTTGCTCCTAAATCGTTTGCAGCCTCTTCTAAATCACGTCCCATACCAGAAAGACGTGCCGCTAAAATAACAACAACAAATGAAATACTGAATGTAATGTGTGCAATAATAATTGTTGTTTTTCCAAGTTCCATACCTAATTGACTAAATAGGATAAGTAAAGATAATCCCATTAAAATATCAGGAATTAAAATTGGTAAATATACAAGACCGTTAATGGCCCCTTCAAAACGATATTTGTAACGGTGTAATGCAATAGCAAAAATCACACCAAGAACTGTCGTCACAATTGTCGTTATAAGAGCAATCGTAATACTATTTACAAACGCATCAATAACATCTTGTTTTTGAAATAAATCTGTATACCAATGGAGTGTAAAACCCTCCCATTCCGCATTAATGCGAGAATCGTTGAAGGAATATACCATTAAAACCATCATTGGAAAATACAAAAACAATAAGATTAACCAAGAATAAGAAACTAAAAACTTCTTCATTTTTGCCTATTCCCCTCCGTTTCCATCATATTTATATACTTTCGTTGCACGATAATATAAGTAAATTAACAGAACAGAGAATAGAACAACAATCATAGATAACGCGGAACCAAACGGCCAGTCACGTGAACCTAAGAATTGGTTTTGAATTACGTTTCCGATTAATGCTACTTTCGATCCACCCATAACGTCTGATACAACAAACATTCCGATAGAAGAAACGAATACTAAAATAGAACCAGTAGTAATCCCTGACATCGTCATCGGTACTGTTACATTCCAAAATGCCTTTACTGGTGTTGCGCCTAAATCATAAGCTGCCTCTAGCTTACGCTTATCAAGCTGCTCAATTGCTGCATACACTGGTAAAATCATAAATGGTAATAAAGAATATACCATTCCGAGTATTACAGAAGGTGTATTATATAACAGATTTAAAGGTTCACTAATAATACCTAATTTCAATAGCAATGTGTTTACAAGACCTTGTGAACGTAAAATAACAATCCATGCGTATGAACGAACAAGAAAGTTAATCCAGAACGGAATCGTTGCCAATAATAGAAGGATAGAACGATATTTACGATCAACAATTGTAATTGTATAGGCGAATGGATAACCGATTAATAAACATAGTACTGTCGTAATAACCGCTATTTTCACTGTTTCCCATAACGTCCCCATATATAATGGATCAAACACACGCGCTATGTTATCTAATGTAAATTTCATTTCCACTGTCCCGTATGCTCCGCGCTGCATGAAGGCAAATGCTAATACGAACAGAAGTGGAATTAGGAAGAAGAGTAACAGCCATACGACTGTAGGTAATGCGAGTAATTTCCCTTTCTTCAATTTAAGGTCACCTCGTCCTCTTGCTCCCAGCCTACATATACATTATCTCCAATGCTCCACTGCGTTGCTTCTTCAGCAGTTTGGTATGCCATTAGTAATTCCGCTGTTTTCTCCTCACGTACATATAGCTTTTCCATATTTCCAACAAATTCAATATCTTCAATATGCCCAAGGTGGTATTCTTTTAAAATTGGCTCTTCAACCGAACGAACTTTTACATTTTCAGGGCGAACTGCTACGTAGTTTTCCCCATTTTTCACGATATTATTTTCACCGATGAACGTCGCAACAAACAATGTTTTCGGTTGATTGTAAATTTCTTTAGGCGTGCCGACTTGTTCGATATGCCCTTTATTCATAACGACAATGCGATCACTCATACTCATTGCTTCTTCTTGATCGTGCGTTACATATATGAACGTAATTCCTAAATTACGTTGTAAGTTTTTCAATTCACGTTGCAAATCTTTTCTTAACTTAAAGTCAAGCGCTCCAAGTGGCTCATCTAATAGTAATACACGTGGGTTGTTTACAATTGCTCTTGCAATTGCTACACGCTGCTGCTGTCCACCAGAAAGCTTTGAAGGTTTACGATTACGAAACTCAAGTAACTGCGTTAAACGCATTGCCTCTTCAGCACGTTCTTTCTGCTCTGCTGCTGGTACTTTTTGCATTTTCATACCGAAACAAATATTTTTTTCCACATTCATATGCGGGAATAGTGCATAATGTTGGAATACTAAGTTCATATGACGCTTATATGGCGGCAAATCGTTAATTCTTTCATCATCTAATAAAAGATTCCCTTTAGTTGGTGTTTCAAAACCTGCGATCATACGCAGTAACGTCGTTTTCCCGCAACCACTCGGTCCTAAAATTGTTAAAAATTCCCCTTCTTTAATATCTAAAGAAAGAGGTGGGATAATCACTTGATTTCCAAAATGTTTTTCTACTGCTTCAACTTTAATAATCTTTTTCATTTTCCCGTCCTATCTACCTTAAATTTTAATTTTTATATTCATGAATAAATATTTATGTTCTATAGACTATTTTTTGTTTCGATCCAAACAAAAATGGTTGTTTAGCAGCGTTCTCTTCTATTCTTTATGTAGTATGTTTGATTCATTTTCGCATGATACATATGTCGAACAGAAAAACCCCTTCAGTTGCGAAGGGGTTTTTATCATACGGCTACGCCTACTGATAAACACCATCATCATTTTAACAACTTTCGTATGAATTTTAAAGCACTTTTTGTAGAAGAGTAACGAATTTTCATGTCGAATGCTGTAGATTGGGACAAAATGCTTTTATAATGGGAAAAAGTCCGAAAACTTTGTTCACCATGATAGCTGCCCAACCCACTACTTCCAACGCCTCCAAAAGGTAAATATGGCGTTGCAAGGTGATATACGACATCATTTATACATCCTCCGCCATATGAAATATTACTCGTTACTTTCTCTTGCACTTTTCTATCTTCAGAAAATACATATAGAGCTAATGGCTTTGGATGTTGCTGAATCGTTTCAATTACCTCTTCTATTTTGTCATATTCTATAATTGGTAAAATCGGTCCAAAAATTTCATCTTCCATAACAGCACTTTCCCATGTAACACTCGTTAACACTGTCGGCTCAATTTGCAATGTTTCTTTCTTATAATTCCCGCCAATCACAGGTTTACCATCTTGCAAAAATGTACATAAACGTTCAAAATGACGCTCACTCACAATTCGCACATAATTGTCATTTTGCAAAGCATCTTTTCCATATTGCTCTGCGATTTCATGTCGCAATGCCTCGATTAACTGCTCTTTCACTGAAGAATGAACGTACATATAATCAGGCGCTACACACGTCTGCCCAGCATTCAAAAACTTGCCCCAAACGATTCGTCTTGCGGTTACATCTATTTTTGCATCTTTATGTACAATACATGGACTTTTCCCGCCAAGTTCTAACGTAAGAGGCGTTAATTTTTTCGCTGCTGCTTCCATCACAACTTTTCCAACACCAACACTACCTGTAAAGAAAATATAGTCAAACGGTTCCTTTAAAAGTGCAGTGCTTTCCTCAACACCGCCTTCTACTACCGATACAAGCTCTTCTGGAAATAATTCACCTAACATTCTCGTAAGTACTTTTGAAACGTTTGGCGTTAACTCTGACGGCTTTAAAACGACTGTATTGCCAGCTGCCAATGCTCCTACGAGTGGTGCAATTGCTAATTGAAACGGATAGTTCCACGGTGCAATAATAAGCGTCACACCATACGGTTCTGGCACTACTTTCCCCTTCGATCCAAAATGAGTAAGAGCTGTGCGAACACGCTTTGGTTTACTCCAAGATGAAATATGCTTCATTTGAAAAGAAATCTCTTTTAGTACATATCCAATTTCTGTTGTAAATGATTCGTGAACTGATTTATTCAAATCTAATTTCAACGCTTGAAAAATCTCATCCTCAAAACGCTGAATTCCTTCATAAAGCTTCTTCAAATTATTCTTTCTCATTTCTACACTTCTCGTATGCCCTTTATAAAAATATTCCTTTTGTTTATTTACAATAGAGGAAATACTCATTCACTCACCTTCTCCCACTATGTTTATCCAATTCTTTCATTATTTATATAGACTTCATATGTAACAAATTTCTATTCTTAAAGTTACATTATATATAACTTTTCCCTTTATATAAAATTCATTGCTCACAAAAAACTACCGAAAGAAAATCTCTCGGTAGTTTTACTGTATTAACGGTATAAACGAACAGCACCTGCAGAGTTATCATCAGCTTGTCCTACTACTTCAAACTTCAGACCAAGCTTCGGTAAAATACGTCCTGCATCTGGAATTTGCTCATTAATATACTTTTTAGAGTCATCAAACTTCGGTACTCCTGGTAATCCATCGTATACGAATGTTCCACGCGTTGGAGATACAACTTTCCAAGCTGGCGTTTTGTCGAATGAGAACGCCGAATCAGCAATTTGGAATCGCGTACTGCTTTTAAATGTTGGTTTGCCATTTAAAGTTCCTGCAATTGCTTCTGGATGAGAGTCAACTACACCAAGGAAACCATGTCCTGGATGTATGCCAACCCAGTTATCTGTGTAAGCTGAATCCGCATACCATACAACCATACCAGTGTTATATACTGGACCGCGAGCAAATTTCAATGCGTTATCTGAACCCGCATAGTTTCTCCACTCTACATAGTAGTTATGCTTTTTCTTATCCATTCCGTTAGATGCAACGAAACCGTCCAATTTGAATTGTGGTGTACCTTCTGCATCATCAGAGAATGCAACATTTCCATCTACAGTTAGTGACGCATTATCAAGTGTAAATCCATTTAACGCCAATCCACCGTCTGTAATATATTCAAATACTAGTTTCACTTTCTTACCTTTGAACTGACTTAAATCATATGATTTATCAACCCATTTTCCATTTGTCGTAGCTGCATTTCCACTATTTGCTTTCTCACCAATTCTTTCAATCAACGTTTTTTGTCCATCTTCTGTTACAGCGTGTACTTCAAGGAAATCGTACTCTGCTTCGATTTCATACAATGACTTATAATCGAATTTTGCAGTCGTTGCTTTCGTTAAATCGAATAGTGGCGTTTCCATCGTTGTATGAAGGTCATCACCTTTTGTGCTGTAGTAATACTGTTTACCAAATGCAGGCTGAATTCCTTTTACCTCTTTATCTGGTAAGTTAACACGAATCAGACCTGGACGATCTGACTTCGTAACACTTTGGTCTAAGTATGTTGCTAGACCGATACCTTTATTTAATTTCTCGTAATCTACCTCTACGATATTTGCCCAGTTACCACCTATTGTTTTTTGGAAAAATTCTTTATTTTGTGGTGATAAACTCGTTGGCGTTGTTCCTGCGATTTTACCAGCCCAACTTCCGCCACTCATAATAGACCAAGCTTCAACCGGCTCACCATTACCGCTATATTGTGTATCATACTCATCTGGAAGACCTAAATCATGGCCGTATTCATGTGCAAATACACCAACTGCGCCATCTTCTGGTTCAATTGTGTAGTCGAATGCTGCCATCTTTCCGCCCCAATATGGAACTTTCGCTTGTGTACCTTCGATTGGGAATGGATTTGGTCCAACTGTCCAGCGATGTGACCAAATTGCATCATCACCTAATTTACCGCCGCCAGCTTCTTGTCCAACGCCCGCATGAATAATCATTAAGTGATCAATTAAACCGTCCGGTTGATTTTTATTTCCATCAGCATTTACATCGTATTGATCAAACTGATCAAACTGTGATAAATCAAGTCCGCTATCTACAGCTGCTTTTAATGCATCTTTTACTAGATCACGTGGTCCTTTTGGTCCTTTATTATCATGACCTGTACCAGCATCAGCACCGTAATCAGCTGCTTTACCAGGAACCGTTAACCATTTTGTAACTGTTCCATCCACTGTGTAACTACCACCTGATTGCTCTTCATAATATTGTTTAAACGTTTCAATTTTACTTCCATCATCTAGTGTAAACGGCTCGTTACCGAATAACATTTTTTCATAGTGTTCTTTATTAAAGTCGTTGGAATACATGTAACCAGGCTCTTTATCAATATTGTTATGTTTGAAATCAGCGTACTCTACAAGCAAAACAAGTACTTTATCTTTACGAACTTCACCGTTATATTCTTTTTGTTTAGCAGGTGAAGTTGGCACTTTCCCATTTAAGCCGCCTCTAACTGGACTTGTTCCTGCTGCAGTCCCGTTTGCTGGTTGCTCTGATTTTTCTTTCGTATCTGTTTTTGCATCTTTCACTTTCTTTAAAAAGTCAGATGCTTCTTTCGTAAGTGGGTCCCCATTTGTCTCTTCTTTTCCAGGATTTTCTCCCTTTTTCTTCTCTACATACTTCTCAACAGCTTTCTTTGTTTCTGTCTCTGAAGCAGATGAATCAATTACCCCACGTTTTTTTAGCGCATTTGCTAATCTCTCTTCTGGGATTAAGTGATCATCAACTGGACTTGTGGCTGTCTTGTTCTCCGGCGTTTCAGCATATGTAGGCTGACTTCCAGCACCAAGTGACAAGCCTAGAACAGCTGTCAAAGCAATTGATGATAACACTTTAAACGGTTTCTTTTTCATCCCTTATTTCCTCCCCTAATATAAAATATGTATTACATATTTTATATTATTAAAAATTCAATATATTTTCAATATTTAGTTATATTATGTAATTTTTTTAATATATTTGTAAAAATTTCATAGTTAGTATACGAATATATCACAATTCAACAATGTTTTCAGAAAATATTGAAAATATTTGTCAGAAACTTTATAATCGCCATAGAGGGAATTTAATGGGGATTTTATCTTTGTTTCATCTACAAAATATTTGATAATTCAATATATAAAATACAAAATTCGATTGTATTATCATATATTCTGTAGCAGCAATTATGACCAATAATTAGGGAGGAATTACATTTGTACAAAGATAAGGCTGACTCACTAGATCAAGAATGGATTGATTTAATACTTGAAGCTCTAGATGCTGGCATTGCCCTGCAAGATATTGAACACTTTTTTCAACGTATGAAGCATACGAGCCAGGCTCAATAGCCTCGTTCTTTTTAACGAAGTTTATGTTATAATAATCACATCATAAGACGACTACATATTGATAGAAAGGTGCGCAAATATGATAGGAGAACGTATAAAACGCCTTCGTTTACAAAAAGGCATTTCATTAACAGAACTCGCCGAAAAAGCTGGTGTCGCTAAATCTTACATTAGTTCTATAGAACGAAATTTACAAAAAAACCCTTCTATTCAGTTTCTTGAAAAAATTGCAGCTGTTCTACAAATTCCAGTTGATACTTTACTTCACGATGAAACAACAACGGAAAGTCATCTAGACTCCGAATGGACCCAACTTGTTAAAGATGCGATGAGCTCTGGTGTCTCAAAAGAACAGTTTCGTGAATTTCTCGAATTTACACAATGGAAGAAAAATCAACAATAATACATATAAAAGAGTGCTTAAAACGGGCACTTCTTTTTTTTCTTTATAAAAAAAAGCGGGGAATCCCCGCTTTTTTTATTTATTATTTTTCTTCGCCATCTGTTTGGTTAGCATTGAATGTCCATTCTAAGTTCAATGAATCGCCTTGGAATTTGTTTTGATCTTTACCATCATCTTCGAATACAAATTGTACCCATAGATAGTCTTCTGTTCCAGCTTCTAATCCACCTTTTTCTCCCCACTCAGGAGCAAAGATATCTTTAGCTACAAGATCAGGATCAGCATTTTGTAAATCTGCTAAAGTTGTTTCATATACAGGCTCACTTTGCTTATCCCAGTTCCAAAGGAATTTCACTTTAATGTGCTTACCAAAATCTTCACCAGCATTATCGTTTTTTGCATCTGTAATACTATACTTTGTCGCTAATTTAACGTCTTTAATTGCTAAAGTACCGCTGTTCTTTAATAAGAACTCTTTCTTAACAGAATCCCCTGGTTTTAAATCTTTAATATCTACAAGCGTTTTAGGGTTTAATGTAAGATCTAACGTCCCAGCTGCAAATGTATTATTTGACACTTCTTTATCACTAAAGAATGCAAATGTTCCTCCACCAATTAAAGATAACCCCAATGCTGCTGATGCAACTCCCATACCTAATTTCTTTTTCAGACTCACAATCAATTCCCCCTAGCTGTTTTTTGTATTTTCATCTCTTATTTCAAAATAAGAGGTGTAACTAAAACTATATTAGCTTAGCTAATATTTGTTCTTTTTTTAAAACCTTAAGTTCATTATAACGAACAAAACTATATAAGTACAATATATTTTTTGATTATTTTTATTTCTCAACATTTTTCCCTTTTTTTCAGAAAAGTATTGAGAAATACAGTGAAACTTTAATCAGTGTTTTTCTGTCCATCACCACTGATTATTAACCTTCACCAAATGGTGGGGTGCCAACTAACTTCCTCACATTCGTTAAATTTTTAGGTGAAGACCTTATACCCACGAATAGTGAAATAAGAATAACAAAGCAAATAGGTGAGTCGTAGGACTCACCTATTTGTCTTATAATTGTATTTATTCCTTCCGAAATGCTGCTGTATTTTACTTACTATTCCTATTTCTTCTATTCTTCATGTTTCTTACTTTCTTCTTGCTTTTTTGCTTCTTCCTGTTTCTTACTCTCTTCTAGCTTTTTTGCTTCTTCTTGTTTCTTACTCTCTTCTTGCTTTTTTGCTTCTTCTTGTTTCTTACTCTCTTCTTGCTTTTTCGCCTCTTCTTGCTTCTTACTCTCTTCTAGCTTTTTCGCTTCTTCTTGTTTCTTACTCTCTTCTAACTTTTTCGCCTCTTCTTGTTTCTTGCTCTCTTCTAATTTCTTTTGCTTCTCATCCTCACTCACTTGCTTTGCTGTTTCATCCACTAATAATTTCTCAAAAGCTTGAATTTGTTTATCAATCACCTGTAATTTAACCTCTTTATCAACATACTCACAGTTTTCTTTAACTATATGAAAACCAGCATTCACATACGAGAATACTTGCTTATTAGATTCACTTTCATTTTCCTTTAACTCTTCTTTCGCTTTGTTATAAGGATTTTCTATTGATTCATATACTTTTTGTAACAATTCTCTCTCAGCAGCTATTTTCTCACGCCCTTGCTTCCATGTAACAAGCGCCTGCTCTAACTCTTGAGTAGAAGTAAAAGTTAATTTCGATTTCATCTCTTCATACTCATGCAAAATAACTTCCTTATGTTGCTTAGCCTGCTTTGTTAACTGATCAACTGTTTTTGGAAAAATACTTGCTGTAGAAATAGTAGCCTGCACTTTCGTCTCATGAATGAAAGCTGCCTCTGTATAAGTCATCATCTGAGAACCTAAATAAAAAGTAATAGAGCACAAACATGGCAATATAAGCATCTTTTTGAATTTGCGAGGTGTCTTCAGCATTTTAATCTCTCCTATCGAACAACTTGTTCTTTATCAAGAACTATAACTTTATTATAATAAAGTGAATTACAAAATGATATAAAAATTATGTTTCTTTTTACATTTCTCTTTTAACACAAAAAGAGACTACCACTTTTGATAGTCTCTTTTTGTTGTCATTATTATTTCGTTTCACCATCGCCTTGCTGTGCATCAAACGTCCAAGTTAATTGTAACTTATCGCCTTGGAATTCATTTTGATCTTTTTTATTATCAACAAATTCAAATTTCACTTTGAATTTATCAGATTTACCTGCAGAAATACCTTTTTCATCCCAGAACCAAGCAGCTAAATCATTATTTACTGCTGTAAGTGTATCGCCCTTCAATTTATCTAATGTAGTTTCTTTCACAATCGTCTCATGCTTATCTACATTTTTTAAGAATGTTACTTTAATATGTTGACCAAAATCTTCTTTATTATCTTTCTTCGTATCTTCTACACTATAGTCTGTTTTTAATAGAACCTTTTTAATATCTAAAGAGCCTTTATTTTCTAGTTTAAATTCTTTTTCAATTGTATCACCAGGTTTTAAATTCGATACATTAACAACTGTTGATGGATTTAATGATAAATCAAGCGTACCAGCCGCAAATGTATTATTTGACACTTCTTTATCGCTAAAGAATGCAAATGTTCCTCCACCAACTAATGCTGCGCCTAGTACTGCTGATGCGATACCCATCCCTAATTTTTTCTTTAAAGTCATGTCCAAATCCCCCATAATATATATATTTGTTAATTTCCTAGTAGGAAATTATAACTAAGATAACTAGACGGATTGTTCTACTTTTTTATCTTTCTTTTCTCCGTCGATACTACGAATAGCGCCAAAAATAGAAATCGCGGAATATCCAAGTAAAAAGACTCCTGGAATAATAAGAAGTAATGCTGCTCCCGCTTTTGAACTCGCATAATTCAGTCCATAACCAACGTATGGAACTGTAATATCTGCATACTTTCCGATTACATTTTCTGCAAGTACTGGTGCTAAATCTGGTCCGTTGTTGTTATCCCCTTTTGTTTCATACATTACTTTTCCATTTGTATCTTTCACACCGATAATACGGTGAGTGACAATTTTGTCATCTTTCTCTTTAAACGTAATAACATCACCTTTTTTATATTTAGAACCATCTTTCGTTGGCTCTATCGCAATGATTGACCCTGTTAAAAATGTTGGTTCCATCGATCCTGAAAGAACGCTCTTAAATTGATATCCCATCACTGTTGGATCCCCGCCACTCGCTTTTGAAGAAATAACTACAAAAGCTAAACAAACCATTACCGCAAATAAAACAAATGAGATAACGTTGCTAATCACCTTCCAAATTAATTTCATCGTCTCTCTCCCTCTCCATTGTTTTATATTATTTGAAGTATGAAATATCCACTTTAGTTCTTTAACAAGAACACAACTAAATGATATAACGAACGATAGAGGAATGCAATAAGAAAATTTACAATTATTAGTTATTTGTAATGGGTATATGAACACAAAAAAGACCGTGACAAAATCTCATCACAGTCTCCTTACTAGCCATTTATTTTTCTTCTGATTTCATTCCCTTGTTATTTCGGCGCAGCACTACATATAAAATCGCTCCAAATAATACAATCGCACCTATTCCAACACTTATCACTTTCACATTGGATTCCTTTACTTCAGGTGCAACTGTATCTTTTTTAGGCATCGCAAACGTAACATCTTCTTTTGAAAGAACATTTATAGTCGCAATCGTTTGATTATTTTTTATAATATCTACCGCACCAACTACTTCACCGCGATGAATTCCTTTTTGGTACAAAGCTTCTTTATCCACTGAATTAACCCGAAAAGCCGTTTTTACATTTTTTCCCTCATCTTTCTTTAGCATAAGCTCGGCACTTTTTTCTAATTCAGAATCAACATCTTTATTTAAATACGTTGTCTTTTGGTGCCAACTATGTTTATCGAGTACCATTTGCTTCGTAAATTGCCCAAAAGAATATTCCGCCATCTGCTTCAAATCTTCATAAATTTCAGGTCTTTGAGAAGCCATTACTACATTTATAATACGATTCCCATCCTTCTCATTTAATAAAACGAGCGTATTGCGCGCTTCATTCGTAAATCCAGTCTTACCACCAACGCTATATGGATTTTCAAAATAAGTAGACTTATTAAAAATAGACACTGTTTGCGTAGATGTCGTAACCGTCGTTCTTTTCGTATTCATCGCTTGTAAAATTTCAGGATACTTTTGCACACCTCTCGTAATCATGGCCATATCATATGGCGTCGTATAATGATTGGGATCATGCAATCCATTCGGCGTTACAAAATGGCTATCTTTAGCCCCTAATTGCTTCGCCTTTTCATTCATCATATTAGCGAAATTTTCAACATTTCCTCCAATACGCTCCGCAATCGCATACGACACATCATTCGCACTCAGCACCATTAAAATCATAAGTGCGGTATTTCTATTAATAGTCTCACCAGGTTGAAACTCAATTTGATAATTACTCTTCTCTTGATCTAATGCTAATTGTGAAAACGTGAATTGATCCTCTGGCTTCGTATGCTCCATCAGTAAAATCGCCGTTAACACTTTCGTCATACTAGCAGGAAACGCACGATGATGTGCATTTTTGTCGTACAACACATCTCCGGTTTTCGCATCAATCGTAGTCGCAAACTGACTAAAAACATTCGGCCCTTCCGCAGGTGGCGGTGCCGCTTGCTCCGGATTTACTCCAATATTTGTCTCAGCATATAACGTCATAGGCGTCAAAAAAAATAAACAAATAACCATAACAAAAACCGAAATTTTCTTAAAATTTACCATATGACTCTCCCTTTTCACTTTACTTTCGCATTCTATACAATAACTCTACCAATCTATATGTAATTTGTATTAAATTGGAAGAATATTCACTATTTTTTACTATATCACACTTCTACGATAAGGAACATAAATATACAACAAAAAATAAGAAGGAATTACTCTTTCTTATCCTTCTCATCAATCAACGAATCTATTAACTTTTGCCCAGCTTCCTCGGCTGTAATCTCATCCGTCATACCCATAAACGACCAACCTTTAGAATCGACCCACTCAACAAACTCTTGCAAAAACTCATCATGCGTCACATCCACATCAAGAATCGAACCATCAATTGAAATCGTTCTATTTTTAGATACACGTATCTTGAACGTTTTTCTTACCATTACAATTATTCTCCCTCTACTCCTGAATATTTATAAATATCTTGTACTTCTTTTATACATGATTTCTTGAAAATTGTAAAAAGGATATATTGGCCAATTCGAATACTGGAAACGAAAATCTCTTATTATATAACATTCATTTGGTCATAAATTACCGAATACATCCATATAAAAAAACAAACCAACTTACATTCTATCACACCAAACACACTTGACTTTAGTACAATTAAGTGGAATATATTAGAAAACACCTTAAAATGAGGAGGAACTCCATGGCGCGTTGTACGTATTGTAAAACGAAGTGGAAAGTAAAAGATATATGGTCAATACTCATGACATTTGAAAAAGATTGTCCGTATTGCTTCGGACGGCAATATCTATCAAAGAAAACATTGAGCGCTATGCCAGAATTTATAAGCTTACCTTTACACTTCTTATTCCCTTTTCTTGTTGATTTAAGTGATAAAAGTCCTTTGGATTGGTATCGGAAATTATAATATAACCGGTTTATTCAAAATCCACTTTCAATTCAATGATCTTCTTATATATGCCTTAATACACTACTAGCGTGATTCCAAATACTTTACCTTTAAAAGATTGCTATAAAAATATTGTAAAATTTCAGTTAATTATATATAATTGCTTTAGCATAATGATTAAAGATGCTGTTACATAAGCATTTATTGAAGATCCCGTAGCTCAGCAGGGAGAGCGCCACCTTGACAGGGTGGAGGTCGTGAGTTCGAACCTCTCCGGGGTCATAAAAAAGAGATACCACATCAACCTATTAGGTGATATGGTATCTCTTTTTATCCAAGTCACTTCTTATAAAAACTAAAAATCTTTCCAGTTAATCACTTCCCGCCAAACATCTTCTCCAAAGACTTCGCATTAGCAAATAACAATTCTTGTAGGTTGTCATCAGCAACGATTTTGTAGTCTCCATCTTTGTCTTTCTTTAAGTTCAATGTAACTTCGCGAGTTGCCATTATTGCGTCTTTATCTGATAAGTGTTTGATGATCGCTGATGTCATCGTTTTTTCTATTGCCTTTTCAGATTGCTCTTTGTCTTCACTAAAGGCACTAGCAAAAGCCATTGGCATAACTTCTCCCATTGCTTTTGTTACGGCAACGGATAGATCAACAGATGTAACTTTTACTTTAACTTCTGCTTTGTCATCCTTTTTTGATACTTCTTCTAGCTTTTCAAATTTAAAGCTTTTCGTAATTGCGCTCAGCATTGCTTTTCCGTCTGCATCATCTGTTTTTTCATTTAGTTTACTAAACTCTTTGTCACTTTCAACAAATGTGCGAGCTTTTTCTAAATCACCTTTTTGTATCGCTGTTAAAAATTCTTCAGTAGTATCTTTCGGATTTGCGCATCCCGCTAAAACACCAACTGTTAATCCTACTACCATCATTAACAGCAATAATTTCTTTATCTTTTTCACGTTCATTCTCCTCTTATCTTTTCTAGTAAGTCATCACTATACAATAGTATGAAACTGACATTACAAACATTTTTTAGTATAGCATTTATATGATTTGTTTTCTATTCTTTCCCAAAAGACAAAGAGCCTTGTAGCATTTCTACAAGGCTCTTCTATCAATCCGTATCCGTAGCACAAAGTAACCACATTTTATGCTCCTTACTATCTAACACCATCCAAGTAGCATCCCATGCAATATCATAGAACCAATCTGTCCACGGACAATCACTTTCAAACACTCTAATATCTTCATATCGATCTTGGAACATGTATTGACATACATTAATCGCTAATTGCTTTGCGATAACTGGTCGCTCTCGAAATTCCTCATATGCTCCACCCCACAAAATGTGAGCGGCGATGCTACCATCAAGCATGACTGCCTGATGTTCTTTAAAATAAAATTTATATTTTTCTGATGTATGTATTTTTAACCCTTCTAAGTTATTAATTATATCTAAAGAGTTGAAGATTCTTCTGAAAAAGTGCTCGTGTCCATCTTCTCCATGCGGTATTTCTTTGAAAAAATTTTCGTTATGTACTTTAAAACAGCTTATAATCGCTCCGCCATGTAGGTTTTGTTCTTTGAATGTATGTATAAGTTGCTCAATAGATGAGTCATTCGTTTCTATTTTTTCAAAAGTTCCTGCTTTCCATCTCATAACGCTCACTACTCTCTATTTTAAATTTGTTTCTTCATTATTATAGTACTTGCTTTAACATCAGCATTGCTATTCTATATTCATCACTATAAGGTTCCGTTATGATTAAAGGCGAATGAACATTTTTTTCTTCTTCAATCATTGTGAATACTTCAGTTTTTTCTTGTAATATGTTGGATTCACTATCTTTAGTAGGTTGTTTGCTTGTTTCAATTTTCTTTGTCACTTCGCCAAGCTTTTGCCCAACTGCTTCTATTTTAATAGGTTCATCCGTAACGTAATATTCCTGATTCTCCCATACTAACATAGGTGGCACTTGTTCTCGTTTGTTACATATTATATAAGTAATACTAGCTATAAGTAGTAGACCTATTACTATAAAGAAAATAGCTTTTTTATTCAGATACTATTCTTCTTATCTATCATTTCATTGGATTGTATAATATAAGCTATAGATAGCAAATGGATTTTATGGTAATTTTTAGTTTTATTTTCAAAAAGAAAAACCTTACAACAGTAAGGTTCCGTTTTTAAATTCTATAATGTTTTATTAATTAAAACGACCATTACGATAATCGCTATAAACATAACAACTAAACAGCCGATCATTTTATAAAATCCTCGTTTCGTTAACGTTCCGCCCTGAACGTCTTTACGAATAAATAAGAATACCGCTAAAAATAATACAAGCCCCATGCCAAAAGCATACATCATTTGCATATATTAATCTTCCTTTCTCTCTTCCATCTTAATATCTTTTCGATAAAACAACAAACGATATAAAAACTGTACTCATCGTAAGTGCCATAAGTATATTCAATAATTCAGTAGCAGATAGTGTAATTACTTTTAAATTTAAACCGATAGAGAAAAGAAGGTAATACGCTGTTAATGCAAAAAATGTCACAAACATTCCTTTGTAACGAATGAGTTTCATTCGCTCATCTTTTTCTTTAAATTGCGGGTGCAAGTAGCTTAGGCAGAAACACATAATCATCATTGCAAGCACGGTATAAGTTGGAATTGGCGGTGCTGAATGGGTCATTATACCTGCTAGTATCATAAATCCACTCATAATTAAAAAGATAATTCCCATAATGAAAAAGTACTTTTGTGAATAATTCATCCTTTCTCCTCCTCTTCTTTTCCTTCATAAATGAATACATGTTCTATCGTTGTCTGAAATGTTTTCGCTATTTCAAATGCTAATGGAAGTGATGGATCATATTTCCCTTTTTCAATTGAGATAATGGTTTGTCTGGAAACCCCAAGTTTCTCAGCCAATTTTTCTTGAGATAGTCCAAATTTTTTTCGGTATTCGACCATTTTATTTTCCAAGGAAATTTCTCCCTCCTTCCTTATATCGAGTATATATGTAAAGGAAACTTCACGTCAAGGTTCCTTTACATCCATTCATATTATTTTGCATTCTATTTATATAGAAGAAACTTTTTCAAATTCAGCACGTCTATTTTGTAATGAAACATGGAACAATGTATATAGCCGTTACTATATCTCCTCTCCGTTTTTATGAAAATTTAATATCTCCATATTTGTTTTATCCTTTTAAAATATTTCATTCTTCTCCTTATTGGGTGAAATACGCTATTGTTTTTACGTTGTTTTTCGCCATATTTATAGAAACTAACGGTTTATGAAGCATTTTTTATGTATAACCACTTTTTTTGTAGAAATCCTTCATTTTCCTTTCAATATTTAACACTATCGATATAAAGTTTATGGTAAATTCATAATTTTTTATTTTTTATACTATATTCCGTTATATTGTTGTATAATATCAATGAAAGCGCTTATTATTTCAATATACATAATTCGAACTAAACTTTATCGAAACATTCTAATAGTTATACTTATATTTAAATGCAACAATTATAGTTATTAATGTAGGTATACCAAATATATCCACCCCATTTTTCTGTAAAATTACTTTATAACATGAAAGATTAACTTGGGTGATAAGTTATTGTGAATGTTTTTTTACAAAACAGATAAGTAATAGTGTTTGGTATTATGTAAATTATTGTAATAACATAAGAGTAAAGAAAACCATTTACATTAATTATTAATTCATCAATTATTGAAAAAGAGCAAAATGCACCTTTTGTATAGGAAAAGGATTATATGCATTGGGAGGTTTAAACAAATGACGAGGAAGAATACAACGACAAACCCTTGGGCCAAGTTCCATGGTCCGAACCTTGGTTATGTTATTGAACAGTATGATCTTTACGTAACTGGAGCAGGTTCTGTTGATCCGGAATTACAAGAGCTTTTTGAAATTTTTGGAGCTCCTTCGTTTCAAGATGATGTCGTAACAGGGGACAACACAGCAACACATTTTTCTCCTCAAAACACAGGGAACATTGAAAAGATTCTTAAAGTCGTTCAACTTGTTGAACAGATTCGTTCTTTCGGGCATACGTTGGCTCACATCAATCCGATGGAAGATGCTGCAAATGGGCAATCTCTTATCGAGAAAACAATGAACGAACTGAGCGATGCTGATTTGAAAGCGATTCCAGCTAAAACAGTATGGCAAGATGCACCAGAGGGTATTCACACTGCACTTGATGTAATTCATAGATTAAAAGACGTTTATACAAAATCTTTAGCTTATGAATTCTCACATATACAAGATAGTGAAGAACGCGCGTGGTTGCATCAAATGGTGGAATCAAATTCATTGCGTCAACCATTATCAAATAAAAAACGAACTGCTCTTTTAAAACGTTTAACTGCTGTTGAAGGTTTCGAGCAATTCTTGCATAAAACATTCGTTGGTCAAAAACGTTTCTCAATAGAGGGCGTTGATATGCTTGTACCTGTACTAGATGAAATTGTTTCAGAAGGTGCTAAAGGCGGCGTTGAAGATGTCATGATTGGTATGGCTCACCGTGGTCGTCTAAGCGTACTCGCTCACGTACTAGAAAAGCCATATAGTCACATGTTTGCTGAGTTCAAACATGCAAAAATAGAAGGTGTAAAGGCAAATGCTGGCTGGACTGGCGACGTGAAATACCATTTAGGTAGAGAACAAGTCGTTGGTAATGAAGAAGTTAGCACTCGTGTTACATTAGCAAATAACCCGAGTCATCTTGAGTTCGTTAACCCTGTTGTTGAAGGTTTCGCACGTGCAGCTCAAGAGAATCGTAAAAAATCTGGTCTTCCAGAACAAGATACTACAAAATCATTCGTAATTTTAGTTCATGGTGATGCTGCATTCCCTGGTCAAGGTGTTGTGTCTGAAACATTGAACTTAAGTAGATTGAATGCATACCAAACTGGCGGAACTATTCATGTTATCGCAAATAATGCAGTCGGCTTTACGACCGATAGCTATGATTCTCGTTCTACTAAATATTCAAGTGACCTTGCAAAAGGTTTCGATATTCCGATTGTTCACGTAAACGCTGATGATCCGGAAGCTTGTCTTGCTGCTGCAAACCTTGCGATCCAATATCGTACGCTGTTCAAAAAGGACTTCTTAATCGATTTAATCGGTTACCGCCGATATGGTCATAACGAAATGGATGATCCAGCAGTTACGCAACCACAAGTGTACAAAAAAATTAAAAATCACCCAACTGTAAGAGCAATTTATGCAGATCAATTACAATCTGCTGGCGTTCTGAATGCAGATGAGGTTGAAACAATTACTCAGTTTATACAAGAGGAATTAAAGGCTGAATATGCACAAGTGCCACCAGCTGATACGAGTGCTGCAACAATTCACGTTAAAGTTCCAGAGGTTGTTGCAAAAGGAATTCAACCGATTGACACTGGTGTTTCAATTGACTCACTTCGTGCAATTAATGAAGGACTATTATCTTGGCCTGAAGGCTTTAACGTATATCCAAAAGTGAAGAAAATTCTTGAGCGCCGTAAAGATGCTCTTGAAGAGAACGGTAAAATTGAATGGGCACTTGCTGAATCGTTAGCATTCGCTTCTATTTTGCAAGAAGGTACGCCAATTCGTTTAACTGGTCAAGATTCACAGCGTGGTACATTCGCGCATCGTCATATCGTATTACACGATACTGATACAAACGAAACATATTCACCATTACACCGTTTACCGAACATTAACGCATCATTCTCTGTTCATAACAGTCCGTTATCAGAAGCTGCTGTTGTTGGTTACGAATATGGTTATAACGTATTTGCTCCAGAAACTCTTGTGATGTGGGAAGCTCAATACGGTGACTTCTCAAATACTGCGCAAGCATTATTTGATCAATATGTTTCAGCAGGAAGAGCGAAATGGGGTCAAAAATCAGGTCTAGTTCTTCTATTACCACACGGTTATGAAGGTCAAGGACCGGAGCATTCTAGTGCACGTCCAGAGCGTTTCTTACAATTAGCTGCGGAGAACAACTGGACAGTTGCAAACTTAACAAGCGCGGCACAATACTTCCATATCTTGCGCCGTCAAGCATCTATCTTAGGAACAGAGGCTGTTCGACCATTAGTAATTATGACGCCGAAAAGCTTATTACGTCACCCACTTACACTTTCTACAGGTAGTGAGTTAAGTGAAGGACGTTTCCAACCTGCTTTAGAACAAGGAAACCTTGGTGCGAAACCAAACAAAGTAAAACGTCTTGTTTTAAGTACAGGTAAAATGGCAATTGACTTAGCAGCAGAAATCGAAAGTGGTAAGCATGAGTACAGCCTAGATGAAGTTCATATGGTTCGTATCGAGCAGTTGTACCCATTCCCTGCTGAAAAAGTTCAATCTATTATTAAACGCTTTAAAAACTTAGAAGAAATCATTTGGGTTCAAGAAGAACCTCGTAATATGGGCGCATGGCATTACATGGCTCCAATTCTGTTCGAACTAGCTGGGGATAAAGTGAAAACAGGTTACATTGGACGCCCGGATCGTTCTAGCCCATCTGGTGGCGATCCATTCGCTCACAAAGCTGAGCAAGAATTAATCGTTGCACACGCTTTAGATGTGAAGTACAACTTCCGCCAAGATAAACAAGAAATTGAAGTTTTCAGCAACTGAAAGTAACAATGAGTTTTTCAGGCTCAGCTGTGGCAGATAGTCTGCCACAGCCGGGCTAACAAATGGAGATTACCGAAGATTAAAGAAGACAAAACACACCGTTAGGCAAATAAGGGGAGGACATTTAAAATGATCGAAATTAAAGTACCTGAGCTTGCAGAATCTATTTCAGAAGGAACTATTTCACAATGGCTTATCAACGTAGGCGACAAAGTTGAGAAAGGTGGCAGCGTTGTTGAGCTTGAGACTGACAAAGTCAATGTAGAAATCATTGCAGAGGATTCAGGTATTGTATCGAAGTTACTAGGCGAACCTGGAGATACAGTTGAAGTTGGCGCTACTATCGCAATTTTAGATGCAAACGGCGCAGCAGTTGCAGTAAGTACACCTGCTCCATTGGCTGAGCAACCAAAACAAGAAACTACTGAAGCACCGAAAGCAGCAGCTCCAAGTGCTGAACAAAATAAAGCGTTGCAAGGTTTACCAAATACAAATCGTCCTATCGCATCACCAGCTGCTCGCAAAATGGCTCGTGAATTAGGAATCGACTTAAACGACGTACGTAGCACAGATCCACTTGGACGTGTGAGACCACATGACGTACAAGCTCATGCTGCAGCGCCAAAAGAAGCACCAGCTGCTCCAAAACAAAGTCCGGCTCCAGTTGCAAAAACTGAATTTGAAAAACCAGTTGAGCGTGTGAAAATGTCCCGCCGCCGTCAAACAATTGCAAAACGTCTTGTAGAAGTTCAACAAACATCTGCAATGTTAACTACATTTAACGAAGTTGATATGAGTGCAATCATGGAATTACGTAAAGAACGCAAAGATGCTTTCGAGAAAAAACATGATGTACGTCTTGGCTTTATGTCATTCTTCACAAAAGCAGTTGTTGCAGCATTAAAACAATTCCCATTATTAAATGCTGAAATTCAAGGCGATGAGCTTATCATTAAAAAATTCTATGATATCGGTATTGCAGTAGCAGCTCCAGATGGATTAGTTGTTCCAGTTGTACGCGATGCTAACCAATTGAACTTCGCTGAAATTGAAAGCGAGATTCGTAATTTAGGTCTGAAAGCACGTGATAATAAACTTTCATTAAAAGAGCTACAAGGTGGTACGTTTACGATTACAAACGGTGGTGTATTCGGTTCTCTAATGTCTACACCAATCCTAAATAGCCCACAAGTAGGTATTCTAGGGATGCATAAAATCCAAGTACGTCCAGTTGCAATTGATGCAGAGCGTATGGAAAACCGCCCAATGATGTACCTTGCACTATCTTACGATCACCGTATTGTTGATGGTAAAGAAGCAGTTAGCTTCCTTGTTGCTGTTAAAGATATGCTTGAAGATCCAAAATCATTATTATTAGAAGGTTGATAGATTATTAATCTATTAAAGGCTGTAGAATGAATCATTCTACAGCTTTTTTTATTATATTCATACGGGACAAATCACACTACATAGACTAATAATGTATGCCTAAAGCGTAAGGGGGATAAACATGAATAACCTTCCAGTTCATGCAAAACTTAAAGCAAATAAGGATACTTTCTTCCTCCCCGATTCAAACGGGGGTGTTTACTTTCGAAATAACTCCAGTTCATTCCGTATGGATGGTGATGGAATTTATGACTGGATTGAGAAATTAATGCCTATGTTTAACGGTAATCATTCTTTGACAGAAATAACCGATGGTCTCCCTCTCCCCTATCAAAATCGTGTGTTTGAAATTGGAGAGATTTTATATGAAAATGGTTTCGTTCGTGATGTAAGCCAAGATGCTCCCCACGAATTAAACAGTGCATTACTCGACAGATATGCTTCGCAAATTGAATTTTTAGAAGCTGATTCCCATTCAGGCGCTTTAAAATTCGAAACGTACCGCGCAGCAAATGTGCTTATAATTGGTTCTGGCGATATGCTTACTTCCCTAGTTTCTTCTTTATTAGAATCTGGTTTACCTACATTTCATTATCTTGTTACAGATCGTGCTGAAACAAACTACGATCGAATTCATGAATTAAGCGAACGTGCATATGCAAATGATGACAATGTACTTATTCAAGAAATAGATAGTACAATTGATCGCCCTTTGCATGAAGTATTCGAGCCTTTCGACTGGATTTTATACGTTTCCCAAAATGGAGATATTGAAAGTTTAAGAGCAATCCATACTATTTGTAGAGAGTTTAGGAAAAATTTCATACCAGCTATTTGCTTATCAAGAATTGGTTTAGCTGGACCCGTCGTAACCGCAGACCGTGAAGAATGTTGGGAATCAGCTTGGCATCGTCTACACGAAACTACTTTACAAAGTGAAAATCCACCTGAACCTTTCTCACCAATTGCATCTGCAATGTTAGCAAATGTTATCGTTTTTGAGTTATTTAAACATGTCGCTGAAGGTTCACACAGGCAGCATAATCCTCAATTCTTTTTATTAAACTTGGAAACACTTGAAGGAAAGTGGCACCCTTTCATGAAACATCTTCTCGCAACCGATGAAATCTTTACAATTGACACAGTGCAAAATCTTCAAGAAAACCTTACCCATCGTTCCGGACAATATACTTCAACTGAACTTTTTCGTTTTTTTGATACGTTAACTTCTAAAGAAGCTGGCATATTCCACATGTGGGATGAACAAAATTTACACCAGTTGCCGTTATCACAGTGCTATATTCAAGTTGCAAATCCATTATCAGATGGACCTACCTCTCCCCTTCCTACTATAACTTGCGGTGGATTAACTCATAATGAAGCACGCCGCGAAGCTGGTTTAACAGGAGTTGAAACATATGTAGCTGAAATGATTCATCGTCTTATCCCCGAACATACTGATATCGGTATTGGTGCTGGGGAAACGATGACAGAAGGTGTATACCGAGCACTACAAAAACATTTAAATAATAAGTTATGTGAACGCCAATCACATATGCTAGAAGAGATTACAGAGCTTGATTTAACCGAAATTCATGATAAACATTGTAGGTTTTATTACGATGCTCTCTCTACAATTCATGAAATACCTAAAGTAGGAATGAGTGAGGAGTTACTTGGTTTTCCTGTCGTTTGGATCGGTATAAATGATAGATGGTATGGTGCGGCAAATATTAATATAACACTCGCGTTAAGAAATGCCCTGCAACAAGCACTCCTTCATATTCAAAATGAAGAGGTTCCTTATAAAGCTAATATGTTACCGGAATCATCCATTGTTTTATATAGTACGGATTCTGTTAGAGTAGCAATACAAGAAGAGGAAGAAATTCCAGGCGTACAGTCTTTACAAGTTGCTTTGCAAAATTTAACGGAAAACAACTTGTATCCATTTGTTTTTGATTTAGCTATTGAGTCATTTTTAAGAGACAACTTAGACGGTGTATATGGGGTATTAATTGCAAAGGAGGATGACCAATGACTCAAAACATACTACTTATAGGAGATGGCCTACTCACAGACTATGTACATGAGCAATTGGGTAAGCAATATTCACTCATCCGCCAGCATACAATTACAGAAATTCTCCCTGAAAACATTCATCTTGCTCTCGTCTTACATGACGGATCTCCTTCTTCCGTACATCATGATGCTGAGCTTATCTTTCGCTCAAATCATATCCCGTGGCTTCGTGCGTTTACTTCGTTTGGTGAAGGTATTATCGGTCCTTACGTGAAGCCTCTTACAGCTGGATGTTCCCACTGCGCTGATGGACGCCGGTTTATAGCTGGCTTTGATCAAAAAGAAATGTGGGAACTACAACGGAAATATGCATTAAAAGCAGAGAACGTGACGAGGCGTGATGTACGCGCCACCCAAAATGGAATGTTACAAATGTGCCAGCTCATTCATGCTGAAACAGAGAAGATATTAGCTAACAAACATTCTTCTATAGACAATGAACTCATTTTACTGGACTTACAAACGTTACAATGTACCCGGCATTCGTTTCTTCCAGACCCTCTCTGTCCGGTATGCAGCAATTTGTCTGACGATACAGCAGATGCAGCGCAAATTTCTTTACAACCAAGTTTGAAAACGAGTACTGAAACGTATCGCTGTCGTTCCATTCATCAGCTAAACACATTTTTAACGAGAGACTATTTAGATTACCGGACTGGTATTTTAAACGGCAAAATGCAACATTCTTTATTACCGTTTTCTGATGTTATTATAAACATGCCATTAATGTTCGGAAATGAAGGTGTCGCGGGCCGAACTCATTCATTCGCACTTAGTGAAGCAACCGCTATTTTAGAAGGATTAGAACGATATTGCGGTATGTCGCCTCGTGGGAAAAAGTCAAATGTGCATGGTAGTTTTCATGAACTAGAGCATATTGCACTGAATCCCCTCACACTCGGCGTACATACAACTGAACACTACAATCGTGATACTTTTCCATTTAAGCCGTTTGATCCTGATTATGAGCAAAACTGGGTATGGGGATACTCTTTATCACAAAGCCAGCCACTTTTAGTTCCAGAATCAATTGCTTATTATAGCCTTGGTCAACGAGATGCATTCGTGTATGAAACATCAAATGGATGTGCAATTGGTGGTAGTTTAGAAGAAGCAATTTTTCACGGCATTTTAGAAATTGTAGAGCGTGACGCCTTTTTGATCACTTGGTATGCCGAATTACCTCTTCCCCGCCTTGATCTTAGTTCAGCAAATGATACGGAATTACAACTAATGATCCAGCGGTTACACACGATTACCGGATATGAATTACATGCTTTTAACGCGACGATGGAACACGGCATCCCGAGCCTATGGGTCATTGCAAAAAATACGCGTGAAAATGGAATGAACGTTGTTTGTGCAGGAGGCTCTCATTTAGACCCAATCCGAGCTCTAAAGAGTGCAATTCACGAAATAGCGGGCATGTTACTTATAACAGACGAAGAGCTCGATCAAAAAAGAGAGTATTACGAAAACTGCTTACACGACCCTTACCTCGTTAATAAAATGGAAGATCATAGTATGTTGTACGGATTGAAAGAAGCGGAAGAACGTCTTCACTTCCTTTTACGTGAAGATGCTCCGGTGCAAACATTCCAAGAAATGAAGGTATTACAATCATTTGATATGGATTTAACATCTGATCTTCACCAGCTTTTAAACAGGTTACATCAATCTGGACTTGAAGTAATTGTTGTAGATCAAACAGTCCCCCTTATAGAAAAGAACAGCTTACATTGTGTAAAAGTAATAATTCCAGGCATGTTACCGATGACGTTCGGTCACCATCTCACTCGGGTTACAGGACTAGATAGAGTGTATACCGTACCGATGACACTTGGATATAGGGCTGAGCCTTTAACGAATGAAAGTTTAAATCCACATCCGCATCCGTTTCCATAATTCATAGCGAGGGGGAAATTTGATGCAACTAGATACTTTTTTACATCATCTCCATTTTTCTATTAGTGAAATTATGTCGTCCGATAAAGAGATTGATTGGGAAGACGCACCACTTCCTTATAAATTATATCGAAATTTGCCATTCATCCCTCTCTCTTTAGAAATACCATTAACTTTGCGGAATCCTTCTACTAAACCTAACTTAGAGGAAATCGGTCATTATCTTTGGTACTCATTTGGTTTAACACAATTCTGTCAGCCTACTACTAACCTAGAAAATAATAAAACAACAACTCTATTTCGAAGATTCATCCCATCTGGGGGTGCTTTATATCCAAATGAATTATATATGTATTTAAAAATTGATCATTATCCAGACGGCATTTACCATTACGACGCCGCGCACCAACGTCTTATCTTACTTCGTGAAGGAAATTTTGATTCTTATCTTACAGAAGCACTCGGCAATCGTTGCAACATACATTCTTGTTTTGGCGCTGCATTCGTATCCACTATGTTTTGGAAAAACTTCTTTAAATACAATAACTTTTCGTATCGTCTGCAAGGGTTAGATAGTGGTGTTCTAATCGGTCAATTGCTTGAATGCGCAAAACAATTCGGTTATACAAATGGTGTATATTTTCAGTTTCTAGACCGGGCAATGAATCATTTACTTGGACTGTCAGAAGGTGAAGAAAGTGTGTATGCTGTTATTCCTTTAAGTACAGAACCAAGTGCAGATTGGTTTCACGACGATCATCGTGAAAATAAAACAGTTACTTCTCATAACTTACTGCAGCAACTCCCACCATTAGCACATGAGCATTTCATTCGTTCAACACATGTAGATGAATATCCGATGATAAAAAAAATAAACGCGGCATCTATGATCGAATCCACCGAATACTTTCAAACGTTAACACAAGAAGACCGACAACAATACAGTCCACACGCTGTACAGCTACCTAAAGTAGAACGTTTATCATATGATTTCTTACATCTTTGTAAAAAACGATATTCACCTGATGCTGACTTTACTTTAACAAAATTGGATACTCTTTCACTTGCTACTTTACTACAAGAAGCGAGCCTCGCATTCCCTTATTACAACGATCTTGATGGCAAGTATGTAAATGAAAACGTACGAGTCTCACTATATGGATGTTTTTATAACGTAAAAGACATAGAAAACGGAGCTTACGCTTATAACAGTAGGACACATTCCATACAGCCACTTCGGCACGGAGACCTTCGTTATTCTCTGCAGTCCAGTATGACGATGGATAACGTAAACCTTTTTCAAGTACCACTTTGTCTACATGTAATCGGAAATAAAGATTACTATAAAAATAAATTAGGCTATAGAGGATACCGCATTCACCAAATGGAAACTGGTATACTCGTTCATAAACTTGTTTTAGCTGCGACCGCTATGGGAATGGGGGGGCATCCTTTACTTAGTTTTGATACAAATTCATGCGATCAATTGTACGGGATTGATGCCGGAAATGAAACTTCACTCATTCAAATTCCGGTTGGGGCGTATCGAGCGCGGAATTGGCTAAAAGGGTCCTTGCATAATTAGAAGCACGCCGGTAGACGGCGTGCTTTTTTTAGAGGTGTTAAATTATAAAAAGCGAAATGAGTATATATTCTTACATAAAAGGAGCGTTTAAATTGGGCATTTTACAACGTTTAATCAAACAAGCGAAAAATCCTCGCGGGACAATTGGTTCCTCTATGCTTTGCATTATGAATGCTGCGCATACGAAGCTAACAAATTGGGGATTACAAAAAATACATATACGTGAAGATGCAGTTATTTTAGATATCGGTTGCGGAGGTGGGAAAACAATACATAGCCTTTCAAGACTAACTCCCCATGGAAAAATATACGGCATTGACTATTCAGAACAGGCTGTTGAAAACTCAAAGAAAGCAAATATGAAGGATGTCAAAGCAGCGAAAGTAATTATTCATCAAGCAAGCGTCTCCTCTATTCCATATCATCCGGACTTCTTTGATCTCATTACCGCTTTTCAAACCCACTACTTTTGGCCTGATGTTGGGAATGATATGAAAGAAGTATTTCGCGTCTTAAAACCGAATGGATCCTTTTTATTAGTGGCTGAAACTTTCAAAATTCAATATCATATGGATAAATTTAAGACGACCGAAGAATTAGTAAACCTCTTTTATAAGACGGGATTTACAAGCGTGAAATGGTACGAAGAAAGAGGGTGCCTTTGCGTAATAGGAAATAAGTAAAAAAGCAGACCCTTCAGGGTCTGCTTTTTTACTAGATTAATTTAAAAATACTCTTAATTTGTCTTGCAAATAACCAATTTTTCGTACCGTAGTTATCATTCAGACTATCTAAACTGATAGATTGTCCGTTAGCAAACTTTAATTCTAACGTTGTATTTTTGTCATTTGTTTTTAAGTTACTATTTGTAATATCATCATACTTTAATTTCTCAATCTCAATATACTCTTCCTTCTCTTCTCCGATAACGACGTGATCTTGGAAGAAGAAGAATACTTCTACTTTCTTACCGAAACAAAATACGTTTTTCGTATAAATTAATGTCGCGTTATCAAGTCCGACACATACTTCTTTCATCTCTTCAACAACGTTTCCTAAGTCTTCTTCGTTTCTTGCATTTGATTCAGCAATCCATTCTTCGATTGTATTCATGTTAATTGCCATACTGTGCCCCCTGGTTCGTTCATTGCTTTATTAAAAAATAAATACTATATGACAATATAAGCGATACGTACTATGTTTTCAAGAGCGAACGGCATATTCAAAATAAAGTTAAATTTCAAAGTAATATATCAGGGGCACCTATTTCATTATATTTTAAACGTCTGAACGAGGCATTCTTCACCATCAATTAGCTGTTTTCGTTCATCAAATTCAATGTTTAGCTCTATATATACTTTCTTCCAAAAGGAAACAGCTGGTACATTTTTTATAAGTTCAATAACGAAATATTTGCCCCGTTTCTCTTTTAGTAAGTTTTCAATAACTTGTTTACCGATTCCTTTTCCCTTGTATTGATTTAATATGAAAATATCATTAATGCCAAAGTCGTTTTCTTTCTTCAAAAATGGACGTTCCAATAGTAATAAAAATCCTACAATACTATTATCAACTTTTATAAAATACGGAGTGATTCCATCATTTTCCCAAAACATATGCAAATCTTCGTATTCAAAAAAACCATCCGCTCCAATAGTTATAGTAGTAGTGAACTTAGAGAGGTCATGAAGATATAGTGAATATAAATTACGTAAAATCATTTTTTCTGATTCTTGAACTTTTTGAAGTGCCACAACCATTTTTTAAGATCCCCTTCCTTATATGTAACCCTTTCCCCCATCTTTATTATTCGATTAAAAAGATTACTCCCCTTTAACGAAAAAATAGCACTTAAAAAAGTGCTATTCCGCTCTCCTTGCCGCTTGTTGAATTGGATCCCAAACGCTGTTATATGGTGGTGCGTAACTTAAATCAACATCTTCTAAATCGTGAATGCTCATTTTATTGAAAAGTGCCATCGCAATAACATCAATACGTTTATCTACGCCCTCTTCTCCAATTACTTGTCCACCTAATAATTGTTTCGTATCGGCGTGATATAGTAATTTCAAGTGAAGTGGTGAAGCACTCGGGTAATAGCCCGCCATATTTGTTGAATCTACTTTGACCGTCTTATACGAGATGTTTAGCCCTTTCGCTTCTTTTTCATTTAAGCCTGTTCTTGCGAGCGTCAGGTTCATAAATTTAATAATGCCTGTACCTAACGTACCTTTGAATGCTCTTCGTTTACCAACCATATTAAGTCCGGCAAGTCGCCCTTGTTTATTCGCAGTCGTTCCGAGCGGGATATGATCATGAATTTCCTTTATAACATGGTAATGTGTTGCACAATCACCAGCAGCATATACGTCTTGCACATTCGTTTGCATATATGCATTTACCTCAATTGCCCTTTTATGATTTGTACGTATATTTGTTCCTTCAAGAAAATCGGTATTTGGCTTCACTCCAACAGATACTAAAATAAGATCTGTTTTATACGTACCTTTATCCGTCTCCAGTTGTTCTACTCTTGCTTTTCCTTTAAACGCTTTTACATTCTCATTTGTTAAAATTTCAATATTATGTTTGTCTGCTTCTTTATGTATATATTCCGCCATATCGGCATCATAAATTGTGCCAATGTGATCGTTTCGCTCAACCATTCTTACTTTCTTACCAAGTTCGACGAATGTTTCTGCCATCTCTAGACCAATCGCACCACCGCCAATAATCGTTACGTGCTCAACGCTATTTGTTTGTAGTGTGTCTACTATACGCTCAGCATCCGGAATTGTTTTTAAAAGATGAACACCTTGTAAATCTTTACCTTCCCAATCCGGCATAACAGGGCGTACACCAGTCGCAATTAATAAACGGTCATATGAAAATTCAAATACATCTTTCGTCTTCGTATGTACTGCATATACAATTTTCTTTTCAGTATCTACTTTCGTTACTTCATGACGCACTTTCGCATCAATTCCATATTTATCACGAAACGTCTTTACATCGCGTGCAATTAACTTTTCAGTAGAGGCGATAACACCACTAATCACATACGGTAATCCGCACTGAGCGTATGAATAGATTTCACCTTTTTCTAACGTTACAACATTTGCAGTTTCATCGTTTCTAACAATTTGCATTGCTGCACTCATACCTGCTGCATCTCCGCCAATAATGACATAGTTCACTTTACCACTCCTTCTTTTTTACATACTCTTTACGATTTCCATATTTTATAGAAATAACACCTACTTCCATTGTAAAGAAAGAATATTTCATCTACAAATTTGGCGCACAAAACTATGCGTGAATAGGTAACCGTCGTGCCTTATAGCCAACATGTTTAATATGCTATAACAGTTATAATTGAAAGTAGGTGAAATACACATGTGCGCAGGCCTTCTCGCCCAGCTTCCAGAGGAACCGCAAGAACCGAAAGCCGCCATGTCGCTTGACCAAGAATTTTCCATTAACGCAACACTTTATAGTGCTCGCGCTTGGCTATCTAATGATGAGACTTTCGCACAAACTATTTGGAAAGGCTCTCGCTTCGCTTCAGCATCACACGCTGGCAAGTCCATCTTACCAATCGGTACTGTTAAAATTTTGAACTTATCTGATGATACAATAACAGTTACTGCATCATCAGAATCAGATGATGCCCTCAAAATAGTCGTACCGCCTCGTTCTGAAGGTGTTTTAACATCTAGTGCATTATCTGATGTGCAAGCAAGTACCTCAGGAGGAGCAAGTAAAGTCACATTCCTCTTTCACATCTTTTTCTCAAGGGATCCTGGTCCAGCTAAAAAACCATAGAAAAGGTACAGTAATATACACTGTACCTTTTTCATGCACTCTATTCTCTTGATTTGATCAGTTCAACATTATAAGATTCAATATTAGTTAACACTCCTGTAAAATACGGATTTTCTCTGTACCAAGACTGTTTTGAAAAATACGCTTGCATATCTTTTGTTTGAAACATATGTCCATGCCTTGCGTATATTTCATTTCTAGCAATTTTCAACTGTTCTTTCGATAAATATGTTAAGTCCGCACTCGTTAATTTTCGAATATCACTATCAGGGAAGATGAAACCATTATATACATAATAAGTCATAGGCGGCGGAGTAACATTGTAAACAACTGTTTTTTCTACACTTTTCTTTTGAAATGGAAGATTATAAGCCGAAAGTGCCGTTACCGTTTCTACCTTTGTCGTTTCCCTTCCGTTTTCTCCATTTCGTTCTAAATAAATCGCCACACTTCCATCAGTCGCTATCGGTCCCCACGTAATTTCTTCTCCGGTCAATGCTGTAACTGGCTTTTGATTCACATATAATGTTGCACCAGGCGCATTCGTTTGAACTGTAATATATTGCCCTTGCAGTGTTAAATCTATCGTTACATTATTTTGACTTTGTTTCATAAGTACAACCTTTTCCTCACGTGATAGTTTTACATAGTCATTTTTATATTCCGCTTGAAATACTTGAGTTCCTGGAAGAAACGGTCCATATTGCTTCTCAAACTTTTTATCATTTGTCTTATCAATTTCTTTCCCGTTCATTTTTAAAAATGTGCCTTTTTCATTTGAAAGCAAAGTCGTATAATACGTCTTCGCTTTCAATATATACCGATCAAATATAAAGAAATACTTCCCGTCTTTCGTTAAAGAAAAATCTGCTCTTTCAATTCCGTCCCCTTGTTTTTCACCTTGCCTCAAATATTCTTTCAATTCATTCACGTAAGATGGATTTTCTTTTATATATGAAAATAGAGGCGTTAAACTCTCTCTCGTTACAATAACGGCTGGATCATCTGCCGTGATGATCTCGGCTAATTTCTCCCCGTCCCTCTCTTGTAAAACAGTAATCATCCGGTCTACTTGTGCCGCCTGCTTATAATACGACGATCCATACAAATACAATCCAACAATCGCTATAACAAGTAGTGCTAAAAGTGTAATGCCGACTTTTGTACCGCCACTCATTTTCTTCTTTACTACAGGGTTCCCCCTCTTCGTCCCGCAATTTTGACAAAATTGCACACCGTCTTCAAAATGAATCCCACACTTTGTGCATACATTCATCCGTTCAACCACCTTTTCGTTAGAAGCCAGTTAATCCCTGTGTAAAGGTTTGAATTATCGTGTTAATGTAAGACCAAAACACAATAAACGTTGCAATTCCAATTAAAACATTTGCGATAAGAAGTGTGTAAACAGGATCTAATCCACCGCTATCTAGTTTTAATATAGCTACAATTATACTAATCCCTATATATGTTGTAGCTATCCATAGTAATATTGGTAAGAAAAAGATTAATAAGAAACTAAAAAGAAAAGAAAGGACTAATATAGAAATAGCCGGAGTCGCTATCGTCCCCCATATACCGAATGCTTCAAGAAAAGAAAAAGATGATTTCATCATCTTACCACTTACAAAAATAATAAATCCGACAAATAAAGTTAAAATTAATAAAAAGAAAAAGACCATTACAGACTCCCCAAAGAAAGTAGGAGTAGTTATATCTGGCACTAATGTCCTCGTAACAGTCGCCGCTGTGCTCATCATTCTATAAAAAATACATGCTCCTAAAAAGCAAATAAGAACAAGACTTACAATTCCATTTCGCACTTCAACATTTCCACTCTTCATAATGGCCGATGGTGATTTAAAAGCATTTTTAAAGAACTGAAAATAGCCACTTGCAAATCTCTTGGCTTGTTCTACCGTTTCATTCGGACGAGTTTCCTTTACTTGTGCCGCGCGCGCTTGTTGCTGCCCTTCTTCCTGCCCACCACTCGCTACCACTTCTTCCGTTAACGAATGTCCACAATTCCCGCAAAACTTTGCTTCCGCTGCATTCTCTGTATTACATGCCGGACATTTCATTCTCTCATCCCTCCTTAAGCATATACCTGATAGGGTGTTACAAATTCAATATATGACTTTGTACATAAAACATGACTACAAGAAAAAGAATATGAAATCCTTCTTTTAAACGAAACTATGTATGCTAGTAATATAGAAAAATAATGTTATTATGAAACAGAGCAAATAAAGTGAAACTTTAAAAAGATTGGATGAAGATAGTGGAATTTGTAAACTCGATTTTTCAAACACTCCTTACAAGTGTGATCCAATTATTTTCTTTAATTGGTGTCATCATTGTAATTGGATTTATATTAGGTTATTTAGAATCTCTCACACGAACGTATTGGTCGAGAGCTTTTGGTAGGAAAGGCTTTCTTTTAACTGCATGGATTGGTGTTCCTATTCATGAACTTGGACATGCAATTATGTGTGTATTATTTCGTCATAAAATTGTAGCAACGCAGTTCTTCCCGACAGATACAAGCCAGGGGGCTTTAGGTTACGTACAACATCAATACAATCAAAAAAGTATATATCAACGAATCGGTAATTTCTTTATCGGCATCGGTCCTATTATTTCTGGTATTACGGCCTTAATACTTTTAATGCGCTATTTCGTACCAGAGTCATATTCTTTATTTAATACGACTCTCGAAACAACGATTGCATCGACTTCTATTAACTTAGACATGATCCAAAACATGTTTTTATCAACATTCTTTTTATTAAAAAGTCTATTTACAATGGGCAATTTATTGACTCCTTCATTTTGGTTATTTTTATTTATCGCCATTTGTATTTCTGCACATATCGCTTTAAGTAAGCCAGACATTAAAGGATCAATAGACGGCATCATCGTCATGTTTATCGTATTATTTTTATTCAATATAATAGCGGGACTGTTTCAGTACGATAGTAACCAACTAATCGGCAAAGTTATGAAATATAATATGTATCTCATCGCGTTTTCTAGTGTGGCACTACTTTTCTCTTGTATTTCTACACTTATGAGTTTTGTGTTTTATAAAATAAGAGGAAGACGTTCGTTTTGAACGTCCTCTTTTATCTTTAGAAAATTATTTATCAGATTTAATAAGTTATTGAATCGGAATAGATGGTCCAATCACTTTTTTTTCTTTACCTGAATACGGTACAAGTGAATATTTTCCCACCGCTACATTAATTCCATCAAATCTACTAATAGAAATGCCGCCATCTTTATTCGATACAAATGCCTCTTTAAATGTATATGCTTCTCCAGATTCTGATTCGATTTTAAAATAAATATCTTCATTTTCACTTTGTGTCACATCATAATAAATCGTTGTGGAAATTGGCGTTGAAACTACTTTTTTAACAGTTACTTTATTGCCATCGTATAAAGCAATTGTTTCATTTAATTCAAACGTCTTCTTCTCTTTCATCAACTGAGATTGCAATACTTCAATATCAAATATCCATGGTTGCTCAATTACAGTATCCCTGTTGAATGTATCATACGTAATTTCGATTTGAAGTGCGTCAGTTTGTGGCATTTCACTTAACTCGATACCACCGTAGATTGTAAACATAGAATCATTTACTTCAATTGATTGTGCATCCTTTGTATTAGAAAAGTCACGCCCATTTATTCGTACCTGTGGAATTAAATATGTTTGATAATCAAATTTCACACCCTTCGCTGGCTCAAATGTTGAACTGATGAATAATTTATTGTCATCCACTAGTACCTCATTTAAAGTCAGTTTACCGTATTTATTTTCAGCAGTTTTCCCAATAGCGGTTTTATAGGGAGAATAGTCAAGTGGTTGCTGTTTATCAATATATTTTTCAATCAATCCCGCAATAAATGGCATATTTGCTAAAGATATTTGTCCGAGTGGCACTGCAATACTGAAAATTAGCATGCAAGCTGCTGCGACTCCGAACCATTTTTTTGTTTTTTTATTTTTGTGCAGCTTATTTTTCACACGTTTTTCCCACTGCTTTTCCTCTAGTTTGGTTAAGGGAGTCTCCTCAAACTCTGTGATGTCCAACTGAATATCATTTAACTCTTTATAAATAGACATGCCCTCACGCTCCATTTTTAAAAATAAAAATCTGTTTGAGCTTTTTTCGTCCGCGTGACAGTTTGTTATGGATCCATGATTCTTTCACGTTAAGATTGGAAGCAATTTCACGAGACGGTACACCTTCTAAATAATACTTTTCAAAAATGTTCCGCTCCGTCGCTGACAGCTCACTAAGCAATTCCTGTACATCTAAGAAATCATTTGATTTTCTTTGTTCTTGATACAGATGGTCATTAATCTCCGTACAGACAGTTTGTTGCTGATTTCTCGCATTTTTCCGCTGATAATCAATTGCTCGATATTTAGCAATGGCTGCTATCCATTGTTTAAACGTATTTTTACTTGGATCAAATGAATCGATATGAAACCAAATAGCTAATAATACATCATCTAGACATTCTTCATAATCTTGCTGATTACTATATACATATCGTTTAATAATAGCGCTGAGTAAACCTCCATATGTTTGGATAATGAACGTAATGCTCTTTTCATTACGTTGTTGAATTTGTTGCACAACATTTTCTTCTGTTATCTTCAAGCGTAGACCTCCTTGTACTGCTAATTGGTACCTACTTTCTAATACGAATGAAAATCAATTACTCTATCACTGCTTTTAATATTGCAAACATAATCTCACCATTCCATGCCATATACCTCGCTCACGATAAGAAGAGCTAGTTCATTTAGAACTAGCTCTTCTTATCACTTCTCCCTCTTATAATTACAATGCTCCACCGGAACACGAGCATGCCCTTCTTCATCGGTACACCATGACTGTGATTGGAATGCAAGAAAGATACCGATCCATTCTTCTTCCTTTTCAAAGTGAATGAGTATTCCACCATCTTGCCATATACCGTCATCACCTTGCCATTTCTCTACATTCCCTTGATTCATATGAATATCGTGTATACCGTTTCCAGGTGTAAAGTGGAAATACGAATCCGGAACCTTTTCTTCTGGTCCCCACCTTTCACCAAACGCGTAAATAATCGCTTTTTCCTCTATTGCTCGCTTTATATAGCGCTCTATCTTTTCATTTAAATCATTATCAACTCCTGCTTTTTCAGCAGGTAAAGGAATCATTTGCTTCGAATCAAATAAATTACCTCTTACATAATCTAAAGCCACTTTCGGCTCATTGTTTTTCACTTCCGTAAAACCGAACGGTAATGTCGGTAAAATATGAATCGCCTCTGATCGAATATTGTTACTCGCAAAATATAAAACTTCCGACGGATAGCTTTGCGATTTCACGTTAATTGCAATACGATAATTAACTCCTGCTTCGCCTTGTAAATGAACTTGATAATGAGGTGTTTTCCCTTTTCCAATCTTAGATTGTACAACTGTACCTTTTAACACACCGTAGTTTTTTAAGGGCATCTCTTTCATCTCCTATTCATTTAGTAGAAGCTTTTCATACTTAAGGCATTATCCATATAAAAAGAAAATCCTCCTTTGCCAGGAGGATTTTTTATTTTTTCAACATATACCAAAAAATCACCTCTACCACTACAAGCAACACCGCACCAGAAATCATTAACGTCGTTTTCTTTAATAGTTCGTTTTCACGATACGGAATATTACATAAATAAGCACCAAGTGTAATACGTGATGGACAAGCGATTGTCGCTACTGATGATGCGGTATTTTGAAGTGTTGTGACGTATTGCCACGGGAGCGCTACGTTTTGCGCTGTTTGCATTTGGAGTTTAATAAACATCGCATTTGATCCTGCGTTACTACCGGTTAAAAAGCCGCCGATACCGCCGATGAACGGAGCAACGAAAACGAAAAACGTACCGAATGTTTCACCAGCCGTTTTTGCAAGTAATGAATGCATGCCAGATGCCCCCATTAGCTCTGAAATTGCGATAAACATTGTCGTTGTAATCGCAAATGGAATCCATTGTTTTATCGTTTGCGAGATTGACTGTTTAATAATATTTGATGGAATGCGGAAGAAAATAATTGTAAATAAACAAGTCATAGCGAGCCAAAATCCTGGCGAATATAGTAGCTCTAGTTTGTAAGAATATGATTTCAAATCGAGAACTGCATATGACCTGAGCAGATCGTGTAATGCTGGAACGAGGCGAGAAAGTAAAATACAAACAGTTAAGAATATATAAGGGCTAATAATTTTTATAATAGATACTTCCCTCTCCATTGCCGCCGCATGTTCTGTTATAAGATTCCGCTCACTTTTCCCTTTTAATTTAATGATAAGAAATCCAAATGTAATTGTAACGATAGAACTTAATATACCTGCTAGTTCAACACTTACGTATGCGTTAGAAAGATAGATTCCGAGAGAAAATAATAGAAAGAATCCTACTCCTTCCTTCCACTTTTCAATCACGGCCTGCCAGCCGCCAACAACGTGTAAAGAAAGAATGACGAAATAAGCAAACATTGGAATACTTAATAGCGCTGTATTTGTGCCAAGTGTTGTGAGTGGCATATTTATAAGCTGTGAACCGATAATCGTACCAGTTGCCATTGCCCCCCATGAACTAGCTAGTAAACCGATAAATGAGAGCAGTACAGCTTGAAACGGTTTATAGCCTAATGAAAGAAAAATAGGTGCTGCAACCATGAAACCAATTCCGAATCCACTCACTGATTCAATAAGTGGGCAAATGCCAAAACACATAAGAAGCATTTGTAATAAACGATCATGCGTAACTTCTTCTAGAAAACGTGCTACTTGATCGATGTACCCCATTTTGTTCATGAGGTGAAATAAAAAAATACCGAAAAACAAAACGTACCCAACAATAAAACAAATTAACCAACCTTTAATCGTTGCGTGCACAGTTTCACTTATCCCTAATTGAAACGTTGGCGAGAGTAAAACGATTCCAACAGACACAACGTAAGCAATTAAAGAGGACCTTAATGACGTTTGTTTAAATAAAAACAAACAAATGAAAATCATCATAATTGGGATAAGTGCCAACAATATGGCCATGTTATCATCTCTTTTCATTAAAAATACAATTTCTAACTATTATATAACAGATGTTATAATTTTCAATTATTTTTATAACAGATTTAAAAAAGGAGCCAAACGGCTCCTTTTTTGAATAACTAATATTTTATCTTTTATCCTGAAAAACAGTCTGCTGCCCCAGCATCTTTTCTAAAACAGCAAACACAAGATAAGCACATATTACTTGCAATACAATATTTCCAAATTTCATTAATTCAAATGAATAAATCCATCGAAATAATTCGTTTAATAATACAATCGAAACGATACTAAATAGTTCTATACTAATTGAAAATATACATACTTCTAAAATAGATTGCTCTTGTATTCGATTTAAGTTGGAAAAGATGAATAAATATCCTAGAAATAGAGCCAATAATTCTATTTTTGTCATGCTAATTAGCCAAGCGTATAGTGGTACAGTTAAAAGAAGATATAATAGTTTACGTCTTAGCATGCCTTCTCCCCCTCTAAGTTAGAAGTAATCTTTTGTATATTTTAACATTTTTTACATGAAACAAACAGAAGAGACTTACGCCTCTTCTGTTTGTTTGACTGCATCTATTAACTCACATATTTCCTCTTGCTTTTCATTTTCTAAAAGCTCAATTACTTTACTTCCAACGACAACACCGTCGCATATTGTAATCATTTCTTCTATTTGCTCTCGTGTTGAAATACCGAATCCTGCCACTACTGGTAAGTGGACGTGTGATTTTACTTTTTCTAAGTAACTATGAATCTCAACTTTAAAGTTTTGACGTACTCCCGTTACGCCCGCTACTGTAACGGCGTAGACGAACCCTTCTGATTCACTCGTAATTTTTTCGATTCGCTCAATTGGGCTCGTTACAGTAACGAGTGGAATTAAAGCTATATTCGCCTCGCGTAGAAGCGGTGCAATGATGTCTTGTTCTTCATACGGTAAGTCCGGAACGATAATGCCGTCCACACCTGCTTCAAGACAGCTCTCGATGAAACGTTCTTTTCCGAATGCGAGTACTGGATTTAAATATGTCATGAGTACAAATGGAATTTTTACTTCTTTCCTTACTTCTACTAACGCTTGAAAAATACCTTTTAATGTTACACCGCTATCTAGCGCTCGTTTCCCTGCTCTTTGAATCGTTGGGCCGTCTGCGACTGGATCTGAAAACGGGATACCAATTTCAACAATGCTTGCTCCTGCTTCATCTAGAAAACGAATTCTTTCTTTTAGTTTTTCAAGGCCACCATCTCCGCCCATTACGTACGGAATAAATGCTTTTTTGCCATTTTCAAACGCTGCTTTAATTTTTTCTACTCCCATTTTTTACACCTCTTCCATATAACGTTTTATACTCTCTACATCTTTATCACCGCGGCCGGATAAACAAATGACAAGTCCTTCGTCTTTCTTCATTTGTGGCGCTAGCTTTAAAGCGTATGCAACAGCATGTGAACTCTCTAATGCCGGGATAATACCTTCTTTTTTCGTTAATAATTGAAATGCTTCTAACGCTTCTTCATCTGTAATGGAATGATAAGAAACGCGGCCAATGTCTTTTAGTAAACTATGTTCTGGTCCAACACCTGGGTAATCCAGTCCTGCCGAAATAGAGTGCGCTTCTTGAATTTGTCCTTCTTCATTTTGCAGAAGATACATCATCGATCCGTGTAAAACACCGACGCTTCCTTTCGTTAAAGTCGCTGCATGTTTTTCTGTATGAACGCCTTTTCCAGCGGCTTCTACGCCGTAAAGAGCTACTTCTTCATCGTGTACGAACGGGTAAAACATTCCCATTGCATTACTACCACCGCCAATACAAGCAACGACTGCTTCTGGTAGTTTTCCTTCTAACGCTTCATATTGTTTCTTCGTTTCTTTCCCAATTACACTTTGAAAATCACGAACAATTTGCGGGAATGGGTGTGGTCCAAGAACAGATCCCATAATGTAGTGCGTATCATGCACATGTGAAACCCAGTAACGAAGCGCCTCGTTCACCGCATCTTTTAACGTGCCGCTACCTGCTGCAACGCTTTCTACTTTCGCTCCGAGTAATTCCATTCGGAACACGTTTAATTTTTGTCGTCTCACATCTTCTTCTCCCATGAAGATGACGCATTCTAGTCCAAGAAGGGCACATACAGTAGCTGTTGCAACTCCGTGTTGTCCTGCTCCTGTTTCAGCGACAACTTTTTTCTTACCCATTCGTACCGCGAGAAGTGCCTGACCGATTGTATTGTTAATTTTGTGCGCTCCTGTATGGTTCAAATCTTCACGTTTCAAATAGATTTTTGCCCCGCCGCAATACTTCGTCATATTTTCAGCGAAATAAAGCGGTGTTTCTCTTCCAACGTACGTTTGTAAATAATGATTTAATTCCTTTTGAAACGCTTCATCTTGCATCGCTTCTTTATACGCTTCTTCTAGCTCTAGTACGGATTGCATTAACGTTTCTGGAACGTATCGCCCCCCATATATACCGTAATGACCTTTTTCATCTGGATATGCGTAGTTCATTTGGAACACTCCTTCGCTTTTATAATAAATTGTTTTATTTTTTCTATATCTTTCTTTCCTTCTGTCTCTACTCCGCTGCTTACATCGACCATATATGGCTGAACGGTTCGAATTGCTTCTTCTATATTAAGGATGTTTAATCCGCCAGCTAATATTGTTTTCTCTCGCAACTCGTTTGGCATATGTGCGAGTAACTCCCATGAGAATGTCTTTCCGTTTCCTCCGTGGAACTTTTCTTTCGGGCTATCAAATAACAGATAATTTGTTTCGTATTTTTTCGCACGTTCAATATCTTTATCTAAAGCTACTCCTACCGCTTTTATAGACGGAATATTCAATCTTATGATTTGATGATTGTCTTCATCCCCATGTAGTTGTACATGTGTTAACCCACACTCATCTGCAATTTTCTGGATCACTTCGACTGATTCATTTACGAAAACACCTACCTTGAAAACGTGGGCTGGAATTTTCTCAATAATTTCTTTCGCTTGCCCTGGAGTGATTTTCCGTTTACTTTCTGCAAAAACAAATCCGATTGCATCTGCTCCGTATTCACACGCTCTTTTTGCTGTTTCCATATCAGTGATGCCGCAAATCTTCACTTTCATATGCTCACCTTACAGTCTTCAAAAAAGGTACTGATAGAAGATGATGTCATAAGCGCTTCTCCAACTAATACACCTTTGGCTCCAGCTCTTTTAACACGAATAATATCTTCTTTTGAATGAATGCCACTTTCACTAATCCAAAGTAATTTCTCCTCATTCAATCTTTTTCCAAGCTTTTCAGTTTGGCTTAAATCTACTTCGAACGTTTTTAAATTACGATTATTAATGCCAATAACGTGCGGATTTAATTGAATCGCAGTTTCTAATTCCTGTTCATCATGAACTTCAACAATCGCTTCCAATCCTTTTTCTAACACGTAGCTATACAACTCTTTTAACTTCTCTTTCGTTAACGCTGCTACGATTAGTAAAATAATATCTGCTCCCGCTTCATACGCTCTATCGATTTGAATCTTATCGATTATGAAATCTTTACATAAAAGCGGAATGTTACTTTCTTCTCTTGCTGTTTGTAAATCGTGAAACGATCCTTTAAAAAATTGACCATCTGTTAAAACAGATACTGCTCCTGCCCCGCATTCTTCATATGTTCCCACTTGTTTTCGTACGTCAACGTGCAAATTGATATCTCCTTTTGATGGTGATGCTCGCTTTACTTCTGCAATGACAGTAAACTGCTGTAACGCTTCTACAAGTGAATGTGTCTTTCTTTTTGTTTTTACTGGTGTATATATTTCATATAACTCCGCAACTTCCTTTTTCTTCTGTTCTACAATTTTATCTAAAATCGTCCCCACTTTAGTTCACCCTTTCTAATTTTTCGTTGCTTGCTGCAATTAATAAGTTTAATTTGGTTAATGCTTTTCCAGAGTCAATGCTATGTGCCGCGAGTTTAATTCCTTCTTCAATCGTTTCCGTTTTTCCATTTGCGAAAAGAGCTAGACCTGCATTTAATAAAACTGTATCACGATAAGCACTCTTTTCTCCGCTCAATACGCCGACTGTAATCTTTGCATTTTCTTTTGAATTCCCCCCTCTAATTTCTTCATTTTTCACTCTTGAAAAACCATACTTTTCTGGATCAATACTCATTTCTACTATTTCATTATCTTTTAAAAGGACTACGTGATTTTCCCCTTGTAATGACGCTTCATCTAAAAAACCACTTCCATTTACGACAAGCGCTTGTTTCCGGCCTAACTTTTGTAATACTTGTGCAACTGGTAATAACATATCTCGTTTATAAATACCGACAAATTGTGTTTCTAAATTCACTGGATTTGTTAAAGGACCAATTAAATTAAAAATCGTCGGCACGTTTAACTCTTTTCTTATTTTCATAATGCGCCTTAGTGCTGGATGCATCGCTGGTGCAAATAAGAATGCAATGCCTACATGCTCTAGTAAATAATCAATTTCGTTTGGCGTACTACTAATATTTACACCTAGTTCTTCTAATAAGTCTGCACTTCCTGTTTTACTAGAAACAGCACGATTACCATGTTTTGCAACCTTTACACCTGCTCCTGCCAGTACGAATGCTGATGTTGTGCTAATATTAAACGTTTGAGCACCGTCACCACCCGTCCCGCAATTGTCCATTGCTCCTTGTATATGGTTCGAAAACGGCAATGCCTTTTCGCGAAGAGCTCGAACGAGACCGTATATTTCTTCTGCAGTTTCACCTTTCGCTTTCAGTAAAACTAAGAAAGCTGCAATTTCACTTTCTAATATGTTTTCACTTAATAAAAGTAGTCCTGCTTTATACATTTCCTCTTCTGTTAAATGTTGACCCTCCACTAATTTACGAAGATAGTTATTCATACTCTTTCCTCCTCCTTCACTTCTGTTAAAAAGGCACGTATTAACTTTCCGCCTTCTTCTGTTGCGATTGATTCCGGATGAAACTGTAATCCAAAGAGCGGATAATAATTGTGACGGACTGCCATTATTTCTCCGTCGTCCATCGCTGTCGCTAATATGTCAAAACACTCTGGCAAGCTCGTTTGCTCTGCAACAAGGGAATGATAGCGCATCGCCGTTAGCGGCTGTGTAACGTATGAAAAGATTGACGTTCCGTTATGTTTCACACGCGATGTTTTTCCGTGTTTAATACGTTCTGCTCTAACAATGTCTCCTCCAAATGCAGATATAATCGCTTGGTGGCCAAGACAAATCCCTAATATGGGAACGTTCTTATAAAAATGACGGATGACGTCGATACAAATGCCAGCATCCTCTGGTTTTCCTGGTCCTGGTGAAAGTACAATTCCTCTTGGATTCATCTCTTCTAACTGTTCTATCGTTATTTCATTATTTCTTACAACTACACTTTCTTCTTCATGTTCGCCTAACAGTTGGTACAAGTTATATGTGAACGAATCGTAATTATCGATAAGTACAATCATTTCATTACCTCCAAAAGCGCTCTCGCTTTATTTAATGTTTCTTCATATTCAGCTACTGGATCTGAATCGTAAACGACTCCTGCTCCTGCCTGAACGTATGCTTTTTCATCCTTTACGACCATCGTTCGAATGGCGAGCGCCATATCAAGATTTCCTGAAAAACTAACGTATCCAACTGCACCGGCGTATACATTTCTTTTTTCATTCTCTAGCTCATTTATAATTTCCATCGCTCTAATTTTCGGAGCCCCAGAAACCGTCCCTGCCGGTAAGCAATACGCTAACGCATCAAATCCGCTCATTTGTTTTCGCAATGTTCCGTAAACTTCAGATACAATGTGCATAACGTGAGAGTATTTCTCTACTTTCATATATTTATCTATCGTAACCGAGCCGATTTCGCTCACTCTACCAATATCATTTCGCCCTAGGTCCACAAGCATCATATGCTCCGCCCGCTCTTTCTCATTTCCTAACAGTTCTTTTTCGATTTCCTCATCTTCCTGCTTCGTTTTCCCTCTCGGCCTCGTACCAGCAATTGGATTTGTCATTACCTTATCGTCTCTTACTGATAGTAAACTTTCTGGTGAAGAACCGAGAACGACGTAATCTTGAAAATCGATATAAAACATATATGGTGATGGATTCGCAATTCGAAGTTTCCGGTATAATGCAAATGGATCACCAATACATTCACTTTGTAAACGCTGTGACAGTACGACTTGGAATATGTCTCCCGCTCTTATATGTTCTTTCGCCATTTCTACCATCTCACAAAACTCTTTTTCCGTTATAGAAGAAGTGAATGATAATGTGGATTGTATTGCATTTACTTCAGCTTCTTCTCCTTGTAGCACTTCCTCTTTGTATACTCGTAGCCTTTCGTATACTTCCTCATAATCTGCTGAATCATCTTCCCTGCATACATATACAAGCGACAACTTTTGGCGTAAATGATCGTAAACGATAAACTCACGATATAGTAAAAGGTGTACTTCCGGAATATTTAATGGGTCGTGTAAATCCGCTCCAATGTTTTCATACTGCCGAATGACATCATATCCAATATATCCAACTGCTCCTCCGCAAAATGGAAATGGACTGTCTACTTGTGATGGTGCGATTACTTCTTCTAACACTTGTAGTACGTTACCTTGTAACTTTTCTGTTTGCCCATATATCGTTCGTTCTACTTCCGTACCAACGCTTTTCACTTCTCCATAAGGATTACACCCTAAGTAAGAATAACGTCCTTTATCTTGATGAAGCTGTGAACTTTCTAATAAAAATTTCTTCTTCCCTTTCATACGTCTATATAAAGAAATTGGCGTAATGCTATCTCCTTCTTCTTCAGTGATTACTAAAAATGTCTTTCTCTCTCTTTTTTGTTTTATAAATTCTTCTTTCGTCATCATGTCCTTCACCTCACTCTGAAAAATAAAAAAGTCCCCTACATATCGAAAATATGTAGAGGACGATAAATATACCGCGGTACCACCTCGTGTTGGATGCAAAAGCATCCCGCTTTGTTCAGGTACAAAATTTATACCTTATCCTTGTAACGGCGGAACCCGGGTTGCCTACTGAAAACAATTGTTCAGCATACCTCTCGTAAGCCCATTCCGTATATGGCACCGCACCGGGCTCCCACCTGTCCCCGGCTCTCTGTAACGTCTCCAATATACGTACTCTTCTTACTTAAACGATTTAATTTATTTAATTTTTTATACACAAAAAGGGAGTACTCATCCTATAGAAAGGACGGGTACTCCCGTGGTGCCACCTTAATTCGTTACGAATGTAACGCACTTTGCCGTATCAAAAAATAATACGTGTCTCTTATATCGATGAGATCATGTCGCCAAAGCCTACTTCTTTCGTTTCGGTTTGGAAGCTCCGAAGCCCATTCCACATCAATCCCATACTGATTCGCACCAACCATCAGCTCTCTGACATGTTCATCATGTGTACTCTTCTTCATCAACGCTTGCATTTTTTTAAGTTGCACTCATTATATTCCTCGCGTTTCTAAAAAGTCAATGCTTTTTCTAAAAAAAATATTTTTTCTTCATCCAATATTATATTGACAAAACAACCCGTTTTTATGTAAATATAATAAATACTCTATTAAAATTACGGTTTTTTGTCAGAAAATCATATATTACAAAAGCGAAACATTGTCAAAAAACGCTTACATTTCAGAAAATTCATATTTCTGAATGGATTTTTCTGAATAATCATGATAGATTATAAATATGCATAACGCATCAAAAGACATGACAAAAGGAAGGGGAACTACATGAGTACGCAGATGTTAACTTTAACTTCTATCTCTATTTACATGCTCGGGATGTTAGTAATCGGCTATTTCGCCTACAAACGAACGTCCAACTTAACAGATTATATGCTTGGCGGGCGTACACTAGGCCCCGCAGTAACAGCATTAAGTGCTGGAGCATCAGATATGAGCGGTTGGCTTTTAATGGGCTTACCCGGTGCAATGTTTAGCGTTGGATTAAGTAGTAGTTGGATTGCAATCGGCCTAACATTAGGCGCATACGCAAACTGGCTATATGTCGCTCCTCGCTTACGTACCTACTCTGAAATTGCAAACAACTCTATTACTATTCCAGAATTTTTGGAACACCGTTTCCACGACAAATCTCACATGCTACGCTTAGTATCCGGACTTGTTATTATGATTTTCTTTACTTTTTATGTAGCTTCAGGATTAGTTTCAGGCGCTGTATTATTTGAAAATTCATTTGGTATGAACTATCATGTTGGATTATTCATTGTAGCAGGCGTTGTTGTAGCTTACACATTATTTGGTGGTTTCTTAGCAGTAAGTTGGACAGACTTCGTGCAAGGAATCATTATGGTTGTTGCTCTTATTCTTGTTCCTATCGTAACAATTATGAATGCAAACGGACTTGGACCTGCATTTGATACAATTCGATCTGTAGATCCAACACGTTTAGATATTTTTAAAGGTGCCTCCACTTTAGGAATTGTTTCCTTATTCGCATGGGGCCTTGGTTATGTTGGACAACCTCATATTATCGTGCGCTTTATGGCAATTTCTTCTGTAAAAGAACTTAAAAGCGCACGAAGAATTGGTATGAGCTGGATGATTTTCTCTGTTGTCGGAGCTATGTTTACTGGTCTTATCGGTATTGCCTACTATTCACAACAAGATTTGACATTATCTAACCCAGAGACAATTTTCCTTGAGCTTGGAAAAATTTTATTCCATCCACTTATTACTGGATTTTTATTAGCAGCGATTTTAGCTGCAATTATGAGTACAATCTCATCTCAGCTTCTCGTTACTTCAAGTGCTGTAACAGAAGACTTATATCATACATTCTTTAAACGTTCTGCTTCTGATAAAGAGCTTGTATTTGTCGGTCGTATGGCTGTTCTTGGTATCGCCTTAGTTGGGTGCGCATTAGCGTTTAAACAAAATGATACGATTTTAGCTCTTGTTGGATACGCTTGGGCTGGATTTGGTTCTTCATTCGGACCAGCTATTTTATTAAGTCTATATTGGAAACGTATGACGAAATGGGGCGCGCTTGCTGGTATGATTTCTGGTGCCGCGACTGTTATTATATGGACTCAATTTAAATTCTTAACAAACTTCTTATATGAAATGATTCCTGGTTTCACAATTAGTTTACTTGCAATCATAATCGTTAGTTTACTAACACAACCTTCAAAAGAAGTTGAAGAGCAATTTGAGGATTTCGAAAAACAACATAGTCATAGTCTATAAAAAAGCTTTGCTGTTATCATAACAGCAGAGCTTTTTTTATTACAGTTCGACAATCTTCTTCTCAAATTTAACAAATTCTTTATGTTTCGTTAAATTTAACATAACACTACTCCTTTATAGTATTAGTATCAGCACTTATACAGAAAGGGGACTCCAACATGTTAGCAGCTTTCCAGCAACAACACATAAGAAAATTTTCACCTATTACAAATGCTTCTGCTTCTCGTTTAAACATTCAACCTAATCCACCCAAAATTTCAATTGCTCCTTCTGTTATTTCAGTTATCGGTGTTCATATGGAAAAAAATAAGTTGAAAATAAAAACTGGGCAAAGTACTGAGTTATCAGCTTCCGTTTTACCAATGCAAGCGACGAATCAGGAGCTTATTTGGACAAATATGAATTCTGATGTCATCACAATATATCCAAAAGGTGATACGGTAACGATTACTGGAAAAAGTGCAGGAAGAGCAGTCGTAATTGTTACAACTGCTGAAGGAAAATTTCGTGACCTATGCGTCATTCATGTACAACCTTATATGACAAATCCAAAGTAAAAGAGTGGCTTCATAGCCACTCTTTTACTTCATTTCAATGTGCGGATTTTTACTTTTCACAAGATTAATAAATTGTTCTTTATTTTTAGGAGAAATAATCTCTGTTTCATATGACCCGTAAACAATTTCTAATCGATCGAATGATAACGCATAAGCCGCTATTGGATTTTTTGTATTGGAAATTCGTTTTATGTCTCGTATAAATATACGCTTTTTAACGGGACCTGATGTAATCATAACTATTTCTTCCTTAACGATATATTTTGTTGAAAACCAACTCCAACTAAACAGTATAGCTAATGGAATTGTAAAAAATAAGAGAAAGTATTCTCTCCCTGCAAATATTGGAGCAAAACAGGCGCCTAAAACAATGAAAAAGATTGGATATAACCATGTATCTTTTTTTGATGGAAATCCCATTACGCTCTCCCCTCTCTTGATTTAAGTCAATGAATTCCCCTCCTTCTCTTATTAAAATAAAAGTAATATTGAAATAGGAGGACGACATATGAATGAACGAAAGTTTGCCTTATTTGCTGGTACTTCTCTACTTGTTATGGCATTCATTGCATTTTTTTCTTACGGTTTTGTTCACGGAAATCTCGTTGTACAAGGAGATACGAACGCGACATTTCATAATATCCAAACTTCAAATTCACTTTTCAAAGCAGAAATCTTCGGTTGGATTATCATTTTTATCACTGATATTGTCGCCGCATGGGCTCTTTATTTCTTTCTAAAACCTATCCATGCTAACCTCTCATTACTAACTGCCTGTCTTCGTCTTATGTATACAGCTACACTTGGGATTGCTATATTCAATTTAATATTTGTATTACTTCTTTCAAAAAGTACAGTTGCTAATTCAGAAGCATATACAATGTTATTTCTAGAAGCTTTTGAATACATTTGGTCTGTAGGATTAATCATTTTCGGCTTACATCTTTTCGTTTTAGGATATGTAACTTTTCTATTTAAACAAATACCGAAATTTATTAGTATACTACTGTTCATCGCCGCTATCGGTTATATCGTCATTCACGCCATGAATACAATGTTTTCACAATATGATGCGATGCTTTCCATTCTTAACGTTGTCTTTCAACCACCGATGATTGCAGGCGAACTAGGATTTAGTATATGGCTATTGCTTAGAGGTGGAAAAAACTCTACTGTTTGAGTCGTTTCTTAATTCTGCTTAATGATTCCGGCGTAATACCTAGATAACTTGCCAGTTGATATTGAGGAACACGCTCGATTAAATGAGTTCGTTTTTGTAATAATGATCTGTAGCGTTCTTCTGGTGTCGATGCAATAAATAACGTAAGCTCTTCTTGTACTTCACCAAAATTGTATTCAATCATTTGGCGCGTCATTTCTTCTAACTGTGAATATTTCTTATACATGTCCTTTTCACTATACAGGTCGCCAACTACTACCATGCAGTCTTCTAAACACGTTAACGTATGCGGGGATGATTTATCTTGTTTATGATGATTGAAATTTGCAATTGCTTGTTCTTCTGTATAAAAATTTGATGTAACTTCTTTCCCTGCTACATCTATACAATATTGTCTAACACATCCTTTTAATACAAAATAACATTTTGACGGAACATCTCCTTGCCTTAAGAGCACTGTTCCTTTTTTATATTCTTCAATTTGTAATTCACTAAGGATCATCCGTTGCTGTTCTTCACTTAATGTTGTAAATCTCTTCATATACTTCTTTAATATCTCTTCCATTTCTCTCCCCCTTCTTCATCTAAATTTCTATAAAGTGAAACTATAATCAGTGGGGGGTTACGGGCAGTAAAACTCCCCACCAACTTCTTTGCTCCAGCCGAATTTTGAGGTGGGAGTTTTACTGCCCTCAAATAGCGGAATAAAATAAAAAGAGAAGTATCCTAACTTCTCTTTTCTCCGCTAACATTATAATTCCTGTGTATACACTGGCTCGTTCACCACATTTTTTGCTGTTCGTTTTTGTTGCTGTAATAAGAAAACAGATACACCAAACAATACGAGCATGCTGCCGATAATTTGCATTGCATTTAATTTTTCTCCAAGTAAAAAGAACGCAAGTACAGATGCCCCAACAGGTTCTCCTAAAATACTCATGGAAATTGTTGTTGCATTTACGTAGTTTAATAGCCAGTTATTAATGACATGCGACACTGTCGGCACAATCGCAAGTAAAAGAAAAATAGTCCAGTCCCACTTCGTATAACCTGTAAAAGGTACTTGCAGCACTATATTATAAATCCCCATAAAAATACCTGCGAATGCAAAAACTGTAAAGCTATAAATCCAGTGTGATACTTTCTTTACTGTCGTTTGTCCGATAAATAAATAACCGACAACCGCTATTACACTGAAAAAGGATAATATATCTCCATAAATTGCTTGTTTACTTAAACCTAAATCTCCCCAACCAATACACATTACACCTAATATAGCGATACCCATCGTTGCAATGGCTGAGTAGGTTGTTCTTTCTTTAAATAGAAAAAAACCTCCAACTAAAGACACGATTGGTTGAAGTGCTAAAATAATTGTCGAGCTAGCAACTGTTGTATGCTTTAAAGACTCAAACCATAAAAGAAAATGTAGCGCTAAAAAGAATCCAGATCCAATTAAAAATCCCCAATCTTTTATTTGAATCTTCTGGAACTCTTCTCGTTTCTTCCAAACGATAGGCAGCATAATAAGTACAATAATCCATAAACGATACATACTTAAGATGGAAGATGGTGCTGAGGACATCTTTACAAAAACTGCTGCGAATGAAATAGCTATAATGGAAATGGCTAACGGTAGTGCAATTGATCTTTCTTGTTTCAAATTCTGTCTCCCCTCTCACCTGTCAAAAATCCCACTTCATTATATCCGTTTTCTTTCCTAACTTAAATACTAATTTTTTAGATTCTTCGTACCATTATGGTAAAATAGAAATTAAGGCACCTATTAGTGAATCGTTCTTTCATTTTCACTATAAGCGTCGCCCTTACAATCATTACAGTAAATTTTTATTTAGGGGGATCTACATGAATCAAACAATAGGGAGAATTGAAGAAATTTCATTTTATAGCGCATCACTTCAAGAAGATGTTACGCTTTTAGTTTACTTACCAGTAAATTACACGCCACTGCACAAACATACAGTTGTAATTGCACAAGATGGTAGAGATTATTTTCAGCTCGGTAAAGCACACCGTGTAATTGAAAACCTTCGTGAAACTGAAGAAATTGACCGCACAATTATTGTCGGTATTCCATATAAAAACGTACACGATCGTAAGGAAAAATATTTCCCAGGCGATGTAAAGAATGCTGCTTACATTCGTTTCCTTGCTCACGAGCTTGCTCCATATATCGATGAAAATTATCCAACGTATCAAATGGGTAAAGGACGCGTTTTAATTGGAGATTCTCTTGGCGGTACAGTTTCCTTTATGACTGCACTTATGTATCCGCATACATTCGGTAAAGTCGTTATGCAATCACCATTTGTTGACGAAACAGTGATGAACTTAGCAAAAGAATTCAAAGATCCACAGGCTTTAGAACTTTATCACGTCATTGGTACAGAAGAAACAGCTGTAAAGCGCACTGATGGACAAGTATCTGATTTCGTAGAACCGAACCGTGAGCTCAATACTCTTCTTACAGATAGAAATTTCATCACGCATTACGAAGAGTTTGAAGGTAATCATACTTGGAAGTATTGGCAGGCTGACTTACCGAAAGCCTTCTCTCATATTCTATCAATGAAATAATAGAGAGCAGTGTTCAGAATAATTTGATATAATAGATAAAGAGATTTATTTTTCTCAAAATCTAACTAGACTTACAAAGGGAGGAATTGGAACATGAAATTAGGCATTGTAATTTTTCCATCAAAAATGATTCAAGATAAAGCGAACGGATTGCGTAAACGTTATGATCCACATTACGCATTAGTTCCGCCACATATTACATTGAAAACACCCTTTGAGACGCAAGATGAACAATTAGAATCGATTGTGAATGAGTTACATACAATCGCAAACAAAACGAACCCTTTCACCCTTCATGTTGGAAAAGTTGGTTCATTCGCACCTGTTAATAATGTTCTTTATTTTAAAGTAGAAAAAACACCTGAACTTACTTTCTTAAATGAAGAAATGCATAATGGATTCTTTACACAAGAGCGCGAGTACTCTTTCGTACCTCATTTAACAATCGGTCAAGACTTATCAGATGCAGAGCACGCTGATGTATTAGGTCGATTACGTATGAAAGATTTCTATTATGAGCAACCAATCGATCGTTTCCACCTTCTATACCAATTAGAAAATGGAACGTGGACTGTACATGAAACATTCCACCTCGGAAAGGAGAACAACTAATTTGCACGCACAAATCGTACAAACGGACGAACAACTAAGTGATGCATTCTCTGTACGTAAGCAAGTATTTGTAAATGAACAACAGGTTTCTGCAGAAGAAGAGTATGATGAGTTTGAAGAAATTTCAACACACGTTGTTATATATGATAATGATGTTCCAGTTGGTGCTGGTCGCTTCCGCATCGTTGATGGAATAGGAAAAATGGAGCGCATTTGCGTACTAGCTTCCCATCGTAAAAAAGGCATTGGTAAAATCATTATGGATGCACTTGAAGCCTATGCGAAGGAAGAGTCTCTACCGAAATTGAAACTTCATGCCCAAACACATGCTGAAGATTTCTATAAAAAACTTGGATACGTAACGAGTTCTGATGTATTTATGGAAGCAAATATTCCTCACATCGTTATGATAAAAGCATTGTAATTTGAAAACAGGAGGTAGCCCCTCCTGTTTTTTACATTGCTATTTTCTTTTTCTTCCGCTAAAGTTAAATGTTGATGCTATAGTTTTGAAGGTGAATATATGACACAAGAAAAATTTTCACAAAAATCGTTAACACACGCTGACATTCCGCAAGCGACGTATCATATTCCGAAAACATCTACCCATTTAATTATGGAAGAAGATGCAGATGCGGCGTATTTCCGCGCTTTAGAACAGCAAGGTGTTTATTTAAATGAAAAACAGTTAGAAGCAGTGCAAACGACAGAAGGACCTGTCCTTACACTAGCTGGTGCTGGAAGTGGTAAAACATCTGTTTTGACAACTCGCGTTGGTTATTTAGTTAATGTAAAACATGTTCATCCACGAAATATTTTGCTGCTGACGTTTACACAAAAAGCAGCTGAAGAAATTCGAAGCCGTGTAGCGAATTTACCTGGTATGAATCATGCCGCAAGTAGCTATGTCGTTGCTGGTACATTCCACTCTGTCTTTTTAAAATTGCTTCGTAGTCAAGGATATAATCAGCAAATTTTAGCAAATGAAAAACATAAACAAATTATGATAAAGAAAATTTTGAAAGAATTACGCTTAAAAGACGCTTATGATGCCGAAACGATACTCGCTATGATTTCACTTGAGAAAAACAAATTGAATCGTCCGAAAGATGTAAAAGCGAAAACACCGGTTGAACAAGAGTTCAAAGAAGTATACGAACGTTTCGAAGAGGTAAAACAACGGTACAATTATATCGATTTTGACGACATCTTATTAGAAATGTATTATCTGTTAGAAAATAACGCTCCCCTGCTTACTCAATTACAAGAGCGTTTTCATTACATTGAAGTAGATGAGTTTCAAGATACGTCGTATGCACAATATGAAATTGTAAAATTGTTAGCCACGCCAAGAAATAATTTATTTATCGCAGGTGATGACGATCAAGCGATTTACGGCTGGCGAGGGGCAAGTCACCAAATTATTTTATCTTTTCCAAAGGAATTTGATAATACAACGATTATCGCACTTAATACGAATTATCGATCTAATCCATTTATCGTCGGACTTGGAAATGAAGTTATTAAGCTCAATCAAGAACGTTTTGATAAAGAGCTATATTCTGTTCGTAACGATGGCATGCAGCCGTTTTATGCAAGACCTGCGACAACTCTTGATGAAGCAAATCAAATTTTGCAACTCATTCAGGAAAAAGTAGATAGTGGTGAACGAAATTATAAAGATTTTTGTTTATTATATCGTACACATTCTGTAAGCCGTTCTTTACTTGATCAGCTTACAATTCATAAGATTCCATTTATTAAACATGGAGCGAGCCAATCGTTCTACGAGCATTCTTTAATTAGGCCCGTATTAGATCACTTACGACTCGTGCTAGAACCGTTCCGCCTCGAATCACTTTCAAATATATTACCAACAATGTATATTGGCCGTGATGAGTGCATTTCATTTATTGAACGTGAACAATGGAAATATGGTGAGGGCCGTTTCCCTTCTCTTCTTCATTTTCTATTACTAAATCCAAGCTTAAAACCTTTTCAAGTTAAAAAAGTAAATGAGCGTATCGATTTTATTAAGTTTATAAAAGAACTAGAACCGAAAAAAGCATTGAAAGAAATTATTCATGGTAAAGGAAAATATTTAGAGTACTTACAAAGTAATGATCGTTCTTCCTTTACGATGCATAAAGACATACAAGAAGAAATGTTAGAAGAATTAATGGAATCAGCAACTCGCTTTACGGATATTCCAGCTTATTTACAATTTATTAATGAGGCAATTCAAGGTCAAAAAGAAATGGAAGCATTAAAAACAATGCCGCAAAAAGATGCCGTGTCGCTTATGTCGATTCATAACGCAAAAGGCCTTGAGTTTCCATGCGTCTTTTTACTCGGAGCAAGCGATGGTATATTGCCGCATACTTCTTCTTTAAAAGATGCCAATGACCGTGTGACGGAGACTTCTGAAGCATTAGAAGAAGAACGACGATTACTCTATGTCGCAATTACGCGTGCTAAAGAAGAACTTTACATTTCCTCCCCGCAATTTTTCAGAGGAAAAAAACTAGATATATCTCGTTTTTTATATACTGCGCGAAAAGATTTATCTGAAAAGACACCCATTAAATAAGGGTGTCTTTTTGCATATCACGTTATGTACATCCCCTCTATATAAATTCCCTGTTTCTATCCTGAGAATTAACGTAATATCGACCATATCCCGTTCATATTGTAATAGTGTATGTCAGAACTCACGATAAGGAGTGAACATAATGAGCTGCAATTGCAACGAAGATCATCATCACCATGATTTTGATTTCAACTGTGTATCTAATGTCGTTCGTTTTATACATGAATTACAAGAATGTGCAACCACTACATGTGGATCTGGTTGCGAAGTTCCATTTTTAGGAGCACATAACACTGCATCAGTAGCGAATACACGTCCTTTTATTTTATACACAAAAACCGGAGAGCCTTTTGAAGCATTTGCACCATCAGGAAGTCTTACTAGCTGTAGAACTCCAATTTTCCGCGTTGAAAGCATTGATGATGATGATTGTGCTGTGTTACGTGCATTAGCTGTAGTATTAGGTGATGGTTCCTCTGTACCACCTGGTGACGATCCAATTTGTACGTTTTTAAATGTACCAAATGCAAGGTTAATATCGACCCCTGCTTGTCTGACAGTTGATTTAAGTTGTTTCTGTGCTATTCAATGCTTACGTGATGTTACGATTTAAAACTAAATAACGATTTAAGCATGGATTGGGTGGCAGAATTTTCTGCCACCCAATCCATGCTTAAAAGGTATTATTATGTATTTTTTATAAAATTGGGAACTTGTCTAGAGCAAATAACTTGTCCCCTACATTAACTGAAAGTAGAAACAGATAAAGGAGTGAAAAACATGTTCTCTTCTGATTGCGAATTTACTAAAATTGATTGCGAAGCGAAACCAGCTAGTACACTACCTGCCTTCGGTTTTGCGTTCAACGCTTCTGCACCTCAATTTGCTTCATTATTCACACCACTACTATTACCTAGCGTAAGTCCAAATCCAAATATTACTGTTCCTGTAATAAATAATACAGTAAGTGTCGGAGACGGTATTCGAATTCAAGTAGCTGGTATTTATCAAATCAGTTATACATTAACAATTAGTCTTGATAACGTTCCTACTGCACCAGAAGCTGGTCGTTTCTTCTTATCATTAGGTACACCAGCTAACATTATTCCTGGATCAGGTACAGCGGTTCGCTCTAACGTTATTGGTACTGGTGAAGTAGACGTATCCAGTGGTGTTATTCTTATTAACTTAAACCCTGGTGACTTAATTCAAATTGTACCAGTTGAACTGCTTGGAACTGTAGACATCCGTGCTGCAGCATTAACAGTTGCACAAATTAGCTAGTAAAAAGCGGTATTTCTTAATTGAAATACCGCTTTTTATATTTATAATAAAAAACACTCACCGTAACATGAGTGTTTCATTCTTCATATTGTTTTATTGTATTCTTCTTTTTCCCACAGTTGCATCCCTTTTTTTTCACAAACCCTTGTTGCTGTAATTGCTCTTGATATGCCTGATGTTGTGCTTGTTGCTGTTGCTGTATGTTATACCACTGCTGTAGGTCATATAAATTTTGCCTTGAATTATTGCTCACAGCAAACATCTCCTCTACTGTCAATTCTGTCTATTTACTATATGAACAACTCCTTATTTCCGTTCCCTCATCCTCTTAAACTCCGCTTTTACTAGCAGCATGAAGATTTATCCCGATTGGTGAGGGCTGATAATTAGCGGGGGATGCCCCCCACTGATTAAAGTTTCACTTTATTATTCTCCCATAAAATATCCTGTAATTGTTTCAATGATCGCTGCTGCACCTGCAATGGCTAATAATGCTAGCACAGGCTCTGCAACAATTGGAATCCATTTATATAAAACTAATAAAAAAGCACTAACCCACACACCTGTACACCAATAGCAGCTTAATAATTCTCCAATCCACTTTCTTAATCCTTTCCCTTTCACCTTTGTAAAAGTCGATACACTTCCATCAGGCTCTGTAATCTCTAGCTCATCAATAAACGGTCTTCGCAAAAAAGCTGTAATTTTATCATAAACAATAAGACGAGTTAACCTAAAAGCAGCTAGCGCAAAAATAAAAAATAAAAGCCAGCTTGTAAATAACATAATTCCACCTTCCCTATCCTCTTTAGCCTATTTAAAAAAAAAGGTCTTAAGATTGTGACCAAATCTCCCCCACTCCAATATCTTATTAATGTAAATACAAACAAGAAGATAAGGAGTGACATTAATGAGTTGTAACGAAAATAAACACCATAGCTCTTCTCACTGCGTAGTTGACGTCGTAAAATTCATCAATGAATTACAAGATTGCTCTAGTTCAACATGTGGTTCTGGTTGTGAAATTCCATTTTTAGGAGCACACAATACTGCAGCAGTAGCAAATACACGCCCTTTTATTTTATACACAAAAGCTGGAACGCCATTTGAAGCATTTGCACCATCTTCAAGCCTTACTAGCTGCCAATCTCCAATTTTTCGTGTAGAAAGCGTAGATGACGATAGCTGTGCTGTCCTACGTGTGTTAACTGTAGTATTAGGTGATGGTTCTCCTGTACCACCTAACGACGATCCAATTTGTACGTTTTTAGCTGTACCAAATGCAAGATTAATATCGACATCTACTTGCATTACTGTTGATTTAAGCTGCTTCTGTGCTATTCAGTGCTTACGCGACGTTTCTATAGTTAAGTAAACTAAAAAACTATTGGGGTGGTAGAAGCTTTCTACCACCTTTACATATTTAAAAGCCGGCCATATCAATCGTTTTGATGTCTTCTATAGATAACCGAACATCTCTCATACTATTTGGTGGCATAATGGATACAATGCCATTACGATAAGATATAATCGATCCTATATATGAGACGGTAGTCGTTCTTATCCTACATCTTACTTTCGGAATGTAATGAGGGCGGTTTACTAAAAACTGAAGTTTTTCTTCATTGCTCATATCCTTAAATGATTTATTGTGCGGGACTGTTCTCACTTGCTCTTCTTGTTCCTCTTCTTCTAGTTTTCCTTCTACTTTTTCTTCTTCCACTTGCTGCTCCTCTTTCGCAAGCTTTTCTCGTTCTACCGTCTCTTCCACTGCACTACTTACAATACTTTCATTTCTATCACTTTGCTCTTTTCTATCCTCATTTTCAAAGTTTGTAAGAAGAATTCTTTTCATGTTCGGTGCAGCAAGTTCTAAATTTACTTGTGCAATATATAACAACGGTTTTCCAACTGTTGAACTTTTATTTTTATTCTTCACACTCGTCCCTCCCACTTCCATACATAGCTGGATAAATCGTGTACTATTATAGTTATATTCATAACAATGCAAGAACTTTCGTTAAAAATCGTTCTTTCCTAGAACAATTAAAAAGGACAGCCTCAATATGTAGAGACCGTCCTTTTTAAAAAACTATAATCAATATTATATTTATCCTAAAATATGATATCCTGAATCAACGTGGATATTTTCTCCTGTTACTCCGCGTGCTAAATCACTGAATAAGAATACTGCTGTATCCCCAACTTCTTCTGGAGTCGTCGCACGACGAAGTGGTGCGCGCTCCTCAATTTCTTTTAAAATTGAGTTAAAGTCGCCTACACCTTTCGCAGATAACGTACGAATTGGTCCTGCAGAAATAGCGTTAACGCGAATGCCATGTTGTCCTAAATCGTTCGCTAAATATTTCACGCTAGCTTCTAATGAAGCTTTCGCAACACCCATAACGTTATAGTTTTTCACAACGCGCTCGCCGCCAAGGTATGTTAAAGTTAAAATATTTCCGCCTTCTGTCATCACTTTCTTCGCTTCTCTTGCTACAGCTGTTAAAGAGAATGCACTAATATTTTGTGCAAGTAAAAATCCATCGCGAGAAGTATCTACAAATTCGCCTTTTAAATCATCACGATTTGCAAAAGCAATACAGTGTGCAACACCGTGAATTGTACCAACTTCTTGCTTAATAGTTTCAAAGCAAGCTGTAAGTTCCTCATCATTCGTTACATCACAAGGTAATACAAGTGATTCTTGTCCTTCTAATGTTTCCGCTAGTTCACGAACGTTTCTTTCTAAACGCTCTCCTGCATATGTGAATATTAATTTTGCACCTGCATTATGCAAAGAGCGAGCAATTCCCCATGCAATACTTCTTTGGTTCGCAACGCCCATAACAACAAATGTTTTCCCTTGTAATAGTTCCATGATATATCCTCCCAGAAATACTTATACTTGTTATTAGTACCTGATACTATAATTATAGTACCATAAAACCTCTTAAAGGCAAACAAAAAAGTCACTAACATAAATTTGTTAATGACTTTTTGTTTCTATAAAAAACCTTTCTAATCCTTCTTCCCAAGTAGGCATTTGTAAAAAACCATTTAATTGTAGCATTTTATGCTGAAAGATCGAATATTTCGGTCTCGCTGCCGTCGATCCAAATTCCTCAGTCGACACAGGTAATACATTCACTCTTATTTTTGTATGCGAAAATATTTTTTGAGCAAATTCAAACCAAGAACATGAACCGCGATTTGATACGTGATACGTACCGTATAAGGATGTATGAATGAGCTTATTAATCACAGTAATTAAATCCGCCACGTACGTAGGAGAACCAACTTGATCAGCTACAACAGATATGTTTTCTCTCTCTTTTCCTAATCGTAGCATCGTTTTCACAAAATTATTTCCATACTTACCATACAACCACGATGTACGAACTATAAAATATTTATTATGTAACTCTTTTACGAACCGCTCTCCTGCAAATTTAGAAGCTCCATATATATTTATCGGTGCCGGATTATGAAATTCATGATAGCCATCCGGTTTGTCACCTGGAAATACATAATCGGTACTGACATACACTAACTTAGCCCCTACTAATTGTGAAGCAACCGCTACATTTCGAGCTCCAATCGCATTTATTAAGTAAGCAAGATCCTGTTCTTTCTCAGCACCATCTACCTTCGTATACGCTGCACAATGAACAATTGTATGTGGCTTTATTTCTTGTACCACTTGCTTAATTCGGGATATATTTGTTACATCTAATAACTCTTTATCAAATGGATATATGTCATATTCCTCAGAATTCAACTCTTCTTGTAGTTGCTTCCCTAGCTGACCGTTCGCTCCCGTTATGATAATCCGTTCTTTCATCTACATGCCCCTTACTTTTCTTTTAGTGGTTTCCACCAGTCCACATTGTTTTTATACCATTCCACCGTTTCTTTTAATCCTTGTTCGAACGTATACTTCGGTTCCCATTCAAACTCATTCTTCATTTTTTGTGCATCAATCGCATAACGACGGTCGTGACCTAAACGGTCTGTTACAAATTCAATATCTTTTTTCGTTTTTCCTAAAAGTTTTATAATTTGTTCCACAACATCTACATTTGTTTTTTCGTTATTTCCGCCGATATTATACACCTCTCCTACACATCCCTTATGCAAAACGGTGTCAATTGCACTACAATGATCCGTTACATGCAGCCAATCCCTTACATTCAATCCATCACCATATAATGGTAGTTTCTTTCCTTCAAGCGCATTCGTAACCATTAACGGAATTAATTTCTCAGGATATTGGTACGGTCCATAGTTATTAGAACAACGTGTTACAACAACTGGTAATTGATACGTTTCATAATAAGATAAGGCTATCATGTCGCTACTTGCTTTACTTGAAGAATATGGACTATTAGGAGCTAGCGGGGTTTCCTCTGTAAATCTTCCGGTTTTCCCTAAAGAACCGTATACTTCATCTGTTGATACTTGCACGAATTTAATATGTGAATATTTTTTCACTAACTCCAACAGCGTGACTGTCCCGATTACGTTTGTATCATAAAAAGGGATCGGATTTTCAATGCTACGATCTACATGTGATTCAGCTGCGAAATTTACAATTACTTGCACGTCACATTCCTTAACAACATGTTCCAGTAGCTCTCCATTTTGGATTTTCCCTTTTACAAATGAGTAGTTAGGATTTTCTTGAATAGGCTTTACATTATTTAAATTCCCGCTATATGTTAATGCATCGTAATTAATGATTTTATATGTTTCATAGTTTTTTAACATATAGTGAATGAAATTACTTCCAATAAATCCAGCTCCACCTGTAACTAATATATTCATAAACAACTCTCCTACTTAAAAACTATCTTCATATTCCTGAAGTAATGGTAATATTCGATCCTTATCGGACAAGATAGGATTTGTTACCGGCCATGGAATTGATAATTCTTTATCTTCCCAAAGCAAACCGGAATCGTGATCAGCACTATAATACTCATCTACTTTATACATAACAATTGTATGAGGTACAAGTGTACAAAAACCATGAGCAAATCCTTTCGGCACTAATAATTGCCTATGATTATCCGCGCTTAAAATATAACCTCTCCACTTTTTAAATGTAGGTGAATCTTTTCGCAAATCAACGATAACATCATATATTGCACCTTGCATAACTTGAATGAGTTTCGTTTGTGCTTTCGGATTTTTTTGAAAGTGGAGCCCTCGAATCGTCCCCGAATGCGCTGAATAAGATACGTTATCTTGCACAAATGAATGCGTAATCCCTAACGTTTCTAGCATCTTCTTATTATAACTTTCAGTAAAAAAACCTCGCTCGTCTTCAAACAATCTCGGTTCTAACAATTTCACATTGTTAAAATTTGTTTCTACAACTTTCATATTTTCACCTATTCTCCATTAAACTGTTTCCCAAAGTTTATATCCCGCGCTAACGTATTCGCTCTTTGAAGAGAAGCATGCGTTCCCGCATCAGTCCACCAGCCGATCATTTCATTATAAGTAAGTACTCCTCGTTTTAAATACCAATTATTTATATCTGTAATTTCAAGTTCCCCTCTTGCGGAAGGTTTTAATTCTTTTATATAAGAAAAGACTTTCGAATCATACAAATAAATTCCCGTAACAGCATAAGAACTTTTCGGCTCATTCGGCTTTTCTTCAATTTTAATTATTTTTCGGCCTTGAATATGCGCTACACCAAATCGCTCGGGATCTTCTACAGATTGAAGCAGCACTTTAGCCCCTTCTTTTTGACTTGTAAACTCTTCAACATACGGGCGAATATCATCTGAAAAGATATTATCTCCTAATATAACTACCATCCGATCATTTCCTACGAAATCTTCACAAAGTCCTAGCGCCTGCGCAATCCCGCCCGCCTTATCTTGCACACGATACGTAAAGGATACACCAAACTCTTGACCACTTCCTAGGAAGCTCACAACATCTCCCATATGCTCTTTACCTGTAATAATCATAATATCTGTAATTTCACATCGCTTCAGCTTATATACCGCATGATAAATCATCGGATACCGCCCAACAGGAAGTAAATGTTTATTCGTTACTTTCGTTATTGGATATAATCTCGATCCTGTCCCGCCTGCTAAAATAATCCCTTTCATCCTTCATCTCTCCCTTATGATGGAGATAATATATCTTTATAATGTTCTACAAATACTTTCCGATACTTCTCGTATGTATCGGCATCAAACTCATCTCCGTTGTAATGAATACACCATATATTTGCTTGATTAGGGATACCAATTAAATAGCCAGCCTTTTGAAACTCTAAAGACTGTGAAACGTCATAAAAGTGGAATCCTTGAAATAAATCTTCTCGCCACGGAATATCATACTGCGTTGCCATGAATAAACCATCGATTGCCTGCACTGACATAAAAGATTGATTTCCATAAAACCCTTGATCTAAATTTAATAATTGATAATTCTGTCTTCTGTATTCAATCACTTTCCCTACTAAATTTTTCCCTTCCCACCATATCCCATTACTCGGTATAAACTGAGCGCCAGCGACTCCAATTAAACCAAGTTTTTCATTTTCTTTAAAAAGAGAAATAAGTGTATAAAACATATCACGATTAATAAGGTACGTATCTTGATGTATATATACTTTATACTTTGCAGGAAAGGAAAGGGCTCGGTTATATGCACTTGCCATACTTTTTGCATCTCGTATCGGGAAAATTTGCACAGCATAACCAGGGGGAACAAAAATGTTTCTTATTTGCCTCTCACATTGCTCGAAAAGCTTTTCATTATTTACACAAACAACGACTAATATTGTATGATCTTTCATTTTGTAGCCCCTCTATTCTTCCTTATTCACATCTGACATATAGTTCTCTACAAATACTTTTCTATGCTTTTCATAGTTTGTCATATTTACATCGAAATGATAATGAATACACCACGCATCGCGCTGTACAGGGACACCGACTGTATATCCTGCTTTTTTAAATTCAAATGATTGAGATACATCATAAAAGTCAAATCCGTCAAATAAGTCTTCTCGCCACGAGATATCATATTGTGTCGCCATCAACAAACCGTCAATACATTCAACAGGAATAAACGTTTTTGATTCATGAAATGGTTGCTCTAAACTTGCCATATAAAACAAATCGTTCATATAACCAATGACTTTCCCGACAATCCCACGCCCCTCGTTCCATACTCCATTTGGAGGAACATATTGCGCTCCAACCATCCCAATCATCCCAAGATGTTCATGTTCCTCAAATAATTGAATTAATCCGTATAGAAAAGCTCCGTTTATAATAAAGACATCTTGGTGTAAATACACTTTATATTTCGCTGGATGTGAAATGGCTTGATTGTATCCGCCCGTCATACTTTTCGCATTTCGAATCGGCATAAATTGCACAATATATCCTGGAGGTACTGCCAACTTCAATATATGTCGCACACATTGTGCATATAATTTCCGATCATTTATACATGTAACAAATAATATTGTTTTTTCGGCGGCACTCATAATTGTGATTTTTCTGCTTCAATAATATATTGGAATACAACCGTCTCAGCCATGAAGCCACTTCCAAGACGATATTTTTTACAAACTTCATATAATTCTTCAATAAGCGGTTCATACATTTTATGATCAACATATACACGATCTACTTTACTAATAGAATATCCTGCTTTTAAAAACATTCTTAGCATTTCATTAAAAGTAAAGAAACGAATATGCGTTTTATCTAACAGGCCATACTCTGTATATGTCCAATTTCCAGCAAGTAAGGGAGCTAACACTGAAATATGAGCAACGTTCGGGATACTAGCTAAAATCACACCATTTTGTTTTATATATGGTTTAATTTTTTCTATCACAGCCCATGGATCAAATAAATGCTCTAATACATCTCCAAATATGACGCAATCAAATTGTTCCTTCTCGTAAGGAAGATCTATTTTTTCTATATCACCTAAAATAACGTGATCCAGTCTTTCTTTCGCTTTTTCTGCTGCCTCTGGAAATGCCTCAATTCCTGATACACGTGTGCCATTTTCTTTTATGGCTGCTCCCAATGCACCGCTCGAGCAACCAATATCAAGAACTTCTTTCCATTCCTTTTTTATATGCTTCAATAAATTTGGATTGGCTGCATTATAATAAAAATCAGATTTTTCTTCATATAAAGAACTTTTTTCTCGATTCATTTCACACACTCCTTATGTAAATTGAATTTGAAATATATATATCATATGAACAAAATACATTTTACAAACAATATCCTCTCTGCCGATACTCTAATATATAGCCAATCTATCATCATTAGAATAATAACAAGTTATTTCCTAAAAACAGGATACATTACGCCTTATATTGTTTATCAAAAACACCCCGAAAATATTTACGGTTATATTCGATTGCAGCATTATTCGGAACATAAGAAGCTGCTAATTCATTGTAATAATAAGCTTTGTCTTGATCTCCTAACTTGCTATAGCAAATACACATTTGTAAATAGGGAATCCATGTGTAGCTAGCTGGACTGTGAAACGGACTATCCGTTGCCAGAGGTACTTCCGTTGCCAATTTAAACCAAAATATCGCTTCATTATATTTTTGTTGATCCATATATATATATCCTATTCTTGTACAATTCTCTCCTCTAGGAACATCGTATCGAAACGATTTTGCACAAGCCTCAACGGCCTTCTCCCACATTCCGATCTTCGCATAGCAATCCCCTAACTTACCGCATGCATAAATTTTCTCTTCATACCATCCTTCATCTTGTTTCAGAAATGTTTCATATAAAAGAACTGCATCATTGTATTTTTGATTATCCATAGATTCATTCGCATAATAAAATAAATCTCTCGGACTCAATTCTTCTCCAGCTGTTACAGCATTTTGAAAAATTTTCAAATTACGATCCGTTACTTCTTTTTCCTTTTTATGTGTAACTGCAATATTACTATTAAAAATCTCACCTGAAACCGCTAAATACTCATGCACCTTACCAAACCATTGAAACTGTTTCTCGCGCTTTACAAGTCGATATCTTCTTGTGCAATAAAGAGGTTTCCCGTTAGAATCCATTACAAGATGATACGGCATCGAAACAGCATCTACATTAGAATCTAATTCTCCTTTTAATTGTTTCAACGCTTCTTGAGCATCTTCTAATAATACGTCATCTGCATCTAGCCACAATATATACTCTTGCGTCGCTTTTGAAAAAGCAAAATTTCTAGCCGCAGCAAAATCATCAATCCACTGGAAATCATATATATTAGGAGTGTATTTCTCTACAATTTCTTTCGTTCGATCAACAGAACCTGTATCAACTACTACAATTTCTTCAACAATTTCTTCAATCGCATCCAAACATCGAGCTATTGTATTTTCCTCATCGCGAACAATCATACATAGACTAATTGTAATTCCTTGCTTGTTCAACATAATCACCCTCTTCCAACTCAATCATATGTTATACATACAATAAACTTTCCATTTTTTTAACTTGTTCAAGCTATTTAAGATTTCTTTTTAATAATTCAAATGTCCGTGTCATTTTCTTGCGATTTTGCATCTACTATATAATGAAAGCTTTATGGAGGTGAATTTATGTCAAATAATAATTATTCAGATGGCCTAAATCCTGATGAATCATTATCAGCTAGTGCATTTGATCCTAATCTTGTAGGTCCAACTTTACCACCAATACCACCGTTTACACTTCCAACCGGGCCAACTGGACCTACTGGGCCGACTGGACCTACTGGACCTACCGTACCTACTGGACCTACTGGGCCGACTGGACCTACTGGGCCTACTGGACCTACTGGACCGACTGGACCGACTGGGCCTACTGGGCCGACTGGACCGACTGGGCCGACTGGGCCGACTGGAGACACTGGCGCAACTGGACCGACTGGGCCAACTGGACCGACTGGACCTACTGGGCCTACTGGGCCTACTGGAGACACTGGTGCGACTGGACCGACTGGACCGACTGGGCCGACTGGACCGACTGGGCCGACTGGACCGACTGGGCCGACTGGACCGACTGGGCCGACTGGACCGACTGGGCCATCTGGATTAGGACTTCCAGCAGGATTGTATGCATTTAACTCTGCTACAATTTCTTTAGCTATTGGAGTTAATGCTCCCGTACCGTTTAACACGGTTGGATCTCAGTTTGGTACAGCAATTTCTCAATTAGACGCTGATACTTTCATCATAAGTGAAACTGGATTCTACAAAATTACTGTTATCGCATATACTGCATTAGTAAGTGTATTAGGTAGCCTTGCAATTCAAGTTAATGGCCTTAATGTACCAGGTGCAGGCACAAGCTTAATCTCAGTTGGAGCGCCTCTCGTTATCCAGGCAATTACACAAATTACAATAACTCCATCAATGGTGGAAGCTGTTGTTACAGGACTTGGGTTATCTCTAGCTCTTGGTACAAGTGCATCCATTATTATTGAAAAAATCGCTTAATTTTTTACTTAGCAGTAAAACTGATATTAGTTTTACTGCTTTTTCAATTGTAAATTCAATCATGAAACTTTCACTACTTACATAATCATATTGTTGTATGACACTTTGCAGGAGGCAAAAATATGGAAAATAAATCTGCTGTTCAGCTTTATCTGGAATTGTTAAAGAAAACAATTTTATTTGAAATATGGATAGAATATGAACCATATTTACCAGCTTCGTTACATATTTCTAAGGAACTTCCATATGAACCAGTTACAGTACCGCTCCCTCTATTCATTAAGCAATATGCTGAAAACCATAACTTAAAAATTGTGAAACCAGATGTTTTAAAAAGTGAACGTCAAGATGGGATGGATTGGCCAAGAGCAGCACACAGTATGATTGGTCGAGAGCGAATGAATCAGTTACATGAAGCACTAGAAACAGTTGTCCACGAAAATATAGAGGGCGATTTTATTGAAACTGGTGTATGGCGCGGAGGATCTTGCATTTTTATGAATGGTTTTTTACAGGCAAATAACATTACTGATCGTAATGTGTGGGTTGTGGATTCATTTGAAGGTTTGCCAGCACCAAATATAGAACAATATCCGAAAGATTACGGAGATTATTTACACTCTTTCGATTACTTACGTGTTTCTTTAGAACAAGTACAAGAGAATTTTAGAAAATATGATTTATTAAATGATCAAGTGAAATTTTTAAAAGGCTGGTTTAAAGATACGTTACCAACAGCACCAATAGAAAAAATTGCGATTGCTCGCCTTGACGGTGATATGTACGAATCCACCATGGATAGTCTCGTAAACTTATACGATAAAGTTTCTAAGGGCGGCTATATAATTATTGATGACTATGGGCTACCACCATGCGCTCAGGCTGTGACAGACTTTAGAAATCATAGAAATTTAAAAGCCCCTATTACTCAAGTCGACGTATTTGGTGCTTATTGGAGAAAAGAATAAAAGAAATTTCAATTAGCAGGAGGTTCCATTTTCACTCATTATTTACTCTCACTTCTAACACAATAAATTAGTCGTTTTAGGAATCTCCTTACATATAACAATCATTCGCTTATTATTCTCTCACTACAAAGTGAAACTTTAATTAATAAAAAGACTACAAATAGCTAGATAAAACAAATACTGTTCACTTAATTTTCCATCACAAGAAAGGAGTATACTTATGAGCGAACTTGAAAAAGAAATGACGTTACTTCCCCCTCCCGAACTCGTCCAATATGTAGGTGGCGACTTCAAAAAGGTTGGAAAAGAGTTCCTAAAGCATTTTATTCAAATTGGCGCTTTAAAATCAAATGAAAAAGTATTAGATGTAGGCTGTGGTGTCGGCCGAATGGCTGTACCATTAATAAATTACTTAACTGATGATGGAGCGTATTATGGATTTGATCTATTTAAAGATGGAATTACTTGGTGCCAAAATAATATTGCAACTATACGTAATAATTTTCATTTTGAACACGTTGACATATACAATCAATTTTACAATCCAAAAGGAAAAGAAGATGCCTCTCAATATCGTTTTCCGTATGAAGATGAGACATTCGATTTTATCTTTTTGACTTCTGTATTTACGCACCTTCTCCCGGAAGAATTAGAACATTACTTATCTGAGATTGTACGTGTGTTAAAGAAAGACGGGAGATGTTTTATTACGTTCTTTTTAATAAATCCTGAGTCATCCTATTACTTAAATGCCGGACTAAGTACATTAGGATTTTATCATCAAATTGAAAATTGTTACGTTGTAAATAAAGATATTCCGAATTTCGCAGTTGCTTATCCTGAAACAGATATTTGCGCTTTATTGAATAAATATGGCTTAGAAATAATGAATAAACCGCATTATGGTTTATGGTGCGGCAGACATGAATATACAAGTTATCAAGATATTGTTCTTACAAAAAAAAGCTTCTGAAAGGAAGTTACGTATGATGAGTGAAAAGAATATACCTCTCGTTTCCATACTTATTCCCACTTATAATCGACCTCATTATTTCAAAATCGCTCTAGAAAGTGCTTTAGCACAAACTTATCCAAACATTGAAATCATCATCGGTGATGATAGTACAAATGATGAAACAGAGACTTTAATACGTGAACAGTATTTACCGTATTATAAAAACATAACATACATTCGAAACACCTCTACTCTAGGGCAATTCCACAATGACCTTATGCTCATGGAAAAATCGAATGGTGAGTATATAAATTTTTTAATGGACGATGATGTGTTTTATGAACATAAAATACAAAAAATGATGGACTATTTCGAGAAAGGTTCCAATAACAATCTTGCTCTTGTCACTTCTTATCGCGTACTTATTGATGAGCATGGAAATAAAATAGGTGATGCTCACCCAACACAAAGATTATATAGTGAAGACACTCCATTAAACGGAATATTTTTAGGCGAATGGATGTTAAAGGATGGCCACAATATTATCGGTGAACCTACCACCGCTTTGTTTCGAAAAAAGTTTCTCACGGAACCCTTTGGCACACTTAAAGGGCGACAATACGCTTGCAGTGTTGATATGGCATCATGGATTTCTTTACTTTCTAAAGGAGATGCAGTATACATTTCTGATCCTTTAAGTCAATTTCGCTACCATGCTGGACAACAACTACACAGTAAGCTACTTGAAGGCTCTGAAGATTTCATGCATCTCGTTATAACTTCAAAAAAATATGGCTTTTTACTTAATGAAACAGACTATAGAACAGCTCTACTTAGTGCTTACCAATGGTGTAAAAATTCCTTAAAATACTATCTTCATCAACCAGACATTTTTCCTGACGCACATGTACGTCTTTCCCATTGTTTGGATATAATTATTAAAGAGTTAAAGAGTTAAACTACTCTGCAAAATCAAAAGTGTATGGACTATATGTGAATCACTCGTATAGTTCATACATTCTTTCTCATATTATAAAATCCATTACTATAAAGAGCAGCAGAAAGGATTACATACATTGAAAGATACAAATTCTCAATATCAAATAGACTACGTTTTACTATTCATTTTATTTGCCATTGGGACTGTTAGTTGCTTTGCTATTGCAAGTGCGCAAACCTCTTTACCACCATTTTTACAAAATGTAAATTTTGCACTCAAGCAAATACAATGGTACTTCATTGGATTTTTCGCTATTGGTGTTATTATGATTATCGATTTCGATCGGTATCAAAAAATTGCTTGGTATTTATATGGCTTTGCAATGATACTACTTATCGGGCTAGAACTTCAGGTTCCAGGTGCCGTTACAATTAAAGGGGCTACCGCTTGGTACAGGCTTCCAGGTATCGGAAATTTTCAGCCTTCAGAAATTATGAAATTATTTTTAATTATCGTCATTGGACGAATTATAGCTAATCATAACGAAAAATATTTTTTTCAAACACCTCGTGAAGATTTTATCTTACTCGGAAAAATATTCGCAACGAGTTTGCCACCACTACTACTTATTGCAAAGGAACCTGATTTAGGAAACACAATGGTAATTTCAGCGATGCTTGCAACAATGATACTAGTTTCCGGTATACGTTGGCGCTTTATTTTCGGATTAGTCTCCATTATTTTCACAGCAGGTTCTACCTTAACGTATATTTATATTGCTCATACAGAATTCTTTAAGGAGCATATCTTAAAAGAATATCAATTAAACCGCTTCTATGGTTGGCTGGCCCCTTACGAATATGACGCGCAAGGCTATCAATTAAGACAAGCCTTCTTAGCTACTGGGTCAGGAGAAATGCAAGGAAATGGATGGGAAAATGGGCAAGTATATTTTCCAGAACCACATACAGACTTTATTTTCACGAATGTAGCTGAACAATTTGGTTTTTTAGGTGCAAATATCATTATTTCACTTTTTTTCTTACTCATTTTTCGCATGATTCATATCGCTTTAGAAAGTAATGATCCTTTCGGGAGTTACATTTGCGCTGGTACGATCGGTATGTTCACTTTTCAAGTATTCCAAAATATCGGGATGACAATCGGATTGCTCCCTATTACAGGGATCACATTACCCCTTATGAGCTACGGAGGAAGTTCGTTGCTTACATACATGATTGCGATTGGATTTATTTTAAACGTTCGCTCACGGACGAAAATTTTTATGTTTAAATAAACCGTGCAAAAAACGATATTTTTATCTCTATCCTTTTTTAGTTATACTAATGAAAAATAGGCTGGAGGTTTAAATATGAAATATGACATTATAGGTGACATTCATGGCTGCTTCCAAGAGTTTCAAAACTTAACGACGAAACTAGGATATAAATGGAATAGTGGCTTGCCAGTTCATCCCGACCAGCGAAAGCTTGCATTCGTTGGTGACATTACAGACCGCGGTCCTCATTCATTACATATGATTGAAATTGTATGGGAACTTGTCATCAATAAAAAAGAGGCTTATTATGCTCCAGGAAATCACTGTAATAAACTGTATCGTTTCTTCCTTGGACGTAATGTTACAATCGCTCATGGGCTCGAAACAACTGTTGCAGAATATGAAGCATTGCCTTCTAATAAGCAACAAATAATAAAAGAAAAATTCATTACTCTTTACGAACAATCACCGCTATATCACATACTGGATGAAAAAAAATTAATCGTCTGTCACGCTGGTATTCGGCAAGATTACATAGGAAGACAAGATAAAAAAGTACAAACCTTTGTATTATATGGTGATATTACAGGTGAAAAACATGATGATGGCTCTCCTGTCCGTCGCGACTGGGCGAAAGAATATAAGGGGGACGCTTGGATTATATATGGACATACACCAGTAAAAGAACCTCGTTTTGTAAATCATACAGTCAATATCGATACTGGCGCTGTATTTGGAGGTAAGCTAACTGGATTACGTTATCCTGAAATGGAGACCGTTTCTGTCCCTTCTTCCCTTCCTTTTGTCCCTGAGAAATTCCGCCCAATTTCATAATCCTCTCTACTTCGTACAATTCACGATTAACGAGAGATTATCATATTTTCTAGACGTACCCTATATAAATCTAGGTAAAGCAATTAAAAAAGATGCAATAAAGTGCATCTTTTTTTAATTGCACGACATATAATGTCGCAGGAGGTGACAGAATGAAAAAAAAATCTTCTAAACAAAAAAGAAAATTCTACCCTTTATATCAGCCCATGTGTGGAATTAACAACTGGTGCGGTATTCGAGCTGCAGCTATAGAAGAACTGGAAGAACAAGAGTCATCAAAAAAGAGCAAAGCTAAAACAAAATATGTCTCTTTAGAAAATGCTGTAATGAGTCGCATAATCAATCGTAGAAAAGTAAAGATGCAGCAAAAAAATAAACATCTCTCTCATCACGATGAACAAGTACTGCATTCTGAGAAAAAACAGGAAAATACGGAAGAGAACATTCCTGTAGCAATAAATAAAAAAATACAACCAGAAATTCCAACCGCTATTATAAACCAAGTAAAAAAAATAAAAGAAGCATTAACTCCATCAAATGATATACAAACAGAAAAAACGATCATAATTCAGACTCCTGCACCTGAAAATACGAAAGTAAAAAAAGAAGGCCGATATTCACATGCAGAAGGGCTTCACTCGCATGCAGAGGGTACAGTTTCACATGCAGAAGGACTACTTACACACGCAAAAGCAACTTGCTCTCATGCAGAAGGATCGAAAACAAAAGCAACTGGACATAGTTCGCATAGTGAAGGAAGTGAAACGACAGCAGGCGGCTCTTATTCTCACGCGGAAGGTAAACATACGATTGCTTTAGGCGAAGCAGCACACGCAGAAGGAACCGCAACTATCGCTAATGGATTCTCTTCTCATGCGGAAGGTAATCATACATCAACAGCTCATTTTGCAGGAAGCCATATTATGGGGCGATTCGGCACGGCCGAAGAAGCCTATTCTTGGTTTATTGCAAACGGAACAAACGATACCGATCATAATATCGGCGCTAAATGGCTTGCTCATAATGGAGAAATGTACATTGAGGGTGCTTCTTACAATGCAAGCGGAACGGATTTTGCACAAATGTTTGAAACAGCGGACCATAAAGCTATTGATGTCGGTTATTTCGTTACATTTAGTAACGAAGAAAAAATTCGGATAGCTACTTCAAGCGATTCTTTCATTTTAGGAATATCTAGTGCAACCCCCGCTCTTATAGGAAATAGTGGTGCTTTAAGTTGGCAAAAGCGCTATAAAACAGATAACTTCGGAAAGCGTCAATATGTACGTACAGAAACACAAGAAATACAACCACTTTTAAATACAGAATGGGATCCAGCTTGCAAATATATAGCAAGAAAAGACCGTTCCGATTGGCTTCCTGTCGGATTAATTGGACAAATGTTAGTACGTGATGATGGCACTTGCGAACCGCATGGATATTGTCGTCCAAATGATGACGGTATTGCTACAAAAGCTGAAAGTGGCTTTTTCGTTATAAAACGTACTGGTGAAAATCAAATTTTAATATTATTTCGCTAAAAAAAGGGAACAAAATTCTTTTTATGATAAGAATTTTGTTCCCTTTTATTTGTTATGTAAAGCGTATTGCATATCATCTGGGATACTTACGGTAAAAGTCATTCCCTTTTCTAAAATAGGATGATAAAACGTCAACGATGTACTATGAAGCGCTTGACGTTTTATCACATCTCTTCGGCCGCCGTATAGATCATCCCCAAGTAGCGGATGCCCTATATATGCCATATGTACACGAATTTGATGTGTTCTTCCCGTCTCGAGCTCAAGCGATACATGCGTCTTATCGGAAGAACTCTCCATCACTCTAAAATGAGTGACAGCTCTTTGACCATCTTCGCAGACCGTTCGCTCGATAATACTCTCCGCTTTTCGTCCAATTGGCGCATCAATCGTTCCTACTTCTTCTAAAATAGTCCCATGAACAATCGCCTCATACGTTCGTTTCACCCCTTTTTGTTGATGCTGCTTTGATAAAAGGTGGTGAACAAATCTATTTTTTGCAATTAACATAAGTCCTGAAGTATCACGATCGAGTCTCGTTACAATGTGCACTGTACTTGCAAGGTTCTGTTTATCATAATGATATAACAGAGCATTTGCAACACTTCCTGATGGATGCTCCCTAGATGGAATTGTCGACATATATGCTTCTTTATTTACAACAAGCACTGCGTCATCTTCATATACAATATTTAAAGGAATATCTTCTACTTCCATCCCTTCACTTCTTTCCTCGAATGGAAAGAAGACTTGTAACCCTTCACCGGCTTGTAACTTGTGGCGAACACTCGCATGTTGACCGTTTACTTCAATAGCTCCGCCGTGAAACTTTATATCGGTTAAAGCAGCTTTCGAAATCCCTTTCGTTTTCAAAAACTCTCTAACTAAAGTCCCCTCATCTGCAAGCTGTATATCCCATTTCAATGTAAATCTGTTCAAATATATAAACCCTCTCTATTTATCTGCAACAAACGAGTCACGGACACGTTTCCAGAACGGGAACGGACGGAAACGAACAAATCGTACTTTCTCGTTTGCAACGCGATACTGAATTGATTTCACATCTTGATGAACCATCGTCAAATGATCCACCGTAATTTGCAAGTTCATTCCTGCAGCCGGCTTTAAAACGCATGTATGATGTTTCGGCAGTACGAGCGGTGAACCTACCGTACGAAATACACGATTGTTAATTGATGCCATTTCTGCAATTTGAATCGCTTCAATAGAAGGGTGAATAATCGCTCCGCCAAGTGCCTTATTATACGCAGTACTTCCTGAAGGAGTAGAAATACAAAGACCATCTCCGCGGAACGTTTCAAAATACTCTCCGCGTATTTCCACTTCTGTTACTAATGTTCCTTCTGCACTTTTTACAGTCGCTTCATTCATCGCCAAATACTGCGACTCTTTACTACCATTCACATAGCGAATAATCACCTCTAAAAGTGGGTATTCAACTACTTGGAACGGTGTTTTAGCAATCGCAATCACTAACTTCTCTACTTCCGTCGGTAACCAATCTGCATAGAAACCTAAATGCCCTGTATGTACACCAACAAATGCGGTTTCATCTAATCGATTATAGTAACGATGAAACGCATATAAAAGCGTTCCATCTCCCCCAACAGAAATTACAATATCAGGTTCCTTTTCATCCATCGTAAAACCAAAATCTAACAAGTATTCTTTCATCGTACTTGCTAATGTATCTGATGATTGATCGCCCTTTGACATAATTGTAAATTTCATCGCCCAACACCCTTTAGTTTATGATTCAGAATCTTTCGTTTCCTGCTTTCGTGAAAAGATCTTTTGCGCTTCTTGAATTTCAAGACGAATGGAAGACATTTCTTCATCTAATAAAAATGCCGCTTCCGCTGCACGTTGTAAGCGTATTTTAATATCTTCAGGAAAACGTCCACTATATTTGTAATTTAAAGAATGCTCAATCGTTGCCCAAAAATTCATCGCTAACGTGCGAATTTGAATTTCCACTAACACTTTTTTTTCTCCCTGTATCGTTTGAACAGGATAACTAATGACAACGTGGTAAGAGCGATAGCCGCTATCTTTCTTTTGCGTTACATAATCACGTTCTTCCACAATTTCAAAATCATTTCGTTTTCGAAGATATTCTACAACAGGCTTAATCTCATCAACAAATTGACACATCATTCGAAGGCCCGCGATGTCCTGCATATCTTCTCTGAGCCGGTCTAGCGGTACATTTCTCTTCTCCGCTTTATCAATAATACTTGCAACCGATTTTACCCTTCCTGTTACAAACTCAATTGGAGAATGCTCCGTTAACATTGCAAATTGAGTACGCATTCCTTTTAGTTTCACTTTCAGCTCCGCCACCGCTTGGTGATAAGGTGCTAAAAATTCTTCCCAATTACGATTCATTTCAACCACCACCAAAATCAATCCATTTACTTATAGAAACACTTTTTCTACAGCAGTTACTAGTTCTTCTCCGTAATTTGCATTACCTTCAATATTTTCAACTAAATATTCTACTTCTTCTTTTAATCCTTCTAATTCTATTTCAACATCATTCACGCGAATAAACATCGCTGTATCTTTATTCATCGCTTCATGTATTGCTTCCCAGCATGTATGCGGAATACTTACATAAATGAAAGATGATTCATTTTCTAAGATATATAAAAATGATAAATTGTCTGAGTCTACAAGTACGTGATTACGCGCACTTAACTCCTTTACCTCTATTTCAGTATTTTCCGCACAAAAAATAAGCGCATTCTCTCTCATTTCTACGCTCTTAACTTGAATTTTATTTTGCATGCTCAAACTCCTCCATCTCAACTTCCTGTCTTACTTAACAGTATTATTGTATCATAACATGGACGCAAACAAATAAAACATTGAACCAAATTTGCGAAAAAGCGATAATGTGGAAAGAATTATTTTTCAAAAGGAGCGCATAAAATGACACAAGAAATTGAAATTGAATTTAAAAATATGGTTACAGAGGAAGAATTCCAAACATTATGCAAATCTTTTTCTATTGAAGCATTTACAAAACAAGTGAATCACTACTTTGAAACGCCTCACTTCTCTTTAAAAGATGCGGGCTCTGCACTTCGTATTCGTCATAAAGATGGAACTTATACATTCACATTAAAACAACCTGCTGAAATTGGTTTATTAGAAACTCATCAATCTATAACTGAAAAAGAAGCAAAACTTATGATGGAAACAAACGTAATCATTCAAGGCACTGTAATGGATCAACTTCAGAAACTACAAATTCCAGTTTCCTCTTTAACTTATATGGGAAGTTTAACAACAGAAAGAGCTGAAACATTATTTGAAGGCGGAACACTTGTCTTTGATCATAGTTTCTATTACAATCACGATGATTATGAAATCGAATATGAGGTACAAGATGAGGAAGCTGGTAAAGCCGCATTTATGAGTTTACTAAAGCAACATAACGTACCAGTTCGTCATACAGACAACAAAGTAAAACGCTTTTTCCTTGCCAAACAAAACGAAGAGCGCTAAAGTAAAATTTCCATCAGTACAGAAATGATTTACTGGTGGCTATGTTTCACCTTTTTGGAAAGTGAAGATTTATTAGCAACATATAGAATAAGCAAAGAATGTTATGAAGGCTGTTTAGTTGCTCTTCATAACATCCCATTGCTACAATAGATATACATTTCATGGAAAAAGGAGTTTATAAAGGATGAGCAAGCAACCGATGACACCATTTGAAGCAATTGGCGGTGAACAATGCATTGCAACATTAGTGGATACATTTTATTCCTATGTCAGTAAACACCCTGACTTATCTCCGATCTTCCCGGATGATTTAACAGAAACTGCTAGGAAGCAGAAACAATTTTTAACACAATATTTAGGTGGCCCTAATTTATACACTGAAGAACATGGGCATCCTATGCTAAGAGCACGCCATCTTCCGTTTGAGATTACTCCAAAACGCGCAGAAGCTTGGCTATCATGTATGGAGCAAGCAATGGATGATACAGGAGTGCACGGTCATATAAGAGAGTTTGTTTTTGAACGTTTAGCATTAACTGCTCAACATATGGTCAATACTCCAAATGAAACAGGTGAAGTGTAATGGATAAGCAGGAAGCAAAGCATATAAATATGCCTTCTCCTTCCACATGCGAGCATAAGTCTGTAGAAGCATATTTATTTATTGATCCACTTTGTAAAGATTGCTGGGATATCGAGCCATTTATTATTAAACTATGGCTTGAGTATGGGAAATACTTCTCTATTCGTCATATCGTAACAGGAAAAGTGGACGGGGCAAACGCTTCCTCACACAAATGGAATAAACCTGCTAATATTCGATTTGTGTGGGAAAAAACAACAAGTTTACAGGGTTTTTCATGTGATGGAAAAGTACATATGCAAGAGGCATCGTCAACACCGTATTTAGTTTCGATGGCAATTAAGGCGGCGGAGTTGCAAGGGCGAAAAGCAGGTTCGAAGTTTTTGCGAAAACTCCAAGAATACATTTTGCTTGAAAATGTATCAAACCCTGACTGTGAATTATTACTTACATGTGCTAAAGATAGTGGCATCGATGTAGAGGAATTTAAAAAGGACCTACACTCAGTTAGCGCAAAAAAAGCTTTCCAATGCGACCTGAAATTCACAAATGAGATGCATATTACAGAAATACCTTCCCTCCTATTTTTCCATGCAAATTCAGACGAGGAAGGTATTAAAATCACAGGAATTTATTCCTATGATGTATACGTACAGCTATTAAAAGAACTTGTAAAATGCGAGATTGAGCCAGAGCCATTACCTCCTTTAGAAGTATTACTAGAAGCAACACAATTTATTTCTTCAAAGGAAATCTCATTTATATATGACTGCCCTCAGCAAGAAATAGAGCGCGAACTAAAGAAATTACAACTAAAACGAAAAGTACAAATGATTGAAGTGAAGTGCGAGCGTTATTGGAAATGGATAGCAAAAGAAAAAGACCTGGTGTAAACACCAGGTCTTTTTCTTTACGGCTTATAAAAATATTAAAGGGGATGGGAGAAATTTTCACGTTCAAACAAAGGGGTATATGTTTGTATGTGAATTCGTTCACGCTTATTATATTACAAGATTCGACGTTAGTTGACAACCCCTTTTGTCGAATTTCACACTTTTGTCACATTCTAAACGTTTTCATTCTTGAATAAGCTATAAAAAAAGCAATTTAGGAGGTTTCCTTATGAAAAAATCTCATATTTTTCTTATCTTTCTATGTGTTATTGTTTCTTTTTTCTTGTATATCCTCTCTCTACTACAAGCTTTTCCTAAAATTATTGCCTTCCCTCTTTTATTCGGAGTTATCGTCATCGCTGTCTCTTATTTCAACTATAGAAAACGATTTAAAGGATTTTAACTACAAAAATAAGTCGTGAAAATTCCTTCTAATATAGAAAAAGTAAAGAAAATCACTTTAATTATTCGACAAATATCGACATATCATGCTTTTGAGAAAATGTTTCAAACAAAAAGACGAGGATAAAATCCCTCGTCTTTTCTCATTATTTCTCTTCAAACAATAGCGCTTCTAATTCATTTAACTTCTCTTCAAATACTTGTAATGCTTCTTTTACAGGTTCTGGCGATGCCATATCTACTCCTGCTTTTTTCAACACTTCAATTGGGTAATCAGAGCTCCCAGCTTTTAAGAATTCGTTAATGTAACGTTCTACTGCTGGTTGTCCCTCTTCTAAAATTTGTTTTGACAAAGCTGTCGCTGCACTAAATCCTGTTGCGTATTGATATACGTAATAGTTGTAATAGAAATGCGGAATACGAGACCATTCTAAACCGATTTCTTTATCGATTACTAAAGCGTCTCCGAAATATTTCTTATTTAAATCGTAGTAAATCTCCGTTAACATATCTGGCGTAACCGCATGTCCTTCTTGTACTTTTTTATGAATGATATGCTCGAACTCTGCAAACATTGTTTGACGGAATACAGTACCACGGAAGCCTTCTAAATAGTGATTTAATAAATATAGACGCTCTTTCTTATCTTCTGTCGTCTTCAATAGGTAATCATTTAGAAGCGCTTCATTACAAGTTGATGCTACTTCTGCAACGAAGATTGAATAATCACCATATACGTGCGGTTGTGTCTTCCTTGTATAGTAACTATGCACTGAATGACCAAACTCATGAGCAAGTGTAAATAAATTATTTACATTATCATGCCAGTTCATTAAAATATACGGATTTGTTCCGTATGCACCAGATGAATATGCTCCGCTTCGTTTTCCTTTATTCTCATATACATCTACCCAGCGATTTTCATATGCTTCTTTTAAAATTTCAACATATTCATCACCAAGTACATTTAAAGATTTCAATAACATTTCTTGCGCTTCTTCATACTTCACATTCATTTTCACTTCTGGTACAAGTGGTGTATATAAATCGTACATATGAAGCTCATCAAGACCTAGAGCACGCTTACGAATATCAATGTATCGATGTAGTAAGTGTAAATTATCATTTACTGATTCAATAAGTTGATCATACACCGCCTCAGGGATATTATTATTACTTAATGCAGCTTGACGTGCAGAATCGTATTTACGAACGCGTGCATTGAAATTATTACGTTTCACAGCCCCGCTTAGCGTACTTGCAAATGTGTTCTTATACTTTCCGTACGTTTCATATACAGCTTTGAATGCATCTTCGCGCACACGACGATCATCACTTTCTAAAAACTGAATGTAACGACCATGCGTTATTTCTACTTCTTCTCCATCTTCACCTTTAATAGATGGGAATTTTAAATCCGCATTATTCAACATACCAAATGTATTACTTGATGCACTCATCACTTCAGACGCTTCTGCTAACAAAGCTTCCTCAGCTTCTGATAATACGTGCGGGCGTTGACGCGTAATTTCTTCTAATGCATGTTCATATACACTTAAGTCTCTATTTTCTTTTAAGAATGATTGTAACGTATCCTCTGAAATCGATAAAATTTCAGGCACGATATAAGCTGTGCTACTAGATACTTGTGAGTATAAATTTGTTGCGCGATCATTTAATGCTTGATACACAGAGTTTGTTGTATCTTGATCGTAACGCATATGTGCATATGTATATAGCTTACCTAATCGCATTGAAATTTCATCTTCATATTGCAATGCCTCAAGCAACTTGTCCGCAGAGTCGCCAAGCTTCCCTTTAAATTCAGTTAACTTCGGTAATAGCTCTTTAATAGCTTGGAATTCTTTTTCCCATTCTGCATCTGTTTGGAAAATATCTTCTAATCGCCATGTATTTGCTTCTTCAATCTCATTGCGATTTGGTAATGATTTTACTGTATTTTGTTCAGCCATTCTTTAAGCCCTCCTTATAATATCTCTACTTAAGTACAATTCGATTTTTCTTATGTAATTCCTTCACGATCAGTCTTTATTATATCCCCTTTTCCCTCTCTCATGTTGTACTTTGTCTCAAATAGAGATAGTGCATGTGCTAAGCAAATTTCATCATATTTCATAATTTCTTCCTCTGTTTTTAACAAAATAACATCTCGTATTTTTCGATACTTATTAATACCTACTTTTATTAATACACCTACATAACATAAAAATGTCATATACTCTGCAACTGCTACCTTCCATATATGTTGTACAAAATACGGAAGTAGACGCCTCTTCGTATACTTTGCTGCATAGTTACATACGTATTGCAGAGAAATATACTCCCCTACCTTAAGCATACCTATACACTTCATATAAAGAGAAGCTTGCCATATAAATGGATTTGTTTGAAAAGCAAACGCGGATGGGAGCGGAACACCGATTTCAGAAGGAAAACTCGCTGGGGTACATTTATATTGATATAAGAGGCGAAGTAGTGACTTATGATTATAATTCCAGATAGATAAAGCATTTTGCCTAAAATGGTCCTTTTTTCTCTTCCATTCTTGTCCTAATATCTCTTTTTGGAAAGGAACGGAAGAAAAGAGCATGTCAACAGTAGTCGTACCGGTTGGTAAATAAATAGTATGTGAGAAAGAGACATTTGTAGAAAACGGAGTGATAAATGCGCATTTCATAAACGATTTTTGTTTCGGACAAAAGAAAATAAGAAATGGCTGAGGATAAGGTTGTAAGGAGAACGCCATAAGGGAGGAGAATGTCATCCAATAGGCGGATTGCTTTTTCAACTGATTTCCACCGATTATCCAGATGACTTGTATACTAGCTTGCCAATACGAATATGTTCGCTTATAAAGCTGCTCTATGGAGAGATTTGCACATTGATATTCAATCGCAATTTTTCTATCCGCTCTCTCTACATAAATATCTGGCCGTTGCTGGATTACCGGCAGGTAACGCTCTATATCTACATGAAAACCTTGACTTTTTAGCCATCTATATAACAATTCTTTACCGTGCATATGATACATAGATTCTGCTTCATAAAAGGCAAGACATGACTCCACTTTCTTATGAGCAAAATGCCACCTCTTCTGTTTTCCTAATTTCATTTGCACTTCTTTTCCGCAAGCTGTACAAAATAATTTTTCTCGTTTACGCATTTCGCGTAAAAGCTCTTCATCCCCGTTATATAATAGATGAATTTTTTCTCCGTTTTCTCTCCTTGCAATAAACATCACAATCACACCCTTTCAACTCCTTGTATTCTACAATTTACTACAAATTCCTCTCAAAAAAAGAGATGTCCTAAATTAGGACATCTCTTTCTATAATAAAGGTGATAATAACCGATACGTCGATTCAACAATCCGCCTATGAAGACGTCTCTTATGAAATCGGTCAACATGAATTTCACTGGATTCTTCTAAATCGTCTTTAAAATCTTGAACGAGCTTTCGAATGCTATCTGTGTCATATAAAAAGGCATTTACTTCAAAGTTTAAATGAAAACTTCTCATATCCATATTAGCTGTCCCAATTGACGCGAGATCAGAATCAACGATAACAACTTTACTATGAAGAAAACCTTTTTCATACTCATATATTTTTACTCCTGCATCTAATAACTCCGGAAAGTACGATCTTGATGCATAAAAGACAGTGCGCTTATCTGGCTTACTTGGCATTAACAAACGAACATCAATACCAGCAAGTGCAGCTACTTTTAATGCAGATAAAATATCATCATCTGGAATAAAGTATGGTGTTGCAATCCAAATCGATTTCCTAGCTGAAGCAATCATTGCAAAATATAAATGTTTAATTGTTTCCCATTTATTATCCGGTCCACCTCCAACAAGTTGGACTCCGCCCCAATGATCACCCTCAACTGCTTCCGCTTGTAAATATTCAGGTGCTAATACCGCCTCACCAGTCATATAAAACCAGTCTTGAAGGAAAATTAGCTGTAAACTTTGAACTGCTTCACCGCGTAAATATAAATGCGTGTCTCGCCAAAAACCGAAATATTTATCTTTCCCTAAATACTCATCACCAATATTTAATCCACCCACAAACCCTTCATTTCCATCTATAATAACGATTTTCCGGTGGTTTCGATAATTAATTTTATCGTTTAAAATTGGAAAACGCACAGGGAAAAATGGAATCATTTCTACTCCTGCATCATTCAATTCTTCAATATACGAATTTGATAATTTAAAGCTTCCAACCGCGTCGTATAAAAAACGAACGACAACGCCTTCTTTTGATTTTTTTATTAAAATATCTTTAATTTCTGTACCGAGCTTGTCATCACGCACAATGTAATACTCCATATGAATGTGGTGTTTCGCTCGATTTAACCCATCTAAAATTGCCTGAAACGTTTCGTCTCCATTTGTTAATGTTCTCGTTTCAGTTTGAAATGAAATATTTAAAGCACCCAATCGATCTGCTAAACGAAATAACAATTCTTGATGCTTATGATTTCGTAAAATCCGTTCTTCGTAATCTTCGTGTCCCTTATATTGTAAAAACGCCTGTTCATCAAGTAATGCCTTCTTTTGGAACATTCTTTTTCTGCGAAAATTTTGTCCAAATAAAAGATAGGCAAAGAAACCGAACACCGGAAAAATACCTAGTACGATTAACCACGTAAGTGTTTTAGACGGATGGCGGTTTTCTAAGAAAATAACACATCCAATTAAAAATGCGGAAACCGTAAATAAAATACTAATAATACCTAAAATCGAAACATCCTTTATCCCAATGACATCCGAATAAAATGCTACATCAATAAACATGCGTAATGAAACAAATAATGCGAACAATAGTAGAAAAAAGAAAAGTAGTTTTAACGTGTTTTTCATCTCTTACCTCCTTACTAAGAAAGCCTTCCTATTCTTCATAAAAAAAGCCGATTTCATACTATAGAAATCGGCCTACATTTTAGGAGGGAAATTGTTGCGAATTGTCTCAAGCGCACGCTCTTTCACAACCTGTTTCCCATACTCACTTACACGGTGAATCGTTAAAGTAGATTCTTCTCCATATTCTAAAACAATACTTAAAATACGATCAATTTCTTCTTCATCATGTAGCACTTCATCGAATTCCACATATACATAATAGCGGTCCTCAAATGAATGCAATTCATCTTTTATATCTTCAAAGATAAGACGATGACTTAATGAAATGACATCTTCAAAATCATTAAACTTAATTAAAAAGCCAAACGTACCATCTTCATTAAAGTTTGTTCCTACTTGTTCTTCTACCTCTTCCACTAATTCTTGCTGGAATAATGATTCGATGCCTTCATCTAGAGGAATGTCTATAATTTTGTCTACACCTATTGGTAGTTCAAGCTTTTGCCCATCCTTTGAAAGCTCCGCTTTCGTTACAAGTACTTCAATCCCTTTATCGACTGCTTGCACTTGAATCCATAACGGCCCATCGATAAAGAAATCATCATGATCACGAGCTTCGTCCATCATCTCCCAAAAGAGCTCTTCACTTCGTTCGCGATCATACCAAATTTCTTCACGGTTAAACCCTCTGTCCTCTATATCAATGTACGTAATAAAAAATTTCATCGTATGGTCATTAATTCTTTCAATATCCAAAATACAACGCTCCCTTCCTGCTTAGAATTGTTATGAAGGGATCCCCCACTCATATGACAAATCAATAGATTCTCGTACTCTCATTTTATGATAAGATTCTCCAGAAGGGAAATAAAATCGATTTATTTTACAAAAATAGTTATGTGCCTATCCTCATTCGACTGTTTATATAAAGGAAAACTTTATTCAGTATTTTTTCATCCTCCACTGATTATCAGCTCGCACCAATCGGAATAAATATACCATTATACCAATTCACTGCTCGCAAAAAATTTGGACATACATTCCCATATTCCCTCGTACACTGTAATAAAGTGAAACTTCTATTAGAGGTGATTATTTTGTCCCTGGGAGCGCGGGATCAAAACTAGACAAACTTTCTTCACCACATACATATATTTCGCTTATTAAAACATCATAAATGGAGGCAGACGAATGGACTTAGAGTTTTTAACATCTGTACTAATGATTGTCGGTATCGATGTTGTACTAGGTGGTGATAACGCAATTGTCATCGCACTAGCTAGCCGAAATTTACCTGAAGCAAAACGAAATAAAGCTATTTTGATTGGTACTATTTTAGCAATTGTGCTACGAATTCTCCTCACAATACTAGCTGTCTATTTACTTGATATCCCATTTTTACAACTCATCGGCGGAATTTTACTCACATTAATTGCGGTAAATTTACTCACTGATAATAACAACGATCTTTCTTCTATCAAAGGAAAAACAACTTTATTCCAAGCTGTGCGTACAATTGTATTCGCGGATCTCGTTATGGGGTTTGACAATGTTATTGCCATTGCAGGAGCAGCTCACGGAAGACTTTCACTCGTAATAATCGGTTTATTCATTTCTATCCCGATTATCATTTGGGGAAGCAAACTTATTTTAATACTCATGGAACGCTTTCCATTTCTCATTTATTGTGGAGCAGCAGTTCTCGCCTATACAGCAGGAAAAATGATTACACATGAAAGCAGACTTGCAACGTTTTTCCATCATAATCCTAGTTTTACCACAAGTATCCCTTATTTGTTCATTTTCACGATTTTATGCATAGGCTTTGTCGTTCAACAAGTGCGATTACGTAATGTTAAACAGTAAAAAAAAAACCTTCTACTCTATAATAGGTAGAAGGTTTTCATATTATTATAATTAATTTACAAGACGCTGTGCTTCACGTAATTGGAACGTTCTTACTGTACGTGGTAAGAAACGACGGATTTCGTCTTCGTTGTAACCTACTTGAAGGCGTTTTTCGTCAATCATAATTGGACGACGTAAAATACCTGGATAGTCACGAATCATCTTATATAAATCTTGAAGTGGTAAAGACTCTAAGTTCACATTCAATTCTTGGAAAACTTTTGAACGAGTAGAAATAATCTCATCCGTTCCGCTTTCTGTCATACGTAAAATCTCTTTAATCTCATCAATCGTTAATGGATCTGAGAAAATATTACGTTCTGTATAAGGAATATGATTTTCCTCTAGCCATAATTTCGCCTTTCTACAAGACGTACAGCTTGGAGAACTATATAATGTTACCATACAAAGCTCACTCTCCTTAAAGAGTACAAATTCTGTACTAATTACAGTTTAAATTTCTAACTTCCGCAATTTTTCGCGATAACTTGTCTTATAGCAAAGTAAAAAATCGCAATTCATGTAAGCAACAACAATTACTTTTAATAAGTAACTTCTATAATCATTATACAATAGTTTTTGCAAGAAATATACAGTGAATTTACTGCTAGTTGAGAAAAATTCTCCGTGTACTCCACTGCTATGTAACATGATTACACTCATTAAAACTGTCCTTTAACAACGATCTTCAACCCTTTTGATACTTACTTTCTACAATAATTTTCAATTGATATACAATTACAGTTTCACAATCTTCCCTATCAAAAAAAGAGCGTTTTCTTACCTTTTCCCGACAAAACAATTGAAAAATGTAAGACTCTAAAGGTTAGAAAAAAAATAAGAACACCTGTTCTTATTTTAACAAATCTCCCCGCTCATGTCTATATGCTTTCTAAAGTAAATCGAATATTTTTCTGACATTTCTTTCTTTTTTACCATTTATCTCATACAATAAAAATATAGACAGGCAAGGGGGAATTTGCATATGATCGCTTTTTTTACTGATTTTATCATTGTTGCTACCCTCATCATCGGAATAACAGCATTGATTGGTGTCATTACAAATAGCATCGGTGAAAAACTCTTTGGTGGGAAAGAAAAAATGAAGTTTGTTAACAAAAGTTTAGATATACAATCTGGCTGGAACCAAGTTGGCGGAAAAGGCATTTATAAAAAACGTACGTACTAAAAAAAGCAGGTAATCACCTGCTTTTTTTGTTATTTTCCTACTGATGCCCATTTGAAGCTTACTTCCCCACCATACTTATGGTTGTACATGTCTTTAATTGTTTCTCTTTGTAAATATGCTCTACCACGTTGATATACTGGAACAATCGCGGCGTCATCAAGTAACATTTTTTCCGCGTCTAATAAATTTTTCCAGCGAGCATTTACGTCGCTTCCATCTTTCTTCGCTTTCATAATAATCTCATCGTACTTCGGATTAGAATAATTCATTTTATTCTGTGCTCCGTCAGTTACGAACATATCAAGATATGTAACTGGATCTGGGAAGTCTGCACTCCATCCAGAGAATGACATTACATAGTCACCCGCATCTTCTAATTTTAGTTTTTGCGCGAATGGCTGCTGTTTAATTTTCACTGTTAAACCTGGTAAATTCTTTTCTAACTCACCTTTTAAATATTCACCAGTTTTCTTCGATAATTCCACGTCTTCATTTAACATCTCTAATTCGATTTCATTTTTACCAAGTTCTTTTTTACCAGCTTCCCAATACTTTTTCGCTTCTTTCACATTCGGTTTTACAATATCTCCATTTTCAGCACGGAAATCTTTGTTATCCGGCCCTTTAATGAAGTTATCTGGAATTAATCCAGTCGCTGGCTTAGAACCGTTATTTAATAACGTATCAACGAATGGTTTACGGTCAAAACCAAGTGAAATTGCTTTACGAATATTTTTATTTGCTAAAGCTGGGTCTTTTTGATTTAAGCGAAGGAAGAATACAGATGTATCTTCTACCGTTTTGAAATCTGGTTTTCCTTTATATTTATCGATGAACTCTGCTAATAACGTCGCTCGATCGACTGCGTTTGTTTCATATAAATTAATTGGCGTAGACGTATCTTTTACAATATTAAAGTTTACTTCCTCAAGCTTCACTTCTTTATTGTCCCAATACGATGGGCTCTTTGTCATTTTGAAGCTACGTTCATGTTGCCAATCACTTAATGTAAATGGTCCGTTATAAAGTGTTGTATTTGCTTCTAAACCAAACTTCGTTCCTTGCTCTTTCACATACTTTTCATTAACAGGATAGAAGATCGGATAGACCATTAAATCAACAAGATATGGAATAGAATTATCTAATTCTACTTCTAATGTATGATCATCAATCGCTTTCACGCCTAATTGGTCTGGACTCATCTCTTTTTTATTAATTTTCTCAGCATTTTTTATATCGTACATAATGTACGCCGATTTCGCAGCTGTATCTGGATTAATTGCTCTTTGCCATCCATATACGAAATCTTTCGCTGTTACAGGTTCACCATTTGACCATTTTGCATCTTCACGTAATTTAAATGTATATTTTTTACCGTCTTCTGACTTTTTGAATTCTTTCGCTACACCTGGAACTAACTTATCATCTTTTCCAAGACGGTATAGTCCTTCCATCGTGTTGTTCATTACTTTCGAAGAAACTGCATCAGCTGACAAAGCTGGATCCATCGTTGGAATTTCTTGTGTTTCAATTAAGTTTATAACTTGCTTCGCACCGCTTTTCCCGCTATCCCCTTTTGCGTTCGCTTGCGGCTCATCTTTTTGATAACTACACGCCCCTAAAATCATGCTCATTGCTACCGTTGATAATACAAAAACCGGCATCTTTTTCTTCATATTTCCACCCTCCACAAAAATGTTAGCCCTTTCATTTTCAAACAGAAAGAAATGTATATATGTTCTAATAATTCATATTATACACATAAATATATTCTTTGTATATTTATATTTCTATTTTATTAAAATTTTCTGTTAACACTTAGTATATTTGTAAACGTTTCATACTGCCTTTTTATTGAACTAAAGTGTTAAAAATACCAAATTTTATACTTTTCTAAATTATCAGAGAAAAACAAATTTTATATTCTATAATATCTTTCGTATAATTATTCTTCCTTTCCTGTCATAAAATGAAGGTTTATTCATATTGAAAATATGTAGGCTAAAATAAGTGCAAAGGATATGAAAGTGTGTTACGATACACTTTGCTAAAAATAGATATCGGTAAAGAGGGGACGGACATGACAGCAATTCGCTCAAAAAACGGGCCAACAGAGAAATTGAGTTTATTCTTATTAACATGGCCTATTTTTCTAGAAGTTTTTCTTTTTATGCTGATGGGGATCGCTGATACTTTCATGTTAAGTGCATTATCAGACGATGCTGTATCTGGGGTTGGTGCAGCGAATCAATACCTTCATATCGCGATTTTAGTACTAGAAGTCATCGGGAATGGCGCTGCTATCGTTGTATCCCAATACCTCGGTTCTAAACGCTTTATGGAAGCATCAAAAATATCAGCATTAGCAGTAACATTAAACTTAGGAGTCGGGCTCGTTATAAGCGCCGGTTTTCTTTTATTCTCAAAACATATGATGATAGCAATGAACTTACAAGGCGATGTATTAACGTACGCGCAAAGCTATTTATCCATCGTCGGAGGAGCCATTTTCCTTCAAGCTATTATTAACTCATTAGCCGCAATTATCCGTGTACACGGTTTTACAAAGCAAGCAATGTTTATTTCACTTGGAATGAATATTATTCATATCGCTGGAAACTACGTACTTATTTTCGGGAAATTCGGTTTCCCTGAACTTGGTGTGCAAGGGGCAGCTATTTCTTCCGCAGTCAGCCGGTTAATCGCACTTATCGTTTTCTTCTGGTTACTGTACCGCGTTATGGAATACCGCGTGAAATTACAATATTATTTCACTTTATCAAAAGAATACGTTGGTAAAATTTTAAAAATTGGCATTCCATCTGCATTTGAACAAGTCATGTATCAAGCTTGCCAAATTGTCTTCCTATATTACGCAACATACTTAGGAACGGAATCATTGGCAGCAAGACAATACGCTACTAACATTTCCATGTTCACTTATTTATTCGCTATTGCTATCGGTATGGGAACAGCTATTATCGTTGGACGCCTAGTTGGCGGGAATGAAAAAGATGAAGCTTACACACGCGTATGGAAAAGTGTACAATGGGCGATTGGTGTAACTTTATTTATGGTCATTCTCGTTGTTACATTCCGCACACAATTAATGGGACTATTTACGGATAATCCCCATATTATCTCTCTAGGGGCAAGCGTTCTTTTACTAAGTGTACTACTTGAAACAGGACGGACGATGAACATCGTCATCATTAATTCACTTCGTGCAGCTGGCGATGCAAAATATCCGGTTTTAATCGGCGCATTCTCCATGGTGTTAATGAGCTTACCACTCGGTTACTTTTTCGCCTTCCATTTAGATATGGGGCTCGTTGGTATTTGGCTAGCGATTGCCATCGATGAATGGACGCGGGCAATTATTATGTTCTTCCGATGGAGAAGTAGAGCGTGGGAAAATTATGCACTTGTTAAACCAAATGAGCAAGAAGAAAGTGTTTCTGTTCATGCACAGTAACACTTGTTTGATCAAGTTGTAGTTATTAGTGAATGAAATTTATATCGGCGATTTTTTCAATATATCGACTTACCGACAATGTTGACAACTCATTTATATAGTAGAAAAAAGCCACCCTTCCTTAATGGAAGAATGGCTTTTTTATTATTGATAGATTTCTTTATATTTCTTATACTCTGCTTCAGAACATAGTACGAAATGTCCTGGGCGAATTTCGCGCATTGTTGGCACTTCACTACCATAATCATGCTGAGATGGATCGTATACGATACGTTTACGGTTGCGCTCATAATCTGGATCTGGAAGTGGAATTGCTGATAGTAGTGATTTTGTATATGGATGCATTGGATTCTCATATAACTCTTCACTTGTTGTCAGCTCAACGATTTGACCACGGTACATTACACCGATGCGATCACTAATGTATTTTACCATCGATAAATCATGGGCGATGAATAAGTACGTTAAACCTTTTTCTCTTTGTAACTGTTTCAGTAAGTTTACAACTTGCGCCTGAATCGATACGTCAAGTGCTGAGATTGGCTCATCAGCAATGATGAATTCAGGTTCTACAGCTAGCGCACGAGCGATACCGATACGTTGACGTTGTCCGCCTGAGAATTCATGCGGGAAACGGTTCGCGTGCTCTTTATTTAAACCAACTGTATTTAAAAGCTCGTGAACACGGTCCATACGCTCTTTTTTGCCTTTTGCTAGTCCGTGAATATCAATACCTTCTGCGATAATATCCCCTACTGTCATACGAGGATTTAATGATGCATATGGATCTTGGAAAATCATTTGCATTTTACGGTTGAACTTCTTAAGTTCTGCGCGTGATTTTTTACCATGTACATTTTCACCATCGAACAACACTTCACCGGCAGTTGCATCGTATAAACGAATGATCGTTCTTCCAGTTGTTGACTTACCACAACCAGATTCTCCTACAAGTCCAAATGTTTCACCGCGGTAAATATCAAATGAAATATCATTAACTGCTTTAACAACACCACCACTCACATCAAAGTGTTGTTTCACATTTTTTACTTCAATTAATTTCTCACGTTGTTTAGTCATGTTGTTCACCTGCTTTCATTTGAAGAATACGTTTTTCAACAACTGCTGGTGGTTTTACTTCTGGCGCTTGCTCATGAAGTAACCACGTTGCCGCATAATGTGTATCGCTTACTTTAAATAAAGGTGGTTCCATTTCAAAATCAATTTTCAGCGCCTGCGGGTTACGTGGTGCAAAAGCATCACCCTTTGGCGGTTTTAATAAGTCAGGAGGCGTTCCAGGAATCGCATATAGTTCGTCCTCTGAACCATCTAAGCTTGGCATAGATGCGATTAAGCCCCATGTGTATGGATGTTTTGGATTGTAGAAAATTTCATCAACAGTTCCAATTTCAACAACTTTACCAGCGTACATAACCGCAACTCGGTCTGCAACGTTTGCCACTACACCTAAGTCATGCGTAATGAAAATGATTGCTGCTTCTGTTTTTTGCTGAATGTCCTTCATAAGTTCTAAAATTTGCGCCTGAATTGTAACGTCTAACGCTGTTGTCGGCTCATCGGCAATTAATAATTTCGGATTACAAGCTAACGCCATCGCAATAACTACACGTTGTCTCATACCACCTGAGAATTGGTGAGGATATTGTTTTAAGCGTGCTTCTGGATTTGGAATACCTACAAGGTCGATTAATTCTAAAGCAACTTTACGTGCATCTGCTTTACTCATTCCTTGGTGTTTAATAAGACCTTCCATAATCTGATTACCAATTGTCATCGTTGGATTTAACGATGTCATTGGATCTTGGAAAATCATCGCAATATCTTTACCGCGTACTTGCTGCATTTCTTTTTCTGTTAGTTTCGTTAAGTCACGACCTTCAAATACGATTTCACCGTTTTTAATACGTCCTGGAGGATTCGGAATTAATCCCATTAACGCTTTAGAAGTAACTGATTTACCAGAACCAGATTCTCCTACAATCGCTAATGTTTCTCCTTTTTTTAAATCAAAAGTAACGCCGCGTACAGCTTGTACTTCACCTGCATGTGTATCAAAGGAGACTTGCAAATCTTTTACCTCTAGCAATGTTTTCATTTTTACTTCTCCCCTCTTTTACTTACGCATTTTTGGATCTAACGCGTCGCGTAATCCGTCTGCCATTAAGTTGAATGCTAAGATTAACATACTGATGACAACCGCTGGGATGAACATCATATGTGGATACGTTTGAATTGATTTATAACCATCGTTTACAAGAGAACCAAGTGATGCGAATGGTGGCTGAATGCCTAGTCCGATGAAGCTTAAGAATGCTTCACCAAATACCGCTGTTGGAATTGTAAACATTGTCATTACGATAATCGGTCCCATTACGTTCGGAATTAAGTGCTTCACAATTAACTGTGTATTCGTTGCCCCTAATGTACGAGATGCTAATACATATTCTTGATTTTTTAATTTTAGGATCTGTCCACGAACGATACGCGACATCCCTATCCAACCTGTAATTGCCATCGCGAGTGTAATCGACCAAATACCTGATCCCATAATGATTACCATTAAAATAACGATGATTAAGTATGGAATACCGTTAATAATCTCCATAATACGTTGCATAATATTATCTACTCTGCCGCCATAGAAGGCTGAAATACCTCCGTATGCAACCCCAATTACTAAGTCAATCGCTGCTGCTAAAAGAGCGATATATAATGATACTCGTGTACCTTCCCATGTTCTTGTCCATAAATCACGGCCAAGATCATCTGTACCAAACCAGAAGTACTCTTTAATATCACGTTTTTCATATTGGTCAACACCATATTGATCTGTACCATCAAATGGTAGCCAATGAACATTTTCAATCACTGGAATTTTCGGTGGCATTTTCGCACGACCTAAATCCTGCTCTTTATAAGAATGCTTACTTACCATCGGTCCTATAATTGCTAGTAGTACAATAAGCATTAATAATACGAAACCAAACATTGCACCTTTATGTTGGAACAAACGTCTTCTTACATCTTGCCAAAACGTTAAGCTTGGACGGGCAATGACTTCATTATCAACATTACTTTGATTGGCTGGTTGAAATAAATCTGGAGATAATTTTTGTACATCTTTCATCATTTTTTCCCTCCCGCTAAACGAATACGAGGATCAATAATTCCGTATAAAATATCGACAATGAAAATAACTAAGATGAAGATCGCACTATAGAAAATTGTAGTTCCCATAATAACTGTATAGTCATTCACTGTAATCGATTTAACGAATTGTTCCCCAAGTCCAGGTACAGCGTAAATTTGCTCAATAACTAGTGTCCCTGTAATTAATCCTGCAACCATTGGTCCTAAAATTGTTACAACTGGAATTAATGCGTTACGCAGTGCGTGCTTGATAATGATAACGCCTTGGCTAATTCCTTTCGCTTTCGCTGTTAAAATGTAGTCAGCTTGCATAACCTCAATTAACTCTGCACGAGCGAAACGTGCGATTGTTGCGATAACTGCCATCGATAAGGCAATTGTAGGCATTACTGTAAACTCCGGTCCTTTCCAGAATGCTACTGGGAACCAACCAAGTTTTACCCCTACGAAATATTGTAGTAATGCGGCGAATACGAATGATGGTACCGACATCCCGAGTACGGAAATAATTGTCGCCCCATAATCGACCCACGTATTGTTACGAAGTGCCGCAACGATTCCTAAAATTAAACCGATAAATGTTCCTAATATAATTGCTTGCAAACCAAGTTGTGCTGATGGTCCAATACGATCCACAATCATATCTGTTACTGGGCGGTTATCATATTGGAATGATACCCCTAAATCACCTTTTGCTAAGTTACCTAAGTAACGTGCATATTGAACTGGTACTGGATCATTTAATCCATATTTTTCAAGAATGATTTCTTTTTGTGCCGGTGATAGCTTCTCCTGGTTTTTAAGCGGAGAACCCGGAAGTAATTTCATCAAAAAGAAAGTCAGTGTAGTAATTAAAAATAATGTCAAAGCCATGTACACGAAACGTTTTAATACATAACGTCCCATAGTCAAGCACCTCCCCGTTTTTCTCAAAAGCAATAAGATAGTTTGAAATATTCTTACTTTTATTTTTTTAAAATAAGAGCACATGCCCATCATAGGCATATACCCTTATTCATGATGGAAACCATTTTTAGTTTTTGAGTTCAACCCACTTATAGCTAAATTCTCCGCCGTATTTATGTTCTAATAGGCCTGTAATTGAACTACGTTGTAAATATGCCTTTCCAGGTTGATATACTGGAGCAATCGCTGCATCTTCAAGCAGTTGTTGTTCTGCTTTTAATAGAGCATCCCAACGAGCTTGTACATCTACTTCTGTTTTGGCTTTCTTAATTAGTGCATCATAAGCTGGATTTGCGTAATTCACTTTATTTTGTGAATTGCCTGTTGTATACATTTCAAGGAATGACATTGGATCCATATAATCTGGACTCCATCCCGCATATGACATCGCATAATCTCCACTTGCTTCAAGTTTTAATTTTTGTGCAAATGGCTGCATTTTTGTTGAAACTGTTAAACCTGGTAAGTTCTTTTCGAATTGTCCCTTTAAATACTCTCCGATTTTTTTGGCATCATCAGTATCAAAGTTTAATAACTCTAACTCTACTTTGTCTACACCAAGTTCTTTTTTACCAGCTTCCCAATATTTTTGAGCTTCTTTAACATCCTCTTTTATAAGCTTTCCGTTCTCTTCACGGAAGTCTTTTCCGTTAGGTCCTTTTGCCAAACCCTTCGGAACAAAACCATACATTCCTTCTGAACCATCGTTTAAGATAACTTTCCCGATATTTTCACGTTCAAAGGACATCGCAATTGCTTTTCGGATATTTTTATTTGCTAAAAATTTATTTTTTTCATTTAAACGAATGAATTGTGTAGATGGTCTCTTAATTGTTTTAAAATCAGCATCTGATTTGTATTTATCTACAAACTCTGATGTTAATACTACACGATCAATCGCTTTTGTTTCATATAAATTTATAGCCGTTGAACGATCCTTAACAATATTGAAGTTTATTTCCTCAAGTTTTACTTCTTTATTTTCCCAATACGTCGGGTTCTTCGTCAATTTGAAACTTTGTTCATGCTTCCATTCATTTAATACGAATGGTCCATTGTAAAGTGTCGTATTGGATTCTAATCCGAATTTATCTCCTTGTTCTTTTACAAACTTCTCATTCAAAGGATAAAATGTTGGATAGACTGTTAAACTTACAAAATAAGGAACAGGGTTGTCTAATTCCACTTCAAATGTGTGATCATCAATGGCCTTTACACCAAGTTCTTCAACTGGTAACTCTTTTTTGTTAATTTTCTCCGCATTTTTAACATCAAATAGTATGTAAGCAAACTTGGCACCCGTATTTGAATCTATAGCTCTTCTCCAAGAATAAACGAAGTCTTTAGCTGTTACAGGTTCACCATTCGACCATTTCGCATCTTCACGTAATTTAAATACATACTTTTTACCATCTTCTGATTTCTCATAAGATTTAGCGACTCCCGGAACAAGTTTATCGTCTTTCCCCAGACGATACAATCCTTCCATTGTGTTATTCATAATGTTAGAAGATGCTGCATCCGTTGATAACGTCGTATCCATTGTTGGTATCTCAGCAGTTTCTGTTAGATTCAATACTTGCTTATTGGAAGTACTGGATCCTTTCGCGCTTGCCTTATTATCATCTTTTTGATAACTACAGGCTCCTAGCACACTTACTGTCAACGTCGATGCAAGCAATAGCGGTATCTTTTTCTTCATGTTGTATTGCCTCCCCTAATTGCACTTCCTGTACCCTCACTTGTAAAAAAGTAGAATTGAAAGAATAATCTCCAAGTTTCTACAATTTTCATTATACATATAATTTGACGATTGTGAATATAGTTTTTTGTTTTTTTGTTAAAATTTTTAATGAATTGTTTATATTTTTATTTTTTTGTAAAGGGATACGTTAACATTGCTACCATCATCTTGAAATTAGAACCATAATTGCGTATAATTTTCAAAAAATTATTTATATTACTTATTATAACTTTTATAGTATAATAATTCTAGTAATATTTTGACGGAGGGGAATATTTTGAATAAAGTTTTTTTTCATACTTGTATACTATTTTTTGTAGCGATAATCGCTTCTAGTGTTGGCGCATTCCTCGTTTCATCTCAGTTTTTGTTGAATTTTGTCAACATCTCATTCTATATTGCATTGGTTTTTATTCTTATAGGTGGTTTTTTATTCATATTTCAAAACGGATTTTTTAACGTAACAATTTACGCATTCCAAAGAGTATTTGGTACGAATAAAAAAATTGACTCTTTAATTGAAGAAGCAGAGGAACCTATCGATAAGAAAGAACGTATTTATAAAACATATTCATTCAAATGGACGTATCCGATTTGTATTACCGGTATCGTACTTGGGTTGTTCTCGATCCTCATTAGCTTTACTATTTTGATGTAGTTTGCAAACACTATTCCATATGATATAATAATCAGCAAAACATTTTGTTATAAAACTTTAGTTCTTTCATATTAAAAGGACTCAGTTAACAATAAATAAATTTATATGTATGCGATGATAAAGAAGAGTACATATTGGGGCAATTTCAGAGAGCTTGTGGCTGGTGTGAACAAGTAATTGTACAATATGGAATGGGCTTTTGAGCACCAAACCGAACCGAAAGTAGTAGGCTTTGGCGTTATATCCAGACGTTATTATGGATCTTGAGAGATTTCACAGCTGTGAAATAATTAGGGTGGTACCGCGGTCCATTCGTCCCTATGTAATTTGGGATGAATGGGCTTTTTTGTATGCCTTCTCTTCCCCATCGCACATTCAATTTTAGGAGGAATTACTTATGTCAGTTATCTTTTCTGGTATTCAGCCAAGTGGAACAATTACACTTGGAAACTATTTGGGAGCTATGAAGCAATTTACAGAGCTTCAAAACGAACACGACTGTTATTTCTGTATTGTAAACCAACATGCGATTACAGTACCTCAAGACCCTGTAGGGCTTCGCAAAAACATCCGCAGCCTTGCTGCGCTATACGTTGCATGCGGCATCGATCCTGAAAAAGCTACTTTATTTGTACAATCAGAAGTACCAGCACACGCTCAATTAGGATGGATTATGCAATCTGTTGCATACGTTGGAGAATTAGAACGTATGACACAATATAAAGACAAATCATCTGGTAGAGATTCAGTTCCAGCTGGATTGCTTACATACCCACCATTAATGGCTGCTGATATTTTACTTTACAACACTGAAATCGTACCAGTTGGTGACGACCAAAAACAACATATCGAATTAACACGCGACCTAGCAGAGCGTTTCAACAAGCGTTACCGCGAAATCTTCACAATGCCTGAAATTCGTATTCCAAAAGTAGGAGCTCGCGTTATGTCATTAACAGAACCTACGAAAAAAATGAGTAAATCTGATCCGAATCCAAAATCAATGATCAGTATGCTTGATGAACCAAAAACAATTGAAAAGAAAATTAAAAGTGCTGTAACTGATTCAGAGGGTATCGTGAAATTTGATAAAGAAAACAAACCTGGAATCTCTAACCTATTAACAATCTACTCTTCATTCTCTGGAAAAACAGTTGAAGAACTAGAAGCAATGTACGAAGGAAAAGGATACGGCGACTTCAAAGGCGACCTAGCACAAGTAGTCGTAGAAGCAATTCGCCCAATCCAAGACAAATATAACGAACTAATCAGCTCGCCAGAACTAGACGAAATTCTAGACAAAGGTGCCGAAAAAGCAAACCGCGTCGCATTCAAACAACTACGCAAAGTAGAAAACGCAATGGGATTAAGTAGAAAACGTAGGTAACTTAAAAAGCGGAGGCGACTGCTTAGCCCTGACGGATAAGGTTCTTCCCCACAGAAGGTGCTTTTTACCTTCTCGTGTGGAAGGTTCTTAGACGCGAAGGGCTAGGAGCCGGAGCTGGATTACTACAAAAAGCGGAGGCAGCTCGTTCAGCTCTGACTGGCTAAGGTTCTTTCGCATAAAAGGCGCTTTTTGCCTTCTTATGCGGAAGGTTCTTAGACACGAAGAGCTTGCTGTCGGAGCTGGATTTCTATATAAAAAGCGGAGGCGGCTCGTTCAGAATGTGAGGGGGATGGAGCTCCTGACGCAGAGGCGTTTTTTGCCTCACAGGAAGGCGCGAAGCCACCGAACATTCTTGCCGCCTCCATAAAAAAAACCGCCAATCGGCGGTTTTTTTAATTTACCTTCTGCTCATTTTCCATTTCCCATAACTTTTCAAAAAACGGCTGTCCTTTTACAAGGCGCTCACATAATTGCTCGTGCTTCTCAGACCATCCAGTTTTCGCTTCATCATAAAGTTTAGCCCAAACATCTTCAAACTCCATATGTTGGACCATTCCATACGCTGATGGATCCCACTCTGTAAACCAATAGCGAATTTCAGCTGGATTTTTCGTTGTATGTAATTGATCTAACGCCATAAATAATAATTGTTTTAGCTGTCTTTCTTTACGAGTTAGGCCATTCATAATGAAAGGCGATGGTGATAAAATATGATGTTCTTTTTCAATCTCTTCCACTTGGAACTCATACTTTTCTGCTTGCACATTTTCTACCATCTCATATACCATCTGTTCTTGACGAGGTATAAGCCTACTTTTTCTAATTGGCACATTATAGCCAATTGAATCAATCGCAATAATTCCTTTTCCATCTGTAACTACAAAACAATATTCTTGTTGCAAACGTTCGTGATTTTTACGAATATAAGCCTTATGATGTACGTCTTCCAATAATTTTTGCGGAAGCTCTAATAATTCGTTCTCGATGTAATGATATAATGTGGAATCTACTTTTAATAATGGCACTTGATCTAATAGCTCAATCGTATCATCTTTCCGCCACTCGTAAAAATGACAAACGTTATACCCATTCTCTTCACCTTCAAACCAATTTACCCATACATCATGTAGATATAACATTCACTACCCCTCACTTCACTACTGTTTGTACCAATCATTATGTTCATTTTCGCTTAACTTTATTCCACTTTAGGAAATATATTCTAATTATTATTTTTTCTTCTATAATATAAAAAAAACAAGAGATAGCTCTCCTGTTTTTTTATGAAATATGAAATGTATTTGCTTTATTCAATATTTCTTTCGCCTCTATAGATAATAAAGAAAGTGTATCTTCTCCTTCAAATGCTACACAGTCTTTCACAATATGGAACCCAAGTGCATAGCCAAGCATTTTCGGATACGAGTGTAGACCATTTAATAAAACATCATGCTCCCTCGTACCTCTCTTTACATCTATTCGTTCTTGTATTGAATTTCTCCAATAATAAACAGCATCTTCTTTTGAAATGTAAGTAGTCCACGGTGCACATCTTTTTTCTGTATACCTTTCATACACGGCTTGCTCAGCTAACCCTTCCATAATCATCGTATCAAGTAATGTATACTCTGTTTCTTTCGTCTCAATTTGATGTAATCTACATATATGGTGGTATTCATGCGTTAATAAAGCTTTTAGTTCCTCTACTGAATTACGTCCACATACGAATAAGAAAATAACGTGACGCATAGATAAACCAGCCTTCCCGTTATATTCCTCTTGTACAGTTCGATTATATGAATCTGATAATAAAATAAAGATAGGGACATCTGGACCTTTTAGCCAAACTTTCAATTTTTCATACTCCATACTAAGTTCTTTCCAAATTTCTTTCTTCTCTAACTCTTTAATTTCCTGCTCCCCCCGCATTACTGGGCGATACATACCTTTAGAGATTAAAAAACGATATAGCCTCTCTTTTGGCAATGGAATATACTTTGTAAATTTCTCACAAAGCTTTTCAGGGCGTCCATAATACAGATGTAACCATTCTGCCGTTTCAACAACCCCCACCTTCATCCCTCCTTTTCTTATGTATATGCAAAAAAAGAAAGGAACGTAAAGGTGATAAAAAATAAATAAGGTGTTTTTTCGTAGTACTTTACGAAAAGACACCTTATTGTACATATTACTTATATGCTTTAAATACTAATACTGCGTTATGACCACCGAATCCTAATGAATTACTTAATACAGCTCGCACTTCTTGATGTCTCGCTGTATTTGGTACGTAATCTAAATCACATTCTGGATCTGGTGTTTCATAGTTAATTGTTGGAGGAATTACTCCGTCCGTAATTGATTTAATAGAGAAGATCGCTTCTACAGCACCAGCTGCGCCTAATAAGTGACCTGTCATAGATTTCGTTGAGCTAATGGCTACTTTATATGCATGCTCACCGAAAGTTTCTTTAATTGCCATCGTTTCGTATTTTTCATTTGCATCTGTACTTGTACCATGTGCATTAATGTAATCAATATCTTCTGGCTCTAGACCTGCATCAGCTAAAGCTTGACGCATCGCACGAACTCCGCCTTCACCGCCAGGAGCAGGCATTGTAATATGGAACGCATCACCAGTTGCACCATAACCAGCAATTTCCGCATAAATGTGAGCACCACGTGCTAATGCATGCTCTAATTCTTCAAGAATAATAATTCCTGATCCTTCACCCATTACGAAACCACTACGGTTTTTATCAAATGGGCGGCAAGCCGTTGCTGGATCTTCATTGAATGTTAATGCTTTCGCTGAACTAAACCCAGCGAATGCCATGCTTGTTAACGGCGCTTCTGCTCCGCCTGTTATCATCGCATCAGCATCACCGCGCTGGATTACTTTAAATGCATCACCAATTGAGTTTGCTCCAGATGCACAAGCTGTTACAGAGCAAGTATTAATCCCTTTCGCTCCTGTAGCGATTGACACTTGACCTGCTGCCATATCTGGAATCATCATTGGTACGAAGAATGGGCTCACGCGGCGCGGACCTTTTTCAGTAAAAATCTTAAATTGTTCTTCGTATGTTTCCATACCACCAATACCAGAACCAACCCATACACCAATGCGTGGTGCATTTTCTTCTGTAATTTCAAGCTTCGCATCTGCAACTGCCATTTTCGCTGCTGCTACTGCATATTGCGTAAAGCGGTCCATACGGCGCGCTTCTTTTTTATCTATATATTTTTCGACTTCAAAGTCGTTAATTTCTGCTGCTACTTTTGCAGGAATTTGTTCTGAATCTATTCTTGTAAGTCGTCCGATTCCGGATACACCGTTTTTAATGTTTTCCCAAGCTGTTTCAACATCTGTTCCGATCGGTGTAACAGCTCCTAGCCCTGTAATTACGACCCTCTTTTTTTCCATACAAAATACACTCCTTTTTTTCTCTCAGTCCTTATTTACCCCAACGAAGAGCTACTGCTCCCCATGTTAACCCGCCGCCAAAACCGACTAGTATAATTAAATCACCATCTTGAATACGTCCATTTTGCAATTCCTCTACCATTGCAATTGGAATTGAAGAAGCCGATGTATTACCGAACTTTTCAATTGTCATACTCATTTTTTCTTTCGGTAAATTTAATCTTTCTCTTGCAGATTCCATAATACGAATATTCGCTTGATGTGGTACTAAGAAGTCCACATCCTCTTTCGTAAGTCCCGCTTTTTCTAACACGCGAAGACAGGAATCACCAAGTTGGCGAACAGCAAATTTAAAGACTTCTCTGCCGTTCATCATAACATACTCGTCTTGATAAAGATGCTTACCGCCACTTCCGTCCGCTCCTAATTCAAAGGAAAGTACACCTTTTCCTTCCGTAACAGCTCCCATTACGATAGCACCTGCTCCGTCCCCAAATAGTACTGCTGTATTTCGATCGTTCCAGTCTACAATTTTAGATAGTTTGTCACTACCAACTACTAATACATTTTTATAAGTTCCCGTTTGAATAAATTGCTGCGCTGTAATCATTCCGTACATAAAGCCAGCACACGCTGCACTTAAATCCATTGCGGCTGCGTGTTTTGCGCCAATTGCTTCTTGGATTACACAAGCTACTGCTGGGAATGCGCGATCTGGCGTTACCGTTGCCACTAAAATAAGATCGATATCCTCTCCGCTAATCCCTGCATCTTCAAGTGCTTTTTTAGAAGCCTCTACCGCCATATATGAAGTATCTATTGTATCATCGGCAATGCGTCTTTCTGCAATTCCCGTTCTCGTACGAATCCATTCATCAGATGTATCTACGATTTTCTCTAAATCGTGATTTGTGACTACTTTTTCTGGCACATATCTTCCGATCCCTAAAATGCCCACGTTCACATCGCAGCCCTCCGTTTTATATCAATTATTATGACTTGGTACTAATTTTAAAACATAAATGTATTTTTGTCTAGAATATATTTCAGCTAAAGAATAAAGACAGCGTATTACTAACTTTATTTTTCATTAAAAGAAACAGAAAAATTCCCGCCTCCCAAAATACAAATTATTCCATACCCTTACTCCACTCGAAACAAAAAAAGGCTCCAACCACTTCTATCCACAGCTCGAGCCTCTCTTCCCTCTAAAAAAGAAGGGTTTTTTATTCTTTATCTGCTTTCCCTTCAAAACTAGGGCGTTCTCCTCATAATCTTCCCCTTTAACCTCATCATCCCTCTGGTTTTACTCCGCTCGAGACTAAAAAAAGCCCCAACCGCTTCTATCCACGGCTCGAGCCTCTCTTCCCTCTAAAAAGAAGGGTTTTTTTATTCTTTATCTGCTTTCCCAAGCTCATACGCTTCGCCCATTACTTTCATCAATAGCTCTAACACCGGCTGCGCTTTCTCCATATCAAGTGCAATTCCATTAGAATCTAAAATTGCCTTAGCTTCTGGTAAATGCTTCATTGCGATTTGTAAAAATTGCATACTTTTTTCGTTCATGTAATCTCGTCCTCTCTATTAAAGCTTTTCAATCAATTATCCATACAATAGTGTAACACGCGCGCTACCCTTCGTATAACTTTTTATATTTTTTCATATGTGCCAATTGTTTATTTAAACCGAATTCTACTGGTGTATTTTTTTGAATAGAAATAACCTCTACAGCTTCATCTCTTACTTCCATATTTTTTTTATTTACTTTATCATCTGCATGCAGTAAGGTCATACCTTTTTCCCATAACGCTTCTTTTCCGCTAAGTAAGTCATATACACCGAGGCGCTTTACATTCATTCCATTTTTCCATAAATACTCACATACATCTTCAATGTAAAGTAAATCGCTTCCTTTTTCTCCATTTATACAACGGCACTCTTTTTCATCGAGTTCTGATAAAATGAGCTGATGATACATCATAAACGACGGTTGCCACGGCCCATATAATGTAGGAACTCGATATGCGCTATATTGTAATTCTCCTTTTTTCAACCCTTCTTCCACTTTCGAAAATAGACGTTTGTTTTCGGATTCTTCAGTGCTTCCTATTTCAATAGAAGAAATTAGATTTAACTTTACTTTATTGTTTTCACACATCCTTACGATTCGTTTTAAATATTGTAATATGACCCTTTCATTCCGAAATCCACTTTGCTGATTCGGCTCATACAAGCAAAAATAAACTGTATCGAAACTCTCTTCCTCTACCGATCGCCATCCGTCTTCATCCCTTATAGAATAGTACGTAAATAACGCATTTCGCCCAATCAACAATAATTTCTCTTCATTAATTTTTGTCATACTATCAAATTCATCAAAATCAAGACCATATACTTCTACTTCTTCTGCAATCATTTTATTCACAAGGTGATAACCTACAAACGTAAGTGCACCTATAATCAGCACGCGTTTCATACCACCAACCCTTTCCCCTTGAAACAAATAGCTCCTCATTTATGTATATGGGAGCTTCACAATTCTTCTTCATATTTTTTAAAGAAATCAGTCGTTTGTCTAACCATTTTATATTTCACATCTTGCAGATGGAATAAAACAGAAGTATCGCATTGATTTAGTTGCCTCATTTTCTCGTATTTACGTAACAACTGTTTTCTTCCTCTTTTTTCCTGTGTTGATACGAAAATTTTAACAGGTACACAAGACGGAAGAAGCGCAAATGATTTTTTATTTATTTTTGATTCTAATTCTTCTTCTTTGGAATCATACGCCAAACTTAATTCCTTCACGAGTCTCTTGTAAAAAAACTTATGCTCTTTCTCAAACTCCACATATTCTGGTAAATCTAAACACGGATTTAACATAACGACAGAACGTATACATTCAGAGTATTTGTTCATCATCTCAAGTGCTACAAGCGCTCCCATGCCATCTGCCATAATGTGCATTTTCGTATTTAATGTCTCTTTTCTTAAAACGACATCATACAAACGTTTTGCAAGACGAACAGCTCGATCGTTTCCCCAATGCCTTCCGTATAAGTTAGATGAAAAGACCGTATAGCCTTTTTCAATAAGGCCCTGTAAAAAATAAGCTCTCCCTGCATGTTGTGTCCATAAACTTGTACCATTCTCAATAAAATAGTTATAATCTCCTAGGAGCATAACAGAAAATCCATTTGGCTTTTCTGGTAAATAAATTACACATGGTTCTTTTTCTAAATAAAAAAAACGTTCCGTAATACTCATTTTTCCCCCGCCTTATTTTCTAAACGTATAAAAGTACTCTTTTATAATGTATGAACAGAATGCAAATTTGCGTTGGAAAATCTACAAATATTTTTCTATATTCTTTTTTCAATTGTGTTACAATAAGGACAGATTGAACGAATAGAGGTGTAAAATATGCGTTTCATTTGGGCATTAATTTGGTCGTTCGCGCTTGTACATATGATGAGCTACGTAATCGGCTCTATGACTGGCGGTACATACGATTTTAACCAAGCGTCTATTTTCTCAGTTGTTCTTGCGGTATTAGTATTAGCGATTGCAGCTGCGATTCCGAACGAGCCAGTAGAACAACACTAAAAAGAGTCCGGATTTTATCCGAACTCTTTTTTTACTTTACATGAACAACTAATTCATTATTTTCAACATCAACAACTACGTGACTATTGTCCGTAATCGTTCCTGCAATCAATTCTCTCGCTAATTTCGTCTCAACTTGACGCTGTACGTATCGTTTTAACGGACGAGCTCCGTACATCGGATCGAATCCAGCTTCTACAACAAATTCTTTTGCAGATTCCGTCAATTCTAATGATATGTGGCGATCTGCTAAACGCCCTTGTAATTCTTGTACAATCTTATCAACAATATCTTTAATTTCATTCCTTGTAAGAGGTTTGAATAAAATAATTTCATCGACACGGTTTAAGAATTCTGGTCGGAAATGTCCTCTTAATTGTCCCATTACAAGTTCTCTTGACTCTTCTTTAATAGAACCATCTTCTTCTAGCCCTTCTAATAAGTGAGCAGATCCAATATTTGAAGTCATAATAATAACCGTGTTTTTAAAGTCTACTGTACGTCCTTGTGAATCTGTAATGCGTCCATCGTCTAACATTTGTAATAAAATGTTGAATACTTCTGGATGTGCTTTTTCGATTTCATCTAACAAAATAACAGAATATGGTTTACGTCTTACTGCTTCTGTTAATTGTCCGCCTTCTTCATATCCAACATATCCAGGAGGCGCACCAATTAAGCGTGATACTGCGTGTTTCTCCATATACTCAGACATATCGATACGAATCATTTGCTCTTCACTGTCAAATAACGTTTGTGCTAATGTTTTTGCAAGCTCAGTTTTACCAACACCTGTAGGGCCTAAGAAAATGAATGAACCAATTGGACGATTCGGATCTTTAATGCCAGCGCGAGCACGAAGAACTGCGTCTGATACAAGGCTTACCGCTTCCTCTTGACCGATAACACGCTCTGATAAAATTTGTTCAAGACGTAATAATTTCTCACGTTCACCTTCAACGAGTTTTGCGACAGGAATACCAGTCCACCTTGAAACAATGTCTGCAATTTCTTCTTCACTTACTTCCTCGCGTAATAAACGATTCTCTTGTTTATTATGTGCACCCATCTCTTCCGCTTCTTTTAACTCTTTTTCGATAGCTGGAATTTTCCCGTGGCGAAGCTCAGCTGCTTTATTTAAATCATAATTTCCTTCTGCTTCTTCTAACTCACGGCGCAAGCGCTCTAAATGTTCACGTAAGTCACGCACTTTATGAATGTCTTCTTTTTCTTTCTCCCATTTCGCTCTCATACTACTTGCAACTTCTTTTAAATCCGATAATTCACGTTGCAATGTTTTTAGGCGCTCTTGACTACCTAAGTCCTTTTCTTTCCCAAGAGCAGCTTCTTCAATTTCCAGCTGCATAATGCGGCGCGTTACTTCATCTAATTCTGTTGGCATAGAATCAATTTCTGTTCGAATTGTTGCACAAGCTTCATCAACAAGATCAATTGCTTTATCGGGCAAGAAACGATCTGAAATATATCGATCTGATAAAACAGATGCTGCTACAATCGCACGGTCATGAATATTTACACCGTGATAAATTTCAAAACGCTCTTTTAAACCACGTAAAATGGAAATTGTATCCTCAACAGTTGGCTCTTCTGCTAATACTTGTTGGAAACGTCTTTCTAACGCTGGGTCTTTCTCAATATATTTACGGTATTCATCTAGCGTTGTTGCTCCAATACAATGCAGTTCACCACGCGCTAGCATTGGTTTTAACATATTTCCTGCATCCATCGCTCCTTCTGTTTTACCAGCCCCGACAATTGTATGAAGTTCATCAATGAATAATAAAATGCGACCTTCACTCTTTTTAATTTCATTTAATACAGCTTGCAGACGCTCTTCAAACTCACCGCGGAATTTTGCTCCGGCCACAAGTGCACTCATATCTAAAGCGAAAATTGTTCGATCTTTTAGTCCTTCTGGGACATCTTTTTTCACAATACGCTGCGCTAATCCTTCAACAATTGCTGTTTTACCAACACCTGGCTCTCCGATTAAAACAGGGTTATTTTTCGTTTTGCGTGAAAGAATACGGATTACGCGGCGAATTTCACTATCTCGGCCAATTACAGGATCAATTTTCCCCGCTCTTACTTCAGCCACTAAATCACGGCCATATTTTTCTAACGCTTCATAAGTTGCTTCTGGATTTTGACTAGTCACTCTTTGATTCCCCCGAACTGTCATTAAAGACTGTAATAAGTTATCTTTCGTAATATGAAATTTTGTAAATAATTGATTTATATCGCCTTTTTCTTCAGAAAAAGCAAGCAATACATGTTCGACTGAAATGTAATCATCTTGCAATTTCTCCGCTTCTTTTCCTGCTCTTACAAGCAGTTGTTGCAAAGCACCTGTTACATATAATTTCCCTGCCTCTGCCCCGCTTCCAGTTACAGAAGGCTTTTTCTTAATTAAACTTTCAGCGCCTTGCTTTAACGCTTCTATATCGACATTCATTTTTTGAAAAATACGTACCGTTAATCCGTCTTGCTGCTCTAATAACGTAAGCAATAGATGAACAGTATCTACTTCTTGATGATGATGAGATACCGCTAAAGATTGAGCACTCATAATCGCTTCCTGTGTTTTCGTTGTCATTTGATTTAAGTCCATCTTTACAGCCCTCCAAATGTTTGACTTTCTTTGACCTTTGATTTGATTATACGCCAACTGACTTTTTTATACAATAATTTTGCTTATGTAGTTCCAACTTATTATTGGAAAAAGAAAAAAGTAACATTCATTTTCCTAATCAAAAAAAGCCGCAATAACGATTGCGGCTTCTGTTACGGTTTTCTTTTATATGTCCACTGACGGTTATGATTTGCGTTCTCTGGAAACCTTTCCCCGGCAGTTAATTTCACCATTTGTGGATCTTTCACCATACTTCCCGTTTCACCAATTTCTACGTAAATGCCATCATTTGGCGCCTTTTGCCCTGAACGAAACCTGCGATTTTGTCCCATTTCCATTCTCCTTCCATGACGTCTTGCCTCATTAGTATATCCATTTTAAAAGAAAGCTTTTCTGTCATGTTTAGGAAACAAGTACTACCGTTTACTCATGTACATATATATAATTACACAAGCTTAAGCAGGAATTGTTGGTATATTTGTTGAAAAAAAAGAAACCAACCAAAGTTTAGGCCAGTTTCAAAGGAGAGTCAAACATATACGAGAAGATTACATGTTCATTATAAGTCGCATCATTCAAACAATGTAACCCTTTTCACAAATTGTACATAATGAAATAAACATTGTTTGAACTTTCTAAAAAGATGTTGACTTTTCCTAATTTCCAACGAGAAATAGTAGACACCACAGCGCTTCGCGACGTAAGATGGATATATAGTGAAACTTTCATCTACAGTAGTTTCACCCAGTCTAACCTCTTATTTCTGCATATTAAAAACGGAAATACAGATAGAAACAAAAAATTATTATAAGAGGTGAAATTATGAACAAACAACATTTAATCGCTTTAGACTTAGACGGAACATTATTAACAGACAACAAAATAATTTCTCCAAGAACTAAAAACACAATTGCAAAAGCAAAAGAACAAGGACATATTGTCGTTATTTCAACAGGGCGTCCATTCCGCGCTAGTTACGATTATTATAAAGAACTTAGCCTTAACACACCAATCGTAAACTTTAATGGGGCTTACGTGCATCACCCACTTGATTCAAATTGGGGAACACATCACTCTCCTCTTGAACTTTCAACAGCGCAAGAAATCGTCCGAGCTTGCTTTGATTTCGGTGTGAAAAATGTCTATGCTGAAGTCATGGATGATGTGTATGTCCGTGAAATTGATGAAGATAAAAAACATATTTTTGAATTCGGTTCTCCAAAGATTTTCACAGGAGATTTATTAAATATTTTAAATGACCACCCAACTTGCTTATTAATCGATGCACATGACGAGCATTCTGCTGCAATTCGCCAACATTTAACAGATATGCATGCTGAAGTCATCGACCATAGAAAATGGGGTGCGCCTTGGCCAATTATTGAAATTGTAAAAAGCGGATTAAATAAAGCTGTCGGATTACAAAAAATTTCAGGCCATTACAATATTCCTAAAGAACGAATTATCGCTTTTGGTGATGAGGATAACGACTTTGAAATGATCGAATTTGCTGGTCATGGAATCGCAATGGGTAATGCAATCCCTGAATTAAAATCACTCGCAAATCATACAACATTAACGAATGAAGAAGATGGTATCGCTCTATATTTAGAAGAGGTTCTTGGATTGTAATCTAAAAATTCCCTGCTTATAGTTTCTCGCCAAACGCTCATACTATTATTAGACGCAAGAGAAAGCGCGTCAATTGTTTTCAGCTAAATAAAGGGGGGTTTTTCGAATGGGTAAAAAGAACAAATCAAAACGTTTTATCCAGCAAGGAGCCGATGCTGTTATGAAGCATGATGCCAGATTCCCGTACAGAGGTACATTAGCTGAGGCAGAAAAAGCGAGAAGTAACTCTTCGTTTGGAGGGGTTTAAATGGGGAACTTACTATTCCAACAAGCTAGAGACGCTGTTGCAAGTGCTGTTTCTTGTTCAAGTGGCGCTGAACAACAGGAACTCGTTTATAGAGCAAAAAATTCTTTGCACTCTGCTTATGCAAACTCTTCAACTGCTGAAAAAGTTCAGCTACGTGAAATGCAGGAGCAATTGCAAAACATTACGAATTTGCATTAAAAAAGAGGACCAACTTTGGTCCTCTTTAATCTTTTCTAAACAATCCAAACACCCCGACCGTTTGCAGTATATTTGTAAATGCACCTGGGTCCACCTGTTTAATAACCCTCTCTAATTCGTACAACTCGTAACGAGTAATAACAATCATTAACATTTCTTTATTTTCATTTGTATAAGCACCTGTTGCTGGTATAGTTGTAATCCCTCTCACTAAGCGAGAGTGAATCGCTTTTCGCACATTTGCCCCGTTCTTTGTAATAATTAATGCCGTAATCTTCACATGACGGGTATGAATCGCATCAATAATTCTCGTTGACACATACAAAGTAACCAAAGTATATAATGCTTTTTCCCATCCATACACATAGCCCGCGGCGATAATGATAATTGCATTAAAGAAGAAAAAATACGTGCCGACAGGCTTATCTTTTATCTTTGATAAAATCATGGCGATAATATCTAGGCCACCGGTAGAAGCACCCCACTTTAAAGCAATTCCTACCCCAATCGCTGAAATAATACCACCAAAAATCGCATTCAATATGATATCGTTCGAAACCGCTCTAACTGGGATAATTTCTAAAAACAAAGTCATAAATATAACACAAAGAAAACTAAAAAACGTAAAAGCCTTTCCAACCTTTTTCCACGCTAAAATAACGACAGGAATATTAAATAAGCTAAACAATACACCCGTAGATATATGAATAGATAAAAAGTCACCTAATATTTGTGACAATAATTGAGACAATCCAGCAAAACCACTCGCATACACTTTCGCTGGTGTTAAAAATAAATTCATTCCAATTGCATTTAATAAACCTGCAATAATTACAACGATTAGCTTCTTAATAAGTTCAGTATAATTCAGCTTCAAATCCATTTCTAATCCACCTTTACCCCGCTATTTGCGGGCAGTAAGACCCCTACCTCAAAATTCAGCGAAAGCAAAGAAGTTAGGTGGGGGTCGGGCTGCCCGTAAAAGCCCGATTGGTGCGGGCTAATAATCAGCGGGGGATGAAGACCCCCCACTGATTAAAGTTTCACTTTATTATTCATAAATGCCCCGCTATACATAGTCTTTACGAAAAAGGAAATGATAAACGTACAACGTTTAGAAATGGAGTTGATACATATGCCACATACGAGCGATAACGACAAAAAAGCACGCGACAATAATGCAAAGCGCACTCAAAAAAATGAACAAGAGCAAAAAAATATTCAGCAAGGAAAGCGTGCATATTCTAAGAAAACTGATCACCTTTGATTACATCGTACATCAACGTTAATGTTGATGTACTTTTTTTACATTTTACAGGGGAAAAACATTAAAAATTCACTTCATGTTCACTTCTATATTCTACAATAGCGATAACATATTCGGATGAGGTGTTAGCATGAAAGGAAAAAGTATATTCATTATCACTGCACTAATAAGTATAATAATGCTATCTGCTTGCGGACAAAAAAATAACTCGGCCACAATCGCCACAACAACAAACTCAACCATTACGAAGAGCGATTTCGAAAAACAATTGAAAGATCGATATGGAAAAGACACGCTATACGAAATGGTAGCACAAGATGTTATTACTAAAAAATATAAAGTATCTGATGATGCAGTGGATAAAGAAGTAAAAAGAGCAAAAGATCAATATGGAGAACAATTCAAAGCAACACTAGAAAATAATCGTTTAAAAGATGAAGAAGATTTCAAAAATCAAATTAGATTCAAACTTGCATTGAATGAAGCGATTAAACAAAGCGTTACAGAAAAAGATGTGAAAGATCACTACAAACCAGAAATTAAAGCTAGTCACATTTTAGTAAGTAACGAAAATGAAGCGAAAGAAATAAAAAAGAAATTAGATACCGGCACTTCATTTGAAGAATTAGCGAAACAAGAATCTCAAGATTTAGTATCAAAAGATAATGGCGGAGACCTCGGATACTTCGGGGCAGGCAAAATGACACCTGAATTCGAAAAAGCTGCCTACAAATTAAAACCCGGTCAAATTAGCAATCCCGTTAAATCACCAAACGGCTATCACATTATTAAACTAACTGATAAAAAAGATTTACAACCTTACGATGAAGTGAAAGACTCTATCCGTAAAGACTTAGAAGAAGAACGTATTGCCGACCCTTCCTTCGGTCAAAAGTTATTACAAGATGAATTAAAAAAGGCGGATATTAAAATAAACGACAGTGACTTAAAAGATACATTTTCTCATCTTTTTGGGAAAGAGAACTAAAATAAAGAACGATCTTATTTGTTCAAATAAGGTCGTTCTTTTTCATCTTCTATCAATATTTCTAACTTTTACTGAACGCAAAAAGAACTATCTCTTCCCTAATAAATTTAGAGAAAAGATAGTTCTTTTTAGTCCACTTTATTTCTTAAAGTAAGTCCAGCCTTCTTCTTGGTAAATCTTCTCTTCTTTCATCAACTTACCAAGTGCACGCTTAAATGCAGCTTTACTCATGTTGAAACGTTCTTTAATGTCTTCTGGGTGGCTCTTATCCCAAAACGGCATCGCTCCGCCTCGTTCTTCCATATATGCATAAAGTACTGCTGCATCATCTTCCATTCCTTCTTCTTTACGAGGAAGAAGTGAAATGTTGATTGTACCGTCATCTTTTACGTCAATGATACGACCTGTTACGCGCTCACCGATGCGGACTTGTTCTTTTCTTTCTGTATGGTGTAAGAAAGCACGGAAATGCTCGTCAGTTAGTATGAATGAACCAACTTGAAGTGAGCGATACACACGTCCATTTACGTTTTTATTACGCATAGATGGCGTTGCATCTACGATAATTTCTTGCATATCACTATCTCTTGCCGGAAGAGCAATTAAACGATCACGATTCGTTAATTTTAACGTACAATATAATTCGTCGCCGACTTCTGGCCATACTGGCATATAAATTGGAAACTCATCAAGTGGAATTAGTATATCTTTTGATACACCAATATCAACAAACACACCTAAACTAGGAATAACTTCTACAACCTTTACCCAATTCCAATCATGTGTTGTAATAATTGGTTCCTTCATTGTTGCTGAAATACGATTTTGGTGATCAAGGTATAAGAATACATCAATTGTATCGCCTTCTGCAATTTCTCCAGCTAGTTCGTTTTTATGTAGGAAGATTTCTTCCTCTTCGTTTCCAACCATATATCCGATTTCCGTTTCGCGTAAAACAGTTACCTGTTCAATCGATCCTAATTGCAAATACATATCTTTTAATTCCCTTCTATATATATAAAGTTATCTTTTTTATCATTCCAAACAAAAGTTAATTATAACACGATTTTTCCTTTATTTGTCCAACTGCCCAAAATTCACTATAATTAAATAAAGACTTTATCTATAGGACTATATTACCCTACGGATGATCCGTCAAAACACTTAAGTTGCAACACTCTATCTAATCGATGTATTTTCCGCTATACTTTAATATGTATATTACATATCCTATTTAGGTGCATTAAAAGATAGAAATTTATTTGGAGGTGCTAACTATGGCAAAAGAGAGTTCTTTTGACATCGTTTCGAAAGTAGAATTACCTGAAGTAACAAACGCAATTAACATCGCATTAAAGGAAATCCAAAACCGATATGACTTTAAAGGTAGTAAAAGTGATATCAAATTAGAAAAAGAAGTACTTGTTTTAACTTCTGATGACGAGTTCAAATTAGACCAAGTAAAAGACGTTCTAATTGCTAAACTTGTAAAACGTAACGTTCCAATCAAAAACTTGGACTACGGAAAAGTTGAGGCTGCATCTGGTAACACTGTTCGCCAACGTGCAACTCTGCAACAAGGTATCGATAAAGATAACGCGAAAAAAATTAACAACATCATTAAAGAAATGAAATTAAAAGTAAAAACACAAGTACAAGATGACCAAGTACGCGTAACAGCAAAAAGCCGTGATGACTTACAAGCAGTAATCGCAGCCGTTCGCAGCGTTGACTTACCAATCGACGTACAGTTCATTAACTACCGATAAAAAGAAACCTCCTCTATTCAGAGGAGGTTTTATACTTATTACGAGCAACAATATATTGCTTTATCAAATGATTTTTCTGGAATATACACTTTATCATTTTCAATTTTGTATTTAATATTAGTTCTCTTAAGAACCGCTGTATCGACAGAATGAACACTATCGCCCCACTGAACAAATTCCCCATCGTCACCGTTGGCCCAAAAATACAAACTTACGAATACGATAAGAAGACAAAAAGATAGAGCGAACAACTTCTTTCTCCTCAAATATCTCACCTCATCTTGAACTGTAAACGGACTACCAAAAAGAAGAGTTACTCATTTCCCTTTCTTTTTAACCGTAATTAAAAAAGTAATAAATAATACGTTCACACCAACTATTAAGGAGATAAATAACCAATTCACACCTGTTTCTTCACTAACTTTATACACATTCGATTCCTCACGCTTTAAAACGAGATAAAAATTTCCGTTTTCTACTCTTATAATTTCGTCTTCTAACAAGCCTCTTAACTCTTGCTTTTCACCAATTGCACTTACAGGCAAGGAAACTTTTTGTGTTTCTTTCGTATTATTAATTGCTACTAATGTTACTTCATCTTTATACTTTCGTTTTAATATACTCATTCCATCTTTATCATATAGAAGTTCAAACGTACCGCGTCGTAAAGATGGTCTCGTTTGTCTAAGTTCACCTAGCTTCGTTATGTGCTGCATAAACTTTTCATCCGACTTGAAATCCATTAATCGTCTATTATCTGGAGCATCCCCTCCATCTAATGCGATTTCAGTTCCGTAATAAAAATTCGGTATCCCCGGGGATGTATATAAGTAAGTGATCGCTAGTTTTAAACGAGACGGCGGGTAATACATATTTTCTTTTGCAATACGCGCAAATCGCTTTGTTTCTTGATTATCTAAAAACGTAGCGAATTCCTCTTCTTTTCCACTCACATCATATAAATGTTTCACAGACATATCTACTTTTGAAAATGACTCTACTATTTTTTTATAGTACTCATTATCTTCCTTTGTCATAATGTGAAAATCTTTCTTTACCTTCTGCAAATCCTCTTGCACTTCATCCCAAAAAGCACGCGGCTTTTTTTCACTATGTATCACATAACTTCCGTCTAAATCGACTTCTTTTATCCACCATTTCATCGAGTCTATTAATTGTTGCTCATTTTCTTCATAAGGAAATTGAAAGACAACTTTCATCCCTTTTTTGTGAGCCTCATTTACAAGTTCTTTCACATCATTTTCTGTTCCGAAATGTTCATTTACTTTTTGAAAGTTTCGAACACCTAATCCATCATACTTTTCACTTTCAAAAAGCGGTGAAAGCATAATAGTAGTAAATCCCATTTCTTTTATGTAGTCCACTCTTTTTATAATCCCTCTTATATCTCCTCCCTGATACCCTTCTAAATTACCAACGTCTAACTGTTTGTCATTTTTCGGTTCTCCGTTGTTGAAGCGATCAATCATAATAGAATATATAACTTCATCTCGCCATTCCCTTTTTTCTTCCGCAAAAGTATGTACTGGTACAAACAAAATAACAGCTAAACAAAAACAAATGAATAGTTCCTTCGTCCATATTTTTTTCACACGCATCCCCCAAACTTCCAATTGTAAGAATATTATACCAATTTTCAGAACAAATCGCATACGCTGATTTTATTCCTCCAAAATACCTAATGTTAGGTTTTCTAACATAACCCAAAAAGTTTTCTGAATTTTTAGTTGATTTTTATTTCTTTTTCGAATATGATATGAAACATAACAAGTCGATGTTATTTCTTCTAACATCATAGGAGGAGAGAGAATGAATACGGGAGATACAGTTTTTATGTTTGTAACGACAGTAATGGTCATGTTGATGACACCAGGATTGGCACTTTTTTACGGGGGCATGGTTCGCAGTAAAAACGTACTCAGCACGACAATGCATAGTTATAGCGCAATGGCTATCGTTTCGATTCAATGGATTGTTATCGGTTATTCTTTATCATTCGGACCAGATTGGCACGGACTTATCGGCAATCTCGATTGGTTCGCTCTAAACGGAGTTACCTACGCACCAAATCCAGACTACTCATCTACTATTCCTCACAATTTATTTATGATGTTCCAACTCATGTTCGCTATTTTAACTCCAGCTTTAATTTCAGGTGCATTCGCTGAAAGAATGCGATTTTCTGCCTTTCTTATTTTTATCCTTCTTTGGACAACAATCGTTTACAATCCTGTCGCTCATTGGGTATGGGGCGTTGGCGGATGGCTAAGAGAACTCGGCGCGTTAGACTTCGCTGGCGGTAATGTCGTTCATATCACATCTGGTGTTGCCGGTCTTGTATTAGCTATTTTCCTAGGAAAACGAAAAAACATAAGCGGCACCTCTCCTCATCATTTACCATTTACAATGTTAGGCGCAGGCTTACTTTGGTTCGGCTGGTTCGGTTTTAACGTCGGTAGCGCATTATCTTTAAATGACGTAGCTTTAACTGCATTTATTAATACAAATATAGCCGCAGCTGCCTCAGCTCTAACTTGGATGCTTTCTGAATGGTTCTTCCAATCAAAGCCGACTGCGATGGGAGCTGCTTGCGGGGTTGTTTCTGGTTTAGTCGCAATTACCCCGGCTTGCGGATTCGTTACACCTTTCTCCGCTCTTCTTATCGGAGCAATCGGCGGTATATTATGCTTTGGCGCTGTCTTCTTCTTAAAAACGAAATTCGGATACGACGATACACTCGATGCATTTGGATCCCACGGCATCGGAGGAACTTGGGGTGGTATTGCAACTGGACTATTTGCAACTACTACTGTAAACGGTGATGGCGCTAACGGATTATTTTACGGAAACGCAGCTCTCCTTTTCAAACAACTTGTAGCAATAGGAGCAACATATGCATTCACAATCATAATGACGTACGCCATTATTAAAGCGATCAACTTCTTCCTCCCTGTTCGAGTCGATGAGCATGAGGAACATATGGGGCTTGATATTTCGATGCATGGGGAGAAAGCTTATGAGTATACTGAGCGAGTGAACTAAAAAAAGAGAGGCAATCTATTGGTAGTAGATTGCCTCTCTTTTCATTGTACTTGTCAGCAGTATACCCCATCCAGTATTTATGTGAATATATCAGCGATTCTTTCAATATATCGACGTTTTGATACAACATATCAATTTACCAACAAATTCCGACATGACAAAACCGAAAAATACCCCTGCATAAGTTACGAATCACCGTATTTACTTTTATTCAAACTTAATATAATAAGAAACGCAATCGCTATTACAGCTAAAAAGCGAACTGGATTAAACGGTGTTCCTACCGTTTCATTAAAACGATGATAAATGAAAGGGATCATTTCAAGTACCATTAGCCCCATCGCAATTTTAAATGTCTCAGCCATCGCTTTATTTTTTATAAACGTAGCACGTTCATCACCTTGTTTTCCAATCGCTATAAACATTTTTATAATAGCAAACACTACAAATAAAAAGACACTTAATGCAATAATAAAAATCAAAACATCCATCAAAACACACCCCTTATATGTAAAACTCATTTGACAAGAGTATAACATTTTTTACATTTGATGTAAAACATCTTTTACACACAAAAAAGACGACCGTTTAACAGTCGTCTTTTCCTATTTATTTCGGAGTATTCCCTACATATTGCGTAATATCAACATTTAAAGCTTGCGCTAAGCGCATTCCATACTCTTGATCTGCACGGAAGAAATTACAAACAGCTAATAATTTCGTGCGCTCATTTACGTCTTTTAAGTCATTTGTTAAGTTTGCAATTAAGTTGGCTTGCTCTTCTTTAGAGAATGAACAGTAACGCTCACCTGCTTGTTTGAAATCATTTGGTTTCTCAATTTTTTCACGAGATACATAGCCTTCTACTTTCATGGTTGAATCGCGGTAAGTTGGGTCTTCAACTGGATTTTCAGTATGACGGCTCGGTTCGTAGTTGATTGTAGATGGGTTTTGATTCACTTGCATCGCACCATCACGTTGTTGGTTATGAACAGCTGCATATGGACAGTTTACAGGAATTTGTAAGTAATTTGCACCAAGGCGATAACGCTGTGTATCTGGATAAGAGAATAAACGACCTTGTAATAATTTATCTTCAGATGGTTCAATACCATTTACAGTTGCACTTGGAGAAAATGCCACTTGCTCTACTTCTGCAAAGAAGTTTTTCGGGTTACGGTTTAGCGTCATTGTCCCTACTTCAATTAACGGGAAACGATCTTCTGGCCATACTTTCGTTGGGTCTAGTGGATCGAAATCTAAAGAATCCGTTTCATCTAGTTGCATTACTTGTACGTGTAAATCCCATTTTGGATGGTTTCCTTTTTCGATTGCATCGAATAAGTCACGAGTTGCATGGTTGAAGTCTTTTCCTTGCACTTCCTGCACTTCTTTCGCATTTAAATTACGTACACCTTGTTGTGGTTTCCAATGATATTTAATGTAAACAATTTTTCCTTCTGCATTAATCCATTTAAATGAATGGACACCGAAACCTTCCATTTCGCGATAATTCGCTGGCGTACCGTAATCAGAAAATACCCATGTCATCATATGTGTAGATTCTGGGGTTAGCGTCATGAAATCCCAGTAACGATCTGGCGTTTGAACATTTGTATCAGGTGCTGGTTTTAAAGAATGTACCATATCTGGGAATTTAATTGCATCACGAATGAAGAAAACTGGTAAATGGTTACCTACAATATCGTAGTTTCCTTCTTCTGTATAAAATTTAACAGCGAAACCACGTGGATCACGCGCTGTTTCTGGAGAACCTTGACCATGAATAACCGTTGAGAAACGAACAAATACAGGTGTCTCAGTTCCTTCATTTTGTAAAAACGCTGCTTTCGTATATTGCTTCATGCTGTTTTTCGTTACGAACACACCGTGAGCACCTGCACCACGCGCATGCACAACACGCTCTGGAATACGTTCACGATCAAAGTGTGCAAGTTTTTCTACTAAATGATAGTCTTCTAACAATACCGGTCCACGGCGACCAGCTGTACGAGAGTTTTGGTTATCTCCAACTGGAGCACCTTGGTTTGTTGTTAAGCGATTATTTGGATTCATCTGGGGGATCCTCCTCTTTCTTTCATAGTAATTATTATTTATTTAAAATTATTATAAACTAATTATTATTCAAAACTAAATCTTTGTCAACTATTTCCTTCATTTTTTTGGAAACAATTTCAGCTAAACAATCAATAAATACAGGTTGTGCATTTGGCATATTCGGTCTAAAATATTGGGCGTTTAATTCATCCGTTACAACCTTACATTCATAGTCGTTGTCATATAAAACTTCTAAATGCTCTGCCACAAATCCAACTGGACAATATACGAAAGATTCATATCCATGCTCTTCAAATAAATCTCTCGTTAAATCTTGCACATCCGGTCCAATCCATGGGTCAGGTGTATTTCCTGCACTTTGCCAACCAATTGTATAGTGCTTTACACCTGCTTCTGTAGCAATTAAATCTGCTGTTTGCCGTAATTGCTCTACGTATGGGTCACCTGCTGCAATAATCTTCTCTGGTAAACTATGCGCCGAAAAAATTACGACTGCTTTTTCTTTATCTTTAACTTTTGTAAACGTTTCTTTTATTTGATCTGCCCAATAAGAAATAAACTTCGATTCGTCGTACCATTGTTCAATTGGTTCAATAACAGGGCCACCAATTTTTTCCGAAAGACGAATCGCGCGTTCATTATACGCTTTAATGCTGAATGTAGAGTAATGCGGTGCTAATACGATACTAATCGCACGCTCAATCCCATCTTTCTTCATCTCTTCTACTGCGTCTTCTATAAATGGTGCAATATGTTTTAATCCTAAGTAACAAGTAAATTCATACTCTGTAAATATATTATTCATTGAATCCGTTAATTTATGCGCTTGCTCTTTCGTAATTTTCGCAAGCGGTGATATTCCACCAATTGCTTTATAACGCCCGATTAAATCTTGGAGCGCTTCTTCTGTTGGCTTACGCCCATGACGGATATGTGTATAATACACTTCTACATCATCCAATGACTCTGGCGTTCCATACGCCATTACGAGTAAACCTATTTTTTTCTTTTCCATCTATTTCACACCTCAATTTTTGAAAATGAGAATCTTTTTCAAGAACATTTGTTTCCAAGTATAACAATTAATAATAAATACGTCAAAATAATAATTCTAAATAAGTATTATTTCTAATATGATTTTGAATTTTATATGACAATTTATTTAATAAAAAGAGCGACTCACATAAATGTAAGCCGCTCTTTTCCCTATTCTTTAATATTTACCCCATACTCTTTAAACCAAACGTGAATTTGAGCTAAGTGAGCTAAAAGTTGAGGCCCTGTCATTAATTGACCGAACCATGGCGTTTGGAATGCACTTCCACCAGACTCAATCAACCCGCTCAATTGCTCCTTATCTAACAATTCATGCAAAATTGAGCCTTTATCCGTTAATAAATCTTGTAGCCATACTGTGACCGCTTTCGTATAGTGCGGATTATGCGTTTTCGGATACGGACTTTTCTTTCTATACAATATATCATTTGGAAGTAATCCTTCTAACGCCTTACGTAATAGACCTTTTTCGCGGTTTTTATACATTTTCATTTCCCAAGGAATATTCCACGCATATTCGACAAGTCGGTGGTCCGCAAATGGAACGCGTACTTCTAAGCTTGCTCCCATACTCATGCGGTCTTTTCTGTCTAATAATGTTGTCATAAACCATACCATGTTTAAATAAAATAATTGTCGTCTCTTCGCTTCTAGTGGGCTTTCTCCCTCTAAAATAGGAACTTCTTGAATAGATTCTTCATAGCGTCTTTGTACATATTGTTGTAAATTTAATTTACTTCTCCATTCTTTCTTCAGAAGTTGTTCACGCGCTTCTGTAGAGCGCATCCATGGGAATGCACTTGATTGTAAATCATCTTCTCTATAAAACCACGGATACCCACCGAATATTTCATCTGCACATTCCCCAGATAAACCGACGACAAAATCTTGTTTAATTTCGCGGCAAAACCATAATAATGAGGAATCGATATCTGCCATACCAGGCAAATCACGAACGAGCACCGCTTCTGTTAAACACTCTGCTAGCAATTCATTTGAAATGACGCAACGATGGTGAGTCGTTTGAAACGTTTCAGTCATTAAGTTAATAAACGGTGCATCTGAATTTGGTTGAAATGCATTTGCTTTAAAATATTTTTCATTGTCTTCATAGTCAATAGAATACGTGTGTAACGGCCCTTTCCCTGATCTTTCATATTCTTTTGCGGCAATTGCTGTTATAGCACTTGAATCTACACCACCTGATAAAAAAGTGCATAATGGTACGTCAGAAACTAATTGTCTCGTAATCGCATCTTGTAATAAAAAACGAGTTTTCTCTACTGTTTCTTCAAATGAATCTTCATGTTTTTTACTTTCCACATTCCAATATCTCCATATACATAAACCGTCTTTTGAGAACGTCATTGCATGACCCGGGCGCAGTTCTTGAATACCAGCATATATACCGTGACCAGGCGTTCTAGATGGTCCGAGGCCGAATATTTCTGACAGACCTTCTAACGTTACTTCCGCCTTCACATCTGGATGCGCTATTATCGCTTTTAACTCTGAACCAAATAATAATCGTCCGCTATCATATTTATAAAATAGTGGCTTCACACCTAATCGATCTCTAGCAATAAAGACTCGTTCATTTTTCTCATCCCATACTGCAAACGCATATATACCGTTTAAATGATCGACACATTCTTCTTTCCATTCAATATAAGAGGCCAATAGTACTTCTGTATCGGAATGCCCTTTAAATGTATAACCTCTTCTTAATAACTCTTTCCGGATATCTTCTGTATTGTAGAGCTCTCCGTTATAGCAAATCGCATAACTAGTTTCATCTTTCAAACAAGTCATGGGTTGTTTACCACCTTCAGGATCTACAACGATTAACCGTTTGTGCCCAAATGCAACGTTCCCTTTAATCCAAACTTTATTATCATCTGGACCGCGTTTCGCTAGCGTTTCCGCCATCTTCGTCACGATGTCCCTTTCCCCTTCTAATGAGCGCTTATAATCCACCCATCCTGTAATCCCGCACATAAGAATCATCCTTCCTAATCTAATATCTGTTTCTGAACGTGCAGTAATCCCCACCCTATGAGTGCGGATACATAAAAACAACAAACTTGACGATAACTAACTATCCATATATGGAATAGCAGTTTCACTGTGTGAAGCGTGTTTTATTGTATGCCCATCTATCTTTAGATGTGTCTAGTTATAAAGAACGTACGAACTGTCCATAACAAGAATAACTATTTCTATAAAAGGAGAAATGAACTATGGTACAACGCAAACATATTTTGTATAACCAGCCGCGCGCTCATTCAATCGGTAATGTGGAATATATAAACAACGAATGGATATTCTTTGATGATGAAAATGATGAGGCTTTTCTATTAGAAGATATTGCCGAAGATGGTTTTGAAATTTTATATAACAACAATTGGCTACCAGCTCGTTTTTATGAACAAGACATATTGCAAATTGCAAATGAACAACACTCTCTCCAAAACGGGGAAATGATAAGAATTCGAAAAAAATTACTTCTTAGCTATAATGAATGGCTTGAGGAGTTACCTGACTCTGTCTTTACATTATTAACCGAATCATTGCAATCCCTTAATTACTCCTTATACGATTGCATGTATTGTCATAATTATTTATCATTCTTATCGAAAGAGGAAGCATGCGAAGGAGTAAATATTCTTTTGTTTGATAATGAAGAAATGATCTGTACATTGCAGCATCATTTCGTACGTCACTCTTCCTCTAATAAAAATATTTTACGATTTACGAAAGTAAACGGAGAAGAGTTGCATCTCGATGCGACATAAAATAAAAAAACCACCTTATCTCCCAAACATTTGAGATCATAAGGTGGTTTTATTTTTAATTAAAATACTTTCCAGCCAATTGGTAATTTCAATCCAAGATAAAATACCGCTACTAGCGCGACAATAAATAATCCCCAAACTGCCCCTGTTGCCTTGTTCTTGCTCATTTTTACAAGAACCATTTCCATTCCACCGATAACTAAAATACCAGCTAGCATTTTCATGCCGTACCACATGTGCATGCTACCTGTTGCCGTCTTCACAATACTCATGTACAACATGAAACCTGTCACAATAATGATAATGTACATAAGGCGAAGCCCCATATGTACACCTTTCCCTTTTCTTCCTGCTGAATAAAGAGAGTACGCTACAAAAAATAAAATTAAACCTAACGCCCATGCTGTAATATGCATATGTACCATCGTATCCCTTACCTCCTCTTTTCACACTTTTTCACTCTATATGATAACATGTTCATTTATTTTCAGGAAATGTTTCGCTTTTTTACATTTAAATGCTATAATATTTAGAGTATTTACAAACTTCTTGTAATAACAAAAGGGGGAACAATCATGATTCAAACTAAGGATATTATCGAACTTACAGACACATACGGAGCAAATAACTATCATCCACTTCCAATCGTTATTTCTAAAGCAGAAGGTGTTTGGGTAGAAGATCCTGAAGGGAACCGCTATATGGACTTATTAAGTGCATATTCTGCAGTAAACCAAGGTCATCGTCACCCGAAAATTATTAATGCTTTAATTGACCAAGCTAATCGTGTTACGTTAACTTCTCGTGCTTTCCATAGCGATCAATTAGGTCCTTGGTACGAAAAAGTTGCGAAACTAACTAATAAAGAAATGGTACTTCCAATGAATACAGGTGCAGAGGCTGTTGAAACTGCAATTAAAACAGCTCGCCGCTGGGCTTATGATGTGAAAAAAGTAGAAGCAAACCGCGCTGAAATCATCGTTTGTGAAGATAACTTCCACGGACGTACGATGGGTGCTGTTTCTATGTCATCAAACGAAGAGTACAAGCGTGGCTTCGGTCCAATGCTTCCTGGCATTATTGTAATTCCTTACGGTGATTTAGAAGCGTTAAAAGCTGCAATCACACCAAATACAGCAGCATTCATTTTAGAGCCAATCCAAGGTGAAGCAGGAATAAACATTCCACCAGCTGGTTTCTTAAAAGAAGCTCTTGAAGTATGTAAAAAAGAAAACGTTTTATTTGTAGCAGATGAAATCCAAACAGGCTTAGGCCGTACTGGTAAAGTATTTGCTTGCGACTGGGACGATGTAACTCCTGACATGTACATACTTGGTAAAGCACTTGGTGGCGGCGTATTCCCAATCTCTTGCGTTGCAGCAAACCGCGACATTTTAGGTGTATTCGAGCCAGGTTCTCACGGTTCTACATTCGGTGGTAACCCACTTGCATGCGCTGTTTCTATCGCAGCTCTTGAAGTGCTAGAAGAAGAAAAATTAACAGAGCGTTCTCTTCAATTAGGAGAAAAATTAGTTGGGCAATTAAAAGAAATTGATAACCCAATGATCACTGACGTTCGCGGTAAAGGTTTATTCATCGGTATCGAATTAAACGAGCCAGCTCGTCCTTACTGTGAACAATTAAAAGCAGCTGGTCTATTATGTAAAGAAACACACGAAAATGTAATTCGTATCGCACCACCTCTAGTAATCTCTGAAGAAGATTTAGAGTGGGCATTCCAAAAAATTAAAGCTGTACTATCTTAATCATAGTGAGGTTGTCCTAAATATAGGACAACCTCTTTCTTTTTTTAGTAATTTACCGTAAAATAAAATTGAATATTCTGTTTTATTCGAAAAGGGGGTAACTGCATGCTATTGAAATACGGTAAACATATTAACTATTTAGCTACAATTTTTATTTCTATGACATTCATCGGCTTCATATTATCTACAACTTTACTCAGTCATTATTCAACTCCTAATACATTCACACTACTTAAAACATCATTTTGGACTGCTGTTTTCCTTACAATTATCGGTTTTGGCCGTGAGAGAAGCGCACTTGCAGTTATGCTAATTGGAATTTGCACTTTAGCATTAATCGGATTGTATATTTTCGCCATTATAGATTACTCCGTTAATCCACGCCCATAGAAAAGAGCTATCTTTTCACAAGATAGCTCTTTTCTCATTTCACTATATTTCTTAGCGTACCAATTCCCTCTACTGTAACAACAACTTCATCACCAGCATGCAAAAACTTCGGTGGTGTAAAACCTTTACCAACACCAGCCGGTGTCCCTGTTGCAATGATATCTCCTGGTTCTAATGTCATGCCTTTACTTATAGTTGAAATAATTTCTTCTACTGAAAAAATCATTTCTCTCGTATTTGAAGTTTGCCTTACTTCTCCATTTACCACTGTTTCAATGTGTAATTCATTCGGCGTTCTAACCATCGATTTATGAATTAAATACGGTCCCATTGGACAAAATGTATCGAAACTTTTCCCTAGGAAAAATTGTTTATGTTTTCTTTGAATATCCCGAGCAGTTACATCATTTATAACTGTATATCCAAAAACATGGTCAAGAGCTTTTTCTATTTTTATTTGTTTCCCTCGCTTACCGATAACGATTGCTAGTTCACCTTCGTAATCAAGTTCATTCGTTGCGTGAGGGTGACCATTAATTTGCTCATCAATTCCAATCACTGTTGTTGGCGCCTTTGTAAAAATCATTATATTTTCAGGGATAGACTCTACTCCGCCCATTTCTACCGCATGCTCACGATAGTTCTTTCCAACACAAAGAATATTTTTTCTCGGCCTTGGAATGGGTGCTAATATTTTCACCTCTGCTAACGGATAATACGCTGATCCCGCATTTTCCTTCGCCCAATTTACAATGTCGCACACTTTCTCAAGACATTCGCTTCCTCTTTCAATACACTCTAACATGGTAATTGGGATAGTAACCTTTTCCCCTTTTTGTCTTTGCGCTTCTCTTAAATGTAATACTTTTTCTTCCTCTTCATCCACAATACCTACAAATACCTTTTCTTCTTTCTTCGCCGTTACAAAACGCAACATTTCCACTCTCCATCCTAAAACTCATACCCTATAATTGTATTCGCATCCTTAAGAAAAAAACCTTCTCACGCACGCTAATTTTTACAATATTCCTCCCTTCTTACATTCGTTCCTCACCCTTCATTTGACATAAAATGTAGAAATTATACTTTTTTTAGCGAAGATGTTTCTTTTTTATGTAATTTTTGTATAATATGTACTAAATATATACATAAAAATTTATTGAGAGATGGAGCCGATTTCAATGTTTGAGCAAGCTATCGAAAAAAAACGCGAAAAAATGATCTATTTTGCTGAACGCTACGGAATGACTTCTCAAAAAACAGTGAATTGTAGCCAAGAACTGGACAGGCTCTTAAATGTTATTTGGCATATACACACAGATTGCACGCACACTCAAATGTTCGAAACACATACGCAATAGCGTATGTGTTTCTTTTATTTCAAAAAAATACACATTTTATTGAAAACGCCCATACAATAGTAGAAAAGAAAATTTAAAAAATGAAAGGTGTTTTGTATGCCAGCTATGGTCGGACATATTCGTATCGTTAATATTGGATCAAGTGGTATTTTTCATATTGGAGATGTATTTGCGATTAGGCCTATTAGTTATTCACGCGCTTTTGCCGGAGCCGGTTCATTTAACGTTGGGGATAACGTCTCTGTCTACAATTATCAAAGCTCAACGACTGTCAATGATTCAGATGTAATCGATCAAGCAATAATTGGTTCGAACTAAAGGAGGCGATTGCATTGAATTTTTATGTGAACCAAAGTATCATCATTAACAGCATTAAAATCGATAGCATTACGACCTCTTCCGTTTTTCAAATTGGAACTGCAGGTAGTATTAAAGCTCTTTCTAAATTCTCAAATACTGGCGGATTTACAGAACCTCTTCGCCCTTTAAGTGCGAAAGGACAAATTATTTCCATTAAACCTTCAACTAGTTCTTCTTAAGGCATCCTTGTCATAAATATATAGCAGGAATATATATACCCTCCCTATTGAGAAGGAGGTTTCACAAAATGAATCAAGATATATACACTTACCTACACCAACTTCAGCAAGCTCTCCAAATACAGCAGCAAACTATTCTAAATCTTGAAGATCAAGTTCGCCTACTACAAGAAGAGCTTAATGAGTTAAAAAGTCGTCCCTCCTCTTCTATAGGAAAAGTGGAATATAAATTCGATCAATTAAAAGTAGAAAATTTAAACGGCACTTTAAATATTGGCTTGAATCCATTTTCAACAAAAGGGCAACAGATTGAAGATTTCCAAGTGGATACAGAAACATTAAAAGTAAATCCTGAAACAGAAACAAATCCAGACTTTTATCAAGGTATCCTTCAAGAAATGCATCGCTATTTAGATGAAGAAGCATATAGTCGAATTCTCCATTTTGAACAAGAAGAGAGAACGCCGCTTGATGAGATGTATCGACAAATGATGGTGGATGACATAAAAAAACAGATGGAACATAGACTTCCGTATTATTTATCACAAGTTCAATCGTATGAAGGTATTTCCACAGATCCCGATTATTTACGAGACGTTATTATTCAAGCAATGAAACAAGATATCGATAAAGCGTTCCTTTCCTTTATTCAACACATACCGGGCAATTTCCGAAAGGAGTAAGTATGTATGAACTTAAATGTTGTAAACCGTGAGTTAAAAGTAGGGCAGATTAAAATGAACGGGGTTTCTTCTTCCGCATTATTTTTAATTGGAGATGCAAACCTTCTCATCCTTTCTTCTATTCTTGATACGCCATTTGAATCCGTTACCGAGGGGCCATTTGTACCATTAGTAACAGATGTCCCTCCGACTCCAGGTTGAGGAGAGGAAAAATTATGCTCCGTCATACTTCAATTGTACAAAATGTTTCTATCGTTTCTATGGGGGTTGCAGCTGTCTTCCAGGCCGGGGATTCTAATCAAATAGAATTAAAAAATAGAGCGATTATCGTTCATCGAGAAATCCCTTGTTATATAAAAGGTGAAGGTCGTTTTGATGCGTTTGAAATCTTTACAGATGAACACATTACAATTCCAAAGCGAACAACAGATGTAAGAATGAATATTGTAAATGAGTGCCCTTTTATTGAAGTAAATGATGTTCACTTGCGAACAATTTTAAATTCCGCGTGCTTCCAAATCGGCAATGTTGACTATGTTTTTAATAATTCTCGCACGCTACAAATCCGCCAATTTATTACTGATGAACCTTCCTCTAAATAATTCATATAGTAATTAAAAAGCTTAGCAAAGTAGGTGGATGGTATGCCTTCGGTTGTGGGAAATCTTGTCGTTCAAAACAGTAACGGCTCTTTCAACTTAGGAGATTTTTATAACGTGTCTCCGAAAGAAAATACGAAAGCTTATAACGGGTCTGGAGCTTCCAATGTTGGATTTGTCGTCAATACTTTTAGCGGCGTGAGTGCAACAAATACATTCGATTCGGACGTTGCAGACCAAGATCAGATTGGAACAGCGTAAAAAAAGAAACAGCCCGAGCTCTATATTGTATAGAGCTAAGGCTGTTTCTTCTATTTTTTTAACATCTTACATATTTACGTTTGAACCCTAGTCTCCCTCTATCAAGTTCTTTATGAATACTTTCGTAAGCATTTAGAAAACTGCTTTTCTTCTTTTCTCGTTTTAGTTCTACTATGCCTACTTCTCTTGCCGTTTCAACTGCCTTTTCATGTAGCGGCACATATGAAATCCCCACGGTGTTTAGAAAATTATTCATAGCGGATTTCGTTCGTTCTGGTGCATCGTGAATTGTATTTTTCACAACTTCTAGCATATTGGCAATCTTGCTTTCGGAAAATTCATTGTCTTTTCGATTCCCTAAAAGCCAGCAGTAGCAACTCCAGCCCGCTGACATTCTTAGTTCGTCACCACTTGCAATCCATTTATCAGCCACGTCTTGTGCAAAATCTGATTCTGATAAAGTTACTGCCACCACGTAATCGGACAGCATATAAAAGTACGCTCCATCCATCCAACGATCAAAATCCGATTCATTCATAGTTTTTGGGTCTGCGATAATGCCTGCAAAGTACATTGCATCGTAGTTACCTGTAGCATAAAGCTCTTCAGCTAAACTTTGATTGATTTTTATTTTCTTTGCGATTGGTTTCATAGCACCTGTAGCTACACCAAAAAGTGGATCCTTTGCACCATTAGATATGTATATTTTTTTAGTTCGTTCCTTACCGAGAGTTTCAAGCTCTTGCATTACTGTTTCAAAATCCATCGTGTTGCACTTCCTTCCTTAATATTATAATTAATTCACTTATCTTCTTTATCAAGTTCTCTACACTTCATAAATTCATCTTTTACAGCGTTTTTTCCATCGATTTACGATTTTCAAAATGAGATTTCGTTATACGTGTTTATCCAGCTAATTAATACCGATTATATAAACTAATCATTAGTGAAGATACTACTCCCCACTAATGATTAGTTTTTCTTTATTTAAATGATAATCCCTTATCTTCTAAAGCCGTTCTCAATTTAGGTAAAGATGCTGGCCCTATACCGTGCAGTTTCAAAATTTCTTTTTCACTGTACTTTGAAAGTTCTTCTAAAGTATGAATTCCATAATGTTCTAACGCTCGCCTTGCTGGTGCTGAAAGAAGAGAAAGAAAGCCTTCTTTTGGCTTTCTCTCTTTCTCACAGGTTGGGCAAGTTGGACAATCGCTACTTTTGTAGTACTCGTGTCCTTGATCACAGGTTCTTAACGTCGCCATAATCCATAATCCCTCTCTAAGCTCTATTCCTCAATATTTACAACATGATTCCCATCAAAGAAATATAAACATTTCTCTTTCACAGGATGTTGTAAGCTTTTCTCGAGTGCTTTTGCATATAGTGATAGTTGTACTTTGTATCGATCTTCTAAAATTGGTTTCGCTTGATCGAATCCGCCTGGGAATTTCCCTTCAATCGTATCTGTTTTAAAGTCGATTAACGTAATTCCGTCTTCCTCTTCGATCATGCAGTCGATAACCCCTTGGACAAGTATTGATTCGCCTTTCTTCCCTTGCCAATCTTGATACGCTTCTTCTGCTGAAAGCATCATCGTAAATGGTACTTCACGCTCTACACTTTTCGCGGCTAATACTCTTTTACCAAGATTACTTTCAAAGAATGAAATTACTTTTTCAATCGCTATTTCTTCAGCTTGCTCAAATGTTAATAGTTCTTTATTTACCATTCTTGCAATTTGTTCTTGAAGAACTTCAATTGTAATTGGTTTCTTCAAGTCTACATGTTGCATAACAGCATGGACTGCTGTCCCTCGCTCTGCGTATGTTAGTCCTTTTTTCTCCATAAAGCGCGGGCGTGTTTTAATTGGTGCACGAAGTTTTTTAATAAAAGCGTTATCGCTGCCTTCTTCAGATTGATAATTTCTCTTTATCTCTGTAACAGATTGTTTCGCACGGTGAGATGTCGCGTCCTCATACCCGTATTCCCACATTAATCTGTCGTACACTTCTTCTTTTCGTTCACTCTCTAACGGAACAGCCTTTTTCTCACGAAGCGCTTCTAGCAATTCTTGTTTCTCTTCTTGAACTGGTTCTGGTGCAAGTAGATCTTTTCCTTCAACAACTTCTACTTTCCAGCTAGTATCATACCCATAAATTTCACCTGGAATATTTCCTTGTCCTAATTCCAGAAGCATTTCACTATCACGGTGCCTATACAGTGACGGCGCAATCCAATCTAAATAACATGACGCTCCCGCGCGTATATGATCTGGTAATAACCACTCACTATGTTCCCGTGCATCAAGCCATTTTTCCATTTCTTTATTTGCATCCTTAACTGTTCCAATTAAAATTAACTTCTCTTTCGCACGTGTTAAAGCTACGTATAATACACGCATTTCTTCTGCTATTAATTCCATCTTCATTTTACGCTTAATCGCTAGTTGCGATAATGTCGTATATTTAATTCGTTTACGCGGATCGATAAATTGTGAACCGAAACCGAAATCTTTATGAAGTAAGAAACGCTTCATTAAATCTTGTGTATTAAAACGGCGACCCAGTCCAGCTACAAATACGACTGGGAACTCTAGCCCTTTACTTTTATGAATCGTCATAATGCGAACTACGTCTTCTTGTTCACCGAGAGCTCTCGCCGTTCCCATATCATCACCGCGTTCTAAAATACGCTCAATAAAGCGTAAGAAGCGGAATAATCCTCTAAACGATGTTGCTTCATATTGTCTTGCACGGTCATAAAGTACACGCAGGTTTGCTTGTCTTTGCTTTCCGGCTGGTAAACCGCCAACAAAGTCGTAATACCCTGTCTCACCGTACACTTTCCAAATTAAATCAGAAAGTGACTGTTGACGCGCGAATTCACGCCATCCTTGCAGTAAGTTATAAAACCACTCTAATTTATCATGAAGTTCTTGTTCCTCATCAAGTGGTGCCCCTTTTAAGAATGAACTCATCACTTCATAAAACGAACCTTTCTTTCCATGAGCACGAAGCGTCGCAAGTTCTTCGTCATTTAGTCCAACGATCGGTGAACGAAGTACAGCTGCAAGCGGTATATCTTGCATCGGATTATCAATAACGCGGAATACGTTCATCATAATATTTACTTCTGTCGCTTCAAAGTAACCAGTCGCAAGGTCAGCATATACTGGAATTCCTTGTAGTTTTAACTCTTCCATAATTTGTGGTGCCCACGGCATGGAGCGAAGTAAAATAACGAAATCACGATATTGTACTTGGCGCATACTATCAGTTTTACGGTCATACACTTCATAACCTGAATCGACCATCGCTTTAATACGCTGCGCCATAAGACGAGCTTCCAGCTGCGCTTTTTCTACTTCGGCACCTTCTTCTCCGTCTTGCACTTCTTCTTCCGTTTGCTGAATACATAATAGCTCTGCCGCTACATCTTCACCTTCTGGATAGCTAGCACCTAGCTTTAATTCAGCGTCAGCATCATAATCGATTTCTCCGACTTCTTCGCCCATAATTTGTTTGAAGATAAAGTTCGTACCTGCTAGCACTTCATGACGGCTACGGAAGTTTTTCGCTAAGTCAATCTTCATTCCGCCGTCCAATCCTTCTTGTGTGAAACGTTTATATTTTCCTAAGAATAAACCAGGCTCTGCTAGTCGGAAACGATAGATTGACTGTTTTACGTCACCAACCATGAACAAGTTTCCTTCACTCTCAGAATCTTTCGTTACGAATTTAATAATTGATTCCTGTACAAAGTTCGTATCTTGATATTCATCGACTAGTACTTCAGCAAATTTATTACGATATTGAAGTGCTACTGCTGACGGCTTCATTTCACCGTCTTCACTTTGCTCACTTAAAATTTGCAAACAGAAATGCTCTAAATCTGTGAAATCGACCATTCCTTTATCTCGCTTAATCGCTTGGAAACGCTCTGTAAATACTTTTACAAGCTTCACAAGCTTTTCTAATACAGGATGCATATCTTGAAAATCTCGTAAGAAACTTTCGGGTCTGCGGCTAAATAACTCTTCTTGTAATTTCTTTACTTCATCTTTCGCTTTATTACGAAGAGAATCCACTTGCTTTACAACATCTTCGTTGTAATCACTTTTCTTAATACGCTTTAATGTTTGCCAAGATACATTTTGCATCGCTTCATAAACGCTTGTCCACGACCCACGAGCTGCTGATGATAACGTTCCAAGTAAAGCTAAATCCGCTTGCAGGGTTTCAACGCGAGGCGCTGGGCCATCAGGAAGCATTGCGAGTTCAGTCGCTTTACGAATATGCTCTTCCGCTGTTTCAAGCTGGAATTTCACATCTTCTAATAAGTAAGAAGCGTACACTAAATCTTCAATCGTCTTTCCTTCAACGTCGTATGCTTCTACTAATTTATCAAGCCACTTCTCCGGATTTGGATGCGCTCTTGATTCTGTATGAAGCGCTAAAATCATTCGTTGTAAGTCATCGTCACTACGGTCACTCGTATAACGATCAACTAATTCAAAGAAAATACTATTATCTTCGATTCCATACTCTTCTTCTAATATGTCATCTAGCACTTCTTCTTTTAATAACTCATTTTCTGTTTGGTTCGCAATACGAAAGCGAGGATCGACATCAAGCATGTAATAATATCCTCTAATAACTTGTAAACAAAATGAATGAATTGTAGAAATGGAAGCTTTATTTAATAAGCTAAGCTGTTTTCTTATATGCTGTGAACCTGGCCCATCAATTAATACTTTTTCTAACGCTTCCCCAATTCGATTTTTCATTTCTTGCGCCGCTGCATTCGTAAATGTTACAACGAGCAGGCGGTCGACATCGACTGGATTTTCCTCACTTATAATCTTTTTAATAATACGTTCAACTAATACTGCTGTTTTTCCTGATCCAGCTGCCGCTGCGACTAAAATATCACGTCCGTTCGCTACAACCGCTTTCCACTGATCATATGTCCATTGACTACCTTCTGGTTTCTCAGGCCAATTTTCTATCATTCTCCGCCAACCTCCTCTCTAATTTTCTCCATTGCTTCGCTATCTTTCATATCTTTTAACATACGGAATTGGTTATCTTCAAGTGATTCATCAAATTGACAAACAGATTTGAAGTTACAGAACGTACATGCCGCTTTATTCCCCTTTTTGTAAGGAGCAATATCGATAACACCTTCTGTTATGTCTTTTCCGATATTTTCAAACGAGTGATGTACATATTTTTGAAGTACGTTAAACTCTTGTTCACTTGCAATGCTAGAACGCGCACTAAAACTACCATCTTTTTTCAGACCAGCAGAAATAATATCAGAGCTTCCTGTTGAAAGTTTATTATCCATTAAACGCACAACGTCAGCATCTCCTAGTACGAGCCCTTTCATTTTAAATTTCTTTAAAATTTCTTTCTCAATTTCTTCTTCAGATGCATCGCCTTTCATCTCAACAATCGGGTTATGAATATGGAAATACAATACACCCGCCGGTGATGCAGTACTGCCCTTTTTCATCCACGTATGTGCATTTGCAGTAACAACATCTAAATACGTTAACATTTGAAGTGCGAGTCCGTAATACACTTCTGTTAAATCTAACGCTTTCGAACTTGATTTATAATCAATAATACGAAGGAACGTACCACTCTCATCTTCCGCTTTATCAACACGGTCAATACGGCCAACTACTTCCATCTTCACACCATTTGGCAACGCAAATTCCATTGGCGGAAGCGATCCTGTCCCGCCCATACCGAACGGTACTTCTAAATCAACCGGTACAAAGCCACTCGACTTCGCATGTTCACGAAGAATAAGCGATGTACGGAAAATGATTTGTTGTAGTTTTTGTTTTAAATAGAAATGACGGTTTGAACTTAATAAAATTTGTCTTTGTAATAACGGTGCAATTTCTTCTATTACTAAAGTAGATAGATGCTCACACTCTTTTATTGATAAATCCGCCCAAGTACGATTTTCACGTAATAGCTTGTCTGCAATTCTCTTCAGCGCTGCATGGAATAATTCACCGATATCTGGCGCATCAAGTTTGAAAATATCACGCTCTCTTAGCGATAAACCGTGCTGAGCAAAATGAGCGTACGCACAGCGATTAAATAGTTCCATACGAGAAACGCTTCCCTTAATTGTATCTCCATATAAATCCCTACTTACATCTGTACTTAGTTTCTGTGCACGATTTCGGTAGAATAAACTCGATAACACGCGGCTACTTTTTTGCTTCCATTCATCTGAAGTAACGTAGAAGTTATATACATCCCACCAAAAGTCTAAATTGCCTTCAAATCCGTATCGCTTCCACGTTTGCAGTTGCTGCATTACGTAAGACAACGTTACTTCTGGCGTTGCTACATATGAAATTTGTTCCGAACGCGATAAGTCATTTACATCGTTCGTAATAAACGATTCTTTCACATCCGGGAACATTCTTTTTATTTTCTTAATAAAACTAGAAGCAAGTAACGTCTTTCCTTCTTCATCCGCAAGCGGACAGGAAATGTATAACTTCTCAGATGCTCTCGTCACCATTTGATACATAACGAACTGTTCTTCTAATAAAGTTTGTCTCGTCGTTGGTGCTAATTCGATACCTGCAGCGGTGAGAACATTTCTTTCCTCATCAGAAAGCATACCTTCATCCATAGGCGCTGCTGGAATCACTCCTTCATTTACTCCAATAATGAACGTCGCTTTAACATCTGATAATCTAGAATGATCAATGTTAGCAACTAACACTTGATCTAGTGACGGCGGAATGTTCGCAAATTGAAGTGCCTCAAGACCCGTCGTCATTACATCAGTGAACATAGACAGGGACATCTTCTCTTCGCCAAGCATCTCAACGAACGTATCAAGAAGGCTCATCACTTCTTCCCATACTTGCTCATGGTCTGTCGCAAATAAGAAATCTCCGCTTTCTTCTGCACGAATACGTAATGCTGCTAGTTTTTTCGGAACGTCAAGCTCCTCTAAAAATAAATATACCGCTTCGCACATTTGCATAACTGTTCCAGCACGCTTCAGTCTTTTTTGCATACGAATAACTGGCGTTCTTACAACGTCGCGAAGTCGATTTATTTTCTCTTCCATTTCACGCTCACTGTCTGTTATCATTTCGCTCGCATCATCAAGAGAACGATAACGACGATACATCCACGGATCTTCAGAAGTCCATCGCTTCCCTTGTACACCGTACGCTAAACAGTAGTTTTCAAACTCATCCATCTCTTCGCGCATCGCTTCTTTTCTTACGTCTAGTGGATATAAGAGCTCTGTTTTCACACAGCGGAACACTGCATCATAACGCCAATTCCCGCTAATAATCTCGAGTGCCGAACGAATACATTCTACTAGCGGATGATGTGACATCGGGCGTTTTTCATCGATGAAATGCGGGATATTATAATCTGTAAATAACGTTCGCATTACATCATAATAACTTTCTCCGTTACGAAGAAGTACTGCGATATCTCGGTAACGATAGTCTTCATCCGCCACAAGTCTTCGAATTTCACGAGCAACACCTTCTACTTCAGCTCGTAAATTAGCTGCTGTACTAATTGTCACACTCGCTTCACCGTGAAACTTTTCATTTGGACGCGCTTCGTAATGCATTTCTAAATGCGCTAATGCTTGCGAATGAAAACGCGGCTGTTCCATAAGGGGAATTGTTTTTTCAACTTCTATTTTCTCTTCACGAGCTACTTGTTTTATTCTTTCATACGTTAACGTCGTTTCATAAAATAAATCTAGTTCATTCACTGGCTGCGCTAACGTTTTTTCATCTATCGTTAATGTTATTGTTACTCTAGTTCCTAATCTCATTAGCCCTCTAACGATTTCTAGCTCTTGAGGAGAAAATGAATGGAATCCATCTATATAAATTTCCGCGCCTTTTACATACTCAGAGTCTGAAAGCTTCTCAATTAATAATTGTAAGTAGTCTTCTGAATCTAAATACTTTCCGATTAAAGCACGTTCAAAATCATCATATAGTAACTGTAAATCATACACTTTATTCGCTAGTAGTTTTTGCTCTGCACTACTGCTATGCGTGTCTAATTGTTGCCACATTTCATATACGTTAGACGGCGTCACATTGTAACGTTTAAACTCCGCAATCATACTACCAAGATGTTCAAAGAAACCGTTTTGCTCCGCTGCTTTTTGAAACACAGATAGTCCATCTTTACGAGATTCTACAATTTTACGAAGCAACATATGTACACCAGCTTCATCAATATGAAGACGACTCGCTCCGCCAACTTCTTGCAGCACCTTCCACGCTAATCGCGAAAAACTAAAAACTTGTGCCCGAATAGAACCTCTTACATCTTCGCTCCCAATTAACGCCTGCTGCGTTTGGAATGTCATCTGTTCTGGCACAAGATATAATATTGTTTTCCCTCTTGGACGCTGCTTTAACTCTTCTTGCACTTCGTGTAAACAAAGTGTACTTTTTCCACTTCCAGCTCTACCAATCACAAATCGAAGTGACATGTAACCCCACCTTTCACTTACATAACGAACGTTAGTTTGCTACCATAATTGTATTATAGGACACGAAAAAAGACAAACTGAGCTGTTTGTCTTTTCCTTATACTTCATTTTATTATATCAGCCTTTTGAAAAATTCGTTTGTACCTCTTGAATCGGCCAATATCGTAAATCAACTTTACCGACAACTGTATCAGCTTTCACAAAGCCGAAGTGCCTACTATCCCAGCTACCAAGGCGGTTGTCACCAACTACAAAAATAGAACCGGGTGGTACAAACTTTTCTTTCGTTAACTCTTCTAGTTTAAAATCGCCTGTTAATTGCCGTCCATTTGTCTCTTTCTTATACGTCTCTAAATAAGGTTCATCCACGAATTGTCCGTTTATATATAGTTTATCCTGTTTATATTCAATATGATCCCCAGGTAAACCGATAATTCGCTTTACATAGTCCTCTTTTTTATTCGCATGAAAAACGACGACATCAAATCGATTCAAGTCCCCTACTTGATAACTCACCTTATTCACAACGAGCATATTTCCATCTTGCAATGTCGGCATCATTGACTTCCCCTCTACAACGTAAGTTGAAAAGAAAAACGTTCGAAAAAATACAGCTAATAGTACACCAATTAAAATTGTTCTTATCCACTCTAGCCCTTCTTTTTTCAAAGTTTTCTTCATTCGCTTCTCCCCTCGCCCTTTAATAATGAAGCTTTCCTTTACAAAGAAGACTAGTCCTAATGTAGTTCTAACTTTACTTCAATTTTTTTACCTACATACCATAAAATAAAAATAACAACGCCCACAATAACCGATTTCAACGGTTTATGAATAAACGACATTAAGTCATGACCGATATACGTTAAAATAAAGATCATAACAAGCTTTCCGAATGCTAATGCTAGTCCAAACTGTTTTACGCTAATGCGAGATAAACCAGCTACAACATTTATAAGCGCAGACGGTGTGAACGGAAAACAAAATATAACAAAGATTGGCGCGAATCCTTTTCTTTCAATCCATCCCATCGCTTTTCGCACTCTCTCATGCTTATTTACAAAAGAAAAGAAACGACTTCTTCCAAAGCTACGAATAATGAAAAATACAAGCATTGCACCAATTACTGACCCAAGCCATGAATAAAGAAAACCGAACCAAAAGCCAAATGCAACAGCATTCGCCAACACAAACACGATGAGAGGCAATGCTGGAATAAGCGCCTCTATCATCGGTAAACCAATACCAAGAAGCGGTCCGAACGCACGATAACTTTCAACAATATGATCCATATTTTCTGGTGAAAAATATTCTTTGATCGTTTGAAAATCCATTCTACACTTTACCCCTTTACTCTAATTACTACCTCTACTGTATCATTGCTTAAATGAAAGAGGAAATGGTAGATACGACATATGGAGATGTATTTATTAAAGTTTCCATATCTTTCATTAGAATTCCTTCATTATCACGCTATGATAATCTTTCAATATTCGACAAGACATGAGAATAATTTAGACACCACGCACAGATTATAACTTAACGGTTACATATTATAAAAAAGAAGAAACTACAGAAAGTGTCAATCTGTAGTTTCAAAAAAACCCTTACTACGCGTAAGGTTATTTCTACCTGTATGGAAATGAGTAATGACAAATAATTGTTATACCTTCAAACAATTCTCCTTTTCTAATGACTAGTTCTTACAAGAAACTTTTTTAGTAAGCGTATACTATCAATCACGATAAGTATTAATAAATATAAGAAAGATAGTATTAATACTATACTTGGAATAGGTAACATTCGAAATTTGTATAAAAACTTATCAATCGTATATATATCTTGCTCATTCGTTATAGTAGTAGGAGTGAATATAAGGTGCTCTTGCCAATTATCTATCCAAGTTAAATCAACTGCGGAAAATTGCATCGTCCCTAACCACACGTAAAGAAAAATTGGTATGAGAATCATATATTGCAAGCTATGTACTATCTTTCTTTGCTTCTTACATTCAATCATTTGCAAGACAATAAGTGTCAGTGCGTACACGATCGATAGAAGAAATACTATGGTGACAACTGGTTGAATTGAAAAAGCAAATAGCAATTTATCAATTTCACTAATTTGACTATATTCTGTTGCATTTTGAGGCGTAAAAATAAAATGTTGTTTATCAGCACCTATCATTAACTGACTGCCAACGAAACCAGTAAACATAAAGGTAAGAAATAATATAGGCAAAACAAGAATATATTGCGCCCAAAATAACATGGTCCTTTTCAATATAACAGCCCCCTTTTTTATATAATAAGGAAAGAACTATCCTGTATACCGCGAATATAAAATAATATATAATCACACTAAATTAAGAATATTTAAAAAATAAACCTTATATTGTAATTTTATATTATCTTAAGTTATTATAGGCTGAAAATTCAGGGAATTGACCTTGTTTTATTTATGAATCTTACCGTGTAAATAGTATATATAACGAAATCAAAAAGGATGAGTCTCCCCATCCTTTCCCTCTTACACTTCGCCTTCCTTCACAAAATACACTTTCTCATATGCTGGTGTTAATTTAGATTCTTCATTTTTATCAATCTCTTTAAAGCAAGGATTCCCTTGTTTTTTCTTACGGTCTTCATATTCTGTCCGCAATTTCGCTGTACGATTTTGCTGATTTTCAAAGCTAATTTTTGACATTTCTAGTTTCACAGCGAAACCATTTATAAATCTAATAATAAGATTTCCATCTTTTAATTCTTTATTACCTTCAATATGAAAATGAGACAACCACGCACACTCTTTTCGAGAATAAGAATACGTAGGGAAAAAATAAAGTTGATCTGTCGGGCTAATTGCGATAGGAGCTTTATGTGTAATACGAGTTAACTCTTTCGTTCCTTCTTTTCTTCCAAAGAAACTAGAACCGTGTTTCCGGCAACTTCTCTCTATAATATCAAGTGGCTTTTGAAATACGAAAAAAGAATCCTCCATTTCAACAATTCGCGTAACAACTTTCTTTTCTCCTAGAACAACAGGAAGTAAGGCCATTGTATTTTTGCTTACAACATAATTTTCGACATAACGTTCTACTTTACTTTCCATAGTCTACTATCTCCTTTTTTCCATTTATATTAGCAGCTGCATATATAATTTTAGCACCTATGAAAAGGAAGTGGTTTACAGATTACGCTTTTTTACAATCTTTTATCATTTATCAAACACTTTATAAATCTTAAAATAATAATATACAAATAAATACGTTAATGACTATATAAAAATTATTTATACTATCTACAAATATTTATAATCACCCCCTCTTTTCACATCATTACAACAATCAACTTTGCTATAATTAAAATATAAAGTGAAACTTTAATCAGTGGGGGTTTTGTCCATCCCCCACTGATTATTAGTTGAACCAATCGGGCGTTTACGGGCAGTTGATCTCCCACCTAACTTCTTTGCTCCAGCTGAATTTTGAGGTGGGAGTCTTACTGCCCGTTAATGCGGGATAAATCAAATATACGGAGGTCTCTCATGGAAGAAAAGCAAGATCATCCAACAATTCAAATGAAAAATAGTAGCATTGTTATCGTAAAAAATTCAGCGAGTATTATATTCGGTTTATTTTTTATTTTACTGTTCTTCGCGAAGCCTTTTCGTAAATCTAAATGTCCAGAATGTAAGAAACGCGAAAAGAAAAAAGCTGTGAAAGAACACTAAAAGGCCTTCCTTTACGGAAAGCCTTTTTACATATCGATTATCAATTCATTGTTCTTCATATTCAACAAAAAAAGGATGGCATAAGCCATCCTTTTTTCTATAATAAACTATAAAATTATAGTTTGATTACGTTTTTAGCTTGAGGTCCACGGTTGCCTTCTTCAATTTCGAAGCTAACTTTTTGGCCTTCTTCTAAAGATTTGAAACCTTCAGTTTCGATTGCAGAGAAATGTACGAATACATCGTTTTCGCCTGGAACTTCGATGAAACCGAAGCCTTTTTCGTTGTTAAACCATTTTACTTGTCCTGTAACTGTCATAATTATTTCCTCCTACGAAAATACATTTTATTTAGTCTTCATGTATAAAAAAAGAATCCACACATTATCAAATTCGAAACATAAACTAGTTCTCACATACTTTTCCCCGTTTGTTTTCGGCACTTGATAATATATGGATTGCTTAATTTAATTATTCAACTGGTATTATCATAGCATACTTAAAATAGAATGTACAATCCTTTTTGAAAATAAATTTTCTAAATTTTAGTATTTCTTATAAAATATAACCACACCTATTCTAACAAGGAGAAGTATATGACAGAAATAATCCCTAAAAAAACATTAAAGAGAATTGAAAAAGATATTGAAAATAACAATCTTGGAAAAGCAAGAGATAGATTACACGGATTAATCGCTACTTATCCGAATGAATTAGCACTTAGAAAAAAACTCGGTGATATTTACTTTACATTACAATACCCAGAAATGGCTGGACGGTATTGGTATCTTGAAAAAGAGAAAACAGATGTTATGCACGCGGCATGTCTACAATTTGAAAAATCGTTGGGAAACGACTCTTATCATATTGTACGTGCTTTAAAATTCAAAGGAGATCATAATATCATTACAGGACTATACACCGAACATCCTTTACAGCCATTGCAGAAAAAAGTGGTAGAGGAACTAATTGATGATTATAACGAAACATGGAAAGACAAACTATTTACATGGGGCTGTCTAGCATTATTCGCATTCCTTCTTTTTACTGCTATTATTGGTATATTCACTATATTAGATTGGATTTTTTAAATAGAAGTAGATGCCTATAACAGGCACCTACTTCTACCTTTATTTCGTAAACTGTTCTTCTTCTGTGGATCCTTTTAGAGCAGTCGTTGATGAAGTACCGCCTGTAATCACTTGTGCTACTTCATCAAAGTATCCTGTTCCTACTTCGCGTTGATGGCGCGTTGCAGAGTAACCATCTTTTTCTGCTGCGAACTCTGCTTGTTGTAATTCAGAGTATGCTGCCATGCCGCGTTCTTTGTAACCACGCGCTAATTCAAACATGCCGTAATTTAACGAATGGAATCCAGCAAGCGTTACGAACTGGAATTTATAACCGTACGATGCAATTTCCTTTTGGAAGCTTGCAATTGTTTTTTCATCTAGTTTTTGTTTCCAGTTAAATGAAGGAGAACAGTTGTAAGCAAGTAGCTTCCCTGGATATTTCTTATGAATTGCGTCCGCAAAGCGTTTTGCATCTTCTAAATTTGGCTCCGATGTTTCACACCAAACGAGATCGGCATACGGTGCATACGCTAAACCACGTGCAATTGCTTGATCAAGACCTGCTTTCGTACGATAAAACCCTTCTGGCGTTCTTTCACCTGTAATAAACTCTTGATCAACTGGATCGATATCACTCGTAATTAAATCTGCCGCATCTGCATCTGTTCTTGCGACGATAATTGTTGGTACGCCCATTACATCCGCAGCAAGACGTGCCGAAATTAAATTACGCACCGCTGTTTGCGTCGGTAATAATACTTTTCCGCCTAAATGCCCGCATTTTTTCTCTGAAGATAATTGGTCTTCAAAGTGCACGCCAGATGCACCCGCTTCAATCATCCCTTTCATTAGTTCAAATACGTTTAATTGTCCACCAAAACCAGCTTCAGCATCCGCCACAATTGGGACGAAATAATCTGTATCGCCGCTACCTTCCATATGCTGAATTTGATCAGCACGTTGAAGTGTTTGGTTAATTCGTTTTACAACAGCTGGCACACTGTTCGCTGGATATAAGCTTTGGTCAGGATACATATGTCCAGAAAGGTTCGCATCTGCCGCTACTTGCCAACCGCTTAAATAAATTGCTTTTAATCCAGCCTTCACTTGTTGCATCGCTTGGTTTCCTGTTAATGCCCCAAGTGCATTAATATAATCTTCTGTATGAAGTGATTTCCAAAGCTTCTCTGCACCGCAGCGCGCTAACGTATGTTCAATATCAATCGATCCGCGCAGACGAATTACATCTTCAGCTGTATATGGACGTGTGATCCCTTTCCAGCGTGTATCTAATTCCCAGCTTTCTTGCAATTTATCAATTCTTTCGTTTTTCATATGTTCCATCCCCTTTTCTTGTTTCTTATAAAATTTCATAACCCGGTAATGTTAAAAACGGCATGAACTCGTTATTACGAACAAGGTTTGTAAACAGTTTTGTAGCTTCTTCAAATCTCCCCTTCTTAAATGCTTCCTTACCAATCTCTCTTTCTATTTTTGCTAGTTCTTCTTCTTTCAATTCTTCCATCAATTTAAAAGTGATATCACGGCCGTCACTTAGCTTTCCGCTCTCATGACGAATCCACTGCCATATTTGTGCTCTTGATATTTCCGCTGTTGCCGCATCTTCCATTAAGTTATAAATAGGTGCTGCTCCTCTCCCGCTTAACCAAGATGCAATATATTGAATACCGACGTTAATATTCGTGCGAAGACCACCTTCTGTAATCGTTCCCATTGGTACTTCTAATAAATCCTTTTCTGTTACACGTATTTCTTCACGCTTTCTAAAAATTTGATTTGGCGTTTTCATTATGTGATTAAATACTTCCATTGCAACCGGTACAAGTCCCGGGTGGGCAACCCAAGTCCCGTCATGACCGTCTAAAGCTTCGCGCTCCTTATCAGCACGCACTTTCTCGAAAGCAGCCTCATTTGCTTCTGGATCATTTTTAATTGGGATTTGCGCTGCCATTCCTCCGATTGCTGGCGCGTTACGACGATGACACGTTTGAATAACTTTCAAAGAATACGCGCGCATAAACGGCGCTGTCATCGTGACTTGCGCTCTATCCGGAAGTAAAAATTTATTATGATTACGGAAGCTCTTTAAGAAACTAAATATATAATCCCATCGTCCGCAGTTTAAACCAGCAGAATGATCTCTTAGTTCATACAAAATTTCATCCATTTCAAATGAAGCATGAATCGTTTCTATTAACACAGTCGCTTTAATCGTTCCATTCGGAATACCGATATACTTTTGAGCGAATACGAAAACGTCATTCCATAATCTTGCCTCTAAGTAACTTTCCATTTTTGGTAAGTAAAAGTACGGGCCACTTCCTTTTGCTAAAAGCACCTTCGCATTATGGAAAAAGTACAAGCCAAAATCTACTAAACTGCCAGACATGTTCTTGCCGTCAACTTGCATATGTTTTTCTTCTAAATGCCACCCTCTCGGACGCACAATTAATACAGCTGTTTTACTATTTAAACGATATTCTTTTCCGTTTTCATTTTTATGTGAGATCGTTCCCTTACTCGCATCTCGTAAGTTAATTTGACCTTCGACAGCATTTCTCCAAGTTGGTGCATTCGAATCTTCAAAGTCTGCCATAAAAAGATGTGCTCCTGAATTTAAAGCGTTAATGACCATCTTTCTATCCACCGGTCCAGTAATCTCCACGCGGCGATCCTCTAAATCTTTCGGAAGCTGGGCGATTGTCCAATCCCCTTCACGTATATGCTTTGTTTCTTCTAAAAACTTAGGAAACTCCCCTGCATCAATTCTTTTTTGTTTCTCCACACGCTTTTGTAAAAGTTCCGTGCGGCGTTCATTGAAATTTCCATGCAGTTCCTTTAAAAAACTAAGCGCCTCAGGTGTCAATATTTCGTTGTACGCTGGTAACATTTCTCCAACGAGTGTAACCCGTGAAGTTTGCGTCGACATATTAGCATCCCCTTCTTAAACTGTCTTATAACAGATTTGATTTTATGTTTTATATTATATAACAAATTTTTGGAAAAGGAAGTTTTTTTTGAAAATTTAATGGTTTTTTTACAAAACTGTGTTTATCCATTATGATTTCAACAACAAAAAGAGCCAGCGTTATATAACACTGGCTCTTTTTTATAAATTATTGTTGCTCACCATTTAAAATTGCTTTGTATAGGAACTGTGCATATTGTTCACGTGTTACTTTCATACCTGGAGCAAAGTTACCTGAACCATCACCTGCTGAAATACCATTTGAACCTACTGCATTAATTGCCTTAGCTGCCCAATGTCCTGCTGGCACATCTTTAAATCCTGGTGTACTTTTTACTTGTAATTCAAATGTTTCCGTTAAAATTTGTGCCATTTCTGCACGTGTTAACGTATCTTTTGGTCTGAAGTTTCCACTACCATCACCTTTAAAGATTTCTAATTCTGTTAATGCTAAAATTTCAATTGGAAACATCGTTGAGTTATCATCAACGATATCGTTATATGTACTTACAAACTCATGATCTTCATCAAAGTATTGGTCCCCATCAATCGTACGGTAAATTAACGCCGCTACTTGCTCACGTGTTACATTATCCCCAAAACCGAATCTTCCATCTCCGTAACCAGCAATAATTTCCCAGTTTTTTAGGTTTTGAATTGCTTCATAAGACCAATGTCCTGATGGTACATCTGTAAATGTGCCAGGTACAGCTTGTTGTTTTACAGCTACTTCAGCATTCGCTGCAGCACCTTCAGCGCTTAATCCAATTCCACCCATAATTGTTAAAGCTGTTGCTACTTTTAAAATTTTTTTCTTCACTTTGTTCTCTCCCTAAAAAAACATATTTTTTTCTAATATAAAGAATTCATGGAAAAGTAACAATACACTTATCCATATAACATTTGTCTAATTTGTGAACTGTATTTCATATACTTATCTTTATACTTAGTGAACAACAAAGTTACTAAATCGCATTTTTTATTATAAAAAGTAACTAAAATTAGTATATTTTTCCCATTTAATACTATTCACCAAACTATGAACAGCAGAATAAATATACAAATAAACAATTTAAAATAAGAAAAAAGCGCGTTATCTTCGCGCTTTTTTTAAAAAATATGCTATATTAATATAATTTAAATTTCATGTTATTCATTTTTTAAATGGAAATTAATAATAGCTTTATATAAAAATGTTGCATATTGCTCACGTGTTACAACTTTATTCGGTTCAAACTTTCCATTTCCTGTTCCTACTATGACATTATTTGATTGCAGGGCACTAATTGCATTTTTTGCCCAGTAATTATTCGGTACATCTTTAAATGTATGCTGTTGCTTCGCTTCAAAGGAATATGTCTGTGTAAGAACTTGTGCTACTTCTGCACGTGTTATTGTTTCTCTAGGTCTAAAGTTCCCCTTCTCATCACCTTTAAAAATACCGCGTTCTGTTAATGCTAAAATTTCATTCGGGAACATTGTTGATCTTTCAGAAATATCATTATAAGGATTTTTTAACGGTCCTTCATGTTTTATATTAAGTGCGCGATACAGTACTGCCGCCACTTGTTCACGTGTTACGTTATCACCTACACCAAACTTTCCATTTCCATAACCTAGCATAACTTTATGATATGCCGCATCTAGAATATAATCATATGCCCAATGGTTTACTGGGACATCGTCAAATACAATCATTTCAGGATATTCTTCTGCTTTTATGTTAGGAACATTTGCACTTACCAATAATCCACCCATAATAGTCGCTGCCGCCATTATACGGAACATTTTTTTCTTCATTGTCCTCGCTCCTTCATTTCCACTTTATTAAAAGTGGAACATAATAGACTAAATTCTTTCCCCATATTACATATGCTGTATTTACAAGCCGTATGTAATATATTGCATTTTGACATCTATTATTTTGAAGATTACTAGGAGAGCCAATTCGCTCTCAATTCCAATTGGCATTCTGAATTGCATGCAAATCATTTGAAGATATATTCTCATCTTTGCGCTCTAATTTTTCTGTTTGATTTTCAAAAAGGATAAACAAAAGCTTTTGCAAAGATGTTATATATACAATATTCTACTATCTACTAATCAAGTCCTTCACTTATAAAAATTTCACTTTATAGACAAAAAAAGCGCAAATATCATATTTGCGCTTTTTTCGAGCTTCATAGATTAATCGTTTGCGTAGAATCTATGAATGGCATTATCTAAGAACTTCGCATACTGTTCACGTGTTACAAGTTTTTCTGGTTCAAATAAACCATTACCAGTTCCAACTATAGCTTTATTAGATTGTAAGGCGCTTATCGCATCTTTAGCCCAATGGTTTTCTGGTATATCAGTAAATGTATGTTTTTCTTTCACTTTAAATTCATATGCTGTCGCAAGTATTTGCGCTACTTCTGCGCGAGTTAGCGCATCCTTTGGACGGAAATTCCCATTGTCATCACCTTTAAAAATACGACGTGTCGTTAATGCTTTAATTTCATAAGAAAACATTGTTGAGTTGTCATTAATATCATTATACGGATTCTCTAAATATTCTAGTCCTTGAGGCATTTTAAGCGCACGGAAAAGTACTGCTGCTGCTTGTTCACGTGTTACATTATCTCCCACACCGAATCTTTCATTTCCATAGCCAACCATAATGTTATGGTGTGCTAAATTATATATTTCTGTACGTGCCCAATGATCATCTGCTACATCATGAAATATAATCATCTCATCTTCAAGTTCAGCATAAGCAGATGCATCATTTATAGTTAGAAATATACCTCCCATTAACGTTAACGATGTAGCTACCTTCAATAATTTTTTCTTCATTTCGGCCACCTGCATTCCCCTTTATTTACATACAATACAATTATATGTAAATTATAAGATTTCATCAATTGATTTTTGATTTTTCATTCATTTAGAAAACCTTTATTTCTAAGAATTTCACCTTTCAGACAAAAAAGTACAAGTATAATCTACTTGTACTCTTTTATACTCTTATTTATTCCCATTTCGCTGGTGAATTATAAATTGCTTGTTGTAAAAACTTAGCAAATTGCCCACGTGTAACGAGCATTTCTGGTTCGAACTTACCATCTCCGGTTCCTACCACGACTTTATTAGACTGCAATGCACTAATTGCATCTCTTGCCCAATAGTTTTCTGGTATATCTGTAAATGTGTGCGGGTGCTTTGTTTTTAACTCATATGCTTTCGTTAAAATTTGTGCTAATTCTGCACGAGTCAATGTTGCTTTCGGACGGAAATTCCCATTTTCGTCTCCTTTAAAAATACCAAGGCTTGTTAAATGTAAAATTTCGTAAGGGAACATTGTTGATTTCCCACTAATATCTTCATATGGATTCTCTTCAAATGGACTTCTTTTTAAATTGAGTGCGCGATGTAGTACTGCTGCTGCTTGTTCACGTGTTATATTATCTTCTACCCCAAACTTACCGTTTCCATATCCATACATAATACGGTGATATACTAAATTCATAATTTCATTATAAGCCCAATGATCATTTGCTAAATCATCAAATTCTAGCATAATATCAGGTGGAGGTGGAGATTGTTGAATTACATCTGTATTTGCTGAAACAATATTACCGCTAACAAATATCCCCCCTATTAAAGTTAATGATGTCGCTATCTTTAATAACTTTTTCATCTCTCTCATCCGCCTCTTCCTTTATTTTCCTACTTTTATATTGTACAAAAAATAAGAAATTTCTCAATACGATAGGAGGTAATTTTTCACAATTCATAATACGTATTTTCTTTTACCACTACTTTTTCATCCTTCGTTTTTCGAAAAGTAAACGCCATTCCTACAAATATTAAGACAATCCCTACAATTTGCATACTAGTCGGTCTAAAACCGGTAAAGACCGTATCTAACAAAATTGCAACAGCAGGATCTAAAAACACTAATACAGAAATAAGTCTCGTCGGTAAATCTCTTAAACTGTCAAAAAATAAGTAATATACAAACCCAGTATGTATAAGTCCTGTCGCAGTAATCATCATCCAATTCATCTCTGTTAATCCTTGAAACTGTCCGAAATCTACGAATGGTAGCAATAAAAATATGCCTAAAAACGTTTGTAAAAAGGTCATCGCATATGCACTCGTATGCTGAATCCCCTTTCCTAGTAACGTGGTAAAAGCATAAAATAAAGCCGCAAGAAGTGCCCATACCATTCCAGATGACATTAACTTCTCAAGCGACATACTACCGTCCACTCCAGCTACTAACACTGTACCGATAAAACAAATAACAATGGACATAACAGCAAATACTGTAAGTCTCTCTTTAAATACGATACTACCGATCATTAATACGATAATTGGAGCGAGATGATACACTGAAATCGCAATTGTAATCGACATGAGTTCAAACGCTTTAAATAAAAACACCCAGTTAAAAACGAGAAATACACCACACGCTAATATTTGCACAATTTCTTTTTTATTCCATTTCTCATTTTTATATTGTCCTGTTGCAAACCAACATAGCGTTAAAAATAAAGTCGCACAAATACAACGAATAAATACTAATTCAAAAGATGGTAAACCCGTTTGGACAGAAAAAAATCCAATCGATCCGAAAATAGACATCGAAAGGATCATTTTTATAGCCGGCATTGATTTTGAATGAAACAAAATATTAACCTCCTGAATATTTAACTGAATATTCTATGTATTATACACTGTAATTTTCCAAAACTCGAATCATCCACAATAAAAAGAAGCAGTACACTACTGCTTCTTCTCTTTTTCATATTGTTCGAACGTATGAATTCTTTCGAAAATTGGTGGATGTGTATATAAGAAAAACTTCACTAACGCAGGCGGATTCACTTGGCTTAAGCTCGTTTTTGATAAATATTGAAATGTTTTCACACCTGATTCCCCATCTTTCGTCATGTCTAGAGCGTATTGATCTGCCGCCCGTTCCTCTATACGAGAAACGTAGTTTGTTGCTGGTTGTGATGCAAACGATAATACAGAGGAAATTAAGAAAAATAAAGGTAAAATTGAAAAACATGCCATTTTGGAAATTTGCAGCGTATCTCCCCATTTTCGAATACACATATTTAAAATACGACTAATTAAATACATACCTATAAACGATATGAAAATATAACTCGCAACGCCCCAATATATATGTTTCATTACGTAATGTCCCATTTCATGGGCCATAATAAATAAAATCTCTTTATCTTTTAACTGCTGAAGTGTTGTATCCCACATTACAATACGAAGGTTTTTTCCAATTCCTGTTACATATGCATTTAACGCATTCGTTTTTTCCGACATATTTACTTCATATACATGTTCAGATGGAATATCAGCTTTATCTGCGATCGCTAAAATTTTCGTTTCTAATTCCTTATTTTTCAGCGTTGAAAAATCATTATAAAGTGGATCAATTACAACAGGTTGCACAAACGTTAAAAAAATCGTAAACGGAACAGAGAGCGCCCATCCTGCTAGCCACCATCTCTTCGGGAATTTACGGATAAGCCATAACAAAATCGTAACAATGAGTAACATAGTCGCATAGTTCACCCAAAAATCGATGACATGATCTTTTATCCAGCTTTGTGTGCTTTGCGTAGATATTCCGTAATCAACGGATACTTTACGTCCGATCCATTGCATCGGTAATGCAAGAACTGTTGTTAGTAGTGATAAATAAAAGAAATAAATCGCAACTTGTAAGACATTTATTTTGGTCGTTTCCTTCGACCATTTCTCAAACTTTCTTGAAATACCGAGCACGAGTACAAATAATAAAATAATCCATTCAAGAGGCGTCGCTAAAAAGAAAAGTAAATTTTTCACGCGCGAATAATCTTGACTTAGCGTAAGCTCTTTCGCATTCATAAAGGTTTCTGGATCTGCACTCGTTCCTTTATACATGTCCGGAATGAGTTCATGATTCCATCCAAATAAATACCAATATATAAATAACGCAAACCCGACGTACAAAAAAAGCGACCACCCAATAACTTTCCTCACGTTATTCCCTCCTCTATGCTGCCTGTCTATTATTATTGTAAGTTCGTACTTTCAAAATTAGAACAAGCTAATCGTGAGAATTGTTCTAGCCCGTTCAATTTACATAAAAAAACTCTTCTATTACAAGAAGAGTTTCACCTATTTTCAAATATTTTCTTCGGCTCATAATCTGGTATAAGAAATGTACTTACAAACAAGCTCCTTTTACATATCCTATATATTCATAACCCTTAAAATCCTTCTTAAGGCAGTACATCTATTAACAAACTGAAATCTTGTACAGAAAAAGAACTATATTTCATAATACCTTGTACAGCTAAAAGTAAAACAAGACCGATCACACACATATAGTTAACACTTTCGTCACTCTTTTTTTCAGTAACCATGCCACCACTTATACATAAAACCCCTAATAAATGGAGCGCTAAATACATGAAAAAGTAGGCTTCCTCCCAGCGGAGAATAACATTTACTGTCGTTATTAGCACTATGCTAAGTAAAATCAAATAAAAAAACTTATTTGATGATATTGTTTCATTCATATAATTTTATACATTCCTTTCAAATTTAGAATTAATGATGTTTCAAAGCTATAAAGTAAATGATTGTTTTCATACCATAAAACAAAAGGAAAGCCCCCATTACTTTCGCGAATACTTTATGAACCCACACATACTTCTCTTCATTTTTTCTGAAGATGCGCTTCATCATTGCTTCTAAAATTAGACCGAATATTATTAAAATCCCTAACACAATAAGAAGAGAAATAATATTTTCTTTTAAATGAGTACTAGAAAACAATTAATACTCTGGAAACACAATTGTATCTACTACAGGTTGAATCCAATTACAAAAGCTTTTATCACACATATCAGTAATAGACGTAGCATCTATAATATCTTTCAATATTTTCTCAAACGTCTTCTTCATCTCATTTATCTCCCACTACATCTGCAAAACTCTTTACCTGCTCTGCATATATAACTGGCACTTCTTTACTCCAGTATTTGCGGTTAACAAATAAAAAAATGAGTACTAAATTTAATCCTGTTATAAAAATAATAAGTCCTGGAAAGAACGTCGTATAGTTTGAGAAATCTGCAAAACTCATGATCTTTCCTCTACTTACTAGGAAAGATGCACAGAGTACAAATGTATTGTTTAACATATGTATCACAATTGGCATGAGTAAGCTTTTCGTACGAATATATACGATTGATAATACGATACTAAATACGGCGGCACCGAGAAAATCGACATGTAATATCGCAAATAAAAGTGCCACTGCAATCATCGCTATACTCGTTCCCCATTTTGCTGCAAAACGCTGAAGTAAAAATCCTCGAAAAACAAATTCTCCGACAATAGGCGCGATAAATACAACCATGATAAATTGATATACATATCCTCCGGTACTATCTATAATCGGTTCATGCAAGGCATTCATAATAAAATCTGGTGTAATCCATGCAAAGCTGTACATATACAAAATAAGATAGCCGTAACTAAAAATACATAGCATAATCGCGATGTACAAAACTTGCACTAGGTTAAATGTTTCGTTTCTATTAATAAATAATGAAAATGAAACACGATGCTTTCTATATCCGTAAAACAGCCATATTATTGGAAGGATATAAAATATAAAAATATTTATAAAAGAAGAATTTTGTATATGAAATGTATTTTCTAGCAATTCATTACTATTTCGTGCTACTAAAATTAATAATGCAAATACAATTAAAAAATATCTAGCTCGCATCGTTTGAAACGGATTCACACTCATCTCCTCCCCTATGTTACTTTTATCATATCATTTGAATCTTAATTTTTTGTGAAAGAAAACCTTAAATTTTCCTTAAAAATTCCATATGTTACAAAAAGATGATATGATATTCGAGAAAATTAAGGGGGATTCTTATGTATCAAGCAAATATATTACTCGTCGATGATGAAACAGCAATTTTACAACTACTAACTACCATTCTTGAAAAAGAAGGTTTTTCTCATATTACAACTGCAACATCAGCTGAATTAGCTTTATCTCTCACCAAGCAAAACAATTACGATTTAATTATTTTAGATGTCATGCTTCCTGGACAATCTGGTTTTGATATTTGTCCGATTATTCGCCAACAAACAGATTGTCCGATTTTCTTCCTATCAGCGAAGGCATCTGATTTAGATAAAATATCTGGATTTTCATACGGTGCAGATGATTATATTACGAAGCCATTTAATCCATTAGAAGTCGTAGCTCGTATGAAAGCACAACTTCGAAGACATATGAAACAAACCGTACCACACGAACAAAACGCACACTCCATTTCATTTGGGAGATTTGAAATTGATCAACATTCCGCAGAACTTACAGTACATGGACACGTTGTCGAATGTTCCGCCCAACTGTTTCAACTACTACTCTTCTTTTGCGAGAATCCGAACTACGTATTTTCGAAAGAAGAAATATACGAAAAAGTTTGGGGAGCACCTGCCTATAATGGAGATGATAATACTGTTATGGTTCACATTCGAAAACTACGTGAAAAAATTGAACAAGATCCAAGTAAACCAGAATACATAAAAACAGTTCGTGGACTTGGCTATAAGTTCATTACAAAGTAGGTTAAAGATATGAATTTTAATAAGAGACTTATAATCCAGTTTATCTTACAACACGTTTTTGTCTTAGTTACGTTACTTATCGCAGTAGTTGCTTCTTTTTCTTATTTAATTTTTCTTCTTAATAGTACTTTATATGAACCTAATATTTCTGATTATGATACCTTTACAATCTCCGAATATATTTCTTCTGAAGACAATAACATTACTTTAAAATCTGAGGTAAAAGATTTAATAACAGAAAAGAGTGATTGGCTTCAAATTGTAGATGAAGATGGAAAGGTCCTTTACAACTTTAATACGCCTAACGATGTTCCTACCTCTTACACAAAGACATCCTTACTTACGTATTTACAGAATAGCAGCAACAATATTTATAAATTTAACTATTGGGAAATTGAATTAGAAAAGAAACCAGTGATCGTTATTTACGGTGCCAAACTAAAAAGTAATGCATTACTAAAAACGATACAACAAGGACATCCTTCTTTATCATTAAATGAATTTGCATTAACTGAACAAGAAAAGCAATTAATGTCTAAAGAAAAAGCAACACTGCAAATATTTAATAACAATGGCGAAGAAGTTTTTTCCTATCCGACTGGGAAGAAAAAAACATTTTCGGCTATAAAAACGGCTCTTAATGAAAAAGAACCGTGGAATTATAAAGAAAATACATCTAGTTTTTACGATTCAAATAGCGGGCATCTCGTCGTTGTATCCGCCCCAAACGCTCATTATTATCCAGATGATGTATTAGATGATGTATTTACCAAGAAACTTCTAATCGGATGCAGCTTAATCCTCCTTATTGTGTTTGTTTATTTAGTCATTCTTTCAATTTGGTATGGAAATAAGTTTGGAAAGCCTTTATTACACACGATGCGCTGGCTTAAAAACATAGCCGGAGGAAAATATGAAGAACCTGTTAGTAAAAAAGGCAAACCTGTTCGGTTCCGGCGCTCCGGTAAAGAAAAATGGTCGTTCCGCATATTTAAAGATGTTACAAACTCACTAGAGCACCTTTCTATTACTTTGAAAAAGAACGATGCAATGAGAAAAGTTTTGCAACAAACACGTGAAGAGTGGATTACCGGCCTGACGCATGATCTAAAAACACCGCTTAGCTCTATATACGGCTATGCATTATTACTAGAATCGAAGCAATATAATTGGACTGATCAAGACATTCAACAATTCGGCCATGTAATGAAAGAAAAATCTCAATATATGACTACATTAATTGACGACTTAAGCTTAACATATCAATTAAAAAATGATACTCTTCCTGCGCAACACGTAAATGTTGAAATTAATCAGTTCGTCCGAAAAGTACTATTACAATTTATTAATAACCCGACACTACAAAATCAAAACATTGAATTCGTGCCAAGTTCAAGCAAAATCCAATATTTTATTGAAGAAAAATGGTTCCAGCGTATTATCGAAAACTTATTAGCAAACGCTGTAAAACATAATAATGAAACGACAAACGTAATCGTAAAACTTTCGCAAAATGCTAACTTCTTTACACTATCTATTTCAGATAACGGAAAAGGTATGGATGATAAAACGAAAGAACTTCTATTCGAGCGATATTACAGAGGAACGAATACAGAAGAAAGCAACATCGGAACTGGACTTGGTCTCGCCATTACAAAACAGCTCGTTCATGCCCATAACGGAACGATTTCCATTGATAGTGAGCTTGGACAAGGAACGACGATTATACTTGTATTTCCATTGTAAACGCCAAATAACTCCAAAATGTACAATTAATTTTGGAGTTATTTTTTATTAAGCAAGAACGTAACAGTACATGAAATTATATCGACTTAACTACAAACAATATTAGCAATTTATTAAGAAAAAAGACCGTCCCAAAATATTTTTAGGACGGTCTCTTTTCTATTATTTTTTCTTCACCGGTATCCAAAGCTCTACTTGAGCAAACTCACTCTTATCTTCGTGGCAACGCTCATCGTATAGTTCGAACTCTGTAACTCCGCAATGTTCATACCCTGAATGCGGGAACCATTCTGAGAATACTGCATTCCACGTTTGGTGGATAGATGGTACCATTTCTTCATGAGGAACTTTCGGCGTTGTAAATACGGCATATGTTGCTGCTGGGAATGTACGCTTTGCAATTTCATTTGGTACATTTTCAAAGTCTGTAACTTCCATTCCGATAATATAAGTGAAGTCCCCTGTTTCTAAATTAAAATCAGTACATAATCCAAGCTCTACCCATTGACTCGTATCTTTACGATTCGGAATTGTCGTTCCAAGATCTTTTTGTAAATATTCTTGCCAAAATGCTGGAATGTCTTGATGGTTTTTCCCTTCTTTACTTGTCGTCTTCAGTTCATAACCTGCCATTAAAAATTCTGGTTTATTTACAATACGATATTCCATTTGTATGCCCCCTAAATACGGATTTAATTTTCTTTGTTTTACATTCACTCTGTAATACATCGGTGTTTCTATTTCTTGTTTTCGATATTCACTCGGTGTCATTTGAAATAATTTTTTAAAGGCTCTCGTGAACGTTTCGTGAGATTGAAAGCCATGCTCAAATGCGATATCAATAACTTTTTCATCCGTATGAGAAAGTTGATAAGCTGCCCGGGCTAACCTCCTCTTTCGAACATACTCCATTACTGTATCGCCTACTAACGCCTGGAATACACGATGAAAATGCGACTCAGAAAAACCTGCAACACGTGCTAAATTACGCAGCGTTTGTTTTTCCATTACATCTTCCTCAATATAATCAATTGACCTTTGAATTTGTGTTTCATAGCTTTCCATCTCTGTTCACCCGCCTTATATGTATTATGATAAAAGAGAATCCTATCCAATTCTTGACGTTTTTTACTATAATTCCATAAAAATTGTAACTTTTTTATATGTATTTCGTTGTTATGTATGAAGGGAGGGAAATTAGTGAAACGCAAACAATCATTAGAAGAAATTTACTCAGAGCACATGCATGATTTATTTCGCTATCTTCTCTCCCTAACCGGAGATTCTCACTATGCTGAAGATCTCATGCAGGAAACGTTTTACCGAATGCTCGTCCACATTGATTATTATAAAGGAGAAGAAATTAGGCCGTGGTTATTTACAATCGCCTACAACGCCTTTATCGATTGGTACCGAAAAGAAAAGAAGTATAAAACAACGCAAATTGAAGAATTCCATTTACCAAACGTGCCAAGTACAGAACACTCTTATTTCGTAAAACATGAGATTGCTAGTTGGTTACAAAGTATATCCTCTCTTCCGCTCGAAAGACGAAATGTGTTACTACTACGAGATTACTACGGATTCTCTTATAAGGAAATAGCAGAAATGACTGGTCTCTCGTTAGCAAAAGTAAAAATTGAATTACACCGAGGACGAAAAGCAGCAAAAAGCATAAAGGAGTGATGCAGATGGTTTGTGCAGAGTTTAAAAAACTATGGGAAAAATATGAAAACGGTACACTCACACATGACGAACAAGAAAAGTTAGAAAGTCATATAGAAACTTGTGCAGAATGTGAAGCTCATTTAGATGAATTGCTTGCGAAGAGTGAACCCGTAAAGAAAAAATTACCGCCAAAAGATCTTAAAGTTCCTTTTTGGAGAATTAAGTGGAAACATCGGTTACAAACGCTTGGCTTTATACTAGCAATTTGCCTCGTTATATATATGATTGGCGGAGTATTATCTGCCTTTTATTTTCAAGCTGATAATGATAAACGACTAAAAGAAATACGAGATGTTCCTTCTCTTGCACTTGAAGCAACTATCCCAAACAGCCGCGTTATGGGCGGCGGAACAAGTGTAGAAGCTTTCTTTCGAACAAACAGCCAATTTGATTTAGTAAAAACGATTGGTAAAAAAGAAATGCCACTCGGTACAATAGAAACGAGCAGCTTCTTATCTTCTTTAAATATCACAAATAAATCTTGGGTGAATATGCACTATCAGCCGAACATCCACTTTGTTCATCCAAAAATAAAACAAGGTGATTATTTGAAAGAAGCATCTAAAAAGGTTTGGGATACACTTGCAAAGGTACATGAGGGAACAGTTGCAGAAGTAGCAATTTCTTTTGACAAAGCTTACACTTTAAAAGAATTAGAACCACTTTTATATAGCGTATTTGAAGCACAAGAACTCCCTCCAACTCCTGTATGGTACGCTTTAGACACAGGACAAGAAAGAATAAATGAAGAAGATTTCATACTATCTGGAAGCGACTTTATAGGATTTCCAGAACATATAGGATTCCTTGATGATGAAACAGAAAAACAGAAAACGCAAGAAGACAAAGTAATTGAAATGATGCGTATTCTTTCTACACATAAAAAAACTGTAAGTACAGTTGCTATGCTTCCTGAAAGCGAACTAAACTTAGATAAACGTTATAAATATGTAAAAGATAACGGCGTAAAAGTATACGGCATTGTCATTACTGGACCGTCGAAAGAGTTATTAAAATTACAAAACTCCCCTCACATACGTTATGCTACTCTTGGAGATATTGAGGTTTGGAATTGGTTTGATCATTAATGAGAAAAAGGTAGAGCATCCCTATTGGATGCTCTACCTTTTTTACTCAGAAATCACTTTCACATACGTCCCTCTTACCGCTTTTTCATAAGCGATATCGCTCATCTGTCTTATTTTTTCTGATACGACAGACGACTGAACGATTTTCCCTTCACGAAGTAAGGGTGGGTCAATGAGACGCACTTTATTTTTCTGATGTAGATCATACTCATTTCTATCTTCTTTTACTTCTATACTTGGATGAACTTTTCTTAATAAAGCATCTACTTCTTGATCTTTACATAGCCGCAATTTCGTAATAAGCTCATGATCTTCAAGAAGAAAATCATCTGGATGGATTATCTTTTTATGAAGAGCTAATTTTAACGTTTTAGCTAACATATCGTTTCCATAAATATTCATTGGTTTCATAAAGAAATCAATTACTTCTTTGTAATACGTCTTCGTAAACCATTCTGCAATTTCAATATTTTGAAGAACCATTTTCCCATTAACTTCGATTAAATCATTTAAAAAGTCTTGAGCTTCTTCTAAAGAAATATATCCATATGTAAACATATCCCGTAATGTGTAATCCACTCGGTCTGCACATAATTCTGGCGCAGATCTTTCAAGTAATGTCCACTTCGAATCATCTAACAAAATATCTTCATAGTTATAACCATGTTTTGAAAGAATCGCCGGGATTTCCGAGTTTTTCACGACAGCACTAAATATTTCTTCATGATAACTTTCATTTTCGTTATCAAAAACGTAATCGATCACATGGGAAAAAGCAGTATGCGATACGTCATGCAGCAAACCAGCAATCTGTTCTTCTACTGAACCACCAAGTTTTTTAATTAACAACATAGCACCAACTGAATGATCAAAACGTGTTACATTCCATTTCTCATTCATTAAGTAACTTGCTCCGGCCTGATGAACCCCTTTCAGCCTTTGCACAGCTTTACTTAAAATTAATTCTTCTAACACTTTATCTACTTTAAACTCACCGTATATAACATCTGATATAACCACTCATAATCCCCCTTTTCAAGCAGAGTCTTCTTATAGTATCTCTTTTTTCAGAGAGTAAATAAAGAACTTCAATCGAATATTTTGTACCTTTAAATAAAAAATAGAGAGCACTCAGCTCTCTATTTCACATACCTATTCAAACGTAACTTCCACCTGCACAATCTCAGATCTACTTCCCAGTCTAAGCGGTGGTCCCCAGAACCCGAACCCAGAAGAAACAATCGCGTGGAATGCACCTTTTTGTACGTATCCCCAGTCTAATTCATACATTCTTCTCGTCACAATATGATTTGGCGCCATTTGTCCGCGATGCGTGTGACCGGATAATAATAAATCAACGCCGGCGTCCGCTGCTTGTTTTAATTCAAATGGTTGGTGATCCATTGCGATAACAGGAAGCGATTTATCTACCGTACTCATTAAATTTTCAAAACTTTGACGATCACGCTCTGTTTTATCTCTTCTTCCAACGAGATAAAAATCATCTTCAATTGTAATGACTTCATCTAAAAGAATACGAATATCAATCTTATCCATCTCTTGTAAAAACTCAGGAACAGCTCGGCCGTAATATTCATGGTTTCCTAACACACCATATACGCCTAATGGAGCTTTCATCTGTTTCATGATTGGTCCCATATTTTTTTGAATGAACACACCTGGATGATCGTCGATAATATCACCAGGCAGTAAAATAATATCGGGCTCCATTTCATTTACATGACGAACAAGTCTCTTTAAATGCGAAACACCAGACAGTTTACCGAAATGCATATCCGAAGCCATCGCAATGCGTAAACTTTTACGCCCTTCTACTTTTTTCGGTATGTGCACTTCGTATTTTCTTACTACTGGGCTATATGCGTTGAATACTCCATATGCGAAGATAAAGACGAATACGAGTAAAACGACCGTTCCTGTCCAAATAATTGCCGTCTCTTTCTCTAGAGAAAACTGTAAAAAGAAGACTGCAATATCGGCTAATGGCAATAACATGAGCGCATATTGTATAACCGCAAACCAAATTGAACCGACAGTTCGCAGGAAAGGAAGGAATTTAAACACTTGCACGAGAATATACGCATATGAAATAAATCCGACTATGAAAGCGTAATATCCCCAAGATTCCCAGCCAAATACCGTACTGAGCCAAACCCAGCCGTTCCAGCCAATGTAAAACATAAGTAGTGTGTATACAATTAAAATAGTGAATATATTGAGATAACGAAAATTTTTCACTGCTAGCCTCCTTAGTGATTTCTTCTATTATATCTTGTTATGCACGTTTAACGTAAATATTAAGCACATCAATCTTCACAGTAAAAAACATTGATAAACATATCATTTTAAAATTTTTAGGAACGGCTGTAATGGGCATTTTAGAGTCTTACGTATTAGACGAAATTGATAATGATATTGAATATGTTGCGACGCAGGTTGGGGAATTGATGAGGCGGAATATATAAAAATCAGACATTCACGCAAACAAAGAAAAGCCCCACCTACAAATACTCATATAGGTGCGGCTTTTCACTATTAAATCACAAAATCCTCCGGAATAAACACTTTCACTTCTCTCGGATGTACATATACAAACTCACCCGTTTGAATGTTGAGCTTTCTGAACTGCTCTTTACTAATTTCTGCTTCTAAATATTCCTCTGTTCCGTCGCGCTTCAATTCTACATATACGACAGGGCCAACTGCGTGAGAGTATGATACTTTCGCTGGAATTGCATCTACACTTTGTTTCGTACGAGAGATTGATAGATGATGTGGCCTTACATATCCCACTCCGTCTACATTTGAAACGTGCTTATGCTCTGGTGCTTCTAGTGCCACCGATCCTACATTTAGCTTACCTTTATGAACGCGGCCGTGAAATAAATTCACGTTTCCTAAAAAGTCATATACGAACGGGCTTGCTGGATTTTCATACACTTCTTCCGGTGTTCCCATTTGTTCAATGCGCCCTTCATTCATTACAACAATGCGGTCCGCAACGTCTAATGCTTCTTCTTGGTCATGCGTTACGAATACGCTCGTAATTTGAAATTCGTCATGTAGTTTCCGGAGCCATCTTCGCAATTCTTTCCGTACTTTTGCATCAAGTGCACCAAACGGTTCATCTAGCAATAAAATTTTCGGTTCGACTGCAAGTGCCCGGGCTAGTGCGATACGCTGTCGTTGTCCGCCAGATAATTGCGCTGGATAACGTTTTGCAAAACCATCCATTTTTACTAGTTTCAATAGTTCTGTTACTTTTTCTTCTATTACTTCAGCTGATGGTCTTAAGTTTTTCTTTCTTACTTTTAAACCGAAAGCGACATTTTCAAATACATTCATATGTTTAAAAAGTGCATAATGCTGGAAGACGAAACCGACTTGCCGGTTTTTCACATGAATATTTGTTAAATCTTCCCCATCAAATGAAATGGAACCTTGATCCGCTTCTTCTAGCCCTGCAATAATTCGTAATAACGTCGTTTTCCCAGAACCTGATGGACCTAATAAAGCGACCAGTTCACCTTTTGGAATATCCAAATGAATGTCTGTCAGCGCTTGAAATGTACCATATTGTTTTGATAAATTTTGAATTTGAATACTCACCGCATTCACCCCTTATTGTCGTTTTTCTATTCTCCATTCAATCCAGTTTTTTATAACGAGCGTAAGAACTGCGATGAGTGACATTAAAGTCGCCACAGCAAACGCTGCTGAAAATTGATATTCATTGTACAAAATTTCAATATGAAGCGGCATCGTATTTGTAACACCGCGCACGTGACCAGACACAACGGAAACGGCTCCGAACTCACCAATGGCGCGGGCATTGCATAAAATCATGCCGTATAATAGGCCCCATTTTATATTCGGTAATGTGACGCGCCAAAACATTTTCCAGCCGCTTGCGCCAAGTGATAGCGCCGCTTCTTCTTCACTCTTCCCTTGCGCCTGCATAACCGGGATTAATTCACGCGCAACGAACGGAAACGTAACAAAAATCGTCGCAATGATAATACCAGGGACAGAGAAGATGAGCTTTATCCCGTGTTCCAATAACCATCCGCCAAGAGCCGCACGAGGTGTGAAAAGTAAAACGAATACTAATCCTGCGATAACTGGTGATACAGCAAACGGCAGTTCAATAAGAGATAATAATAATTGCTTTCCTTTAAACTGAAACTTCGTAATAAGCCAAGCCGCTGCTATTCCGAATATCGTATTAAGCGGTACAACAATTAATGCAACGAGAAGTGTTAACCTAATTGCCAAAAATGCTTCTTGATCTGTTACAGCGGCAATATATACATCAACTCCTCGTTCAAATGCTTTCATAAAAATTGTCACGAGCGGCAGTAATAGAAAGAGAGATAAAAATAAAATTGTTATCGTAATAAATAGAATGGGTACAAACTTAGATTCTTTTTTAGCTGATACGCTTTTTACTATTTTCTTTTCTAATAATGTTGGTTCCATTTTCTCCCCTCCTATTCGCTTTTCATTTCATGCCTTCTGCTCCAAGTTTGAATCATATTAATAAGTAGTAGGAAAAGGAGAGAAATAATAAGCATCACAGCCGCTACAGCTGTTGCTCCTGCATAATCATATTGTTCTAGTTTCGTCATAATCATAAGCGGTGCAATTTCTGTTTTCATCGGCATATTACCTGCAATGAACACGACAGATCCATATTCCCCTAACGCCCGCGCAAAGGCGAGTGAAAAACCAGCAAGTAGAGCCGGAAATATTTCTGGCAAAACGATTTTCACAAATATTTGGAAGCGCGACGCCCCTAAACTAGAAGCTGCTTCTTCTACTTCTTTATCAATACTTTGTAGTACTGGTTGCACCATTCGGACGACAAATGGTAAGCCAATAAACGTAAGTGCAACAATAATTCCTAGCTGGGTAAAAGCTACTTTTATATGAAACACACTAAATATTTTTCCAACCCAGCCATTTTCCGCATAAAGCGTCGTAAGTGTAATACCTGCTACAGCAGTCGGAAGAGCGAATGGTAAATCGATTAGTCCGTCTAATAACCGTTTCCCTGGAAATGTGTAGCGAACGAGTACCCAGGCAATTAATAAACCGAAAATGGCATTTACGATTGCCGCTGCAAGTGAAGTTGTGAAACTTACTTGATAGGAATGTAAAACGCGCTCACTCGTTATAACCCCAGCAAACTTCTTCCAGCCTAGCTGCGAAGTTTGAATAAATACGATAGAAAGTGGTATAAGTACGAATAAACTCATATACAGCATTGTAAATCCAAGAGATAATCCAAACCCCGGTAAAACACGCTTCTTCTTCCTCACAATCTTTCACCTCATCCCCCCTTATTTTTGATAAATTTTATCGAATACGCCTCCATCGTTAAAATGTTTTTCTTGCGCTTTTTTCCATCCGCCAAATAGTTCATCAACTGTAAATAATTGAACTTTCGGAAATTGTGATGCGTACTTTTCTGCTACTTTTTCATTACGAGGGCGATAAAAGTTTTTCGCCGCAATTTCTTGCCCTTTTTCTGAATACAAATAGTCAAGATATCCTTCTGCTACTTTTTTCGTTCCTTTTTTATCAACGACTTTATCTACAACAGCTACTGGCGGTTCTGCAAGTATACTAATCGAAGGTGTTACAATTTCGAATTTATCTTTTCCAAGCTCTTTTTGTGATAATAATGCTTCATTTTCCCAAGCGATTAACACATCACCAATTCCTTTTTCAACGAAAGTAGTCGTTGCCCCTCGTGCTCCTGAATCTAGTACTTCTACGTTTTTATAAATTTGACCGACAAACTCTTTCGCTTTCTCTTCACTATTGTTATATTTCTTCAGCGCATATCCCCACGCACCTAAATAGTTCCAACGTGCTCCTCCAGATGTTTTTGGATTCGGTGTAATGACAGACACACCTTTTTTCGTTAAATCATCCCAATCTTTAATTCCTTTCGGGTTTCCTTTCCTCACAAGAAATACAATTGTTGATGTGTACGGAGTAGAATTATCCGCAAGTCGCTTCTGCCAATCTTCTGCTAGTTGTTTCTTCTTACTAATTGCATCAATATCATAAGCGAGCGCTAGCGTTACAACATCTGCTTCTAAACCGTCAATAACGGAGCGTGCCTGACTTCCTGATCCCCCGTGTGATTGCTTTACATTTACTGTCTGACCATGTTTCTCTTTCCAGTACTTCGCAAAGTCTTTATTGAAATCTTGATACAACTCACGCGTCGGGTCATATGAAACATTTAAAAGTTCGACTGTCTTCTTATCTGCACTTCCTTCAGAATTGTTAGTGGATGTTGCCGAACCACACCCTGACAAAAGGACAAATGCTGATAATAAAACACCTGTACTTTTCATTAATGCTGTCTTACTCCACTGTTTCATATATAAAGCCCCCTTAGTTTGTACAATAGAAAAAGGCACACAATCTATTCACAAAAGTGAACGTTGTGCGCCTTCAGTTTCTCTGATGAGCTTCTATTGTATTCTGTTTGATTTCTTTCCATTTTAATTCCGTAATTCATATGTGTCAACTTGGAATTTATTTCTTCAACTTATCTGTCTTCGCAATAAATTGAGCTGCTTCTGCGCGGCTTACCGCTTTATCGGGAGCCCATCCATTATCTGTTCCAGCTGAAATGCTTTCTTGAATTAAAATGTTCGCATACTTCGCGCCCCAATGATCTTTTAGGTCAGCAAACTCTTTAGGTAGTTTAATATTTTCATTTCTTTCTAATTTATATGCATTCACTAGCATAGAAGCCATCGATGCACGGTTAATTAACCCGCTCGGATTGAAGTTACCCTTCTCATCACCTTTTACAATACCAGCTTTTTCAACTGCTGCGATGTACGGTGTAGCCCAATGATTTTGCGCATCATGGAATGATGGCTTCGCATCTTTATTAATTTCTAATCCTAAAACAGTAGCTAATATTTTTGCTGCTGAACCACGATCGATATTTTCAGCCGGTGCAAATGTACCATCTGGCTTACCATGTACTGCCTCTTTGTCTACTAAATATTGAACTGAATCTTGTGCCCAAGTCGGTACATCTGAGAACTTAGATTTCTTTTCAATTGCACTCGCATCAATTTCAAACTGCACTTGATATTTATGATCATATTTAATTGCTGGAATTAATATATGCATTTGCATATTATATTTTTTCGAGAACTCATCGATTTCAAATTGAACAACCTTCGTACCATTATTTGTTTTATCTTCAGAGATCACTTTCACATCATGGAATGTCCCTACTTTATTAGTATCTTCTACTCTAAGATACTGGAAATAGCTACTATCTTGAACTGTTAACGTAACGATTTTTTTGTCACCTTGAATTGTTACTTTTGCATTTTTTAAATATGTAGAAGCAACAGATGTTTCATTCGTTTGATCTTTATAAGTTTTTAAAATAACGTCATATGTACCATCTGCAAGTTTGCTATTTGCTTTCATTTCAACCGCTGCATCTGCTTTCGCAATAGGTGCCATGATACCGCTAAATGGAACTGCTAAAGTTGCTGCTATAACGAATGCATTAATATATTTTTTCTTAATCATTATCAATATGACATCTCCCTTTATATGAATATACCCAACATAACTATCATATTGATAATGATTATCAATGTCAAATAAAAAAATTAAACAAATACTACCTATTTATTACACAAATATGCTTTCCGATCATTTTTAAACAATAAATAATGAGCCGTATGCACTTTTCTCTCTAAATAGTCTAATGAATACGTACCCGATGGATCCACTAAATCCCCAATCGCCCCTGAAAGGTGATCAATTACTTTTTGCAATGTTTCTAAGTTCTTCTTTTCATTCTCCATATTCATTTCATCCATAATGTCACAAATAAGATATTGTACTTTCCGTAATCGTAATTCCTTCTGCTCCACGTATATCTCCTCCTTATTAGTCATATTACGTTTTAAATATATGGGCTTATAGCTTAACCAATTCTAAAAAATAACGTGAAACTTTAATCAGTAGGGATTTTGTCCATCCACACTAATCGAGCTTTTGCAGGACAAAAAGATATCCATCTCTAAACATGTAGCCATAGAGGTGGATATCTTTATTTTTATACTTGTAATGCCTTCTCTCTCAAAGCTCTTCTTAACAACTTACCAGTTGTATTCTTCGGCAATTCTGTTAAAAATTCAATGCTCTTTGGCACTTTATATTTCGCTAAATGTAACGTGCAGTAATGCATCAGTTCTTCTTCTGTTACGTTCGTTTGTTTCAGAACGACGTAAGCTCGTACTGCTTCTCCTAAGTTTTCATCAGGAACGCCTATTACAACAACTTCAGCTACCGAATCGTGAGTATATAATACTTCCTCTACTTCACGAGGATATACGTTATAACCGCCAACTAAAACAATATCTTTTTTGCGATCGACGATATAGAAGTAACCTTCTTCATCCATTTTCGCTAAGTCACCTGTATATAGCCATCCGTCTTTAAGTGTCGCTGCTGTATCTTCTGGCGCATTATAGTAACCCTTCATAACGTTAGGTCCGCGAACAATTAACTCCCCAACTGCACCGACAGGTACTTCTTCCCCAAGTTCATTCACAATTTTATTTTCTACGTGCCAAATATTTGTACCAATCGAACCTGGTTTACGAGGACGATCTAACGGATTAAAACAAGTAACTGGTGATGCTTCTGATAAACCGTATCCTTCTGAGACAATCACATCAAAACGTTTTTCAAAGTTTTGCAGAAGGGCAACAGGCATTGACGCACCACCTGAAATACAGAGACGAAGCGTCTTTACATCTTCTGCGCTTGCTTCTTCAAATAAATATAAGTAATTGTACATCGTCGGCACACCAGCAAAAATCGTTGGTTCATACGTACGACAAATACGGAATACTTCTTTCGGACTAAACCTCGGTATCATTAAAATCGTTGCCCCGTTCACAATCGGCGCATTTACTGCAACTGTTAAACAGAATACATGGAACATCGGCAGTGCCGCAACGACGCGATCATCAGCAGTATATTGTAAATATGACGCAACATCGCTTGCGTTACTATATAAATTTTTATGCGTTAACATAGCGCCTTTTGGCTTTCCAGTTGTACCTGAAGTGTATAAAATAACAGCTACATCTTCTTCATCTAGTTCAGGACCTTCGTAAGTTATATCTCCAGTTCCTATAAAACTAGTAAACGTTTTCATTTTTTCAGTTTCTGTATGAGTAAAATCTGATGAGGTTTCGCATATGATGATATTTTCAAGTGAAGGAAGTCTTGTTGTAAGAGATTGTATAACAGGTAGAAGGACGTCGAGTACGATGATTGTTTTTACATCTCCATTTTGTAATATGTAATGTATTTCGTCTGCTGTATAAATTGGATTAATTGGAATGACAGTTGCCCCTGCTTTCATTGTTCCGTATAAACCTACTAAAAAATGTGGTGAATTGCCTACAGCTAATGCGACATTGTCCCCTTTTCCAACGCCCATTTTTGCTAAATTACTAGAAAACCTAGTGACCACTTTGTTTAATTGGTCATACGAGACCGACTGATCCATAAATATGTACGCCGGTTTATCCCCCTTCTTTTTTGCCGTTTCAGCCAAAGATTGAACGAGATTCACACAAACCCCACCTTTATAAAATTTAGAATATTTAAAAATTCTAAATTAATTATATTAAAAGAAAATTAAAGTAGCAAGTAATATTCCATTAACTGCATATACACGGCGTACTTTCTATTGAATAACTTTGGAAAGATAAGGTGATTCTACTTGCCAACAAAGTATTAAACGAGGACAGAAATCATTTTAGGATAATATGCGCTCATCTTGTCTCTAAGCTTATCAAGTTCCTCTTTATTTAAACTCGTATACTCTCCATACAAGTTAATCGCGTCCGCTCCATCTTCATGAAAGTACACTGTAACATATAGTGTCGGTAACCCTTTATCGTCTTCATCTATAGACAAGACAACATCTGGCGTTTTATTAACAGCGCTAAACGTTTCATTTCTTTTCCATTTCTTATTTTGAAACATAGCCTGTATATCATGTATCTTTCTTTCGTTATCTGTATGCGTATAATATATGACATTATCCCCCGCTGGCTTTCCAATAGACAAAGTCGTACAGTTTGAAGAAGTTTCATCGTTACAAGCTGTCATCCCTATAACGAAGCTGATCAATAATATAAAGTGTATTATCCTTTTCATTTCGATCACCCTCCTTTTAGTATATATATTCCTTTATAAGGAGCAGATGTCCTGGAAGTGGATGTTTTAATGACGATATTCGTGATAAATGAAATTATATTAGCGATTTTTAAAATATATCGATTTCCCGACAAAACCTGACAAGTTATACAAAAAGAGGCTGTCTTTTATGACAGCCTCTTCTGTTTAGAAGAATAAATGTAAGAAATCTTCTGTTGTAATATTACCGAAGTAACGCGCGATATCTACGCCTTCTAAAGCTACAGTGAATGCATCTTTATCAAATTGTACGCCAGTTAAACGTTCTTCAATGTCATGAACATCTAGTGAGCCGAAGAAATCACCGTAAATTTTACATTCTGTTACTGTTCCTTTTTTCACTTCAAGACGAACGTCAACTTGTCCAACTGGGAAGCGGTGTGAATGTTGTAAGTTGAACTTCGGAGATTTTCCGTAGTTCCAGTCCCAATTGCGGTAGCGCTCTTCAGAAAGTTTATGGATTTCTTTCCAATCATCTTCTGTTAATTCGTACGTTGGAATTTCTGTTTCTCCTTCGAAAATTGTTTCTAGAAGAAGTTGTCTAAACTCTTCTGTCGTCATTTTTTCGTTTAGGAACTCTGTAATGTTCGCAACGCGGCTACGGATTGATTTAATTCCTTTTGATTGAATCTTATCCATCTTTACTTTTAACGCTGATACGACATGATCGATTTCAGAATCAAATAGTAACGTGCCGTGACTAAACATACGACCTTTCGTTGAGAACTGCGCGTTACCTGAAATTTTTCTACCTTCAGCTAAAATGTCGTTACGACCACTTAGCTCTGCATTTACGCCTAGTTTACCAAGCGCTTTCGTTACAGGCTCTGTGAATTTTTTGAAGTTGCTGAAACTATCTCCATCATCTTTCGTAATAAAGCTGAAGTTTAAGTTTCCTAAATCATGATATACTGCGCCCCCGCCTGATAGACGACGAACGACATGAATACCTTGTTCTTTTACGTAATCTGCATTAATTTCTTCTACTGTGTTTTGGTTTTTACCAATGATAATCGAAGGCTCATTAATGTAGAACAGTAAATACGTTTCGTTAATATCTAAGTTTTTCACACAGTATTCTTCAATTGCTAAGTTTATTCTAGGATCTGTAATCCCTTTATTATCAATAAATAACATCGTATCACCTCATGAGTTCCATACGTAGCCACTATGCGCTAGCGTAATATGACCACTGAAAATTTGTTTTGCTTCTGTTACTAAATCAGATGGGTTGCCTGTATGCGGCAAGTGCGTTAATAAAAGTTCTTTTACATTCGCAGTTTTCGCAATACTTGCTACTTCTGTACTATTCATATGCCCTGCTTTTGCAGCTTCTTGATGTGCATACATGTTACACTCACAAATGAAAAGATCAGCATCCTTCGTGAATGGGATAAATTCAGGAATATAACTTGAATCAGCGCTGTATACTACGGCATCATCGCCAGCTGTAATACGCATCGCAAAGCATGTAACAGGATGAACAGTTTTTAAGAATGAAATGGAGAACGGCCCAATTTGAAGTGTTTCTTCTGGATTGTACGCGATCCCTTTCGTATGCGGTGCATGCGTTAAAGAATTAAATCCATTCTCATCAAACGAATGACCGTATATTGGTAACTCCGGTAGTTGTCCTTTTATCGCACTCGTAATTAATCTCGCATATTGCAATACCCCAATGTCTGCAACATGATCGTGATGATAGTGCGACAATACAACTGCATCTATATCAGACGGTGTTATATATTTTTGAATCTGTGCTAGTACACCACTACCACAGTCTACAAGTAAACGAAAACCATCGTGTTCAAACAAATACCCCGACGTTGCTTCTCCCGCTTCTGGAAAGCCGCCCCAAAAGCCGACAACAGTCATTTTCATATGTATCCATCCTTTCTAAAACCGAGTAGGAATGCAGTTTTTCTCCGTACTTGAGAAAGTTTTTTACTTACATCCTACATTGTTAACTATAATCCATTTCCTAAACTTTTTCATTAATTTTCAACTTTGTTATAAAACAGTTGTTGACTTTTGTTTTTTGTACTAATACAATGATAGTAAGAAATGGAAATGGAGGGATTGACATGATTGATCAACCAATGGAGTTTTTCCGAAATTTACCGACGAAAACTTGTGCACACTGCGGGAAGGAAATTGATGAGCAGCACGAAGCATACCATAACAAATGTGACGATTGCGTTCACGAAGATTAGTAGTTTGTGAACATAAAAAAACCTAGCAGACATAGTCTACTAGGCTAATAACATCGTATCCTTCATCGTTGAACCTTTCACCAAGAGCTCCAGTTCAAACTCATACAATTCTTTTTGTCGATAATTTTTCGTATGGATTTTATCCATCATTAAGTCAACAACTTTTCGGGCCATCTCGTCGATTGGCTGTTCAATTGTCGTAATACCTGGCTCTGTAATCTGCGCTAAAATTTGATTATCAAAACCGATCACAGCGAGATCTTCTGGAATACTCCAACCATGGCGTTTCGCCTCTGAGATAATTCCAGCTGCAACCTCGTCGCCTCCTGCCAAAATCGCGGTAGGATTTTTTTTGTCCTTTAATACTTCATTGAATATTCGTTTTCCATCATCCCAAGAGAAAGCGTTTTCAAGAAAATCGATCGCTTCCACTTCTCTACTCTTTTCAGTAATAGCGCGTAAAAAGCCCATTTTTCGCTGTTGGCTCACTACTTTCGTTTCGTTACCACGGCAAAAAATCAGATTACGATATCCTTGTTCTAATACATGATTGGCAGCTATGTATGCTCCCTGTGCATGATCAAACTTCACTGTTGGAACATTTGCTTCCTCAATATATTCATTACATAACACGATTGGACCGTGTTGCAAGTATGGCTCTACATCTTCCCACGGATTTTCTAGTGAACATAGAATAATCCCATCTACTTGTTTCGTAGATAATAATTGTAAATACTCCATCTCTTTTTCCGGTAAATATCTTGTTTGACAAATAATCAGTTTATATTTATGTTCAGAAGCAGCAATCTCGATTGCTTCAATAAATCTACTAAAAAAAGGATTTGTAATCCTTGGAACAAGCACCGCAATTGTTTCTGTTTTTTGTTTACGAAGCCTTCTCGCCGCAGAATTAGGAACGAAGCCTAAATGCTTCATTGCTAATTGAACCCTTTTCTTCTTCTCATCTGAAACATATGGATGATTATTAATCACCCTAGAAACCGTTGTCCTTGATAACCCCGCTAATTTCGCCACGTCCTCGATAGTCGACACGAAATTTTCCCCCTTTGCATGAAAACGTTTTCTTATCCTGATTATATAGTATATTATTGGAAACTGCAATATAGGTTCTTATGATTTTACTATATTAATATTATACATAGGGAAAAGTCTGTTAACTGCAGGGAATTACACACTACTTTTAGAATTTCACAATAAGAATATTTATAAAATAAAGGATGATATTTCATGAATCGGACGGATCGTTTATTAGCCATATTAATTGAATTACAAAGAAAACAAACCGTTACAGCACAAAGCTTAGCTGAAAAATTCGAGACAAGTATACGCACTATTTATAGAGATATGGATGCACTTAGTGAAGCTGGCGTCCCGCTTTTCGCAATGCCTGGCCACGGTTATTCATTAATGGATGGTTATTTCTTACCACCCATTCAACTTACGCCTGAAGAGGCTGTTACTCTTTTATTAGGGGGTGATTATATTGAGAAAACTTTCAATTCTTCTTTTTCTGTACATGCGCGGTCAGCAACAGAGAAACTGGAGGTTATTCTCCCTACTGATCAACAAAAGAAAGTTGAGGGATTACGAGGAGCTTTCCGTTTCCTTTCTCCTATATGTTCAAACCAGCAAGCCGAGCAAGAAAAACTAGAGAGCCAACTTTTCTTGTTACAAGAAGCTATTCAAAGAGAGCAATCTATCTCCTTTCACTATCGTAAACCAAGAGATATTACAAAAATAAAGCGGACCGTTCACCCTTACGGTTTAGTTAATATTTCAGGAATTTGGTACATCGTTGCTCATTGTCTACTTCGAAAACAAATACGTAATTTTCGCTTAGACCGTATGGATACATTACAGCAAGAACAAGAATTTTTCACAAAACCGAAAGACTTTTCTTTACAAGACTATCAACCTAAAAGCAATCGCACTGTTACAATTCATTTATTGTTCTCATCTCATATTGCACATAAAGTTATTGAATCACGATACTTTTTTATAGATTCATACGAGTATAAAGATAATGGGTTTCATGTATTTTTGAAATCAAGAAACATAGACGAAGTATTTCAATGGGTATTAAGCTTTGGGAGCCAAGTACAAGTACTAGAGCCAACAATTCTTTCTGAGAAAATACGTGATGAAGCAAAAGAAATGTTAAAACTTTAATTTTTTTATTTTACTACTGACATAATGTTGTCAGTAACCTTCCTTTATAGTAAGTATCAACAAATATATTTTCATAAAAAGGAGCTAACAATATGAACAGTACTACCACTTTAGAGAAATTTGAAAGTTTAGCAACGTATTACATAGAGGAATTAGAACAGTACTCTCTCCAACAATTTATAATGAAACCTTCTACAGAAGAATGGTCTCTTGGTCAAATGTATAATCATTTACTTTCGGCTACATATATGCAGTTAGATGCAATCGCGAAATGTAAAACTGAAACACCATCTGTAGCTAACAAAAAAACGGATATAGGTGAAAAAGTATATGAAATGGGCGCTTTCCCTCCTATACAAATAAAAATACCTAATCACTCTGGATACACACCTGAAAATCCATCATGCAAAGAAGAGATACAGGAGCGTTTTCTAAAATTAATTACAGCTGTAAAAAACATAGAACCAATGCTTGCTTCTATTCCAAATGATTGTAAAGTGGAGCATCCTGGACTTGGGTACTTAAATGCTGCAGAGTGGTTCCAGCTCATTTCTATGCATTTTTCACATCATCTTCGTCAGAAAGAAAGATTAGAACTTAAGGTTTGCTCAGTGTAAACATTTCCACTAAAGAGAGACTGCCAATATTGGCAGTCTCTTCACTGACTATACGATTACTCATAAAATCCTGTCTCCACGCATGTTGCTTACTACTAACAGAACATCCCTCTTTTTATTCAATATAAAAACCCATCAACACGTCGTCTCCATATGATCCATCTTCATATTTAATTTGCTTTCTTTGTCTTCCTTCTTCTACAAATCCCATACGTTTATACACCTTAATCGCCCGATTATTAATAGAAACTACGCCTAAGCAAATTTTCTCTAAACCTTTCTGCTCTTTAGCCCAACTAATAAGAAATTCAATTAGTTTCGTACCAATGCCTTGATTACAATACGCCTCCCTAATCCCCATTCCCATTGTGCCTGCATGTCGTAACCGTTCTAGTTCATATCGATTGAAAAGTAAAAAACCAACTACCTTACTATCTACTTCATAAACTATATAAAGATTACCTTTTTCATTGCTTTTCCGTATCTTTTCTCTTTCTAAATCAATATCATTTGGTAATTTATTTGGAGATACTATGAAAAACTTTGTAGTACTTCCCGATAATATAATTTCCTTTCTAATATTCATAATTGATTCCGCATCAACCTCTTTTGCTAATCGTATCACCGAATCACCTCTTACCTTTTTCTTAAAAGACTAATACTGAATCTATCAAACTAAGAACCTCTAAAACTCTCAATATGCAACATTACATATTGAGAATCTTTTCACTTTTGATACAATATTCTTACATCTATATAAAAGGAATGCATAAAATGAATCCAATTTTAACAGCTGCAAAACAACTACTATATAAAGGTGAAGTTATTGTCTCTATTTTAAAATGTTCACTTACTGACTATATGAATACGCATAAAGTCCCGTATCCAGGTATGTTATTTGCTACTAACAGAAGACTTCTCTTTTTGGGCCAACATAAAAATACATTAATTGCCGAATTTGAGTATGAAAAAATTGTATCTATAGAAACGAAGAGAAAAATCTTTGACAAAAAAATAATATTTTATTATGAAGATGAATATATAACGGTGGGATACATTACAAGTTCAAATATTGCAGAGTTCATAGACTTACTACAAAGAAAAATGCAAGACTAGCGCGGGCTACTAATCGGGCATTTACGGGCAATTGATCTCCCACCTAATTTCTTTGCTCCAGCCAAATTTTGAGGTGGGAGTCTTACTGCCCGGCAAATAGCGGGATAAAGGGTGGTTTGTCCATATCCAGACCACCTTTTTCATACAAGCTTATAATTATACTTCCCACCTATCCTTACGGTTTAGATATTTCCTGCATAAATCCAGCCATGCTCGCTAATAAACTAGTGAAAACGAAAAGTACAATAATAAGAGGAATAAGCTTATCTTTATTTAAATTCGTAATCGTTTTTAAACCTATTCCTAATAAAACGTAATACCACATGTTAAATATATCTATTCTTTGAGCGATTGTATGCAAGATCATATTATCTGTCGCTATTGCACCTAAACCTGTATAAGATATCTCATATCCACTTAGAGAAAATGCAATTAATCCGTTTAAAATCATCCCTATCCTTAATACAAACGAAGCATAAATAATTACCGGGAATGTTTCTTTATAGTTAATATCAACTCCAAAGAAAATCATAATATTCTTATAGAATATAGGTGCAAAAAGTATAGCTACGATTCCGCCGACTGCTGAAATTCCAAATGTGGTAAAGAAAGTTATGTATTTTGGAACAGTAAATCCCGTTTTATCATGAAACATACTGAGTGCAGGATTATTTAAAGAATTCCAAGACATTAAGGCACTTGAAATTATAATAAGCACAATTAAAAGAGCTAGTGGGAATAATATATTTCTTTGATTCTTCATCCTTTTGAATTGTAGTGTTGGCGAAGTAAATATCCCCAAAATCGATGGTTTTTCCGAAAGTTCTTCATGCATAAGACTACTAGCTTGCAAAAAAATTCCCCTTTCTCATTACATTTATAACTCTTCCCATTTCCTCCATACTTCTCTCTCATTTACACGATACACATTATCCTCTCGATCCATAAACCCATGCACGATAAATTCTCGTCTAATCGTACAAAAATCATCATGATATTGTTTTATGAACGTATTAATTTCTTTTTCCGTATACTGATTTTCAGCGTTTAATTTGCTAATCAAATGTTCTAATAACACTAACTTTTTCTTCTTTTGACCTGGAATCGATTTTAAACGATTCTCTTTATCAAAAAAGTTACGAATGGTTGTATCACGAAATTTCATTTCACTTTCGGTCATTTTGTTGTCCTCCATCAGTCTTTATGTAATAAAACTTTATCCCGCATTAATGGGCAGTAAGACCCTCACCTCAAAATTCAACGGAAGCAAAGAAGTTAGGTGCGGGATCAACTGCCCATAAAAGCCCGATTGGTTCAACTAATAATCAGTGGGGGATGAACAAAACCCCCACTGATTAAAGTTTCACTTTATTGTTTGTCCTGATCATTTTTCTTCATTCTTTCACTTACAACATCCATAAAGTAATACCCACTAATTAGCACATAGTAGACTAAAAGTATTCCCAGTGTATCTTTCATACTTGTATATTCTTCTTTATGAAACAAGATAGGTGAAAGGGTGAAAACAAGAAAGAAGATTAACGGATATAAGATAAAATAATAGGTTAGATTTCCTTTCATCATATCAACTCCCCTATTCTAGTTTTCTCTGTAAATTGTTGTTATTCCTTTTCTTTCGTTTAGACTACACATACGATATGGTAAAGTTAAGGAGAAGGAGGGCTACAAATGACATTCCACTCTAAAATTGATAAATTTTTCTTATTTATTATCTTTTTTGCTATTTTCACCATAGGTGCTTCAACACTGCTTCCTCTCTTCTTTGATGATGAAGCTACTACTACAGACTTATACATTCTACTATCTATTTTCTTTGTATCTTCTGGCTTCCTATTATGGAGTTCTTTTTCTATTACATATACATTCTATGAAAACCACTTATTTGTTAAAGGTGGTCCATTTCGAAGTAAGATTCCGTACGTTCATATAACGAAAATCTCAAAAACAGATAACATTTTAATCGGATATCGTATTCTCTCTTCGAAAGATTGCTATGAAATCTTTTATACATCAGGAGCTTGGGGAAGTGTAAAAATCTCACCAAAAGATCCTGAAAAATTCATATCCGAACTACAAAAAAAATGCCCTGCACTAAAATAAAAAAAGCACCAAAAAGGTGCTTTTCTCTACGCTTCAACCGATTGATTTTCAACAACATTTCTAAATTGTCGTTTATGCATCCAAGTTAATGAAGCGATTGTTCCAAGTGATAATACGACGATAAAGATCATGAGTATTCCTATGTTTTGCCACATGAAGTTAAAGTCTCCGCTTGATACGACTGCTTTCAATCCTGATACAGAGTATGTCATCGGTAGCCAAGCATGAAATGGTTGTAAAAACTTCGGAATCAATTCTAGCGGGAATGTTCCAGCACTTGTTGTAAGCTGAATAATTAATGTGATGATGGCAATGAAACGCCCTGCATCACCGAATGCTGTTACTAAGCATTGAATTAATGAAATAAACGCTAAACTCGTAACAATGCTAAAGAGTATGAAGTATGGAATACTTTGTACTTCTACACCTAATCCGAATAGTAATATGACATCTGCTACTATTGCTTGAATGATACCGACTGATAATAAAACGCCAAACTTACTAATAAACCAGCTGAATCCTGATTTCGGAACGCCGACTGTATCGCGTAATGGGTATACGATAGATAATAGTAATGCCCCAACGAATAAACCGAGTGATAAGAAATACGGTGTGAATCCTGTTCCGTAGTTTGGAACTTCCGCTAGTTTCTCTGTCTTCACTTTTACAGGGCTTGCAAACATATCATACGTTTTATCTGTTCCTTTTACTTCACCTGTTTTTTCTGCACCTTCACCAAGTTTCTCAGCCAGTGTACCTGAACCATCGTTTACTTTCACGAGTCCATCTGTCACTTTTCCTGATCCATCTGCTAGTTTATTTACTCCGTCGATTAGCTGGGTTGAGCCAGTTGACATTTTATTTAGACCACCATTTAAAGTGCCTATGCCTGTTGTTACTTGGCTTGAACCGTCTGCTAATTGTGTTATTCCGCCTGTCATTTGGCTTGCTCCTACAGATAATGTACCTAAACCGCCTGTTACTTGGCTTGAGCCATCTGCTAATTGGGTTACTCCATCAATTAATTGACCTGATCCGTTATTTAATTTATCTACACCTACTTTAGCATTACTTAATCCTTCACCAAATCCATGAAATTTACTTACAAATTCGTTTTGCGCATTCATTAATTTCTCAATACCATCCGTTAAAGTTTTGACCCCTTCTGAATTCGGTAGTTTGTTTTGCATTTCACTTGTCGTTTGATTTATTTCACCTTTTAATTGTTTTACTTCTTCATTTAATTTATTTGTTCCACCTGCTACTCCAATGGCTTTCTGCTGAACTGTCGCTGTACTTTTTGCCGCATTTGTTATATATGGTTGTAACTGCTCTTGATATTCTTTCGGTAAACTTTCAATTTGCTTTTGCAAATTCGCTACATCTTGTGCTGCCGTTTTTGCATCCCCTGCTGTTGATTGAGTAAATTCATTTAACTGATTTACATTTTCCCCAGCTCCATCTATTTTCTGATTTACCGTATTTAATATAGAAGGAACTTTCGACTGCATTCCCTCTAAACCTGCAACAGAATTTTTCACTGTACTATTTAACTCTTGCAAACCCTTTTCAATTTTTTGAGAACCTTCTTCTAATTGACTTTGTCCTCCAACAAGTTTTTCCATACCAGTTGATAATTCACTCGTTCCTGCTTTTAATTCACCTGTTTTACTTACTAATGTATTTAAACCTGCTGTTACTTTCTGAGATCCATCTTGTAATTTTCCTATACCAGTCTGTATTTCACCTGTTTTGCTATTTAATGTATTTAAACCTGCTGTTACTTTTCCGGACCCATCTTGTAATTTATTAGATCCATCTGCTAATTTCTGAACTCCATCTTTCATCTCTCCAGACTTCCCTTGAAGTGTATGAAGACCATCCGTCACTTTACTTGAACCATCATGCAGCTCACTTGATCCGTCATGTAGTTTATTTGCCCCTTCCGCCCCATCTGCTAATCCTTTTGAGACGTCTTTAATGGAATCAAACATTTTCTCTGCATATGTTTTCGTTAACGTGCTTGATACTTCACTTTTAATTTTTTCAATTGCTGTTCCGCCAATTTGTGAAGATAAGAAGTTTAAACTTTCATTTGGAATATATTCTAAGTTTAATGGTTTCGGATCGTCTTGTAATAACGTTGTAGCGTTACTGGAGAAGTCATCTGGAATACGTACTAACATGTAATACTTTCTGCCTTCCATTCCCTCTTTCGCTTCTTTTTCACTTACAAATTCCCATTTAAAACTTTTATTATCTTTTAAGTTATCAACGAGCCCTTTCCCGACCTCAATTGGTTTCCCATCAAGTTCTGCACCTTTATCTAAATTAACTACCGCAACTGGCAAGTCATCTAGCTGTTCATACGGATCCCAAAAGGCCCATAAAAACATACCCGCATATAAAATCGGTACAAATAAAACCGCAATGATTGGGATTAATATTTTTTTACTTTTTATAATCTCTGCAAATTCTTTACTAAGCAACTTATGCCATTTCATAATTTATCCCCCTTTTTAAAAATGACCAAAATGTCTATTTAGTCATTTTTACCCAAATAAAAAGGCTATATCTGTTCATACATATGCCTTATCCCCAAATTTATACTATGCACATTTTCATCTACTTGATTATACTATTTAACCACCCCTCTCATACATTTGACCATTTTGTTCAATTAGTCATTTTTTATAATAATAAAAGGATTATCTTAATTTGACAATCCTTTTAGTAAATAAAGTTCGAATAATTCCGATATTTTCTCTTTTTCTAACGGTTCATGATTTTTTTCCCAATCAAAAATAAGCGATACGTATAGGCGAAGCATAATAAACGCTGTAATTTCTGGATCACATTTGCTAATTTCACCTTTTTCAATTGCAATCTCTAAATAAGATTGAATGACAGAAACGATTTCCACATCTACTTGTTGCATCACTTCTTGTACTTCTTTCGTTCCCATATCGCGCTCTTCTTGAATTAATTTAATCATGAGCTGATGTTCTTTTCTAAATTCTAAGATGCTATATAATGCTCTATGTACATTTTCAAAAAATGAAATATCTGAACGAATTGCGTCTTTTGCGACTTGCTTCATTTCTGTAATTAAATTAGAAATAATTTCGCCAAATAGTTCTTCTTTATTTTTGAAAAAAGTATAAATTGTTCCTTTTCCTACATTCGCTAACTTCGCAACTTGATCCATCGTCGTCGCCTTATAACCGAACGCTGAAAAAGACTTTGTTGCAGCTTCAATAATAGAACGTTTTCGATCTATTGCCACATCGTCACCTCCAAAAATGACCAATTGGATAATATAGTCAATCGGTACATATTTGATATTACCACACGCTTACATTCTATACAAGTTCTCTTTTTTAGTTATTCCCAGTTTAAAAAAATTCCAGTCAATCTATATAATACTGTCATAGTGTATCAGAAAAAAAGGGGAAAGGAAAAGATGTTCTTCACATATAATTTTTATGAACACCTTTTTCTTATTTCAGCGTAGAAAGCGTAATTTTGTCTAAACTTGAATTCCATATGTCCTCTCTTTTCCTTTCACTCTGAAAATCTTCTTCCACAGTTAAACCTTACCTAACAACAACGAAATCCCTCTTTTTCTAATAAACAAATAAAAAAACAAGAAAATCCTTACATTTAATAGTAATATAGAAAGTAGACAGATTTATAAAAATAGTGGAGGCTTTTTCAGTCATGATGCGTGCGCTTCGTTTAAATATAAGGCAAGCTTTTGGTAATCGTGTTTCTTTAATTATTATGTTTAGTGGATTAGCTCTTATTTCTATTTATCATTATTATTATGTAATTCGTTATTTAGGAGACGCAACGAATGGAGCTATAGCAACTGCTTTTAAATGGATCGGGTTTCGTGATAATGAAATGGATGTTTATTTATTATTAATGCCTGTTATTGCAAGTTTACCATTTAGTACAAGTTATAATTCCGATAAATCCGATGGTTTCAAAGCTTTTATAAGTAAGGAAATTTCCCTATTCTCGTATTCCTTTACAAAATATATCGTTACATTTTTCTGCGGTGGATTTCTTTATACTTTACCGTTCATTCTTTCTTTATTACTTTGCAAATTAACAATTCCAAATGGAGATCCAACCGTCAGTACGAGTATGATAAACGGCAACGGAATGTTCGCAGAATTATATTTCTCTTCTCCCATCACTTATATTTATCTATATATTGGGATTAATTTTTTATTCGCTGGTTTAATGGCCCTCTTAGGTTTAGCAGCGTCCACATGGTCACAAAAGGAGTACATGGCACTTCTATTTCCATTTGCAGTTACTTCCATTCCTTTCGTCCTAATAAATACAGTATTGCCTACAATAGGCGGAGCACCTATTCACTTATATGATCCGAAACAACCATTACACGGGATGTCACCGTACATTTTACAATGTACATTTTTCTTCCTTGTCAGCTTATTCATGTACATAAAAGGAGTACAACGGGACAAAAAAAGATATATGAGAAGACTTCAAAAACGAGATCGATGTAGAAAGGCTTTTCAGCCATTATAAAAACCTAATTTCCTCACGTTATCTTGGAAATTAGGTTTTTTATATTCATTTACGGCGTACCAGCCAATCCCCACAAAATAACAACAGCCGCAAAGTAAATTGCTTTAATAGCTACCACTAAACATAATGAAATAATTGCATATTTACTTAATTCTCTTCTTGCACCGATCAAAGTAAAAATAACCGCCAAACTAAACGTTATATAGGAAGTTGCTGTATTCATTAAGTAATACATACTATCTAGATTCTGTGTAAGCCCTGTTATATCAGCTACAAACTGAAGCATGACGATCGTACTAAAAAAAATTGCAAGCTGATTCATTAATTTTCCATTTATTCGGGCTACCATATGTCTACACCTCCTCCGCATTAAAGAGTGAATGTTCAATCTATTTTACCATAAAAATCCCTAATAATGTAAAAGAACGCTTAGTATATTTCTAAGCGTTCTTTCTCGACTATTTAAGAAGCCTTCTTCAAATCAATTTGAACAAGTACTGGATCGTGGTCACTTACACGTCCATGTTCTTTCATAATGTTTGAGTTTAAGTGTACAGGGTCTACAATTGTGTGCGGTGCAATGTTATTTGTTACTAAAATATGATCTAGCACTTGTGCGTTACCTTCATGAATGTACGTGTAACGATTCTCTTTCGGCACTGTATTTAACATATCTTTTAATATAGTTCCTTGCAGCGCTTCTAAAGGTTTAGAGAATTCAAAGTCATTCATATCACCTAATACAACAACTGGCGCATTCGTATTCTTTTTCTGAATACCTTGTACGAAATGATTCACTTCTTGTGCTAATTGAACTCGTTTTTCTTCACTCTTTAATACGAGCGGCTGCACTTTTCCAAATGGCGTTGCATCTCCTATTTTTGAGTTTAAGTGATTTGAAATGACAACAACATTTTGTCCTTGGAACGTAAATTCTGCTGCTAACGGTTTACGTGTACTTTCAAATAATGAATTTTCATCTCCAATACGAACAACATTTTTATCAAGTAACTTTGGTACTGTCGCTAATTTCACACGTGATGGATTATAGAAGAAACCGACGCGAATGTTCGCCCCTGGTGCTCCTCCGTCTTGATTATTGTTCGGAGCAATTTCTACATACTCATACTTCGGTCCACGAATTTCTAATACCGCATCAATTACACGTTTTGCGCTTAAAGATGCATCTGTTGTACCGTCATTAATTGATCCATTATTATCTTGCATCTCTTGGACGCCGATAATATCAGGCATTTTCAAGTTATATTTAATAGAATAAGCTAACGCTTTTACTTTTTCGTCCGTTGTTTCTTTTTTGTTCGCTGAGAAGTTTTCAATATTATATGTAGCAACTGTTAACTTATCAAGACGCGGCTGAATATTTGCCCCTACTTGCTTAAATCCACCGTCCGTTACAGGTGGTAATTCCGTTACTGGCGAAATGCGGAACGCACCGTAGTCATATCCTACTACGCCTGTTATATTACCAGTGAACGTATCCCCTACTTTCGCGACATAATCACGAGGTACTTTTACAGAAAGACGCTCTGGGTTTAATTGCTCTTTATCTAATAGCGGTGTGCCATACTTCGTTATAACTTTATCCCCACCGTTTTTTACTGTTACATATAAATTCCCGTTTTTCTGAGGAGCAATAATTTTTGGCGTTGGCATCGTAACTCGCATACCTTCTACACTTTCATAAAAATCGATTGCATCTTCGTTCGGATCAAATAGACCAAATCCATCATTATCAATAATTTGATCTGGAATTTTCACTCCGTTTTCTCCTAATACAATCGCTTCTGGTAAAGTTTGATCTTTTGCGATTACACCAATACGACTCGCCTTAATTTCAGTCGTCGTTAAGTCTGTTTCAAATCGTTCTGCATATCCAGGTCCAACATATTCTTCTACTTCTCCATCAACTTGGACAAGATCTCCTACCGCTACATTCGCATCTTTTTTGTATACGTAAATACCTTCTGAAGTAGCTGGATCATTATCCGGCTGATTATCTTCTATATAAAAACCGTTTTTATCAAGCGCTGTGACAACGCCTTCCACATTGTTTACTTTCTTCCCAGTGTAAGGAGAAATATGTGATTTCCCTTGAATATCATGAATACGAACTGGTTCATTGTTTACGATAATAAATGAAAATGTCGAAACTGCTGAAGAAGTAAGCCCTTCTTTTTCTGCGATTGCTTTCACTACACTATTTTCATTCACTACAATTTGTCCGTTATAACGAACACTTTTATTTGTAGGATTAGATCCATCTAACGTATAGTAGATTGTTGCTCCTTCTGTATTCGTTGTTAATGTTACCGCTGTCCCTTTTGCAACTTCCCCGCCATTTGGTGATGCCACTACATCGCTAACGCGGTTTTGTTCTTCCCCTTGAAACTTATGAGCTGTTACTGATTTTAAACCAGGACTACCGAAATATAACTCAAGCGTCCCTGTTAACCTAACTTTCTTCCCGATATTTTCAGGATGGTCTTTCACATTTACAGCCGTCCTCACATCACCTTTTGGCAATTGAACAGGCATGATTTTGTCTGGATTTGTTTCGTTTGGCGAATCGGCAATTGCCACGTTTGTGTCGTCAAACTTAGCCGGATCTTTCGTGTATTTAGAAGGACTTTGTGTATATCCAACGATATATCCTTCCACTATCCCCTTTGTTTTCCCTTGCTGCTTGAATACTTGAATTGCTTTTTCTACTGACATAGAAGTATTTTCTTCTGCTTGTGCCAAAGTTCCAGTAAATGAAAGCAATAGTATGAATGATAAAAAGATACTTAACAGTTTCTTCACAGTCATTTTCCTCTCCCTAATTCATATTTTCTCAGCATATCTATCATAACAAAAGATTCGTTATATAGAACTATATTTCGACAAGTTTTACACAAAATTTATTTAATTTACAAGTTTTCAAACTATAATACAAAATAATAATTTTACAGATTCTACGAATGCGCTCTATAATGTTAGGGAGAGAAAACAGAAAATACCGAATTTTTTATCGGTATGTAAAATGTATTCATTTGAATTGGAGTTGATTGGATGGAAGTACAAACGGAAACATACCGTGCAGCTATGAATGGAACATTAGAACGTCATTTTTCAGATATGATTGCTGTTATCCCAACTAGAATTACAATTGATCAGCTAAAACAGCGGCTAGAAACTATCTCTACTAAAGTTGATGAATTAAAAATTGTTTATAGTGATGAGACAAGCCTTATTGTTGAGTTACATATGGATGAAAAAGTCATACCGTATGAACTGCATATTGATGAAACTAATGATCCAGAAGAATATAAAATGTACAATAGACAAGATTCCACAATAGTAGACCGTACTTTTGAAGATACGGCTTTCGGCACTGAAATTTTCACTCGTACGCTATTTGTAGGCGATGTACTCAGCTGCTTTTTCCAGCAGGTACAATTTTTATGGCACCTCGCACCAGATTTGTTATTTGTAATCGATTCAAGTGCAGCAATGAAAGTGATATCTAGAAACTATATTGAATATCACGTTGAAAATGAATTGTTACCTGACATTCCTGACTTATACGTTATTCATTCCGTTTATGAAGATGATAAAGAAGGCGAGCCTACGCAATATTGGTTTCATACACACGGCCTTTTAAGAGCAGGCGTAACTGAAATAGAATTAATTATTCCAAATCGCATTTCTTCCTACTACGGCATTGGCGATCTTTTTCAAACATTTGCTAATAATGCCGTTGAGAATGGCCAAGTCCCAATGAATGAGCCTATCATTATCGCACATAGTCAACAAGGTTCCATACATACAGTAGCTGTTCCGTGGGAAAAAGGTTTATCTTATATTGGACGTAAAACGAGTATGGATCAATTATCTTCAATTGAAGATGAAGAAGTGAAATTACAACCAATAGATGCACAAAACGTATTCCTTGGCGGGATGGATTCCCGAGATGAGTACCATCAATCTCCATCTGTTCTCTTGTTCCAATATAATACTTCCGGAGAATATATAGAAAGCTTTTTCAAAGAACATGAAGAAGCTACAGGGCTCATGTTCTATAAAACAAACAGTGAAACGGCTCGTATGGCTTATAATGCAAAAAATACTTTCGGGTATTTCAGCAACATTTTTCAAATTGAACAATCAAATGAAGATTTCCGTTTCCTCGCTAAGTTTGGTGTCTCTTACGAAGAAGGGAAAAGTGAACATATGTGGTTTGAAATGCAAGACCTTACTGAAGATCTCATTCAAGGAATACTCATTAATGAACCGTATTTTATAGAAGAGATGCATGAAGGGAATTCTTATCATTTAGATTTTGACAACTTAACAGAGTGGGTTATTTATGCGGGAGATGCGGTTATAAAACCAAATAACTTATATATGTTTATTGGTTAATAAGTATTTTATATAATAAACGAAACGCCTTCAATATGATTGAAGGCGTTTCGTTTGAAATATTTTAATGTGCAACTAACTCAGTTTCCGCTACCTTCTCTAAATGAAATACTACCCGCTTTGCCGCTAACTCACCTTGCTCAATACAAGCCGGAAGACCAGAACCAGCGTAAGAACTACCTGCCAAATACACACCTGGCAACTCATTCTCCATAAATGTTGTGAGCTTCTTCATTCGCTCTTTATGACCTACTGTATATTGAGGCATCGCTTCTTTCCAGCGGCTTACAATTGTAAACTCTGGATCCTCTGTAATATCCATTGTCTTTTGTAAATCCTCTAATACGAGCTGCACAATTTCTTCGTCAGTTTGTTCAACAATCGCTTCATCACCTGGGCGTCCGACGTAACAACGAAGAAGCGCTTTTCCTTCTGGCGTTGTATGTGGCCATTTTTTGTGTGTCCACGTACACGCTGTAATTGTGTAATCACTATTTCTTGATACGACAAATCCTGTACCATCAATATCACGCTGAATTGCAGACTTCGGGAAAGCAAGTGCCACGTTGGCAACTGATGTAGACGGAATGTTACGAAAGAAACGAAACTGCTTGTACTGTGCAAACATAGAAGGCAATACTTTGTGCGGCGTCGCAACTACAATCGCATCTGCTTCCATTTCTTTTCCGTTACTAAGAGTAATCGTATAACTATCACCAAGTTTTGCAACTTTTTCAATACGAGTTCCCTTCATTACCATATCATTAGGAATCTTCACTTCAAGAGATTCTACTATAGATTCTAAACCGTTTTTCACAGTTTTAAAGATTCCCTTTTTCAATTCAGCCTTCTCTTGCTTTGGAGCGAGCGTACGCATACCGAGTGAAATGCTACGATGCTCCTGTTCAATTTGATAAATTTGAGGGAATGTTGACATTAAACTCATTTCATCAATATCCCCTGCATAAATACCAGATAATAATGGCTCAATTAAATTTTCAACAACTTCATTTCCAAGGCGATGCCTGAAAAACTGCCCGAGTGATTGGTCAGATACTGGCTTTGATCTAGGCATTAACAGATCAAAACCAGCTCTTAGTTTACCAATTGGGGAGAACAATCCGGAAAATAGAAACGGCGTAATTTGCGTTGGAATTCCCATCATTGAACCGCTCGGCATTTTATGTAACCGATTGTTTACGAGAACGAACGATTGACCGGCCTTATTATTTACAAGTTCAGCATCAAGTCCTAATTCTTTCACTAATTTAGCTGCGCTCTTTTTTCTTGCTAAGAAAGAATCAGGACCGCGTTCAATTGTAAATCCATCTTTTTGAACGGTTTGAATTTTCCCGCCAAGTTTACCGGACGCTTCTATAAGCAATGCATCTATCGGCAAGTTTTTTTCACGAATTTCTTTTTGTAAGTTATACATTGTTGTTAATCCTGTGATGCCACCGCCGATGATCACAACTTTTTTCCTCAAGTAAGCTCCCCCTTTCTACTTACATTACAGATTCTTTTTTCTTTAATACAACATCTGCTAAACAGTCGATAAATGCGTCCGATGCGTTGGGCATTTCTGGACGATAATATTTCGCGCCAATTTCATCAGTTACTACTTTACACTCAAAGTCATTGTCATATAAAACTTCTAAATGTTCCGCAACAAATCCAACTGGTGCATATACGAATGAACTGTAGCCGTACTTTTCATTTAATTCTCTCGTTAAATCTTGTACATCTGGACCAATCCAAGGATCTGGTGTATTTCCGGCACTTTGCCAGCCAACTGCATAATTTGCTACTTCTGCACCACGTGCAATATAGTCAGCTGTTTCATTTAATTGATCTGGATATGGATCGCCAAGTGCGATAATTTTTTCTGGTAAGCTATGTGCAGATACGATTAACACTGCTTTTTCACGTTCTGCTTCTGACATACCGTTATATATACCTTTCACTGCATCGACCCAATACTGAATAAATTTCGGTTCTTTATACCAGCTATCGATGCCGTGAATTGTTAAGTTTCCAAGTTTCCCTGCTTCTTCTTGCGCTCGTCCTACATACGACTTCACGCTAAAAGTAGAATAATGAGGGGCAAGAACGAGTGCAATTGCATCTTCTATTCCATCTTTATGCATAGCTTGTACTGCATCTTCAATGAACGGTTCAATATGTTTTAAACCAAGATACATATGGTACTCTACTTCATCTTGCATTTCATTTAAACGCGTCTCTAACTTTTTAGCTTGCTCTAATGTAATAGTAGCCAAAGGAGAAATACCACCAATTGCACGGTAACGCTCTGTTAAATCTTCTAGCATTTCAGGACTTGGCTTTCTTCCTCTGCGAATATGTGTATAGTAACGTTCAATATCTTCTTCTTTATACGGCGTTCCGTATGCCATTACAAGCAAACCAATTTTCTTTTTCATACAGCCAATCTCCTTTACTTCGCTAACTGTTCTTTAGAGTACTCATGAATAAATGTAGTTAATCGTTTTAATATATCTGGATTTACTTCTGGGAATACACCGTGACCTAAGTTAAAGATATAACCTGGCTCTTTCATCCCTTGATCTAAAATACCTTTTACATGTTCTTCAATAACAGACCATGGTGCTAGTAAGAACGAAGGATCCATATTTCCTTGTACCGCCTTATGAACGCCACGTGCGCGTGCTTCTTCAATCGGTAAGCGCCAATCTAAACCTACTACATCAAGAGGTAAGTCGTGCCATTCATTCACTAAATGTGCAGCACCTACGCCGTGCATAATCATTGGAACACCCATCGGGCGAACTTCTGCAAAAATACGCTCCATCGCTGGTTTAATAAATATACGGTAATCCGCTACATTTACTGTTCCAACCCAAGAATCGAAAATTTGAACAGCTTTTGCTCCTGCGTTAATTTGCGCTTTTAAATATGTAATAACCATATCTGCAAGCTTATCCATTAATGCGAACCAAGCTTTCGGCTCTGCATACATGAACGCTTTCGTATTATGGTAGTTACGAGAAGGACCGCCTTCAATCATATAGCTCGCTAACGTAAATGGAGCTCCTGAAAAACCGATTAACGGTACATCTAACATTTCTGTCGTTAATAAACGAATTGTATCTAGTATGTAAGGTACGTCATCTTCTGGATTGATTTCCCCTAATTTTTCTACATCTTGTAAAGAACGGATTGGATTATCAATTACTGGACCAATACCAGATTTAATTTCCACATCAACACCAATTGCAGGAAGTGGTGACATAATATCTTTATAAAGAATTGCTGCGTCTACGTTATATTGATCAACTGGCAACTTTGTAACGTAAGCGCACAACTCTGGATTATGTGTAATTTCAAATAAAGAATAGTTCTCTTTTATCTTTCTATATTCCGGCTGTGAACGACCTGCTTGACGCATATACCATGCTGGTACATACTCTGTACGTTCCCCCCTACATGCTTTTAAAAATGTCTCATTTATAGTTCTTACCAAGACTCTAGCTCCCTTCCTTACCAATGCTTTTTCTTTAAATATGCTCTATTCCGATATTTATCTTTTTTTACTATACAGCTTGTAAAAACAAAATGCATAACATTATATACGTTGTTCATGAAATTGACACAAATGTTCGTAAAACCGCTTACTATTTTCACAACATTCTTATTATAGCACAGAGAAAAACTACGGTTTAGCTACTTTTGATTTTTCTCCTTCACGGTTCGTTTGTGTGTTAAATGGTACAACGTAAAAACTTGGTTTTGAGAATATATTAATAAACTTTTCCTCATATTTCCCTGTTCCTTTTACCGTTCCAACGTGAGTATGAATTCCTTTTTCAACTTTATAAATCCGGTACATAATTCGCTCATCAGGAAGCGGTGTCCAGCTTAGTTTCATTGCAAATAAACCGAAAGGACTAAAAGCCAGTTTTGCTTCCACGTTTTTAATCTTATCTAAACGAATTGGCAGTCCAATTGTTTCAACACCTTTTGGCCTATGAAAACTCGCTTTATCTTGTATATGTGCTTTCGTTAAAATCTTTTTAAATAACATCGTTGCAGATGCATTTCCATCTTGTAATTGATGCTCTTTATCAGTGCGGTCATAGCCAATCCAAACTGCACCTACTAAATTCGGTGTATATCCAACAAACCACATATCACGCGCACCATGGTCATCATTCGGCAGTGAAGTTGTACCTGTTTTTCCAGCTAAAGCTCCATTATATACACCAGCTTTCGCCGTACCTTCTTTCACAACCCCTTCCAGCATCTTTGTCATATACCATGCCGTTTGCTTTGAAAAGACTTTCGTTTCAGCTTTTGATGACTCTCCAATGACTGCCCCGTGTCTATTTAATACTTTATCGATAACGTGCGGTTCGATAATATTCCCGTTTGCTAAAAAAGAGCGGTACATTTTAACAAGATCAAATGGAGAAACACCATTTTTCAGTCCGCCAAGTGCTGTGCTTAAACCTGAGTCCGCAATATGAACATTCCCTTTCTCTAAATATTGCTTTCCCTCATCTACCCCTAATTCATTTAATAAAGATACAGCTGGCACGTTTGCTGATTCTAATACCGCATCGTACATCGTCATCTCTTTCGTATACTCATGATTGTAATTTCGAGGTTCATAGCCTTCAAACGAACTTTTTTCATTCGTTAATAAAGAATACGGATTATATTTTTTCGTCTCAAGTGCAGGTCCATATACGATAAGCGGCTTTAAAACAGAACCAGGCTGCCTTTTTGCAAAAACCCGATTAAGCCCTCTCGGAACATACTCTCTTCCGCCAATCGCAGCTTTAATTCCGCCAGTCTGATTATCCATTAATAAAAATGCACCTTGGGTCCCGTTTTCTTTACCAGGGAAATTTCTCGCATCTTGAAACTGGTTATATGCTACCTTTTGAACTTTTTCATCCATCGGTACGACAAACGTATATCCTCCGCGCAGTACTTCTTGATGCGATAAACCATATAAACGCGCCGCTTCATCTATAACCATATCGATATACGGCATATATGCGAGTTCACGTTCATCTGAATTTTTATAAAGAGCGATTGTTTTTCCTTGGTAACGAACACTATCTTCCGCTGTTAAATAGCCTTGTTTATGCATAAGTGACAAAACAAGATCACGGCGTTCCTTGCTCTTCTCAGGAGATAAGTACGGTGAATAGCCATTTGGCGCTTTCGGAAGCCCTGCAAGCATGGCTCCCTCTTCCACAGTTAAATCCTCTATATTTTTATTAAAATACAATTTTGCTGCCGCTTGAATTCCATATGCCCCGTGGCCAAAATAAATATGGTTCATATACATTTCAAGAATTTGCTGCTTCGTATATTTTTGCTCTAATTGAAGAGAAATTGCGACCTCTTTCAATTTACGCGTAAATGTTTTTTCGCGAGTTAAAAAGACATTTTTAGCTAGTTGCTGCGTAATCGTACTACCGCCTTCTACCTTCTCTCCAGCTAACGCGTCTTTATAAAGCGCCCGAAATATAGAAGGGTAATCAATTCCTTGATGCTCATAAAAACGAGAATCTTCCACAGCAATAAATGCTTGCTGCACATACTTTGGAATTTCTTCGATCGGCACGAGCTCCCTATTTTCTACATATAATTTCGTAATTTCTTTTCCTTTCTGGTCAACGATACGTGATGAAGAGTGGAAAACAAGCTGCTTTTCATCCATCATATAGCCACCAGTTAACACAATAAGTTTATAAAATACAATTGCTACTACAAACGTTGCTAACCCGCCCAATAAAGTCCACTTTGCTTTCTTCATACATCGTCCTTCTTTCCAAATGATGGTACATTTATTATTTGAAAAAGAAGTATCTTTATGTATATAATCTTCGAAGTTTTTTAAGAGAATTGATATAATAGAGACAAACCATAAAGGGGGCATTAAAATGAAGGCTATTATTTCATACGAAACACCTCTAGAACAAGCACATTTCACTGCAAAAAATAACGAAAAAGATATGTTTTATAAAGAAAATACTGAAGAATCTGTAGAATCCACACTTCAATATGACGTATTAGACGCTGTTGGAGAATTTAAAGGACAACCTGGCTACATCGTTTGTAACAACATTTCTGTAACAGACGAAGGTCGCCCTGTATTTGAAAACCGTTTTAAAAACCGCGCAGGTCTTATCGAAAACGAACCTGGTTTCCAAGCAATTCGCGTTCTTCGCCCATTAAGTAACGATACATATGTCATCTTAACGATGTGGGAAACTGAGCAAAACTTTAAAGACTGGACAGAATCACGTTCATTCGAAAACGCTCATAAAAAACGTCCTGCACAAGCAGAGGGACAAGCTCAGGCTCAGGCTCAGGCGCATCCACATGCAGAACAGCAAAAAAGCATTTTCTCTCGCCCGTCGTTCGTGACTACTTTTGATGTTTTAGTTTAATTTTCTTGTTTTAGAGACCTCGGTACATGAAATTATATTAGCGATTTTTCGAATATATCGACTTATCGACAAATCACAACACAAATAAAGGAAACACCATTACACGGTGTTTCCTTTTTCTTTATACCAATTATATATGCGAAGCGCGTCTTCTTTTTGCATATGCTTCACTTTATACCTCTGCCCCGCTACTGATACGGCAGCTGTACATAACTCGTCTTTCTTTTGAAAATGCGATTGATTGTATCCTATTGCTTGAACATGCCTTCTTCTCATGATCCCTGTATATTTCGCAAGACCTCGGTACACCATTATTAACTGATTTTCTCGTATCATATATCCACCACTTTTATATCTAGCGTATGCAAGTATTGTAAATACAATAAATAGTGGGATAAGAACGAATAACGCAGTATGTTGTTTAAAATATATACTCGCACCAGCGATCGGGACAGCGAGCACAGCACTTGTAATCCAGCCCATTACGACGTAACGGCGCAAAGCATCCTTCGGTAAATGAACGATTTCCTCTTCCATTTCATACGGCAACTGCAAATACGTAAGTAACTGCTGTACATCTTTTTTCTTCATAAAAGGATGTAACATCACTTCATTCCCGGCGGATTCTATACTTTGAATGATTTCCACTTTGACAGAACAATAACCGAAAGGCTGGCGGAGAATTCCTTCTTTCACCGTAATCGCTTGAATGCGGTGTAATTTTAAAACAAACTCTTTCTTATCAAATAATCCTTGAACGATGCGAACTTCATTTTCATTGCGCTCTATTTTAAAGTTCGCATATTTTAACGCATAGCCAGCTGTCGAAACGACCCACGAAACTGCCATTAAAATCGCGGCCATAACGATTAATTCATATACACCGTTATCCATCACATACGCTTCCACTTTATTTATGAGCCATTCTGGAAGAAATTGATTAAACTCTGTGTAAATAAGAAGTAATCCAGAAAACACTAATCCGAATCTACCAGACGTAATGGAAGCCACTAAAATCTCTTTCATCGTTAACTGATAAATCGTCTTACTTTCTTCTGCCATGGGTACTTCTTCACTCGCAGCGCTTCTTTTTTTATTTAATAAGGCAATCAGTTCCTTCGCTTCATCTTCTTTAATGCCAGCTAACATCACTTCTGGCTCACTACCGCCGCCCGCTACTTCTATATTTAATTTCGTAAGTCCAAGCATTTGATAAATGACATTAGAAGATGTACTAATATTTTGCACACGGTCTTTATTTAAATAACTTTCCTTCTTTACAAAAACACCGTGTTTTATATGTAAAATATTATTCTCAACCCAGTATACTTTGAAATACCATTTTACAGCTGAAAAAATAGCCATAATAAATAATATAGCCAAAAGAACAAGATGTAAGAAATACCAAGGCTCTACTTCACCATCTGAACGAAATAGTACAAGTAAAATAAAAGGCAACAAATTCACAATTTTAATGCCTAATAAAATCGTAATCGGATGTTGCCTCTTATACATCCTCATCACTCACTTTCGCAAGCTCTCCAATTTGTCTTTTCAACTGCTCTGCTTCTTCTTTCGTTAAACCAGGAATACTATGAGAAGTTGCCGCTGTTGAAATATGTAATTCTGCTAAATTATACTTTCTCATAATTGGTCCTTGCTCAATTGTTACGTGCTGCACGCGGATCATCGGAATAAGTACGCGTTTTACAACGAACATTCCCTTTTGAATTTCAATCTCTTCTTCATTTAATCTGTAACTATAGTAACGTTGACGTAAATTTGGAAATACAAAATAGTCGAGTGGTATATATATAACTGCTCCTGTCACTAACAATCCAAACAACCAACCCCACCAGTTAAAGCTAATCATAAAAAAGAAATACGCAATTACGACTGCTAGTATAACCACTGCCCCAATTAAAGCGTGAATTCTCCACACTTTCAGCATATTAGAATGAATCTCCTTTTCTAACGGCTGCATCTCATCACTCCAATTATATGAATTTATTAATTATATACTAGTTGTTATATACAGTTTTGTAAAATTATAGTTTTTCACATCGTATCCATTACTTCTTTAAAATTCCCTTCATTTATGGAATACACCTGAAACTGAATGTAATCTGTTTCATTCGTATTAGGACGAGCATATGGCAAAAGGTTAAATTTAGAAGCAGATCTTCCTAACATATCCGTAACCATAAGGGCGACGTCAATATACTCAAAATCTACACGGAATACTACCGCTTCTCCCGTAAATTCATAATCTTTAATCGCATCATAAGACTTATTTGCACTAATTAACGTCACTTTTAATAGTTGGTTCAAATTTTCTGGTTTGAAATTAATCATTTATACAACTCCTTTTTCGAATAAAACACTACGAAAATAGTGTAATCTTTTACTTTCATAGCCTCACACATTCATTATATTAAAAATAAAGCTAGTTTTTTATAATTTTTTTGATATAATTACTTACGGGAAACGGGAAGAACTTTATCTTCCCTTGTGTTTTTTATTTGCATCTAGTACTTTTGCTAGATGCCTTTTTTTATGCCAAATAAGCTAAAAAAGGTATCCTCAAATACTTTGAGGATACCTTTTCACTTTCATTATCTCTGTTTTTTTCTACCTAATACAAGTAAGCCAAAACTCATCATTACAAGAAGTGCTCCCATATATGGTTCCACAGGCATTTTCTGCCCTGTCTTCGGTAATTCTTTTTCAGGCTTCTCTGGGTTCGTTGTTCCAGGCTTCTCTGGATTCGTTGTTCCAGGTTTCTCTGGATTCGTTGTTCCAGGTTTTTCTGGATCTGTTGTTCCAGGCTTCTCTGGTTCTGTTGTTTCCGGTTTTTCTGGACCTGGTGTTTCAGGCTTCTCTGGTTCTGTTGTTTCCGGTTTTTCTGGACCTGGTGTTTCAGGCTTCTCTGGTTCTGTTGTTTCCGGTTTTTCTGGACCTGGTGGTGCTAAAGGAATCAATTTGTTTAATACTTCTAATTGAACTGAACTTATCATTCCTTTTGTAATTTCAAATGGAATTGGATTAGTTAATTTTTCATATCCTTTTGGTGCTTCTACTTCTACAAGTGTATAGTTACCTACAGATAGATCTGAGACTTTTGCTTTTCCTTCTTTATCTGTTGTTACTCTCGCTACTACTTTACCTTTTTCATCTTGTACTTCAAACACAGCTCCTGATAATATATTCTTGCTTTCAGCAGCCATTTTTGTAATTTCCACTGAACCTTTGTCTAATAGTTCATTCTCTACTTTCAATGATAAAACTTTCGTCATACCTTTTGTAATCTCGAATGATACTGGTTCTGTTAGTTTTTTGTAGCCTGGTAAGCTTTCTACCTCTACTAGTTTGTAACTTCCTACAGATAAATCTGAAACTTTTACTTTTCCTTCTTTATCTGTCGTTACTTTTGTTACTACTTTACCTTTTTCATCTTGTACTTCAAAAGTTACGCCCGCTAATACTGCACCACTTTCTTTGTCCACTTTTGTAATTTCTACTGAGCCTTTATCTAACTGCTCATTCTCCACTTTCAACGATAGGACTTCTGTCATACCTTTTTTAATTTCAAATGATACTGGTTCTGTTAATTTTTTGTATCCTGGTAAGTTTTCTTTCTCTACTAATTTGTACTTACCTACAGATAAATCTGAAATTGTTGCTTTTCCTTCTTTATCTGTCGTTACTTCTGTTACTACTTTGCCTTGCTCATCTTGTACTTCGAAGACTACGCCTTCTAATACTTTTTGGCTATCTTTGTCTACTTTTGTGATTTCTACAGATCCTGTATCAATCATTTCATTTTCGACTTTTAAATCTAGTAATTTTGTCATGCCTTTTTCAATTTGGAAAGTAATCGGATCTACTAGTAACTTATAACCTTTTGGTGCTTTTACTTCGACTAATTTGTATGTGCCAACTGATAAATTAGTAACTTTTACTTTCCCTTCTTTATCTGTCGCTACTTTTGAAACTACGTTTCCTGCTTCATCTTGAATTTCAAATACTGCATCAGCTAAAGCGTCTTTATTTTCTTTGTCTACTTTTGTAATTTCTACATTTCCTGTATCCACTAATTCATTTTCGACAGTTAACTTTAATGCTGTTATTCTACCCTTTTCAATTTCGAATGAAATTGGTTTTTCAAGTGGTTTGTATCCTGCTGGTGTTTCTACTTCTACCAACTCATACTTCCCAATAGATAGATCTGAAACATTTGCCTTTCCAGATTTATCCGTTGTTACTTTCGCTACTACTTTACCTTTTGAATCACGTACTTCAAATACAACACCTTCTAATGGCGCTTTACTATCTTTATCTATTTTTGTAATTTCTACATTCCCCGTATCCACCATTTCATTTTCTACAGTGAACACTAGAGATTTCGTCATACCTTTTTTAATTTCAAACGGTACCGGCTTTTCTAATTTTTTATAGCCTGGTAAGTTCTCTACTTCTACTAGTTTGTACTTTCCTACTGATAAATCTGAAACGTTTGCTTTTCCATCTTTATCTGTCGTTACTTTTGTTACTACTTTTCCAGTTTCATCTTGCACTTCGAAGACTACACCTGCTAACGGTGCCTTATTATCTTTATCTATCTTCGCTATCTCTACATTTCCCGTATCTATCATTTCATTTTCTATTTTTAATGATAGAACTTCTGTCATACCTTTTTTAATCTCGAATGATACTGGTTCTGTTAGTTTTTTATATCCTGGTAAGCTTTCTACCTCTACTAGTTTGTAACTTCCTACAGATAGATCTGAAACTTTTACTTTTCCTTCTTTATCTGTCGTTACTTTCGTTACTACTTTATCTTTTTCATCTTGAATTTCAAAGACTACGCCTGCTAATGTCTTCTGGCTGTCTTTATCTACTTTTGTAATTTCTACTGAACCTTTGTCTACTAGTTCGTTCTCTACTTTCAGTGATAAGACTTCTGTCATACCTTTTGTAATTTCGAACGATACTGGTTTCGCTAGTTTTTTGTATCCTGGTAAACTTTCTACCTCTACTAGCTTATATTTTCCTACTGATAAATCTAAAATTGTTGCTTTTCCATCTTTATCTGTCGTTACTTTCGTTACTACTTTATCTTTTTCATCTTGCACTTCGAAGGTTACGCCTGCCAATGCTGCGCCACTTTCTTTGTCCACTTTTGTAATTTCTACTGAACCTTTATCTACTAGTTCGTTCTCTACTTTCAGTGATAAAACTTTCGTCATACCTTTTTTGATTTCGAACGATACTGGTTTCGCTAGTTTTTTGTAGCCTGGTAAGCTTTCTACCTCTACTAGCTTATATTTCCCTACTGATAAATCTGAAATTGTTGCTTTTCCATCCTTATCTGTTGTTACTTTTGTTACTACTTTATCTTTTTCATCTTGTACTTCGAAGGTTACGCCCGCTAATACTGCGCCACTTTCTTTGTCCACTTTTGTAATTTCTACTGAACCTTTATCTAACAGTTCGTTCTCTACTTTCACCGATAGGACTGTCGTCATACCTTTTTTAATTTCGAACGATACTGGCTCTGTTAGTTTTTTGTATCCCGGTAATCCTGCTTTTTCTACTAATTTGTACTTGCCTACAGATAAGTCTGAGACTTTTGCTTTTCCTTCTTTATCTGTCGTTACTTCTGTTACTACTTTGCCTGCTTCATCTTGTACTTCAAAGACTACGCCTGCTAATGTCTTCTGGCTGTCTTTATCTACTTTTGTAATTTCTACTGAACCTTTGTCTACTAGTTCATTCTCTACTTTCACCGATAGGACTGTCGTCATACCTTTTTTAATTTCGAATGATACTGGTTCTGTTAATTTTTTGTATCCTGGTAAGTTTTCTTTCTCTACTAATTTGTACTTACCTACAGATAAATCTGAAATTGTTGCTTTTCCTTCTTTATCTGTCGTTACTTCTGTTACTACTTTGCCTTGCTCATCTTGTACTTCGAAGACTACGCCTTCTAATACTTTTTGGCTATCTTTGTCTACTTTTGTGATTTCTACTGAACCTTTATCTAATAATTCGTTCTCTACTTTTATTGATAAAACTTCTGTCATACCTTTTTTAATTTCGAATGATACTGGTTTCGCTAGTTTTTTATATCCTGGTAAGCTTTCTACCTCTACTAGCTTATATTTCCCTACGGATAAATCTGAAATTGTTGCTTTTCCATCTTTATCCGTTGTTACTTTTGTTACTACTTTATCTTTTTCATCTTGCACTTCGAAGGTTACGCCCGCTAATACTGCGCCACTTTCTTTGTCCACTTTTGTAATTTCTACTGAACCTTTATCTAATAGTTCGTTCTCTACCTTCAATGATAAAACTTTCGTCATACCTTTTTTGATTTCGAACGATACTGGTTCTGTTAGTTTTTTGTAGCCTGGTAAGCCTGCTTTTTCTACTAATTTGTACTTTCCTACAGATAAGTCTGAGACTTTTGCTTTTCCTTCTTTATCTGTCGTTACTTCTGTTACTACTTTGCCTGCTTCATCTTGTACTTCAAAGACTACGCCTGCTAATGCTTTTTGGCTGTCTTTATCTACTTTTGTAATTTCTACGTTACCCTTGTCTAACATTTCGTTTTCTACTGTTAAAGTAAGAGATTTTGTCATGCCTTTTTCAATTTGGAAAGTAATCGGATCTACTAATTGCTTATATCCTTTTGGTGCTTTTACTTCTACCAACTTGTATGTTCCAACTGATAAATTAGTAACTTGTGCGTGCCCTTTTTTATCTGTCGTTATTTTAGCAACCACTTGTCCTGCTTCATCTTGAATCTCAAATACGGCATCCGCTAAAGCATCTTTATTTTCTTTGTCTACTTTTGTAATTTCTACATTTCCTGAATCCACTAATTCATTTTCGACAGTTAATTGTAATGCTGTTACTCTACCTTTTTCAATTTCGAATGAAATTGGTTTTTCTAGCGGTTTGTATCCTGCTGGTGTTTCTACTTCTACCAACTCATACTTTCCAATAGATAAATCTGAAACATTTGCTTTTCCATCTTTATCCGTTGTTACTTTAGTAACTACTTTCCCTTTTGAATCACGTACTTCAAACACAACACCTTGTAATGGCGCTTTACTATCTTTGTCTATCTTTGTGATCTCTACATCCCCTGTATCTACCATTTCATTTTCTACAGTAAATGTTAAAGACTTCGTCATACCTTTTTTAATTTCAAATGATACTGGTTTTTCTAACTTTTTATAACCAGGTAAACTTTCTACCTCTACTAATTCATACTTTCCTACAGGTAAATCTGAAACATTTGCTTTTCCATCTTTATCTGTCGTTACTTTTTTCACCTCATTGCCCTTTTCATCTTGGACAACAAACGTTACTCCCGCTAACGGTGCCTTATTATCTTTATCTATCTTTGTGATCTCTACATTTCCCGTATCTACCATTTCATTTTCTATTTTTAATGATAGTACCTCAATCATGCCTTTTTTGATTTCAAATGATACTGGCTCTGTTAGTTTCTTATAGCCTGGTAAACTTTCTACTTCTACTAGTTTGTACTTTCCTACTGATAGGTCTGCAACTTTTGCTTTTCCATTTTTATCTGTTGTTAATTTCTTTATTACTTTTCCAGCTTCATCTTGCACTTCGAAGACTACACCTTCTAATGCTTTTTGGCTGTCTTTATCTACTTTTGTAATTTCTACTGAGCCTTTATCTAACTGCTCATTTTCTACTTTCAATGATAAGACTTCTGTCATACCTTTTTTAATTTCGAATGATACTGGCTCTGTTAGTTTTTTGTAACCTGGTAAGCTTTCCGTCTCTACTAATTTGTATTTTCCTACTGATAAGTCTGAGACATTCGCTTTTCCATCTTTATCTGTCGTTACCTTTTTCACCACTTTGCCTTTTTCATCTTGGACTTCGAAGACTACGCCTGCTAATGCTTTTTGGCTGTCTTTATCTACTTTTATAATTTCTACTGAGCCTTTATCTAACTGCTCATTTTCTACTTTCAATGATAAGACTTCTGTCATACCCTTTTTAATTTCAAATGATACTGGCTCTGTTAGTTTTTTGTAACCTGGTAAGCTTTTCGTCTCTACTAATTTGTAATTTCCTACTGATAAGTCTGAGACATTCGCTTTTCCATCTTTATCTGTCGTTACCTTTTTCACCACTTTGCCTTTTTCATCTTGGACTTCAAATTCGACACCCGCTAATACTGCGCCGCTTTCTTTATCCACTTTTGTAATTTCTACTGAGCCTTTGTTTACCATTGCATTTTCTACTGTTATTGGGAATATGCCGTCCCCTGCTACATTTACTTCGAACTCTTTTTCTTTTAATTGGTATCCTTCAGGCGCTTTCGTTTCTTTTAAAATATATTTTCCTGGTGCTAACGGTTTAGAGATTGCCTTACCGTCTTTATCTGTAATAATATGTTCAACTACTACACCGTCTTTTACTACATCAAACTCTGCATTTGCTAATGCTTTACCACCATTTTCCGAATCAATTTTCTTTAATTCAATTTGACCCTTTTGCATGGTATTTTTAATTTCAATTGTCTTTGTTTCTCCAGCTTGAAGTGTAACCTCTACTGGTTCTTTTAATTTTTGATATCCTTCTGGTGCTACTGTTTCATAAACTTTATACGTCCCAGGAGCTAAAGTTTGAGGTACTGAAAAACCGTTTTCGTCCGTTTTCAGTACTGCAACAACCTTATCCGCACTATTTCGAACTTCAAATTCTGCACCTGTTAACCCTTTATTCGGATTCTCAGCATCTATTTTATGAATAGCTACTGTACCGTCTTTTGGAGGTTCAGGCGGTGTAACAGTTACTTCTTTCGATGTTAATTTATTATCATCAAAATGTAACTCTGCTTTATTAGGAATTTTCTTATCTACATAAGAAGATAAGTCTGCATCAGCTTTAATTTTCGCCTTAATATTCAAGTTAATTATCTGGTCTTCATATGACTTATAGTCAAAGCTCTCACCGAACGTAAATGTTACTTCACTTTTTTGTTTATCTATCGTTAGTGTTCCTTTAGAAGTAATATCTTGGCCATTTTGATCATATACTTTTGCCTCTAATACTTCTAAAACATCTTCTAAATCATCACTAATTACCATTGATGTATACTTAGGCGGATCTTTCGGTATATGCGTACCAACTTGATATTGAATAGGTTGTTCCATTTGTGTTAACTGCTGATTCTCTACAAGCTTACCATTCTCATCAACTATATTTTTGTCAATGCTAGGTGGATTATTGTCACCTGAACCGCTTCCTCCCCCACCACTTACAAATACTTGTCCTACTTTTTCTTCAGTTTCAATATTTTTGCCTTCTAATTTCACTGTATTTTTATGAGGCTTTGCAGCAGGATTTGTAATTTTTGTTTTATATCTTAAAATATAACCTTTTGAGCTGTCTGGAAATTCAATTGTAAATCCAGTCTTCGTTGCATTGATTTTAATTTTAGATAAATCTGCTGGCTTAATATTTGTTGCTGCATAACCATCTTCAAATACAGCCTCTTCTAATACTATGCTGTCTGTAATTAACTCATGCCCAGGTCCTAATGTGTCTGTTAATTTAAGATCTTGCATTTCTGTTCCAGTTGCATTTACATATACAAGCCAATCAGCAATAGACGGATCTTCTTGATTGTAAGAACCCCATTTCAATAGATTATCTGTATTGGGCTGCGGCTTCGGTCTTTCTGTCGTATTACTTACATTTACTTCTTTATTTACGATTTGTCCATCAACGTTAAATTCTAATGGGATTTTTTGGACACCATCATATGCTTCTAGAGCAAAATAGAATTCTACGAATAAAGAACCTTTAATATTATTCTTTCCTTCTACATAATCACCCATAGTACACGTCAATAGACCCTTTTTCATCTCACATGTACCAACTATTTTTCCTTCAGCATCTTTTAAAGGAAAATTCATATTCATAAGATCTTTTCGAAATTCTTTTGGCATATCAATTGTGAATTGATCTCCACTTTTTATCTGCTCTTTAGCTGACCACTTCACTTCTACTTTCATACCATCTGAAGCCTGATATGGTTCAGATGTCGTGCCATCAGTACGGGAAATGCTAATATCATCCACTGGACTTTTCATCACAGCAGCTTGAATAACTGGAGCCCACACATTCAGCACTGAAAATAATACTAGAAAAACTAATGAAACCATTGAAATGTGCCTTTTAGTACTTTTTGTTTGCATATTTTCCTCCTTGAATATTATATTTATATAATAAAAAAGATCGTCCGGTTGCATCAAAATGTGCAACCAGACGATCTTAGTAACCAATATATATTACCGTAGACTCTAAGCTTTGCGGCCTATCCTTTCGAATAGTGTGCTAAAAATATTTTCTATTATTTTTTTGTTTCATTTTCCTTTTGAACCAAATATTACTATACCGTCTAGACGGTTATAATTCAACACTCTATACAATTGTTCTATTATTCTAATAAAAAAATAATTCCCCACCAGATTAAATAAACCAATGGGGAATTACTTTTAATTCTATAGTTTATATATTATATTTATAGGAATTATCAATAAGGGCTTGAATCACTTTTTCTCTTAATTCGGGGCTTAGTCTTCCAACCCCTAAACATTCCGAATACCATAACCCATCTGCTGCTAATCTAATAATTGTTGCACAAACTGAATCCATTTCATCATTTTCTATTTTAGTTTGCAATTGCTGAAATGCTTGTTGTAATGGCTCAAGTAGTTCAGGTTTTAGCATTAATGCTGCCATCATACTACTAGACAACTCTTCTGTTCTCCTCTCATTACTTAATCTTTCCTCTACAAAAGAGCGAACCCATCTTCCTTTCCTCTCTGGGTCTTCCTCTACTTTATTGTGAATAGCACCCTCATAATCCGCTACGCCTTTAAGTATCATACCTTCTATTAAAGCTTCTTTATTTGAAAAGTGATACAACAGTCCACCTTTACTTACACCCGCTTCTTTTGCTACTGATTCTAAGGTTAATTTAGCAACCCCTTTATATTGCACAATTTGAGAAGCGGCCGATAAAATTTTTTGCCGTGTTATGCTTGTACTCATTCCTTTTTAAAACCCCATTTCTACTAAAATTATATAAATACATATCTTATTTTTAATATTGTTGAGTACTACTAAGTATTTTCTTTATACAACAAAGGCTTCATTACCTTTGAATTGTTAGTTGCTTCTTCTATTAAAAATTTCTATATCACAATATGATAACATCAAATACACAACGTTGACTATACATCTATACTTTTATATTCATTCCTAATATATCCATTAATATGAAATAACCTTTTAACAAGTTGATTCTCCTCATACATTTAATCTATAATTTAAAAGAATTTATATTTTTAAAAAAATACCTAACTGAGGCAATCAAAATTTTATAAGGATGATTCCATTGAAAAAATTTTCTATTAGCTATTTAACATGCTTACTAGTTTTCTCTGTCGTTGTGAATGTTTTACAGTATACACTAGTTCCAAATTATGCAGATTCATGGGGACCGATTTGGGTATCAATTATTATGTATGTGATTCTTGGAAGTATTCCTGTTCTTATTGGTTGTTTATTGGGGGAGTTTTGCTATAAAAAAATAAAGATAAGTCACGAATTAAAAATCGGAATTCCTTTATTCTTATTATTAGGTTTCTTCTATAATTATTTATTCGGTATATTTATGACTAGAGAACTTTTTATATCTTTTACTCCAATAGGATTTACTGGTTTAGATCTTCCTATTACTTTATCATCTTTATTGTTTTACTTTATAAGACGACGGTAATTCTTTCATCACTAAATAAAAAATGTTATTACTCCCGTTGAATTGAGTAATAACATTTTTTTATTTATAAACTACTTAACAAATTCACTTCACAAAGAACGAATTTATCAAAGTCTTCTATTACTACAATTTTGTGCACATTTAAGAAAAATCAAACCACCTATCCCCTAAAGAATATAGGGAACAGATGGTTTAGATGTTTTATTAGAAAGTAGTACCTTCTTTTTTATAATATTCTTTTGAAATCTCTTCATAAAATGCTGCCGATGTCGCGTAGAAATAAGGTGCTAACCATAAGAAACCGATTCCTACAGTAAGAATACTTAAAATGAACCAGCCAAGGAAACTTAAGCATAGTAAAAAGTAATCCATTTTATGTCCATTCATCATACGACGACTTTCAGTAATTGCTTGATTCGCTGTGTATTCTGGATGATCATTCAAAATAAAATACGTCATAGAATAAGAAAATGATTTAATAATACCTGGAATAATAAGAAGTAATGTCCATAGAATTACGTATACATACATTAGTAAATATGTTAAAAATGCCTTCATAAACTTACTTCCATCGCTAAACCATCTAAATAAATGACCAATACTAGCATTAGTCCCACGAATTACATTTAAAACAAGGTAATAGGCACCCATTGTTAACGGACCGATAATAAGCATTGCAATAATACTTACTGTAAGCGACTCACTTGCTTCTTCCCAACCCCAAAACATCGAGAAAACACCTGTGGTTAGAAGTTCGATAGCTCCAATAAGGATTCCAAGTAATAAGGTTGCCCCTACCGCTAATCCCCATTTTCCTTTTAATGCATCAAGTGCTTCTCTTTTCAACTGACTTATCATATATAACCTCCTAATACTATTTCTACATTAGTATACCATTTATATCAAAAATTCCACTAATTTTCCTGAAACGGAAGTATTATACCTTTTTTCTGATACGTATTGATAAATGTGCGCTATAGTTGTACTAATAGATTAAACTAAAGAAAACCTGGGCCAATTAAAAATTACTTATTTCTTATTTCTATATAACAAAAAAGCCTGCCTTTCATACTAGGCAAGCCTTTTCAGGTTAATTCTCACTTATTCTCTTCTTATACCAATCCAGCATTCTCTCCGCATCTTCTACTCTCGTATGCTCTAGTTTATAATTCGATGATGCACTAGAAAACGTATACGTACATAAATCCGCTCGGCGCTGGAAATATGATTGTGTTTTTTCAATTGATTGGACGTGTCTTCTTCTTACAAGTCCTGTATGTTTCCCAATACTACGATGTATAATCGTAATTTGTTCTCCGTTTACGCCGTAACCATTTGTTTTAAATGTTGCATATCCAAGTGTAAAGATGAGGATAGCAAGTGGTAGTAACGCCCACATGATGTAATACTTTTCAAAGTATATGCTTATCCCAGTAAGCGGGATTGCTAGCATTGCAAAGAAAATGAAACTATCAATTAAATAACGGCGCAAGGCTGCTTTTGGTAATGCAATAATGTTTGTATTCAGTTCATATGGCAATTGTAAATGAGCGAGTAACTCTTGCACACGATCTTTGCGAATAATCGGATGCAGTGTAACTTTTTCTTCTTTTCCCTCACTTTGGATGACTTCTACTTGCACAGCACAATAACCGAACGGTTGGCGTAAAATGCCTTCTTTTATCGTAATCCCTTGAATACGATGCAGTTTTAATACGAGTTCTTTTCTCTCAAGTAACCCTTGGGAAATACGCACTTCATCATTTTTTCGATTTACTGTGAAGTTACCATGCTTTAACGCATAACCGATTGTGGATATAATCCAAGAAATGACAAGCAAAATGGCTACCATGTAAATCCAGCCATATATATCATGGTCCATTACATAGGACTCTACTCTATTTTTGATCCATTTCGGAATGTACTCGTCCACTTGGTTATAAACGAAGAATATTAAAGAGAATAATAATCCAAATTGACCAGATGTAATAGACGCTATTAAAATCTCTTTCCACGTTAATTTGTATTCTGTCGCTTGCTTCTCCTCTGTAATGACTTCTTTTTCTACTACTTCTTCTAACGTTTCTTCTGCTTTCACTTCTGGAGTTGGCTCATTTAGCAAGGAAATAAGCTCCGTCGCCTCTTCTACTGTAATACCAGCTAAGCTAACTTCTGCATCATCGCCTCCGCCAGCTGTTTCAATCTTAATTTTCTTTAAACCGAGCATTTGATATAACACGTTAGAACTTGTGTTTATCGTTTGGACACGTTCTTTATTTAAGTAACTCTCCTTTTTCACAAAGAGCCCTTGTTTAACATGTAATACGTTATTTTCAACCCAATATGTTGTGTAATACCATTTTTCAAACGCTGAAAAAACGGTGAGTAAACCGAATCCAGCGGGAATTAAATACCAAAATGGGAACTTTCCGTTTAAACTAAACATGAAAATAAGTAATGGTATAAAATCTGTTATTTTTAATTCTAATAACATCGTAATGGGATGCTGCCTCTTATACATCCTCATCACTCACTTTCGCTAATTCTGCGATTCTCGTTTTCAGCATTTCTGCTTCATACATCGTTAAGCCTGGAATACTATGAGAAGTTGCTGCCGTTGAAATATGTAATTCTGCTAATCCGTGTCTTCTCATAATTGGCCCTTGTTCAATCGTAACGTGCTGTACACGAATCATCGGTACTAATACACGCTTCACTACGAAAAGACCGTGCTGAATTTCAAGCTCTTCTTCATTTAATTGATAGCTATAATAACGCTGACGTAGTTTCGGAAACGTAAAGTAATCAAACGGCGTATATACAATTGTTAATCCGATGAGCACATAGAAAATCCAAGCCCACCAATTAAACTTAATCATAAAGAAAAGATATGCCAAAATGACTATAATACTAATTCCTAGCTCAATTAAGGAACGCGTTTTCCACACCTTGATCATGTCAGGGTGAATTTCATTTTTCAATGGATCCATGTAACCACTCCAAATCTATTAATCTAATATATGAATACTCTCAAACTATATTTTACATAACTTTACAGAAAATTGAAATTCAATTATCTTTCTTCTCAGGAATAAAATATCCGAACCAAAGTAACCACACGAAACCGATTAATGCAAACCAACCTTTATCCGCTTGAAAAGCTTCAATCATACCTGGAATTTTATAAACGCCAATAAATCCAAGAAAACCGAGCCACCAGTTTTTTTGCATTTTCATCTTTAGTCCTCCTTCATTACGTTTTTCACATTTCGAATCCAAATTTCTTTATACTTTAAATCGAATCCTATTAATATGTAATTACTCATATTATCAATAACGAGCGCTAACGTATGCGCGTTTTCTTCTGTCCCATGTTTTGACACAACACCAAGTTCCACACCTTGCTTTAATAAATCGTGGAATCCATTTAAGAAATCTTCTTGTATTTCAAATAAACGCTTCTGGTACTTTTCATTTCGCGTCGCAGTTACGATGAATTCATTTATAACGCGTAATATGCCTTCTTGACCTCTATACTCCGACAACATATGTAAACCATCTGCGATTAACTTTTCTGCAAAGTTTTCTTTCGTATATTGTTCTTTAACGAAGTAACCCACGAATCGATATTCAGAAAAAATCTCTTCAAATAAAAAATCAACTAGCGCTTCTTTAGACGGAAAATGATAATAAATAGCTGGCTTTGATATGCCTACTTCTTTCGCAATCATTGAAAGACTCATCTTCTCAATGCCGTGCTCTGCCATTAGTTTAAATGATGCATCTACAATGTGCTGCGATGTTTGTAAATTTTTTGTCATACTGTACCTCTTTTATTTTTACTTACCGGTCGGTAAGTAAATTGTAAAATGAAAATGAATAATTTGCAAGTTTTCTTTATTAAAACTACTATATGGTACTTTCTTGATCTACATTATGGATCCGAGCCATATTCCTCAATAATTACTACAGTAATCTTTAATCCATTTAAACCACAAAAAGCACCTTTATGAGTGCTTCTTGTAATCTAATATTTAGGACCCATGTAATCATAACTTTGGTCCAGCGCTTTTAGTAAATCAATCGCACCCTTTAACTCTCTTTTATCAGACTCTAATTCTTCCATCCTTCTTTCGATATCTTTTTTAAAAGATTCTAAATCGCTAATGGCCTTCTTCCCCACTTCAAGTTGCGACCAGCTTGATAAGAGTAAATTATGTACATTACTTACAACTCTTTTATTATGATTTAAGTCTTGAATCATAATAAAAGAGTTGTAAAGCTTGATTCAAAGCTTCTTCATTTAAGTAAATTCTCGGCATCCTAATCTTCTCCCTTAATATTGTTGATCCGTCTTCTTATAATCATCGGCTTTCTTCTCAATAAAATCTGAAATTTCCGTTGCTGTTCGTATGTACCAAAAACTTAAATGCTCTACATGTGCACGTATATTATTTACTTTAGCTTCTACCCGTCTACTTTCAGCCGTTTCTAATAATGTCATCATATTAGAAATTAACCTCGGTACTCTATCTTGAAATTCTTGTGCGTTTCGCTTCATTTCTCTTACGGCTTGTTCTAAATCCTCTACAACTACACGAATCTCTCCCCCGCCTAATAACGCGCCTGGTGAATCATAAACTCTTTCATTCGTGTCTACATTTAACAAGTATTTATTGGATAAAGACCCATTCTCTCCAAACCGGAAGTTCTGATCTGTTTGATAGTGATAACCAGGGCCACTTATCGAATTTAAAAATCGAGTAACATCCATCCCAAGCTTTTGCTGTAATGATAGCTTTGACATTTCTTCTTTCGAAATTGGTGGTGTTACCGCATAAGTAGATCCTATATGACTTTCATATGCACCAAATGGTCCGTAGCCAATTGAATCATTTCCATGAACAACACTTACAATTCTATAATTAAACTCACCCTTATTTGCTCTTTCTTGTAAATCAGGTGGTAACAAATGTTTTGCACTCGGCGCATTCCATGACATACATCTTACATTGTCATTAGATGCCGCTGCATATTCCGCTAAAGCTCCCCCTAACGAATGACCCGTCGTATATATCTCCACATCATCTCTGTCTTTGTATGTATCCGTTACTTGTTTCATGACCCTTTCAGCTTGTTCGAATTGATTGTGTGTTTCCCAGCGCTGATTCTCTTCATTCCAATATTTCTTTGAACCTGCATTCTCAGTCCCTGCTACAGGAGGTGCTGCTGGTTCATGAACACCTTCTCGTAATACAAAATGATTTACATCCGCTTTGGCATCCTTCATACCTTCCCCTGGCTTCATCGGAATGCCTAAAGAGTTTTTCTCTATAATTTTATCCCCTTCTGTACCTCGGAAAGCTACCATAACTTGCTTTTTTCCATCGATAACTCGTTCAAAGGCTACTGCATCCATTCCAGTTTGTTTGTCATGGAATGTTTCTCCTACTTTCCATGTTTGTACCGTACCCTCTTCAGCATTTTTAATGTTAATACTATCTTCTAAATCCTTATCATTTCGATAAGCCTCTTTAGATAAACGGTAAAAAGTTTCATCTGTAATTTTATTATTTTCTTTCAAAATATCCCCTCCTTGTAAAAAATGGTATATTCTAATAACTAGGATAACATCATTGAAGGGAGAAAATGGTTATCAAATTCAAAAAAATTAGTTTTTATTTCCTTTTAATCTTTGTATTTGCTACTTTAGGAGGGTGTACTGTGGATAATAAAAAAGAAGAGCAACTAATAGTAGATAAGGCTACAGAAACAACTATTAAATATTTTAAAGAAAAAGAAAATCTAGATGTAGTGATTACTAAACATAAATTTGCCCCGAAGGACTTTCAAAGTGTTTGGATTTCAGGACATGTGAAAGATGATAAAAATAAAAAATTTTCGGCAGATGTTGAATTCGCTAATGATTATCACATCGGTTCCATTTCCACATCTGAAGGTTTTGATTTAAAACACTAAATCTAATAGTTTCACTTCAACATAACTATTTAAGTTTGCTTCTTTAATTCAGGAGTGTTCCTTATAAGAAAGAAAAACTAAAAAGCACCCAACATCAAAAGAGATGTAAACATAGAAAGGGAACGAAAATCGAAAAGCTACAGCAACCATTGATTATGAAAACAATTACGAAATGGAATCAATTAGTTTAGATCCAGAAAAATAACATTTTGATGAAGCACAATACATACAACTTTAAGAGGATTCAAGTCGGAGAAAGGCACCTTAGGGTGTCTTTTTTACGTAAAATATTTTAGCATATGAAGTTTTTTTCTTAACAAAATGATTTGTATCTGTTTTTAAATCCTTCATACCTTCCCTGGCTTCATTGGAACGCCTAAAGAGATTTTCTCGATAATTCCGTCCCCTTCTGTCCCCTAGAAAGCTACCATAACTTGCTTCTTCCCATTTATATCTCGTTCAAAGGCTACTGCATCCATTCCGGTTTGTTTGTCGTAGAATGTCTCATTTACGCCCCACTCTTGCATTACATTATTGCTACTATCTTTAATATAAACTCTATCTTTAAGTTTCTTATCATTATAATATGCCATATTAGATAATTGATAATATGTACTATCTAAAACTTGATTATTTCCAGTCATCTTTTCTCCTCCTATAAAAAAAATATTATAATAATTAAGATAACATTTTTTGGAGGGTAATTATGGCAAATAAAAACAAAAAAATTAGTTTTTATTTAGTTTTAATTCTTATTCTTACTATATTAGGAGGGTGTACTGTGAAACAAGAACAAGACGAACAACAAATAATTGAAAAGGCCAAAGAAGAAACCATTCAATATTTCAAAAAAACAGAGGGCTTAGATGTATCAATTACTGATCATGAATTTGGACCAAAAGACTTTCAAACTATCTCTATATCAGGCTATGTGACTAATGATAAAACTAAAGAATTTACTGCTTCAGTTGAATACGCAAATAATTATCATATCGGCGCTATTTCAACCACCAAAAATTTAGAGCTTAAAAACTAATAATCCAGGCACTTTAGAGTGCCTTTTCTTTATACTTCACCACACAATGTTCAGTGAATATAAAATTTATTGAAGAGGAATATAACGCAACATTCATGGAGTGATTATTCGTGAAAAAATATGCTATAAGATTATTCTTTATCTTTACACTTATCCTTTTAGGAGGGTGTACTATAGATCAAAAGAATGAGGAACAACAAATCATTGAAAAGGCACAAGAAAGAACCATCCAATACTTCAAAGAAAAACAAGACTTAGATGTAGTAATCACTGATTATAGATTTGGTCCAAGTGATTTACAAGGTATCTTTATCTCCGGCTATATAAAAAATGATGAAAGCAAAACATTTAATATTACAATAGAATACGGTGGAGATGAATATACAATAGGTTCTATCTCTACAAGTGAAAATTTACATTTAAAATAATAAAGAAAAGGCACTCTTTTAAAGTGCCTTTTCTTTATACCCCACCACAATGTTCAGTGGGTATAAAATTTAGGAAAAAGAAATATAACGCAATATTAATGGAGTGATTCTACGTGAAAAAATTTGGTATAAGATTATTCTTTATTTTTACACTTATACTTTTAGGAGGATGTACTATGGAAAATAAACAGGAAAAACAACAAGTAATTGATAAAGCGAAAGAAAAAACTGTTAAATATTTCAAAGAAACAGAGGGCTTAGATGTAACAATTACTGGTCATAAATTTGGACCAAAAGATTTTCAAACTATCCTTATCTCAGGTTATGTAACAAATGACGAAAGTAAAAAGTTTACTGCTTCAGTCCAATACGCTAATGATTATCATATTGGTTCTATTTCAGCGTCTAATAATTTTGATTTTAAACACTAAATCTAATAGTTTCACTTCGAAATAATTATTTAAGTTTGTTTCTTTAATTCAAGAATGTTCCTTATAAGAAATAAAAACTAAAAAGCACCCACTATCAGAAAAAGTGAGTGCTTTTTTTGCTTCTAGGAGTACGCCAGTAAAGTGGATATAAACATAGGCACGCAAAATAGAAAGCCCCGGTTATATTTAACAGCCAGTGCTTTCTATTTTCTGTATTCTCATAAATGTTAGTGTTTCATCTATATTTCCAACTCGTATGCGCGGGCGCTCTCTCACAAACATAAATCATTATTGATCATCCACAATAATATATGCTGTTCTAATTGGCCCGTGTACACCTACGACAAGGTTCATTTCAATATCTGCGCTATTTGACGGACCAGAAACGAAGTTCACACAAGCCGACAGGTTTTCTCCCGCTTTACTTTGATCATGAATCAGTTTTGTAGCTTGGGTTAACCTTGGTACGATCGTACTTTTAGGAACGATTGCAATATATGACTCTGGAAGCAAACTAACATGCCTTCCTTTTAACCCATCATTAAATAACACAACGGTTCCTGATTCCGCTAGAGTCATATCACTGAACGTAATGCCAAGATCAGCAGCTTTCGCAAATTTTATGTCCTCTTCTTTATCATCTAATCCCCATGCACGAAAATGTGTTGTACCTTCATTTTTGAAAAATGGAGTAAGACCATACTCATTAAAGCGCCCATCATTCGCATACATAGCAGATTTGATATTCCAATCTTTTATAAAAGACCCCAATGTTTCAACAAGATTTTCCTTTGTTGTTCGCTTTACTTCTGTATGAATGACTTCGCAGTGTTCTATTAACTTTAATACAAGTTCGTCTTGCGAAAGTCCGTCAAAAACAGTCCACTGCGGTGAAACAGACCATTTCGGTTTTTTCACTGCTTCTGGACGTTTCCTACCAAGTTTTTCTGATAATTGGAGTAAAAATTCATCACGATTTTGGATGGCCATCATTGTTCTCCTTTTCGTGTTTTTTAAACCACTCTCGAAACGGTTGTTTTTTCGGAACCGGAAAATCTCTCGCATCCGTCCAATCTTTTAACGGCCCAATGCCGCGCTCGATTTTATCTCCTTTTGCGAGAGGTTTTAATGCATACGGAGCGCTCTTCGCAGCAAAAGAAAATAATCTAGGACTCTTCACCACTTTTTCAAAACCTTTCATAGCTACGTTCCAAGCTACAGGCGATTGTTTTTCTTCTACGATGCGGCTGCGATGTTTAATTAATAAGTCGTGTAACGGGATTTTCACTGGACACGCTTCTGTACAAGCTCCACAAAGGCTAGATGCATAAGGTAAATCCTTATATTCATCATATCCCCCTAAAAGCGGTGTTAACACAGCTCCAATCGGTCCTGGATAAATAGAGCCGTATGCATGTCCACCAATATGCCTGTATACAGGACACACATTAATACATGCCGCGCAACGAATGCACTGAAGGACACTTTGGAATTCTGTTCCTACAATATCGGAACGACCATTATCAACAATGACTAAATGGAATTCCTCAGGTCCATCTGTTCCGCCGGGCTCTGTTAACCCTGTAATATAACTTGTTAACTTTTGTCCTACAGAACTTCGGCATAGAAGTGTGACTAAAACATCAAGCTCTTCCCACGTTGGAACAATACGTTCCATCCCCATAACTGTAATCAACGTTTTCGGAAGTGTCGTAGTAAGTCTTGCATTTCCTTCGTTTGCTACGATAGAAATTGACCCCGACTCTGCAACAGCAAAGTTACATCCAGTCACCCCTATATCCGCTGCAAAAAAATCATCACGTATATACGATCTTACAAACCTCGCCATTTCCGTAGGATCAGATGTTCCGGTATACTCTAACTTTGTTTTAAATATTTCACAAATGTGTTCTTTATCTTTGTGAAGACACGGAACAACAATGTGTGATGGAGGATCGTGGTCGTTCACTTGTAGAATAAATTCAGCAAGATCTGTTTCTAACACTTCCGCTCCAGCTTCTTCAATTGCTTCATTTAAACTAATCTCTTCCGTTACCATAGATTTTGATTTCACAATTTTTTTCGCGTTTTTCTTTTTTACAATCTCTTTTACATATTCCCTTGCGTCTTCTGCAGTTTTTGCGAAATAAACAAAACCACCGTTTTTCTCAATATTTTCACTCAGCTCATATAAATAATAATCAAGGTTTTCTAATGTATGCTTTCGAATTTCTTCTCCTAAAGCTCGCCATTCCTCCCAATTCCCAAGACTCTCAGTAGCTTTTAATTTCTTGACTCTAAGACCATCTTGCGCTTTCCTGACAGCCTGTCGCATAAATTGATCCCCAATGCCTGTTTCAGTACGCTTATGAAAGGGATCGTTCCCAATTTTCATTCCCATCTCTATATCCCCCTCTTATTTTCGATCTTCATTTAATACTTGAGCAATATGTTTTACATCAATTGGATAACCATTACGTGTTAAACGTCCTTTTATATTCATTAAGCAGCTACAATCCATCCCAATTAACACTTCCGCACCGGTTTCCATAATATGCTTTACTTTTTCCTCAACCATTTGCTCAGAAATTTCTGGCATTTTCACTGAGAATGTACCCCCAAATCCGCAGCAATCATAATTATGCGGCAGTGAAACAACTTCCAGTCCCTTTACACATTTTAATAATTTTTGCGGCGGTTCCTTAATCCCCATTAATCGGCTCATATGACAAGATGTATGAACCGTTGCTTTTTTATGAAGCTCCGCACCTAAATCTTCTTTTCCTAATACTTCAACAAGAAATTGTGTGAATTCATATGTTTTATTTCCAAGTTCAGTAGCTTTTTTCTTCCAATCCGCTTCACTTTCAGAAAATAAGCTAGAAAACTCGTGAACCATCATAGCGCAAGACCCCGATGGTGCCACAACATATTCTGAACTAGCAAAGGCTTCAATCATATGTTTTGCAGCTGTTTTTGTTTCTTTAACATACCCGCTATTATAAGCAGGTTGTCCGCAGCAAGTTTGAGTTTTAGGAAAATCAACTTCACATCCTAAATCTTCAAGAATTTCCACAACATCTCTTCCTACTTCTGGATAAAAAACATCTGCAACACAAGTAATAAATATTGATACTTTCATATTTTGCACCCCTAAATACAGTAAAGTAAGCTCAAGCAACTTTATAACCAAATCTACTTTATCTGTATATTATTGGTAAAAAATTAAAAAATATGAATAAAAATAGCAAAAAGCATCCTAAATTACATATTTAGGATGCTTTCTTTTTAATTTCTATTCAGCAATCGCATACGATAACAATTCATCGTCACTTCCCCAAGCCTTTGCAATAATTGATAATTCGCATATGCTCCGACCGGGGCACCGATGATTGGAACGAGTTGAAGCATTTTTGCTAAATCGATATAGTCTCGGTACTCTGTTTGGAACTTTTCCCAGTCCATATGATTTTCTTCTTCTGTATCCCAAGTTTCAATTGCTTTCCATATTTCTTTTCTATGATCATCACTCGAAAAAGCAAGCTGGAAAACGTGAAGAATAAAAAGACGCTCTTCTTTTTTACTCGTATCAAATCCGTATAATGTCGCTGCATCAAATAAAAATTTTATTTTAATAGTAAGTAATAACGGAAAATCGGCAAGACCGAGGAGAATACCACCTGCTCCCGTTCCGGCTCCTTCTGCCGCTGCGACTTTTTTGTACTCATCCATTTTTTTACGTACTTCATCGTCTCTTCTTTGCAGTGACCAGTTCGTTTCTTTTAGCTTCGGTTTTATGAAGTTTGATCCAGCACTAATTGTTTGTACCATCATCCGAATCGTTTCTGTTAGTAACTTTTGCACTTTCGCCGGAATGAGCTGTTGTACTTTCACCTGCACTTTTTTAGAGAACCGTGTCATCATAGAAGAATCTTTCATGAATGTAGCTTTCCACTGCTCCAATTCTTTTATAACCTTCTCTTCATATGTAATCATAGGTTCATTCCTTTCAGTTTAAACGCTCAATGCGCTTCGCACCGTATTGATAAACGAAACCAATACTAAATAATATGCTTACGACAAATAAAATGCCGGTCATAATGAAATCTTTCGTCGCAAGTGCAAATAAAATTGTAAATACAGCACTACCGATGATAAGAATCGCATTTAATAAAGTAAGAAAATCTTTCTTCTTCTCATCTCCCCCTACCGGATATAAATCAAGCCAGATTTTCATACGGTGATGTTTCCAAAGGGTTAATAGCTGGTAACCGATTAAGTATAAGAAAACAAGGCTTACGATAAAGCGTCCATATAAAAATGGGATAAAGTAAAGAATGACTCCTCCAAGAACGAGTAAACGCATATATAAGCCGAAATAGTTACCTGATCTTAAAAACGTTCTCGTATATAAGTATAAATATGTACGTTTCTCACCGATCATCGAAAGGATGAAATCAAGCCATTTCCTACGTGATACTCTCTCTTTTAACGCCGGTACATCAACGAACATATTCGCAATGCGGTACAGCAGCATCATTTTTTTACCTTCTTCAGAAATTAAATACTCCCAGTTCAGCGGCTTCCCTTTCACCCTTTGATGCATAACAGCAAGGTATAGCGCCATTAAAAAGACAATTACACCGGTAAAAATGACTGAAGTACGTTCTACAAGGAAGTACACAAATAAGCCGTTTAAGATAAAACGAATGAACCAATCTGCTTTTTGAACGCTTTGATCTGTTAAAAATGATTTTTCCCACGCTACGAATAAATTCCACGCCTTTACAATGACAAGCGCGATTACAATCCATATGTAATTTGCTCCTGTTTGTTTCATTTGCTGGAAATATAACGGAGCAAGCGAAGCTGCTACCATTGCGATTATGTATAACTGAATCATAAACGTAAAGAGAAATGCCTTTGTAAAGTAAGGCTTTAACTTTTCTTCAACTGGTAGTAAATAAACGAGGTCTGCTTCTTTTAATAACGTTTGGATTGATCCAGCTGTTAATACGAGGCCAAGTAAGACTGCCATAACAATCGCTGTCGGAAACGAAGGTGTTAACGTTTGTAACCATTGCTGGTAATAATACGCCCCTGCACCGATGATAAATACGAAAATAAATTTCAAATGATCATTAAATACGTATTTACTATATGTACGAACTTCTTTTAGAAAGTGCCGAAATCGTTCTTTCCATAACGCTGTGCTATTCATAATCTTCTTCCTTTGTTAACGCAATGTAAATATCATCTAACGTTGCACCAGGCATATTAAATTGTGATTGGAGCTCTGATAGTGTTCCCATCGCTCTCACTTCACCTTGATGCAAAATGATGAATGAATCACAATAGCGCTCTGCTGTCGCTAAAATATGTGTACTCATTAAAATGCCCGCACCACTCTTTTTCATTTGATCCATCATTTGAAGAAGTGATTGAATCGCTAACGGATCAAGCCCAACGAAAGGTTCGTCCACAATGTAAAGTGACGGTTCAACTAAAAATGCACTCATAATCATTACTTTTTGTTTCATCCCTTTTGAGAAATGAGACGGAAACCATTTCAAGCGATTTTTCATGCGGAACTCTTGTAATAGTTGTCCTACACGTTCTTCATATTGTTTTTCATCTACACCGTACGCCATCGCTGTTAATTTCAAATGCTCTTCTAACGTTAATTCATCATATAATACTGGCGTTTCTGGAATGAAGGAGAAACTAGAACGGTACGCTGTCATATCATCACGAATTGTTTTCCCGTTAATTGTGACAGTTCCTTTTTTCGGTTCCATTAAACCGATGATATGTTTAATTGTCGTACTCTTTCCGGCTCCATTTAAACCGATTAAGCCGACAAGTTCGCCTTTATTAACAGAGAACGAAACATTTTGCAGTACAGGTCGTTTCGTATATCCTCCTGTAACATTTTCTACACGCAATAACTCGCTCATACGACACCACTTTCTTCATTAGTATTCATTCTACATTCATCTTACCAAAAATGGCGCTGTACTACATAGTATCGATGTCTTAAAAAAAAATTTAAATTTCTTGGCATATATTTTTACGAAAGCGGACATCATAATTAGTGAAGAAGGAACACATTGAAAAAGCAACCACCAATTGATGAGTACAACAACATAGTGAAGTCATCATGAAATGGGGTGTCCAAGTTGGACAATGAAATTTACACATAACCAGATAATTTGTTTCATTTTCGAAACGGGGTGTCTCCGAAAGAGCATATACTGTTTTAAAAAATAAACAATTTCATTTTAAAAAAAGATTGCAATTCATTTCACTTGAAAATGGGGTGTCTACGGCAGAAACTTTAGCCGATTTACCGTGCATTTCTTAAATAAATGAGGTGTCTGCGAACCGTAAATTATAAAAAATGCTTTTTCAATCCATCTTCAGAAAACAGGAAGCTGAGTCAGCTTCCTGTTTTTCGTGTTTGTTCTCCTATGTAATTATGGTAAAATACGGCTAAGACTATTTGAAAGGATGAGATCGATGAATCATACAGCGGACAATTGTATTTTTTGTAAAATCATTGACGGGCAAATCCCTTGCTCAAAAGTATACGAAGATGAGCATGTACTTGCATTTTTAGATATTAGTCAAGTAACAAAAGGACATACTCTTGTTATTCCGAAAGTACACAAACAAGACATTTTTGCGTTAACGCCAGAAATCGCATCACATATTTTTGCTGTCGTTCCAAAAATCGCAAATGCAATGAAAGCAGAATTTAATCCAGTTGGCTTCAACTTGCTTAACAATAACGGCGAGAAAGCTGGACAAACTGTATTCCACTTCCACCTTCATTTAATTCCACGCTACGGTGAAAACGATGGTTTCGGTGCTGTTTGGAAATCACACCAAAATGAATATACAATGGAAAATTTACAAAACATCGCAAGTACAATTGCAAATAGTGTGAAATAGTGCCACTATAATAAGAAGTAATACATAACAAGCCGATTCCTCTGGCATTTATTGCATGGCTTGTTTCTTCACAAAAGATGCCGGGGGTATGATTTTTTTTGTGCATAGCATGTACAAGAGAGAAAACTCACTTTTCTTCCCCTTGTCTTAAAGATATGCACACTTTTATACATCATGAATACGAACGAAAAATAAGGAGGTTTCCTTTTATGTCAAAAGCTAAATCCTTTATTACAGGTGTAATTTGCGGCGGAGCAGTTGCTGGACTAGCCGTTCTTTTCTCAACTCCTTCTTCTGGTAAAGCTATGCGCGGTAAGCTGAAAGAAAAAGGAACTGATATTAAAAAGACTTTAGCTGATATTACAGCTGATACGAAGTTATTAAAGCGCCAAATCGTTGAAACTGCTTCAGAAGGTAAAGAAGTATTCCAAGAACTAAAAGACGATATGCAAGACACGCTGTCTAACTGGAAACAAGATATTTCTCAAAACAAACGACATATTGAAAAAGAAATTTTAGACATTCAAAAGTCAATTGAGAAACTACAAGAAGCCGTTCCAGAAAAAGCGTAAACATATTCCTGCTTAGTTTTTTGCATATAACAAATATTTTTCATACGAATTGACCTTAACACGGCATATCACATAGATATGCCGTGTTTTTATGCATTTACAATATATGTTATCTCTTAACATGTAAAGAAAACACATGTATTCTTGACTCATAAAACGCTTCCATAGTTATGCATGATTTGTATAGAATGTTGTTTTTGCGAAAAATTTTCACAATTCTCACAAAAAGACTTTATTAATTTTTATTTTACTGGCATAATAGATAATAATGAAAAAAGAATGTTAAAGTGGGTGAGTAAATGAAAAGTGGAGAAAAAGATTACTCGGTAAAAGAAGCGATGATTTTCAGCCAACGTATTGCTCAATTATCGAAAGCGTTATGGAAATGCGTAGAGAAAGATTGGCAACAGTGGATTAAACCTTACGATTTAAACATTAACGAGCATCATATTTTAACCATTGCTTATCATTTAAAAGGGGCTTCTATTTCTGAGATTGCTAAGTTTGGAGTTATGCACGTATCAACGGCGTTTAACTTCTCTAAAAAGCTAGAAGAACGCGGCTATCTTGTATTCTCAAAAAAAGAAGATGATAAACGAAATACGTATATTGAAATTACAGACAAAGGGGAAGAATTACTACTTCGCTTAATGGAGGAGTATGATCCTGAAAATAATTCTGTGTTTAATGGGGCTCTTGCACTTCGTAATTTTTACGGTAAGTTCCCAGAAAATATCGAACTTATCGCGATCCTTCGCAATATTTACGGACAAGACTTCATCGATATTTTTGAGAAATCATTAGAAGATATTGAGGAAAACTTTACGGAATCCGATCAAAAGTTAGTTAAGAAATAATCTATTTATTTTTTCGCAATCATGCTTAAGAATTCATTCATAAGCGGCTTAAATAAACCTTGTTTTGCTAGCGCTTCCGCAGTTTCGTGTACTTCGAGCTGATGTGGAAGCGCTTTTTCAAATTGATCTAATAGCGCATCAAACAATAAAAGGCCTTCTGCTTTCTCCACTACATATTGTTCGTTCAGCTTTTCACAAAGTTTTAGTATACGTTCAATATCTTTTTTACGAGCTTTTTTCTTTATGATTAAAGAATAAAATGGACACTTTTCTTCATCAATCATTTTAAATAGTAGGTCTACGTAGTATTCAGCTTGTTCTAGTCTTCTTACAACGTCCATTTTCTCCCTCGCTTCCTAACACAAAGTCTTCTATTTCTGAATTTTATAACACGAACAAAATATCGTATGATACAATATATAAAGTATATGTATTTTAGCCAAAAGGAGGTCTCGCCTCATGACTCTTATAACCGTTGTTTTTGTCGCATTCGCACTTCTTGTTATATTTTACACGAATTTCATGACACATACACTGTGTGAGCGAAAACAAATATCTGCGAGCCGCCAGCCCGGTGTCTTTCGAGTTATTAATGTATGTATTACCATTCTATTAATTTCTAGTTATGTAGAAATTATATTTCATGGAAAGTGAGGAAGGAAGCCCCTTCCTCATTTTTTTCCTCTATAAGCAAATTATACCTACTATAACTAATAAAATAAACAGTACAAGTAATAAAATAAGTTTTGAGTTCATCCCGCATCCCCTCCTCTTTTCTGTATATGCGGCATGCGCCCAATATGGTACCTTTTCAAAATCTGACACAAACTGGTTAAAATTTCTTTATCAATAGGAAAACCCGTCGAAATATGATATATTAAATTTTGTACATATTGCTTATACTATGAAATAAACGACACGCATCTAAACTTTATCCTAAAGCCTCGGTAAGCCCTGTTAAGCGTGCTTTTACATATAAAAAAAGCAAAGACATCAGTGAGACTTAATCAGGTTCTTATGAACGAAAATAACCTATCATAAGGCGTTTCTTCATTTGTACGGGATAAATTAAAAATACATAATAGTAGGAGTGTTTATTGAATGAAGAAAGCTATGCTTGCCTTAGCCGCAACAAGTGTAATCGCATTATCAGCATGTGGAACACCATCATCATCAGACAAAATTGTTACATCTAAAGCTGGTGACATCACTAAAGAAGAGTTCTACAATCAAATGAAGACACAAGCTGGTAAACAAGTACTAAATAACATGGTTATGGAAAAAGTACTTATTAAGAACTACAAAGTCGATGACAAAGAAGTGGACAAAAAGTACGATGAAATGAAAAAGCAAGTCGGTGATCAATTCGATACACTAATGAAACAACAAGGTCTTAAAGAAGAAACAGTCAAAAATGGTGTTCGTGCTTCATTAGCCCAAGAACAAGCGATTGAAAAAGCAATTACTGATAAAGACTTAAAAGCAAAATATGAGGACTATAAGCAAGAAATTAAAGCAAGCCATATTCTTGTAAAAGATGAAGAGACTGCTAAAAAAGTGAAAGAAGAACTTGCACAAGGTAAATCTTTCGAAGAGTTAGCGAAAAAGTACTCTGAAGATCCAGGTTCCAAAGAAAAAGGTGGCGACTTAGGATTCTTCGGACCAGATAAAATGGTAAAAGAATTCGATGAAGCTGCTCGTAAGCTGAAAAAAGACGAAGTAAGTGAACCAGTAAAAACACAGCATGGTTACCATATCATTAAAGTAACTGATACTCATGCTGACAAAACTTTCGATCAAGCAAAAGCTGACATCAAAAAAGAAGTAGTTCAAGAAAAAACACAAGATGCTCAATTTATGAACGATCTTATGATGAAAGAAATCAAAAAAGCTGACGTAAAAGTTGACGATAAAGATTTGAAAGATCTTTTCGAAGAACCAAAAGCTGACGCTAAAAAAGACGAAAAGAAATAATGAAAAACTCGGGCTAAGCCCGAGTTTTTTTGTATGTACAAATACTTTTTTAAATAAGAAGTAGTCCAATTTTACGGTAAATGAAATTATATCGATGCTTTTTGGAATATATCGAACACAACTGCAAATATATCGACGCAAATTGAAATATATCAATCGCAACTCTTATTATATCGACTTACCGACAAAATCAGACATGAGTGCCCTCTCCTCTTTTAAAAAGGAAAACAAAAAACCTTGGTCCCACCACATGCGGAACCAAGGTTTATCTTATTATCATTGATTAAATTAAAAAACTATGTTAAATTAGTACAGAAACACGTTTTCGAAAATACAAAGAACGTATTTATCCGTATCTTAATTGTACACCAAAACACATCTTCAGTCAACCTCTATTTTTCACTTTTAAAGGAGTGCTTACCGTATGAACAAAAAACTTGATTTAGAGCAAAAACGATTAGATAACGTAATAGAAACAATTACGGAGCAAATTGATAAACTGGAAAGCGAAACTGGCAGACGCCGGGCAGAAGTAATCAACATTCGTAAACACTTCTGGGATGATGTAAAAGTTAACACTGATACTTTTGACGATTATCTTGAAACAGTTATCAACTTAAGACAACAAGCTCAGTCACTAGCCGTAACACAAATCACCCATAAGCACACCTTTAATCGACTTGCCGCACTACGACGTATGCATAAGGCACCTTACTTCGGACGAATCGATTTCAAAGAAGAAGGAGAAGTTGGTGCAGAACAAATTTATATCGGCGTTGCTACACTTACCGATGCAAGCGGAGAAAACTTTCTTATATACGATTGGCGCGCACCCATTTCAAGTGTTTACTACGATTATCCACCAGGACCGGCTGAGTACAGTACACCAGGAGGCGTAATCCACGGTAATGTGGAAAAGAAATTGCAATACATTATTCAAAATGGCGAGATTGATTCTATGTTCGATACGAGCCTTACAATTGGCGATGAAATCCTGCAACAAGCGCTCGGAAAAGGTACAAACAAACATATGCAAAGTATCGTTGCTACGATTCAGCGCGAGCAAAATGAAATTATCCGTCACGATGAAGGGCGACTACTTATCGTGCAAGGCGCTGCTGGTAGTGGTAAAACATCAGCTGCTCTGCAGCGAATCGCTTACTTACTATATAAATATCGCGAATGGCTAAAAGCAGATCAAATCATTCTCTTCTCCCCTAACTCCATGTTCAACAGCTACGTATCTAACGTATTGCCAGAACTCGGTGAAGAGAATATGCAGCAAGTTACATTCCAGGAATATTTAAACCATAGACTAAGTAAGTCATTTGACGTTGAAGACCCTTATGAGCAATTAGAATATATGCTAACTGAAACGAATAGCCCTGCTTATAAAACTCGAAATGCGAGCATTCGATTTAAAGCATCTACTCAATTTTTCGAAATGATTAGAGCATACAGACAATCTCTTGAATCTTCAGGCATGCTATTTAGAGGAATGAAATTTAGAGGAAAACTGATTGCCTCCGCTAAAGAAATCGCAGAGCAATTTTATAATACTGACTTCTCCCTCCGCTTCCATAGTCGAATTGAGAAGTTAACAGATTGGCTAAATAAGCAAATAGATGCACTTGAAAAAGCAGAACTGAAAAAGCCTTGGGTAGAAGAAGAAATTGAATTACTTAGTAAAGATGAATATCAAAAGGCTTATAAATACTTGCAGAAAAAGGGCGAGTTTGACGACAACTCCTTTAATGATTATGAGAAAGAAACGAAAGTACTTGGACGTATGATTGTCCGTAAAAAATTAAAACCGTTACGTAAAGGCGTTCAAACATTGCGTTTCATCAATTTTACAGGCATATATAAACAACTCTTCACAGATGCATCATGGGTTACTGGAGAAAAGCCGAAAGAATGGGACGACATTTGCTCACTAACGGTGAACATGCTTGATGAAGGAAAGCTATATTACGAGGATGCAACTCCATTTTTACTTTTAAAAGAGTTAATTGAAGGCTTCCAAACGAACAGATCGATTAAACACGTTCTCGTAGATGAAGCGCAAGATTATTCTCCGTTTCAGTTCGAGTTTTTAAAACGTCTCTTCCCTGCTGCAAAAATGACTGTACTCGGAGACTTTAACCAAGCGATATTTGCCCATGCGAGTGAAGCAGTGAATTTCAATACACTTACTAGCTTATACGGACCAGATGAAACGAACGGCATCAACTTAACTCGTAGCTATCGCTCAACAAAACCGATCATTGAATTTACACGTGCTCTCGTACCAGAAGGCAAGAACATTCACGCATTTGAACGTGACGGCGAAAAACCTACAGTAACTAAAGTATCGAATAACAGCGAACTGCACGAGCATATTACTGCCAAAGTTGCTGAACTACAAAAACAACAGCACAATACAATCGCAATTATATGTAAATCTGCAGCTGAAAGCGCCGCTGCCTACGAGGCACTCAGTCATATCGAGAATATAAAACTTGTGCAAAGTAACTCAGCCGAGTATGAGCAAGGCATCGTCGTTATCCCTGCTTACTTAGCGAAGGGTATCGAATTTGACGCTGTTATTATTTATAATGCTTCTAAAGATGTGTACAGTGATGAGAGCGTTCGTAGATTGTTTTACACCGCTTGTACGCGGGCTATGCATGAATTACAACTTTATAGCGTTGGCGAGGTTAGTCCTTTTATACTCGGGGCTGCTTCAGAGAGTTTTGAACTTATTACAACACCTTGATACGAATCAAGGTGTTTCTTTTTTATGCAGGATTTACACCTTTAAAATAGAATATATCATTTTAGAAAAAAGTAAGGAGTGAAAAAATGAATCATTATTTTATCGCTATTTGTGACGGTGAGTTTCCTGCCGAAAAATTACATACCATTTTAAAGTCTAATTCTACTTTTACCGACCTAAACGTCCGCACCATTTCAATCTCATCACCAAGACCTTTCACATTATTAGTTGACGAAGAACATGATGCACTCACAACTGGACTTACAGACAAATACCACTTATTAACCAAAGAGTTGCAAGCACTTGAGCAGCACGAGAAATACTATTACGTATACGATTATAAAATTAGAAAAACCATCGAGAATCCCACCCAAAAATGCTTTCCATTAGCAAAAATCAATATAAATGTTACGAAATTTCATCAGATGATTCAAAAAGTAAAGGACTTAAAACGACCTGTATTTGCAGGTTATAACATCATTTCTCATGATGCAGACATACTTACGATTGATGTACTTCTTTCTTCGCCTTTATTGGATCCTAACACTTCCGAAAAAAACACAGAAGAATACGCCTATTTACAGCAACTAGCTGAATCAGTTTCTCGTTCTGAATTATGTACTTCTATTAAAGCGAGTTCACTTATTTAAATAGTAAAAGAGGGTTATTTATCATAACCCTCTTCTGCTATCTATTTACGTTTGTACTTGATCATATACAACTTATAATAAGTATCAAGGTGTTTTTCTCATTCTAAACGACATATCTTTACGCCGATATACACTTAGCACGATTCCCATTATAAATGCGTGAAACAGAGTTGGTACTAATCCATAACTAATAAAAGGTAATGATATAGAAACACGTGGTAATAATCCTAAAATCATGCCCACGTTATAAATGAAATGGAATACAAAAAGAGTTACTCCACCAACGAGTAGCAATTTACCATATCGATCGTTTATTTTATAAGATATGGTCATTATTCTTACTGCAAAAAGAGAAAGAATCAAGACAAGAACTAGCGCAAGCACATATCCATAATAGTAAGTCAAACTTGCAAATACAAAATCAGTATGGGTAGCAGGGATAGACTTTATATTTCCATATGTACCAAACCAACCTGCCGATGCCATTGCCTCTTTTAAACGTAAATACCATTGATCATGCTCTGGGTTTAAAAACCCTAAAATTCTAGCTATCCGGTATTCTTTTACGGCAGACCAGGAAAATAAATCCCTAATAATAAAGAAACAAATCGGTAACATTGTAATGAGCCATGCCGTTTTCTTTCCTAGCTTACTCCACCAAAGCATAACAAATACCATCGTGATATAGATGAACAGTGGTAAAAGAGTTGATGTAGTTAGAAATAAATATAAAGAAAATAAATACAACATGAGAAGATGTATAAACTTTAATCTACTGTTATTGAAAAAAGAAGCCCAGGCTAGAAAGAAGAATGGTATCGTCATTAAACAGTCAATTGTGATGGAACCAATTTTTATTAATGGCTCTCCAATCAAAAAAGCAGTAGGAAAATACTTTATCATTAACAAGATAAGTACGCCAATTGTATAAAACAGCCACCCGATTTTCTCTAACCTCCGATAATCAAATAGCATCATCCCAATAGCTGTTACAACACCGAGAATAACAAATATCACCTTATTCATTAATAAGTCAGCATGTCCAAAAGTTATAACCGGCAAAAAACCTAACCCCATAGCAGCCACTAATAAACCAATTAAGAACCAATCAACCTTTGGCTTATGCAGTTTGTTAAGTTCTTGCCCTAGTTTAATTGGACTTCCCATTTGTTCAACGGCCTTATCTTCAGCAACTTCCTCACTTAATCCTTTTTCTATCCACGTGTTCTTCGCCTGTTTCATGTGAAAATCTAGTTCAGTTGCCACAAAGCTCTTTGCTTCTTTTGATTTAATATGATTGGTAACTTCGCTTAAAAAACGCTCCCTTTTTTTATTCAATTCCGCCTCACTCCTGTACTAAGCCTTTTAATATAAACCGTGCCTTTGTAGAGTTTTTCTCTGCCTTTCGTAGCATCTTTCTTCCTTTATCATTTAATTGATAATATTTCACCCCTGCTTGATCCCAACTTGATTGGATAAAACGGTTCTGTTCTAGACGATGTAATACGGTATATAAAAAACCTTCATTTCCTTCGAATTTCCGAATCCCTCTTCCCCGTAATAACTGCATCAGTTCGTATCCTGTTTTTTCATTACCGAGGAGTTGTAAAACTGCTAAAAGGATATCTTCTTCCTTTTCGTTTGATTGATTGATTTTTTCGCGCACCTGCTTTCGATGCTGATTAGAAAAACTCAAATGTTTAAACGTTGTATTCTCCATTGATTTTCGTAGGCCTTTTAATCTATCTTCCATTTGATTATTCCTCCAATCCTTTCTTCAAAAGCTCCTTCGCTCTTTTCAGCCTCGTTTTTATCGTGTTTTCTTTCACCTCTATTACAATAGCAATATCTTTAATTGATAATTCCTCATAATAAAATAGATAAATGACTTCTCGATATTTTATCGGTAAATTCATTACTGCAGAAGCCAGCCTACGGTCCTCTGCATTTTGAATAACAGTTTGTTCAACACTTTCTTTTTGACTCCCAATATACGTAAATTCATCTTCTGTAACGATTACCTTTTTGTTGTACCAACTTTTTATATAGTCCTTACAATGATTAATGGCGATTCTCCATAACCACGTTTTTACATTTGACTTTCCTTTGTATGTATGAAGAGATTTATAGCATTTCACAAATATATCTTGCGTTAAGTCCTCCGCAACCTCTTTATTATTCACATATGAATACACAAGCTGCAAGACCTCTTGTCCATGCTTGTTCATTATTTCGTCGATAAGGTCCTCCTTATCTTCTATTTCAAACGCTTCTACCGTTAATTCATCCACATCATTTCCTCCTTCCCATATATTAGACGACGCACTCTATGGAAAAGTTTTATAAATGCATAAAAAAATACGGATGGCAATGTCCATACCGTTTTTTTATGAATATTTATTTGCTTCTTGTCCCCTGACACTAATGCTCTGCTTAAAGATAGGAATTTTCATCCATATGTCTTGTTCCCTATTTTAAAACATAATACAATTGAAATGTAACTTAATAAGCTATAACTAGTAGGTGTGGTAATCATCTCTTCCATTTTGAAAAAAGGGGGGAGGTGATAAAATGATCGCGATGTTTGTAATTAAATTAGTGTATGGTATCCTAACCGGAGCTGGCGTTGTCATCGGTAGAAGATACGTCGGTCCGTGGCTAATTTCTGTATACAAAAAAGCGAGAACCACCCTGCTTCGTGGAAAAGGTAAGGGCGGTTCTCGGCTAAAACGTTAATGTAATTGTCTTATAACCGCACCTACTACCACCACAATAGCAAGTTAGGTTACACAAGGCAGAAGTTTCTCAGGCTTCTGTCTTCTTTATTTTATGCAAAATTCATACTACATACTCTATCATCATTGTAACACATTCTATTTATTTTTAGTCAAGATAAAAAACACCTGAAGGGCTCTCCTTCAGGTGTTTCTCTATTTTACGCTAACGCAGCTGCCTGTTCTTGTTGATCTACAGGAATTACAGCGTCTGTTAGTGCTTTTTCTAGTTCAGCTGTGTATTTCATTTGCTCTTCTTTGCTCCAGCCAAGTTTCGCAGCCATGTAGTTGATTACTGCTTCTTTCCACTCATATACCCAGTGGATGTTGAAGAATACAGCGCCTCTGCGGCGTACGAAGAAGTCAACTGGTTTCGCTGTCATTTCGTAATCCATTGCGTATACAAGCGGGATTAGAACGTCAAGCGGCATGTTGTATTCTTTCGCTTCGTCTTTATGTTTTTTTGCTAAGTCGAACAGTACGTCAACGTTAGAGCCGTAGAATTTCGCGAATTCTTCCGCTTGCGCTGTTGTTAAACCGTATTTCGTACCTTCGCCTGCTTTTTTCGCGATAAATGCCGAGAATCCGTGTGAACCACTTACATGACCACCAGAGATTGGCATATGTTTCGTGTCGCTCTTCGGATATGCACTATGACCTTCTTTTTGTAATAGATTCGTTACGTAGTCTACTACCATTTCAGCCATTTTGCGGTATCCTGTTAATTTACCACCTGCGATTGTAATTAAACCAGATTCAGAAGTCCAAATTTCATCTTTACGAGAAATTTCAGATGCATTCTTACCTTCTTCATAGATTAACGGACGTACACCAGCCCAGCTTGACTCCACATCTTTTTCTGTAATTTTCACGCTTGGGAACATATAGTTAATCGCATTAATGATGTATGTGCGATCTTCTGTTGTCATGTGCGGTACAGCTGCGTCTTTATCATAGAACGTATCTGTTGTACCTACGTACGTTTTTCCTCCGCGAGGAATCGCGAACACCATACGTTTATCTGGTGTATCGAAGTAAATCGCTTGCCCTAATGGGAAACGTTTTTGGTCAATTACTAAGTGAACACCTTTTGATAACTGTAGTACTTTACCTTTTTTCGAGTTATCTTTTTCACGAAGTGTATCTACCCAAGGACCAGCTGCGTTTACAATTTTCTTACCGTAAACTTCATATACTTCTCCGTCTAGTAAATCGATTACACGTACACCGCATACTTTTCCATCTTTATATAAGAAACTGTCTACTTTTGCGTAGTTAACAGCTTTCGCACCGTGTTCAATCGCTTCTTTCATTACTTCAATTGTAAGACGCGCATCGTCTGTACGATATTCTACGTAGTAACCGCCGCCTTTTAATCCTTCTTGTTTTACAAGAGGTTCTTTGTTCAGCGTTTCTTCACGGTTAAACATCTTTCTGCGCTCGCTTCGTTTTACACCTGCTAAGAAGTCGTATACACGAAGACCAATTGATGTACTAAATGACCCGAACGTGCCGCCTGTATGGAACGGAAGTAACATCCACTCTGGTGTTGTTACATGGGGACCGTTCTCATATACGATCGCACGCTCTTTCCCCACCTCTGCTACCATTTTCACTTCAAGTTGTTTTAAATAACGTAAACCGCCGTGTACAAGTTTCGTTGAACGACTTGATGTACCTGCTGCAAAGTCCTGCATTTCAAACACAATCGTTGATAAACCGCGTGTTGCCCCATCTAATGCAATACCAGAACCAGTAATACCTCCACCAATTACGATCACATCTAACTCTTGTTTATTTACTCCATTTAATACGTCTTTACGTTGTTTACTTGAAAATTTCATGGTAATTCCTCCCTTTGATAACGAAAAAAGAGACCACGAACTCCGCTATAGATTTCGCCTCTATAGCGTGTTGTGGTCTCTCCAAATCTCCTACCGAATTATTAACTTGTCACCATTATAACACTGTTTATGATTATTTGAAAGCTTTTGTTGCTTCAATTGCTTTTTTCCATCCAGCATATAGCTCTTCGCTTGTTTCCGCTTCCATTGCTGGTGTAAAGCGTTTATCCATATGCCACTGCTCTTTAATTTCGTCTTGATTTTTCCAATATCCAACCGCAAGACCAGCTAAGTATGCTGCCCCTAAAGCTGTCGTTTCATTGATCACCGGGCGTTCTACAGGTACGTCTAACATATCGCTTTGGAACTGCATTAAGAAGTTATTCTTAACTGCTCCCCCGTCAACGCGTAATGTGTTCAGTTTAATACCTGAATCAGCTTCCATTGCACATAATACATCTTTCGTTTGGTATGCTAAAGATTCTAGCGTCGCACGAATGAAATGCTCTTTCGTCGTACCGCGTGTTACACCAAACATAGCGCCGCGCACTTCACTATCCCAGTACGGTGTACCTAATCCTACGAATGCTGGTACAACGTATACGCCGTCAGTTGATTCAACGCGAGAAGCGTACACTTCACTCTCACTTGCATCTTTAAACATGCGCATTCCGTCACGTAACCACTGAATTGCAGAACCTGCTACGAAAATACTTCCTTCTAATGCGTAATTTACTTTACCATCTAAACCCCATGCAATTGTTGTTAATAGGCCATGCTCAGAAGCAACTGCTTTTTCACCTGTGTTCATTAACATGAAGCAACCAGTTCCGTAAGTATTTTTCGCCATACCTTCACCGAAACAAGCTTGTCCAAATAATGCTGCTTGTTGGTCACCAGCTACACCTGCAATCGGTACATTTTGACCGAAGAAGTGATAATCAATTGTTTCTCCATATATTTCAGATGATGGACGTACTTCTGGAAGCATACTCTTTGGTACTGTTAACATGTCTAGAAGCTCATCATCCCACTGTAAGTCGTGAATGTTAAACATTAATGTACGTGATGCATTTGAGTAATCTGTTACGTGCGCTTTACCACCAGACAATTTCCATACAAGCCATGTATCAATTGTTCCGAATAATAGCTCGCCGTTTTCCGCTTTTTCTCTTGCACCTTCAACGTTATCTAAAATCCATTTTACTTTCGTACCAGAGAAGTATGCGTCAATTAAAAGACCTGTTTTTTCGCGAACCATATCGCTATAACCTTTTTCTTTTAACTCATCACAAATTTCAACTGTTTGACGAGATTGCCATACGATTGCGTTATAAATTGGTTTTCCAGTTGTTTTATCCCATACAACCGCTGTTTCACGTTGGTTCGTAATACCGATACCAGCGATTTGTTCCGGTTTTACATCCGCTTCACTTAAGCAAGTTGCGATAACTGCTAAAATAGATCCCCAAATTTCTTGTGCGTTATGCTCTACCCAGCCTGGCTTTGGAAAATGTTGCGTAAACTCTTTTTGAGCTGAATGAACGATTTTTCCTTCTTTATTGAAAAGAATTGCGCGTGAGCTTGTTGTTCCTTGGTCTAATGAAAGAATATATTTTTTCATATCGGTTTCCCCCTATGCTACTTTTCTACTTTTTGTAGTTGTTCCACTTTTTTTACTTGTCATATAAGAGATTGCTAGTACAATCACAGTTGCAATAATCACATAAATAAGTGCTGAATTTTGTTTTCCTTCAAATACAACTTGATGGAATAAACCTGCAAGTGATCCACCTAAAATTGGACCAACTACTGGAATCCATGCATACTTCCAATTTGAACCGCCTTTTCCTGCAATCGGAAGGAAGAAGTGTGCAATACGCGGACCTAAATCACGAGCTGGGTTGATTGCGTATCCTGTTGTTCCACCTAATGATAAACCAATACTTACAATTAAGAAACCTACGATAAATGGATTTAATCCATCTGCAAATTTATTTGCTCCAATTGCTAATATACCAAATACTAAAACGAATGTTCCAATCATTTCACTTAAAAGGTTTGTAAATGTGTTCGGAATTGCCGGACCTGTTGCAAATACACCTAACTTTGTTCCTGGATCTTCTGTTTCTTTCCAGTGTGGTAAGTAGTGTAAATATACGAGAACTGCCCCGATAATTGCCCCAATCATTTGTGCTGCGATATACATAGGTACATCACTCCATGGGAACGCTCCCTTAAAAGCAAGTCCTATCGTTAAAGCCGGATTCAAATGTGCCCCACTAATTGATCCAACTGCATACGCTGCCATAGCAACCGCTAGACCCCAACCCATTGTAATTACAATCCAACCAGAATCTTTCGCAAACGACTTCTTTAAACTTACACCAGCGCAAACGCCGCCACCAAGTAAGATTAACAACGCTGTCCCTATTAATTCCCCTAAAAATGCTGACATAAAATCCCTCCACAATCAATTTAAATGCTTTCGAAAAGTGATAGAGGTAAAATGAATGGCCATTCGTTTTTTTTCAAAAGAAAAAGATCCACAGCTTACATGCTTCTATATAATATATATAGAAACAATAAAATGTGGATCTCTTCTTTTCTCCGTCACGTTTATTAACTTGTCTATAATGTTAACCTCTAATGAAAGCGGTGTCAACAGAATTTTTTCACATTTTCGTCACTTTTTTTGGTAATGTTTCCATAGTTCTTTTTTCGATGTCGTAATTGCTGTCGCACCAGCGTTTAAAGCTCTTTCAACATCCTCCACAGTACGAATGAAACCACCCGCTAAAATCGGTACACCTGTACGCTCTTTCACTTCAGCGATCACATCCGTTAGCGCACCAGGAAGCACCTCTATATAATCCGGCTTCGTCTTTTCTAGCAAATTACAGCTCTTTTCCATCGCACTAGAATCAATTAAAAAGATGCGTTGAATGGAGACGACACCCTTTTGCTTCGCCTTCATAATTACGCTCGCCTTTGTTGACAATAACCCGTACGGTTTATATTCTTGGCATAAAAACTCCGTCGCATGCCCATCACTTTGTAACCCATGGATCAAATCAACATGTAAAAACACCTTTTTAGAATGTTGCTTCGCAAGTGACACAACACTCTTCAATTGACCAACATGAATATCTAAAATAACAATATACTCATACGAACTATGTAATAGCTTTTCCAAATCTTTAATTTGCCTCACTGCCGGCAAAATCTTTTGCTCATGAAATTCCATTCTAAATGTCCCCTTCTTTATATCATCCTATCCTTTATAGTACACAATTTAAGTGAAAAGAACAGCTAGTGTAGGGGATTTCTTACAAATCTTTCTCTTATCTATATATTTTCTTCAGCTTATCAGAAACCGTACCACCTATAACCATTAATATGAGCGGTAAAAAATTCATTACATATGGTGCATCTGCTACAATTGTAATGCTTGCTCCTGCAAACTTATTTACCATCCATACAACGATTTTTGTAATAAACAAAAATACCCCCAGCATGAATAGACTATCAAAAAACACCTTCCATTTTGGATATGCTAATTGTTTACTATCTTCAATTACTTTCTGCGTCAACTCTTCATCACTCCTCAATAACTCATCAATTGTAATACCGAACAGATCACTTAAATGAATAATAATTTCAATGCTCGGATAGTTCTTTCCCGTCTCCCATTTCGAAACAGACTGCCTACTTACATGAATTTTTTCAGCCAAATCATTTTGCGACCAATTTCGTTTTTCTCTTTCTTCTTTTAAGCGTTCACTAAAAATCATACTGTGTTTATCACCTCTCTACGTCTAGTATGGGCAAATAAATGATGAAGAGTAAAGCTAGTTGTCGTTGCGTAACTTACGCAACTTGTGCGTTACACCTTATAATGGCGCCGTTTCATACTCTATGTCATGCAGATTTCATATGTTTTTCTTCTATAATAATTTCCCGAACAATAATACAAATAACGAATACTAGTAAAGACAGGACTAGACATAAAAAATACGCCATTCCTTCCTATAGTTCTCCAGAAAGAATAACGCATATATCCATGTTTACTCATCCGTTTTCGGTTTATAAGAAAAACCCGGATATTTCACAACAGGCCACTTTTCTTTACGTAAAGAATCCATCAATTGCGGGCCAACATGTACATTACTTTCCACTATTTCTTTAGGAGTCAGTGCCATCCATTGATTTAACGATACATCTTCAAAACGGTTACTTTTAAACATCTCTAAAAACCATAATGTTTCATTGCCTGTGTTTTGAATATAGTGTCCAGTCGCAAACGGTACATATCCGACATCACCAGCTCTATAATCAAATGTACGAGCTGTACCATTTCCAAGAAACACCGTCATTCTCGCTTGCCCGGTAAGATAATATTGCCACTCATCATTATTCGGGTGCCAATGAAGCTCTCTCATTCCACCAGGCTCAATTTCAACGAGCGCTGCTGCGATTGTTTTTGAAATAGGGAAATTCGTAGAATCTACAATTCGAACGCTACCACCAGGTGTCTTAATCGGTTTTTGTTTTAACAGTTCATGTTTAAACGTTAAAGGAACTTCTCCTTCTGGCGACTGAACTTCCTGGCTCTCAAGCGAACCCGGTACCTCCCCTTGATAAATATATACTTGATCTGTAGGAATGGAGTTAAAAGCACTCTCTGGTACTCCGAAGTTAGCCGATAGAACTTCTTTTGGCGTATGTGCAAACCAGTCGGAAATAGCTAAGGTAGATAAATCAGAAAAGTGTCCATCATCGAATGCGAGTAGAAATTCACAATGTTCCAATCCTTGAATGGAATGCGGAATTCCAGGTGGGAAATACCAAAGATCCCCTGGACCAACATCAGCAATAAAATTCCGTCCATTTTGATCAACTGCAGTTATTCGTGCCCGTCCTAAAAGCATATACGCCCATTCTGCCTCTTTATGCCAATGAAGTTCACGTACTCCCCCGGCCGTTAAGCTCATATTTACCCCAGCAATCGTAGTCGAAACCGGAAGTTCCCTAACAGTAATCTCCCGAGACCACCCACCTTGTTTTAAAATCATAGAAGTGTCTGAGAACGAAAATTTCAAGTTAGGAACTAATCCCGCATCCGTAATAGGCGGCACGAGCATATTCGGATTTTGAATATCCCGCATAACATTACGTGGCCCAGAATCAATCGCACCTGCTCCATCACTGCGGATTGGTTGTGGCACATTCCCTCCTGTTTCATTAACAGTACGTTTTTTCATCATTACACTCCTTTTTCATCCGATTATTAAGTAAAAAGCCTCCACCATAGTGTATGAATTGGGCTTTGGATGGTTACTATGCCTATGCATACAAGGGTTTTCCTTAACAATCCAATAAAGCTTGATTCGACCTTAATTTAAAAGGAAGTATCCAACAAACTAACATATAAAAAAGAAGAGAAATCCCTTTCTCTTCTTTACAAGTTTCTATTAAAGTAATACCGAATCTTTATCACTATCCTGATTCCGTTTCTCTCGTTCTTCTTCTAAGCGCTTCATATATACTTCGCCTTCTTTTTCGATAAAATCATTATCCATCTCTTGCTCTTTTTTCGAAGTATATAAAACCATGTAGCCACTTAATACTATCCCAATGATTACAAGATAAATCCACCATGGTAAAGTTTCCACTTTCGTTCATCCCTTTCCTTAGACAAGCCTTATTAGTTTCACTCTATGAGGAAAGAAGTGGATTTATGCTTAAAATTTATTGTGGATTCTTCGCGAAGAACGCTTGTACATATTCCATAAACTCGATTGGCTCCTGACGGAACGGTGCGTGGTATCCTTTTTCAATAATATGAAACGTACTATTTGCGAATAACTGATGATACAGTTCACCATTTTTCCAAGAAACGCTCTTATCGTGCCTACCCCAAATAATTAAAGTCGGCACCTTAATTTTATCGGCTTCCATCGCAATGCGGCGCTCTCTCATTTTCGTAAGCTGATCGTAATGCTCTTTATCATCACGACTATTTTTCACTTCATTTTTATTATAATCCGTAATCTCTGTTACAGTTTGTAAGTCCGTCGATAGTGGCGTCACTTCATAACTTTCTTTTTGCTGGAAAGATTCAATCCCTGTAGAATCCGCTAAAACGAGATGGGTAACCGCGTCTGGATATAGGTACGCTAAATTAAGCGACATCTCTCCCCCCATCGAATGACCAAGTACCGCAAATTGATCATATCCAAGTTTCTTCATTAACTTATAATATAAATTAACTTGCGTGGGAAACGAATACTGAAAATCAATCGGCTTAGAAGAACGCCCAAATCCTAAAATATCAACAGCGATAATCGTATGATCTCCCGCGAGTTCCGGATAAATATCACTAAACCCATCTGAAGAACCACCAAACCCGTGAAGCATAAGTAAAGGCGGTTTTCCTTCACCAATTTGCTTAAAATAAATCGTCTGTCCATCAATCTGCGCCATCTTCTCTTTCGTATTTATCTTCATCATAACAGTATCCTTCACTTCTTCAACCTTCGCAATCGGTTTATCAACGAAGTTACATACTATTAACAAAACGAGCACAATACCGCTAATCATATAAAACTTAAACCGTTTCAAAATCCCCGTCTCCTTTCTCATGTTGCTATTTAAAGTTTTTACATTTTTTGGTCGTTTTATGTTCTTTTTTAATTGTAACCATAGCAGTTACAATTATATTAAAAAAATATTACTCACCGCTATTACAGATGGTTGTTATGTAACCATTATAGTTACGTATTAAAAGTAAGTCAATTCTTTTTAACCGTAAAAAGAAAAGGGACCTCGTTGTGAGGTCCCTTCACTTTATTATTTAGTTTAAAAATGATCAGCGTGTGAATCTTGCTTGCTAATACCGCCACCGTCTCCTTTATTGAAGTTAGCTGGCGCTCCTCCATCGCCTTTATTATTTGCTGGTGCTCCACCTGTATCTCCTATATTAATGTAGTCTGGTCTTGCTGGTGCTCCTCCCGTGTCCCCTATATTAACGTAGTCTAGTCTTGCTGGCGCCCCTCCCGTGTCACCTATATTTACAGCTTGATTTGTAAAAGAACTATTGAATCCAATTGATAATCCCCCTACTAATGCAGCACCAACAATAGCTAAACGAAATTTCTTCATTAGTTTAACGCTCCCTTTTCCAATATATTTTTTTGAGCCTTATTATTCATATAAAAATATTTACTTGCCTTAACATGATCATCAACCTCATAAAATTTCATTGCTAAAATTTCAGTGTATTCTTGAATACAATCCCATAATCTTTCTCTCTCAAAATAAGAAAGGCCTTTTAAAATTACATCTTCAATAATTGATATAGAAGAATTTCCATTGAGTTCTTTCAAAATTTTAAACCGATGTTGAAATTCTTTTTCACCTAAATCAATACAAATATTTAAACCTTTTTCAACAATTGGATTCGCTAAATTATATTCTCCTAATTTGTAATGTTCACGTGCTTCTACAAACAAGGCTTTAAAATGTTCTGGGTAATTTTTTGTCACCTCAGATATATGGCGAATCGCTAATTCTGAAAGGTTTTGACTGGCATAAAGCCAAGCTAAATTATGTCGAACCATTAGCGTATATTTTTTTTGATTTGCTTTTTGCAATACTTCCATAGCAGCATTAAAGTTCTCTTCCGCTAATTCATAGTGATCTATGTCTACGCAACATAGTCCAAAAGCATTTTCACATAATCCTACTTTTATTTCATAGCCTGGATATTTCAAGAATACCGCTTTGGCTCTATTCAAGTAATCTATTGCATGAACTTGGTCATATTTTTGATAATAGAAATTCCCCATCCGATAATTAAACTCCGCATGCTCTATCGGATCTGCAATATATTTCAATAGCTTCTCAGCTTGTTCATACTGTTCTTTCGCTTCGTTATAATTTGAAATTAATGTACTATGAAATCCTTTAAAAAAGTAGTAGTAATACGCTAAAAATCCTTCTGCTGGAATTTCAAAAGATTCCACTTTATCGAAACTATCTTCTCTAATTGAAATCCAATCAACTAATGCATCATATCTGAATTTCAATAACGCATGATAAAGCAATACATCTTGATCTACTTCCAAACCACTAATCTTACTATCAATCTCCTCTTTCATTTCTGTAGCTTTCTCTATATGTTGCTGCAACATTACACGATACCAATCATCTAAAGAATGTTTCATTTGCTCCTTCGTTACTATATTCATTCCCATACCTTCGCCTCTCCCTTGCCAAATTATAAATTTGGGATATTTATACAATTATCCAAATTGTATATTATCACCTCTTTTCTATGTATTGAAAAATAATTATCAGAAAATTTATAATTTAAATGAATTATACCGAATTTTTCTATTTATAAAACTTGAGAAACATTTTTCAGAAAACTTTATAGCCCAAATAAAAAAGCAAGTAGTTCTAGCGATTCACTAGAACTACTTGCTCTCCTACTTATTATCTCTACTTTTACTCTTTAATAAATTCCTTCGTACTTCTCACTGTATCAATTGGACGAACTAATTTTTCGATTTCTTCACGTTTTGGCTCTAGGAACGGAGGTAACGATAATTTTTCTCCAAGTGTTTCGTATGGCTCATCTCCCATAAATCCTGGGCCATCTGTTGCAAATTCAAATAAAATTTGCGGTGCAACTCTTGCGTATAATGACTCGAAGAAGTGACGATTTACATATCCAGATGACGGAAGGCCAACGCTACCGATTCTCTCAATCCACTCTTCTAATACAGCGCGATCTTCTACGCGGAATGCAGCATGGTGCACTGTACCAAATCCTTGTTGTGCTTCTGGAAGAACCGTATTATGTTCTACAATGACAGAAGCACCGTTTCCACCTTCGTTTACTTCAAATAAATAGAATTCTCCTTCTTGCGCAATCTCTTTAAATAATAGAACTTTTTCTAACACTTCTTTAAAGAAACTAAAGTTTGCAATACGGATAAATACAGGTCCTAAGCCAGTAATTGCGTACTCTAATGGAACTGGACCGTTTTGCCACGGTGTACCTGATTCTATCCCTTTATCTAATTCATCAGATATTAATTGATAGTGTTGATCATCAAAATCAACGAAAGAAAGAGTTTTCTTACCAAATTGCTCTTTAATTCCTGTATGTTCCACTTCAAGACGGTCAAAACGTTTCACCCAATATGCTAACGCTGCATCAGTTGGAACGCGGAATGAAGTTTTTGAAATTTCATTTGTACCGTGTACTCCTTTTGGAACGCCTGGGAAGTCAAAGAATGTCATATCTGTTCCGGCACTACCTTTATCATCTGCAAAGAATAAATGGTACGTTTGAATATCATCTTGGTTTACCGTTTTTTTAACTAAACGCATTCCTAACACATGAGTGAAGAATTCATAGTTCTTTTCTGCACTACTTGTAATCGCTGTAACGTGGTGTATTCCTTTTAATTGATTCATTTTATATTCCTCCAATAGTTTTAATTTGTATTTTATAATTTTATTTCTGCTCGTTGATCAACGAAGCACGTGTTTATAAAAGTAATCATTTCATTTTACTAGTCAAGTGATAACCGAGAAAATAATTCGTTCGAAAGTAATAATTCCTTTCGTTACTATCACTTTACAACTCAAGTGATTAAAAAGCAAGTAAATTATCTTGAATTCGAGATATTTTTTAATATCTCAGTATTAGTTTAAAATGCTATATGTTTTGTGGCGTAATTATTTTCATATCTACTGGTAATAAAACCTTTTCACTCGCCAAAATAAATAGCCTACAATCAATGAACTAATCATAGGCTATTAAAATTCTTTAATGGTTAAATATCCTTACAATAACTTGTAATTTTAGCGAATAATTAATATTAGTAATTCTCTGTTTCATTAAACGATTTATTTTATATATTCCAAAAATCACTATTTATATCACTGTTATATTTATAATCAACCTTTTCTTTACCACATTTTTCGCACTTATAAATATTAGCTGTCCCAATCTGCCCTGTTTTAAAATTTTCACTATCCTGAGTTTTAATAAATTTATAATTGTGTATACATCTAGGTTCTCTTACTTTATCCATCCATTTTCCTAGCATAAAGTAATCACTCTCCTTAAAAGAATATTCCTAATACAACTCTATATTTAGAATACTCTACAAAAGATTTCCAATCAACGAACACGTTCTCTTGCCTCCCGTGCATCACATGATATGCAAAAGAATTGTTTTGTCTAAGATCCGTTTTTTTATTGAGAACAGACTCTCATCCATTAGCTTTACACGAGCTAATGCAATATAAATTTGCCGTATGATTTACTTCTTTTTCTCTCATTATTTCTTTCCTCATCAAGGAATAAATAATGATTTTTAAAGCTGTTTGCAGTGTCTTCCCTTATCAGGGCAATAAAAGATGGTGTGAAAACTTAATTTCACACCATCTTTTTAAACAATTTTATTGTCATGCCACACTTAATGAGGCCATTCTATTCACAATCTTAATTATGGAACGTCGGTTTATAGAACGAACGATTATCAAGAGCAAAGACACGCTCTGTGTATTCGCCTGGTTTTGTACGTCCTAATGCGCGGTCCATCATGTTCATTTTTGCATCTAAGTTATCGATGTAGTGCAGAATTTCTGCTTCTTTTACTAACGGTGGTTTTGGGCTACCCCATTCTGCTTTTCCGTGATGGGAAAGGACGATGTGCTGAAGAATTAATACTTCTTCTGCATCGATTTGTAGTTCATCTGCTGCTTTACCAATTTCGTTCACCATGATAGAGATGTGGCCAAGTAAATTTCCTTCTAACGTATACGTTGTAGAAATTGGGCCAGATAGTTCGAATACTTTACCAAGGTCGTGTAAAATAACACCTGCATAAAGTAAATCTTTATCTAACGATGGGTATAGAGCCGAGATAGCTTTCGCTAAATCTAACATCGATACGACATGGTAAGCTAGTCCAGATACGAACTCGTGATGATTTTTCGTCGCTGCTGGATATTCTAAAAATTCGTTTTGATGCTTATTTAATAAATGTCTTGTTAGACGCTGAATGTTCGGGTTTCTCATTTCAAATATGTATTGCGTAATTTTCTCAACCATATCTTCTTTTTTCACTGGTGCTTTTTCTACGAAATCCGAGATATCTGTTACTTCATTTTCATTCGCAACACGGATTTGTTTCACACGTAATTGAATACGCCCTTTGTAGTTTAGAATATCTCCAGCTACTTTAACGATCGTTTCCGCTACATATTGTTTTTCAACTTCTGGTGACACGTCCCATAGCTTCGCTTCAATATCTCCACTTGGGTCTTGTAAGATTACTGTTAAAAACGGCTTGCCATTGCTTGCGAGACCTTTCGTCGCTGTTTTAATTAACAAGAAAACATCGACTTGTTCACCAACTTCATATTCTGCAATTTTCTTTTTCATTCGAATTCCTCCACCAAATCAGTTACTTTTAGTATAGCATACTACAACTCATTTTCTTTACGCTTACGTGTTAATTTTATAATCTCATTTTCTGTAAAATACGTTAATAAATGCGCATGACATGTAAAGAAGATAACTTGTCTATCTTTCGCAATTTCCTTTATTAGTTCAATCGTTCGATTCGTCCTTACCGCATCAAAATGCACGAAACTATCGTCAATAATAAATGGATAATCGTGCTCAAACGTTTTCGCTAGTGCAAATCGTAACGATAAATATAACTGCTCCGCTGTCGCTTGGCTTAGTTCATGACTGTAAAAACGCATACCATCGTTACGTTCGACAATGAACGATTCCGCCTCTGACGGTGAGAATATTTTACTATATCTTCCGCCCGTTAAATACATGAAATACTCTTCGGATTTTTGTAAAATACGCGGAAGATGCACTTCATGATAATATTGCTTCGTTTTCGTTAATACTGTCTTTGCGGCCGCATATGCAGCCCACTTCTTCACTTGTTCACGCACTTGTGATTTTTTCATTTCCCACTCATGTAGTAAATCACCATACGTACTGCCTTCTTCTAAATTCGCAATTTCTATTCGATGCTTCGCAATACGCTCTGTCAGTTCTTTCTCTTTCGCAAGACAGTTTTGCGCGGCTGTAATTTCTTGCTTTAATTTTTCATCATAACCGTCAGCCTCATAATGCTCAGCTAACGACAAACTCGTTAAGCGCTGTTCTAAAAGATCAATTTGAGGTAATAAACGCCCCACTTGCTTATCCGCATCTTCACGTTTTTCCGCCAATTTTCCTGCTTCTAAAAACATCTCTTCATCTGTAGATTCTGCGATATGCCATAACCCATCTCGCTCTACTAAAAGTTGTTTTAATTGCTCTTGCATGAACTCGTATTCTTCTTGCCATTCCGCCAGCTTCTCTTTCAGCTGCTTACAAGTTTGGCGCTTCTCTTTCTCATTTTGCATACGACTTTGCGCCTCATGCAAATTACTATACTCTTTACTACCGATAACAGTTTCTAGTTTATGTTCAAAGTGCGAAATCATTTCATATAATGAGGATTTCCGCTCAACTTTTTTCTCTAGCTCACGATATAATTGCTGCATTTTTTCAATACGCTCAAACGCTGGCAATATGTGCACATACGTATAAAATTCCGGGAACATATAGCGCGTTTTATACGCATCTACTTGTTCTCCCATATGGAAAGTTTCTCTCTCCCATTCTTCATACGATGAAACGACTTTATCATAAGCACGTTCCATTTGCTGCAATTTATAAGACTCTCGCTCAAATAACTTGCGAATCTCTTCATCCTTTTCTAACTGATAGCGAACCGACATCGCTTCTTCACTTTGACGCCCGCCAGCACTTTGCTGAAGAGTAAGAAGCTCTTCTTGCAATCCACCCGAAGGATCTTTATATAAAACGAGAGCAAGGACGATCCCTACAAAAACAATAACACTAATAAATAACAGCACGCGGTTATCTATAAATAGACTCGTGAATAAAACAAGCGTATTAATAAGAAGTAACAGAAGACAAACTCGTTGCCACTGCTTTTTCTTTTGCACCGCCGCTCCTGCTTTTTCCTCATACTTACGCTTCATTCTTTCTGCGCCCATACCGATAAACGCCGCATCTTGAAATGATTTTTCTTTCTCAACTAACATATTTCGTTCTTTATCAGCTAACATTTGCTGGCTTATTTGTCTTATATTTTCTTCTTGCTCTTCTAATTGCTCTTGAGCCGTTTTAAAACGTTCATCTAGTTGTGCTTTTTGCGTTTCTAATTCACGCGCCTTTTGCACAGTTTGCGTAATTAATTCTTTCGTCGCTAAACTTATATCAAACGAAAGAACTGTTTCTTTTTCAAAAGTAGCGCCAATTTGCTGCTCTAATTCTGCGATTTCTTCTTTTATATTCGCAATACTTCCTGTCATATCACGCATTTCTTGGCGTGCATTTTCATAAGACATGTGCTGCATACGAAGTTCTTCTACGTAACTTTCTTTTTGTAAAAATGCTTCATCTATTTCTGTGGAATCAATTTCTGATTGCACTGTTTCTATCTTTTTTTGAAGTGAATCTACTTGTACTTGCAGTGGTTCTATCTTTGCCTTTACCGCCTCATAGCGCGCCATCCCGTTTACAGGAAACTGCCCGTGCTCGTTTTCTAACACTTTCTCGTGCGCACTCTTTTCAATAACGAGAGGCTCAAGCGCCGCTAATATTTCATAGTCTTGCTTTCGTCTTTCCGCTGACTCTTTTTCCGCACGAACAGAAGCAAGTTTCTCTTCACTTTCTTTTAACTGCTCGACCTGTTTTTCATACGTGCCAATTTTCCCTTGCCACTCTTTCATCTTCTCTTCAAGCTTCTTCATTTCTTGCAGTGACACGTTAATTTCAGGATTACGACCACTCGGCTTAAAACGCTGATTCATTTCTTTTTCTAACTTTTTATCTAACTGCAATAACGCATCACTACCGACTGCGCTGGCCGAAAATAAATAATTACCGATATCTGCTTCGCCGAGCTGATGAATATTTTGAAGACCGTGCATATCAAATGAAAAGACTGAATCAAATAAGCTTTCATTCATGCCGCTTAATATATCGTTTAAAATATCTTCGCCGCCAGTTTTCCCGTCTTCAAAATAAACGGTCACCTCGCCTACTGCCGTCTTTGGCAATCGTTCAATTTTCAAACGACCGTACTTCTCTGTTTGAACAGTCATCGCTCCGCCGTACTTCCCGCCTTCTTTCGGCTCATAACGGCGCTGTCCTCTCGTCGGAAAACCGAATAAAATACTTTTCATAAACGAGCGAATTGTCGATTTACCCGCTTCATTTTCACCGTACAACACCGTCAGCAATGAAAGATCCATTTCCACATTTTCTAGTTTTCCATAGCCATAAATATGGAGTTTTTCAATTCTCATTTTTTATCCCTCTCTTGCTGGAATAATTGCTCTAAAATAATATTTTCCGCTTCCTTTTGAATCTCTCTCTTCTCTTCTTCTGTGAAAGATTCAATGCTATTACGCGCCACAGGAGATGTCCAAATGGTGCGCAACACTCCGTCCATATTTGTGAAAGCTTCTAACTCTTTCAGCACACTACCGACGAAATGATTTTCTTCTTTCAAACGTTCAATTTCCGCAAAAGAAACCGTCTCATTTTTCCACTTCATCGCATACACAAAGTCTTTTCGCTCTTCTCCTGCTGCTAAAATATGAAAAATCTCTTCCACACGCTTGTCTTCACGTAAATAAGGAGAAAGTGGTCCCTGCCCTGTAAATACAACAGTTAAAAGCGTGCCTTCCTCTTCTCTTCTGCATTCATTCATCGCAGTTGACGCGCTCGTCATAAGATCATCAACAGTTTCAAGTCCATCGATACTCACTTCTATCTCATCCCACACAACATCCGCAGTATGGAAAAACGAACATTGCGATCCTTGTTTCGTAAGTTCAATAAGGTATGCACCCTTTTCCCCTGTTTCCTTACGATGACGACCTTGTATATTACCCGGATAAATAATGTACGGCTCTTCTGCTAGAATTTCACGTTTATGTATATGGCCAAGAGCCCAATAATCAAATTGCTTTTCTTTCAGCTCACGAATTTGAAACGGCGCATAGCGATTATGCTCTGTATCCCCTTCCACACTCCCGTGAAGCATCCCAATATGAAAAGGCGCATCACTCATTTTCATATACTGCGCTGTCATATTATCCGTTACCGCTTGCTGCAAATAACTAAACCCGTAAATAGAAGCTACAAGCTCACCATTTTTATAAAACGATTTCTCTTCCACATAAGGCTCCGTAAACACATGAACATTTTCCGGAAACTCAATTGCTGCCCAGCTTCCTCCTAAATGATCGTGGTTACCGTGAATAATAAAAACGGGAATATCGTACTGCGAAAGTCGCTTCATTTGCTCACGCACAAATACTTGCGCTCTCAAACTTCTCGTCTCCGCATCATACAAATCCCCAGCCAGTAATACGAAATCAACGCGCTCTTGAATCGCTTTATCAACAATACGCTCGAACGATTCAAACGTACTTTGCTTCATTCTCTCCCAAACAGACTGCGCAACATTCATTTCCATCCCTTTAAACGGACTATCCAAATGCAAATCAGCCGCATGTATAAACTTCACTTGTTTCACAAATAAACGATCCTTTCTTTTTCCGTAATTTACTACGAATAGTAAACCCACCGATTAAAGTTTCACTCTATTTTACCACGCAATGTCATATATTTCTTTGCATATTCTATTGATTTATGACAAAATAGTTATAAGATTCTGATTTTAATTATTGGAGGGAATTTTCATGGGAGTATACGTTCTAACAGTCTTTGAAAAAGATGGTTCAAAAGCATTAGACGAATCATTCGAGGCGGCAACTGAAAAAGAAGCGAAAGCAAAAGGCGAATCTATTTTACAAGAAAAAGGATTGTATGAAAAAACACATCGCTGCACATCTTCTGCAGGTAAGCTTGTTTTATTCCAGCGCTAAAAAAAGAAGCGTCATCCGCTTCTTTTTCACTCTACTATATCTTCGTCACACCACGTAAACTCCACATCTAGAATACGATTACCGATACGTACGCGCTTATTCCATTTTCCTGTTTGGATCTGATGTTGCAATTCTTTCTTCATCTTTTCCGTCCAGTCGTGAATCGTTTCACTGCCGTCGTACGGATATACGCTCGGAAACTCTTCCTGCAGAAGATGAAGGCTCTCTGCATCAAAATGAAAATGGAAGAAGTAGTTTGCTGTAAGCGATGGTTCTTGTAATTGTAAAAAGTAATCGTCAACTTGCTTTCTATTTCGATAGAAAGTAAAGATATTCACCTTACCGCTCGTAATTTGGTCAATTTGAATTTCGTGCTTCTCTATAATCACGTCTTGTCCACCTCGTTGTATACTATCTTTAGTATATATGTCTTTTGCAACAAAGTTAACCATTTTCGCGCGAAATTCATTTCCTTCATTATATTACCTGTACCTCCAAGTACAATCAGAACTACTAAAAACAAAGTTGAAGGGGAGCGATCACATGTATTTCGGAAGCAAAGGTTGGTATGTAAAAGAACTTAAAAAATTAGGTATTCGTACTTACGAAGGTAAAAAACTAGAATCTTATCGTACGCATATTTTATCTAGCTTACTTGAGAGAATGAAGAAAGCTTCGGCTTAATAGATGTAGGAAGCAACAATTTGTTGCTTCCTTTTACTTTTATTTAGTAAATAAAAACTGGAATCATTATAAATTAACAATCTACCTTTACTATTATACTATCTTGATAAAAACCACCTAATATCAACTGAACCTTTATTATCAAATACTCTTCCAGATGATTATTCGTATATATTTTAAATTCTCCATACTCATTAACCCGTCCACTTCCAACAAGCATATCGCCGCTCGTTATGACAATTGTTGCATAAGGTTCCGCATGGCCCGATACATAATTATCACCATATTTCACAAAATCTATCGTTATTTTCTCATAAATATTACTAACTGAATCTATACATTTCTTTTCATACAAATTAGCATTTAGTTCTTCGGCCCTCGAAAACGCTCTATTCCTGCTAACCTTTTCTGAAGAAAAAGCAAAACTCCCCAGCCAACTAAACCTATAAAATGTAGTAATAGGTAGAAACATCTGTGTTAACTCCCCCATTTCTTATCAACTGCAATCTTTGAATGAATTTACAGCAATACGTTCTATGTTGGGATAAAAGAAAACGTCTGTAATTGTACTGTTCTTAAATCTCTCATACTTTCTGAAGCATAACATAAGGAAGAAATAAAAAAATCGTACAAAAGGGCAAGCCTATAATGTACGATTGGGCATATATAATGTTTTAAAAATGAATTAACTTCCTTTCAATAGATACAGCTACCGCTTCTGACCGTGAATTAACACCTAGTTTATTGTATATATTTGTTAAATGCGCTTTTACCGTTCGCTCAGCTATCCCCATATCAAATGCAATTTCTTTATTCTTATATCCGCGCGCAATAGCTTTCAGCACAAACAATTCTTTAACCGTTAAGTTATTTTCTGCAACCTTATCAGCATATACTTCTTTCCTTTTATACTTCACTATCTTTTCCATAATATTTGGTTGTAGTAAAATCTCACCTCGAATAGCCGCTTCCAACGTTCGAAACAAATTCTCACGATCCGTATCTTTTAGCAAATATCCTTTTGCTCCTAACTCAATTCCCTTTAACATTAATTCATCTTCGTTATAAGTAGTTAATATAATAATCGGCGTATGATTTTGTTTTTTATTTAAAGCCTCAATTGTTTCTAAACCACTCATTTTAGGCATATTTAAATCCATTAAAATGACATCAGGTTTCTTTTTTTCTATGAAAGAAAGGGCTTCTTCTCCGTTTGCAGCCTCACCTATAATTTGAAATGAATTACTCGTTTCTATTATTAATTTCAGACCTTCTCTTACAACGAAATGATCATCCACAATTAATACGTTATACTTCATGGCTATCTCCTTCTTTATTTATAGGCACTTGAATATACACTTTCGTACCCTTCATCTTTTCACTCAATATATGTATTTCTCCCTTAATCAATCGAACACGCTCATTTAAGCCAATTAAACCATAGTGTCCAGGATTCTTACCGATATATCCAGTGTCAAAACCAATTCCATTATCTTCAACTTCAATAGTAAGCTTTTCAAGGTCATCGATATATTCAACTTTTAAATTTACATCTGTTGCCTGTGAATGTTTTGCGATATTCGTTAAACATTCACTAATTACATATAAACAGTGCTCCTTTACTAAACTTGAAATATGCGGGGGGCTTTGAATAGTAAATCTCACATGTATAGACGTAGCCTCAGAAAAACGTTGAACCTCTTCCTCTACTGCTTCATTAAATGAATTGGTAGTATGACGCAAATCATCAATAACCAACCTTGCATCATGTAAAGTTTGTCTCGCTCTTACCATAGTTTGTTTCATAATTTCTTGAGATCGTCCTGTATTCCCTTTTTGCATATGGGCATCTATCGCTTCCAATTGCATAATTAAGCTTGCTAAACCTTGAGCTAACGTATCATGTAAATCTCTTGCCATACGCTGCCTTTCATTAGCTAATGTCAATTCTTCCACTCTCATATATGCAGACTCTAACTCTTGAATATAGCTCTGTATACGATTACGTGCATCAAATTGCTGCTTATTAATATAAGAAAAAGGAATAATAATTGCTAACACTAAAAGAAACATAGAGATAAGAATAGCTAATTTATTCACACCATAATTGATACTAATTGCAGCACAAAATATTGCATACATAAGAGTAAAAACTGCCATTACTTTAAATATATTGTTATAAACATATAAACTTTGGGCGATTAAAATAGGAGTTAATCCAACAAAAATCGCTATCGAAGCATTTGTTGCAATAAATGCAGCCAAAAACACAATGAAAAGTTGTACAAAAAAGAAGTACAACAATTGCCTATTTTTTAATGAACTCGCATACCAATGAAAAATAGTATGAATAACAATGACTATTGTAAAGAAAAAACTATCCATAGAGAAAATATTATTACGAAATTCTAAAAGCATTGAAGCTATATATACGAGTGTAATCCATAAAATAATAAACCTTCTTGGAATAAATACCACTTCCAATACATTTGTATCCAAATCTATATTTAAACTTATTTTTTTCATATCTGACCTCCACCATTACATTATACAAGATGCAACTTACATTTTGATAAAGTGAAGGCTTTTACATACAGCCCGACTCCCACAAATAGCGGGATAAGTCACTGATTTCTCTTCATCCTCATTACCGAATACAAATATGAAATATTGCATATCGAAATGCATTGATGTATTTGTAAACGCTTACTATAATGAGGGTATAAAGATTCATTACATCTTACTATTAAAAAAAGGAGGCAATCATATGGAAATCGCAATGGCAGTTTTAAAATTCGTAGGTGGAGTAATCCCGTTGGTTCAAGAACTTTTAAAAGCATTCATGTAAGGTTATCATTCAGCAATTATCTATAAGAATTATCATGCAAATGATCTGTATATCAAAACAAATTGATACACAGATCATTTGTGTGAGTAAACTTTAAACGAGAGCTATGTATCCTAATAGAACAATAATGATACATCTATCTCAAGTCGGAAAAAGGCGCTCACAAGGGCGTCTTTTTATTATATTACTATGTACCTAATAACTTATTCAGGAAATCGATTTTACAATCCATACAATGCTACATAATTCATGTATCTTTTTGAAATTTGCACAATCAAAATCCCCTCAAAGTATAAACGACGACCTTCTGTTCCCTTTTATTTAGTTCTAATGAAATAATCATTTAAACCCCAAATGCTATAATTAACCCAATTACACTAAGGGGGAAAATTTATTTTGCGCGGAAAATACATTCAATTTCATGAGTTTGGTAACCCAAAAGATGTATTACAAGTTGAATATAAAAATATAGAACCATTAAAAGATAATGAAGTTTTAGTTCGTATGCTAGTTAGACCGATCAATCCATCTGACTTAATTCCAGTAACCGGAGCGTATGCACATAGAATCCCTTTACCTAACATACCTGGTTATGAAGGTGTTGGTATTGTAGAAAATGTAGGCTCTTTCGTTTCTAAAGACCTTATCGGTAAGCGTGTTTTGCCATTACGCGGAGATGGTACTTGGCAAGAGTTCGTTACAACATCAGCTGACTTTGTAGTCCCTATTCCTGATTCAATCGATGATTTTACAGCGGCACAAATGTATATTAATCCCCTTACAGCGTGGGTCACGTGTACCGAAACTCTAAACTTAAAACGTAATGATGTTTTATTAGTGAATGCTTGTGGATCCGCTATTGGCCATCTTTTTGCTCAGTTATCACAAATTTTAAACTTCCGATTAATTGCAGTTACTAGAAACAATAAGCATACTGAGGAATTACTTCAGCTCGGTGCCGAATATGTAATTGATACTTCCACTACCCCGCTTTATGAAACCGTTATGGAATTAACAAACGGGATCGGTGCAGATGCTGCGATTGATTCTATCGGAGGACCCGATGGAAATGACTTAGCTTTCTCCTTACGCCCAAATGGACATTTTTTAACTATCGGTCTTCTATCAGGAATACAAGTAAACTGGGCAGAGATTGTCACGAAAGCAAAAGTGCACGCGAACATATTTCATTTACGACATTGGAATAAAGAAGTGTCACCATATAAATGGCAAGAAACGTTTCGTCATTTAATTCGCTTAGTAAAAAATAAACAATTACATTTCATGACAGTCCATTCTACCTATGACTTAGCAGATGTGAAAACTGCGGTTGATGTCGTTCAGTCTGCTGAAAAAACAAAAGGGAAAGTGTTTTTGACGAGTTATTAGATTCATTTTGATTGATCTTTTAAAAAGACTAAATTAATAAGAGGATAGTACGTTCAACTATCCTCCCACCTTACAAAATTGTAAGTATCTGGTATGATTCTGTTAAAAGGTGAAAGGAGATTCTAACATGTGGTTAATCACAGCAATTGCGCCTGTTGTAATAGTCGGAGGAATTGTATTATTTGTAATTGGAAGACTTAAACATAAATATAACGAAGGAAAATTAGGTCAGAAAAAATCAAAAGAAGCTCAAACTTTATTATTTTAGCCAAGAAGACTCCTTCCTCAAGGAACGTGAAGGGCCACATGGTGAGTAGGTGGGAGATGAATTGGCTTCGGACAAGGGATGGCAGGAAGCCATCTTAATTGTTCGATGCATAATAGACATATATCGAAATGGAGGTGAAACTTATGATTATCAATAAAGCATATAAATTTCGTATATATCCAAATAAAGCACAAGCAACTCTAATCAATAAAACGATTGGTTGTTCTCGTTTTGTATTCAATCATTTCCTATCTCTATGGGATAACGCGTACAAAGAAACAGGAAAAGGTTTGACATATGGTACATGCTCTGCCAAACTTCCTGCCATGAAGAAAGAATTTTTTTGGCTAAAAGAAGTGGATAGTATTGCTATTCAGTCGTCTGTTCGCAACCTTGCGGATGCTTATACACGTTTTTTCAAAAAACAAAACAGTGCCCCACGTTTCAAATCTAAGAAGAACAATGTACAATCTTACACCACAAAACAAACAAATGAAAACATTGCAGTTGTAGGAAACAAAATTAAATTGCCAAAACTAGGTCTTGTTCGATTTGCCAAAAGTCGTGAAGTAAACGGACGTATTTTAAACGCTACGGTTAGACGGAACCCTTCTGGTAGATACTTTGTGTCATTGTTAGTGGAAACAGAAGTGCAAGAATTTCCAAAGACACATTCTTACACTGGAATTGATGTAGGACTAAAAGATTTCGCCATTTTGTCAGATGGAACAACCTATAAAAATCCGAAGTTTTTTCGATCATTAGAAGAGAAGTTGGCGAAAGCACAGCGTGTTCTTTCTAGAAGAATGAAAGGATCTTCTCGCTGGAATAAACAACGGGTAAAGGTAGCTAGAATTCATGAATACATGACAAACGCTAGAAAAGATTACTTGGACAAAGTCTCAACTGAAATCATCAAAAACCACGATGTTATCGGTATAGAAGATTTGCAAGTATCGAATATGTTAAAAAATCAGAAGTTAGCAAAAGCAATTAGTGAGGTATCATGGTCACAGTTTCGAACCATGTTGGAATACAAAGCAAAATGGTACGGCAAACAAGTCATTGTCGTATCGAAAACATTTGCTTCAAGCCAATTATGTTCTTGTTGTGGATATCAAAACAAAGACGTTAAAAACCTAAACCTACGTAAATGGGACTGCCCTTCTTGTAGTACACATCATGATAGGGATATTAACGCAAGTATCAATCTAAAGAATGAAGCGTTAAGGCTTCTAACCGCAAGGACTGCGGGGATAGCCTAATAAATTAGAGTTCGATAGAACTCTTTACTTAGGAATCCCCCACTTTCGCTTCTAAACGAAGTGAAAGTGGGGGTAGTTCAATAGTTAGTTTAATACCTATGGGAATGCTTATTGGTTGTATTATCGGTTTGATTTTCGGCATGTTCTACCCGTATTCTTTATTGCTTACAGTTAGTTTAGGAGCTGGAATAGGCTATTTATTTGGATTTTTTGCTTATGAAATTTATAGCAAGACAGGCAACAATTATTCATAATCGAGAAACAGACGCGATTGTGGCATAAACGGGGCAGGACATATTAGTCATGTAAAATATGTCCTGCCCTTTCATTTATTCATCAACATTATTAACCTGACTTCTCTCCCCCTAAAAAATAACATTGTCAACAGACCTTAAATTGGTTATTATAAAAGCGAATATAACAGGAGATGAGCAGATGAATATAAACGAAAAGAAATCTTTTTCAAAAGTTTCTCGCCGAAAATTAGTCGATGAAGTGTTGGAACGTCTACAAGAAAAAATCTTTTCTGGCGAGTATGAAGTTGGTGATCGCCTTCCTACAGAGCCGCAATTAATGGAAGAGTTAGGTGTAGGGCGTTCGACGCTGCGAGAAAGTGTAAAGATATTAGTACATGCTGGCATATTAGAAGTTCGACAAGGACAAGGTACCCGTATTGTTTCACTAAATACAACGCAAGATTCATTTGAAAAGCGACTGCAAGCAGCTAATATTAATCATGTGTATGAAGCACGAAATATGTTAGATAAAGAAGTAGCGATGTTAGCGTCACAGCGCCGAAGCGAAGAGGATCTTTTATACTTAAAAGGACATTTAAATAAAAGAAAAAATGCCCTTCAAGAAGGAAATTATGTAGCATACATAGATGCAGATATTCAGTTTCATCTAGCCATTGCAAAAGCGAGTAAAAACGAAGTTCTACTTGATTTATATCAATCTTTCGTACCTGCCCTTCGCCACATTTTAAGCCAATTAATATTAAATACAGCGAACTATGAAGATAACTCTAACATTCATGAAAAGTTATTCCAAGCTATTTTAAAACAAAATGCCGAAGAGGCTCGAACATACGCTATTCAAAATTTGGAGCTGAAATAAGCTCCTTATATATTACACTTAAACATCAGATGATATACTCAATAACATCTGATGTTTATGAGAGGAGAAAAGCAAATTGAAGCATCGAGAACGAACTTATTTGTATATACTAGCACTATTTTTTGCTTCTATTAATTTACGTATCGGAATTACATCTGTTTCACCTTTATTAGAAACAATCCGACAAGACTTAAATATAAGCAATTTTTCCGTTAGTTTTTTAACAGCAATCCCTGTTTTTTGTATGGGGGCATTTGCCTTATTAACCGGGAAGGTAATAAAAAAATTCGGGGCAGAAAAAGCAATTATGGCTTGCCTTATTTTAATTGGCTTTGCAACATGTATGAGAGCTTTTACCTCTTCCATTTTCACCTTATTCACAAGCTCTCTATTTATCGGCATTGGAATTGCACTTGCAGGCCCGTTACTATCAGGTTTTATTAAAGAGAAATTCCCTACGAAAATCGGCTTAATGATTGGAATATATTCAGTAGGCATGGGAACTGGCGCTTCTTTAAGTGCAGGATTAACGATTCCTTTACAACATGTATTAAAAGACGATTGGAATATGGCGCTCGCTTTTTGGGGTGTACTTACTATTATCGCTATTATATTTTGGTATCCAGTTATGAAACGAAAAAAGAATACGAGCACACGAGATAAGAAGAATAATAGCTTACCTTTAAGAAATAAAAAAGCATGGTTGTTTACAATCTTTTTCGGACTACAATCAGGAATCTTTTATTCCATTACTACTTGGCTTGCGCCAGCAAATCAAAGTATGGGCGTAAGTGGCGAACAAGCAGGTACTCTCATAACTGTTTTTACAGTTATTCAAATGATATGCAGCTTTTTAATTCCAACATTAGCGGATATTTATAAAAACCGAGCACTTTGGTTATTAGGAAGTATATGCTTTGTACTCGTAGGTTTATCGCTTATGATTTACCCATTAACTCCGCCATGGATTCCTTCTATTTTACTAGGTATCGGGCTCGGCGGCGTATTTCCACTCGCTCTCATGCTACCGCTATATGAAACAAAAACTTCAGAAGATGCGAGTGCATGGACTGCTATGATGCAGTCAGGAGGATATATTATGGGCGGATTCATTCCTGTCCTAGCAGGAATTGCTCGTGACTATTTTAATGGTTATACGCAAGTTTTTATTATAATGGCACTTTTAAGCCTAATTTTATTCATGTTAACTTTAGTCATGAACAAAAAGAAAGTAGAAGCGAAAGATCTTATAGCTTAAATAAAAAGAATGGGATTTTTCCTAAAGGATCAAGCTCATTCTTTTTACTTCTACAACTTGAAAACAAAAAAAACCCTCAAAGCATAAGCTTCAAGGGGTGAGCCTGTTTTTTTATTCTATTATATACGTACAGCTGTACCACTTACAGCAACCATTAACATTCCATCACGAACAACTTCATAATCTACGTCAATACCAACGATAGCGTTCGCACCTTTTTGTTTTGCAAGTTCTTTCATTTCGTCCATCGCGATATCACGAGCTTCTTTTAACTTGCTTTCATAAGAACCAGCACGACCACCGACAACATCACGAACTGAAGCAAATAAATCACGAACAATATTTGCACCCATAATAGCTTCACCATTTACAATATCAATATACTCAATAATTTCTTTACCTTGGATTCCAGACGTTGTTGTTACAATCATGACTGACACTCTCCTAATAACTTATAGTTTTTTGATTAGCTTTCTTATGTCTTTATTATGACATGGAAAAAGTATCTAATCTATTGAATTACCTTACATGAATGTGACAATTTTGTAAGAGTGAAATATTATTCTACCTTTTCCTTACAATAACTACCTAAATTAACAGAATATTGTTATAATTAAATTAGAGGAGGAGATAAAATGAAAAAAATCACTTACATATGTGCTCTAAGTGTTCTATCTTTAACTTTAATAGGTTGTACAAGCACTTCTACTACAAACAATACTCCAAAAACTAAGCAAGAAAATACGAAAAATGCCATTCAATTAAACTCTGCAGACATTACAAATATTGAGTTACTTAGAACAACAAGTAATACTAGTTCCAAATCTCAAACAGATAACGAGGAAATGATACAATCAATTGCTTCAACAGTCCAAAACGGAACACCGAAAACAATCACATTAGATCAAAAAAAGAGAGCATCTGCGCATTCTACTATAACCGTTACACATAAAGATGACTCAAAAGAAGAATTTCTTGTTTGGGTTGATAATAAGGAACAAATTACGATTGCTAAAGATGAGAAGAAGGATAAAGTAGAAGCTGTGACGGTGAATATTAAAGGCGCTAAGATAATGAAGGACTTTTTTAAAAATGATAAAACGTAAAAGGATCTCCATCAACTTAAGGATTCAAAATTAGCACAAAATTTTGTTCAGAAACACTATAAAATTTCAGCCTAATAGGTCAGTGGCAAGACCGTATATTATTAAACTTAAAATGTTTCAAATCGAAGGAAGACACCTTATAAGGTGTCTTTTCTTTATTTTCAAAAGGACCTGCTCCATTCATAAATGCATAAAGTAAATTGAATCCGTTAAAACACATGAGTGAACCTTTGTTTTCCCCCTCCTATCTAAAGGAGGAACTGTTATGGGCTTTGGTGGTAGTTGTGGCGGCTGTGGCTTCGCTGGAGGATTTGCTTTATTAGTTGTATTGTTTACATCGTTGGAGCTGCTTGCTTCTGCTAAAAAACTATCGGAAAAGACACTCATGTGAGTGTCTTTTCTTCATGAAAAAATCCCCGAGCTAAACAAAAAATAAAATAAGCTGGCCATATGGACAGCTCATTTACATAATTATCGAAAGCGGAAGTTAAAAATTCTTAGTTTCTTGCTCAATTAAAGCACTACATTAATCTAGAAATTCAAGTAATTTCAATTCTTCAATTATCATTGACTTATATTTGATAGCTTCATACTGTGAATTATCAATTTTTGTCTTTTTTATATTTAACATATCAAATATTTCTCTTTCAATATCTCTTCTTGCTTCTAAGACTTTAATTGTTCCGTCTAAACCGTGATAGCCTTTCATTTTCGCATACCCTTGATTTGTATAATACTCAATAAATCCAGCAGACCATTCTTTTGCTCTTTCATTAAATACCTTTCTGAATGAGAATTCCAAATCATCTTGTTCTATATAAAACAATACTGGATTTAATTTCTCTATGATTTTCGCTAATGCATTAATATAACTTATAACTTTCTCTTTTTTTTCACCATATTTAACCATTCCGATTGTTAATGGATTTTGTATGAAGCAACATTCAAAAATATAAGTTTTATTTTCGTTGTTGGCTATTTCAACAAAATCCCTCCATTTTTCAGTTATTAATTCAATATTCCTCTCTAGCGGTAATTCATATATATCATTTTTGAAAATGGTATTTAATAAATTTTCAGGAAAATTAGAGCTGGATTCATTTTTAATTTTTTTATATGGCAATAAATAATTGTTTCCTCGCTTCGTGACTCTATCACTAATTACTTCCCTAAAATTACCACTATTCACTAACAAACTTTCGAATTCACTTTTATCAAAACAAGATACCCCATCATAATCAGCAGGGTGGTCTGGATTCCCTTCAAGAAATAACTCAACCTCAATATTTTTTTCAATTAGAATATCGTAAAGCAAGTTTGCAGTGGTGGATTTCCCAAAGCCAGGAAGCCCTTCTACTATGATTAATTTTGTATTCAAAAAAATCTACACCTTTCTAAGACAAAATAAAAAGTTTTAAATTAAAAATAAATTGTCCACTGAACTCACCCTTACCTCTTTTTCTAAATTTTACCATCTTAATAATGTGGTAGTAAAGAAGTTTTTCTTGTATATCGTATACATAATCGGTTGACATAACGTCTCATTATCGGTAGCAAGGACAAGGGGGAATCCCATTTTCACAGGGGAACCTCCTTTTTTGTTCTATCGATCTATGTATTTTATATATATTCCTATTCTGTCGCGGTTTTAGAGTTCTCGTTTGTTACTGGATTAGCCAAAAAACTGTATAAAATCTTGCATGCTCTTAGCGGGGTACCACCAACAAAACGCGATTTCGTACGCTAAGAAAACAGCCTTGCTACATAGGTAATGTAGCAAAGCTGTTTTAAGTTGTTTAATTCTCGCTCCACTATCGGCTTTGTTAACTAACACTTTAATTATTTTAACAGCCTTTTGTTTAATTCCCACAAAGCCGTTTTGTTACTATCCCATTTTAAAAGCGTTACGGCTTCCTCAAAGCACAGCCATTTATAATTGAAGTGTTCTTTAGATAACTTAATATTTTTTGTAGGAACTTTAACTCCAAAAGAAAATTCTTTTATTACATAAACATCTTCGCCCCAAAGAAATTCACCAACTACATCCTCTACTGGTAGTGAAGATACAGAATCTAGTTTTATATATGGACTTTCTCTTGTAATACCAGCCTCTTCAAACGCTTCTCGTTTTGCTGATTCAATAGGAGTCTCACCATCTTCTCCACCACCAGCTATTCCTTGCCAATAACCATAATCACTTCGATTAAAAATGGCATATTGAATGGAATCGTCAGTTTTTATATAAGGAAATATCAATACTTGATACGGTGCTCTCATTGCTTAACCTCCTTCCGAAAAAATATGAACAATTTATTCACTAACTTGCTATTTTAGTAAATAAAGTATTTGCATTTAAACTTTATAAAACTCAAATGTATTTTTTTCTAAACATATTGTTTCATTGGAATTTTTGATAATAATATTAAAACGTTGACTATACGGATGCATAAACACTTCATACTGAATCCGACGTTCTTCATGAGACTTCCTTAAGTAATTAATATCGGCTCCTCTTTCAATAATATCACGGCTAGACCTTCTCATTAATTCTGTTTCTCCATCTGTATAGAAGTAAATTTTCAAATCAAATAAATTTGGATTAATAAATGCGACACTCATTCCTTCTACAATCGTCACCTTATTTTTCGAAGAAATTAACTCACTTTTTATATAATGTGTATCCATTGTATAAAAATCTAAACCAGCTCTTACCATTTGAACATCTCTTTCTAATGCAGACAAATGATGGGCTGATGGATGACAAGCTGTCATTTTGTCATAATGATTTTCATTCTGATATGTATAGTGGATATTTGTATACTTTCGTACATTTGAACTAACAATGTATGGATCTGTATTAATATAACTCACTTTATTTTGATTTAATTGGTTTATGAGCTTATTGGCGAACGTTGTTTTTCCGGCAGCACCGTGTCCTGAAATGCCAATAACAATCTGTTCATCGGTCATACTGATCCAATTTATAATTTCTTGTAATAACTTTTTCATTATTCTCCCCCTGTTACTAATATACTCCCCTTATTTATATTATCTTAATATAGAGGTATCCTACTGTAAAATCATGCGTGAAGTGAAAAAATGGTATGATTATCCATCATATCATCTCTATTTTTAAAAAACTATATTAATTTTCGAAGGATTTTATTGTTATTTAGGGTAGTACCACATGCCCATCAAGCTAACCAAGTACACCATTTACAAATTCAAAAGAATCCCCCTCAAAGCATCAACTTTAAGGGGGTCCTCCTAGTATTTTCTCTCTTCATACAATCGATTTGCTTTATATGAGAAAAAGAAAAACATACCAATCGCAGCTGGGATAAACAACCATGAAATGCCCCTCATTAATGCAAATGGTGTTTCAAATAAGAATGATCCTAAAAATGCTGCACCGTGCATATCCCATAATCCTGGTGTATAGTATAAGTCTTTCGGATTTAAAATCGCTCCTAGATCAATTGTATCATTAAACATGAATAGGATTAACAGCGGTAAATAACATATCGCCACTTCTAAAAATGTCTTAGATAGACGCTTATACTTCCCTGCTCGTGACATTTGATCTGAAAAGATGTCATCTTCACTTTCCTCATCTACCTTTTTAAAATATTGCGTACCAGACCACCATTTACCGGCTATATGCTTCCAGCCACTATCTTCAAATAACGTACAATAATTAATAAAATCACTTCGTCTATTAAATACTCTATGGTCTATTTTAATTTTCGTATCTTCCGGTTCTGCGATTTTAAATCTATAACCGAATGTATCACTTTTTAGTTGATAGCCTTTCCAAGCCATCTCTTCTAACCATTTCTCCTCTTTCTCAAAGTCTAAAAAGAATTTCAATCTCCACATCATCGATTCCCCCTAACTATACATTTAATAAGCTTTTTGTAACTCCAACAATGTGCTGCATCCTCATAAAGTCTAAATGTAATACTTCTTTCCCTCGTTCAGTAATGACATACACTTTTCTTCGTTTATCTTCACTTTTTACCGACTCTATTAATTGTTGCTTTAATAAATTTTCAACCGCACCATACAATGTACCCGCTGCGATTTTCACTTGATGATTACTAAGTTCCTCCACCTTTTGCATAATTAAATATCCATGTGCTGGCTCTAATAAAGCTAAAAGAACGTAATACGTTGTTTCCGTTAATGGTAAATTTTTATCTCTATTCATAAAGACCTCCAATGTAACGATAAATATATAGTCAAACTATATAGTTTGACTGTACAGTTTCATTTTATACAGTATAACTGTATATGTCAAATTTAGGTACAAAAAAACAACCTAGATCTCATAGGATCTAGGTTGCTTTTTTACATAAACGTAATCGTCACTAAAGAATATCCTTCTTTCGCATTATACGGCTCAGCTTTATAAGAAACACGGTTCGCTCCTTGCGGATAACCGATTTCTCCAATTACTTTTTTCACATCTTGCAATGCACCATCCATTGATTGTTTATAAAGGATTTCAATCTTTGCTGACTTTGTGCTATAACGTTGCTGCATTTTATTTTTGAATTCATTATAGTTATTTGCAATATATTCATTTCCTAAATAATTTAACTTTGTATCTTTTAATATTTGCTGATATGCAGGGGCTTTCGCACCACCCGCCGCAATTTTATTTGTTAATGTACTATAATAGTTTGTTGTAGCTTGCGGATAATCCTCGCGGTTCCACTCATGATTTCTTGCGATTTGCTCATCTGATAAATTGAAATAGGAATACGTAACGCGGCCTTGTTCATCTGGTACAGGATCATCGAATGTTGTATCAAGATGGTACCATTTGTTATCGATTTTAACTAAATTCCAAGCATGAGGCTGACCGTCTCCAGTTCCTACTAAAAAATGATTCTCAATTCCAGCTTCTTTTAATAATTGATAGGTTAATAGTGTGTAACCTTGGCAAACGGCAGAACGATTCGCGAGTGCCTCATATGCTGTATACGCTTTATAAGACGTATCGTAAGAGACATGTTTTACTACGTAATCATGAACCGCCTTCACTTTTTCATGATCATCCATTCCCGTTTGAATAATAGAAGAAACGATCGCTTTCGCTTGTTTCATTACATACTCTGTTTGTTCTTTCGTTTCGCGATATGTAATATTTAGCGTAAATGTATAATTTCCAGGTGATCCAGATAGTGAGTATGAAATATTCGATCTATTATAATTTGTATATTCATTTTTATTTGCGACTTCTTCATATGCGTTAAAAAGTGTATTCATAACTTCTTTTGTATTATTATTTTTCGTTTTATATGGAAGTGTAATGTTCGTTTCATACGTATTAATACGTGTTTGCACTTCATTTTTGAATGCTGTTAATAATGCCGCATCTTCTGTATCTTGCACCGCAACCTCAGGCTTTTTATATTTCAATGCATTATATAAAAACTGTGCATACTGTTCACGCGTTACCGTTTTAGCTGGTTCAAATTTTCCGTCTCCTGTACCAGATGCAATCCCGTTTGACTGCACCGCACTAATCGCGTTTTCTGCCCAAAACCCATTTGGAACATCATTAAATGTATGTTTTTGTTTAGCTGAAACTTGGAACGCATTTTTAATAATTTGCGCCATTTCTGCACGGCTAACAGAATCTTTCGGTCTAAAACCGCCATTTCCATCGCCTTTAAAAACCCCCAATTTTGTTAACGTTAAAACCTCTTCCGGAAACATTGTAGAACCTGAGCGAATATCACGATACGGATTATTTAAAGTAGACCCATCTTTTAATACATAACGAGCACCATCATTACTAAACGTACCACCTTGCTTATTCGGTACTAACACACGATAAATTAAAGCTGCAACTTGCTCCCTCGTCGCAACATCACCAAAACCAAACATCCCATTTCCATAACCTGAAATAATATTTTTACTCGCTAAGTCTTTAATCGCAGGATAGGACCAGTGCGATGTAGGTACATCCGAAAAAGCACCCGTTTCAGCAGCTTTCACATCACTGCCATTTGTATATAATAAAGCACCACCAATAAGTGATAATGATGTAATTGATTTTAATAGTTTTATGTACATAATGCATTCTCCCAATACGTCTTCTATTTTTGTTATTTTTTGTCAAAAAATCTAAAAGAATATGACAAAACACATTATACAATTAAAACTTTTCGGAGGATATATTAAATTTCAAAATATGCAAAAACTCATATTGTTATATTTTTCCGTATTAATATTATGCTATTTTACTTACGAATATATAAATAAAAAGGAAAATACTAATGTAACATTCATTATGCATAGCGCTTTTTGAGATTTTATCGAAAATGAATTTTATATCTTCCTTTTCTACAATAAAAAGAGAGCTGCCCATAAGTCGGTTTCACCAACTTACGGGGCAGCTCCTCTTAGTTTCCCCTTATTCTATCGATGAATCCAAACTGCACCTGCAGACTTGTCTTCAGCTTGACCTACTACTTCAAACTTCAATCCTAGTTTCGGCAACTTACGTCCTGCATCTGGAATCATGCTGTTGATGTACTGCTTAGAATCATCAAATTTTGCAACTCCTGGTAATCCTTTATAGTCAAAGATACCGCGAGTTGGCGAATTCACTTTCCATGCTGGCGCTTGATCAAATGAGAATGCCGCATCGGCAATTTGATAACGCGTACTGCTCTTCACAGTCGGTTGTCCGTTTAATGTCCCTACAATTGCCTCTGGATGAGAATCTACTACTCCTAAGAATCCTTCACCTGGATGAACGCCTACCCAGTTATCTGTAAAGCTTTGATCCGCATACCATACAACCATTCCTGTATTAAACACTGGACCACGCGCATGTTGTAACGCCGTGTCAGAACCAGCGTAATTTCTCCACTCTACATAGTAGTTATTTTTTTTCTGTTCCAATCCGTTAGATACAGTAAATCCTTTTAACGTCATTGCTGGCTGGCCTTCTGCATCATCAGAGAAAACAACTTTGCCATCTACAGTTAATGCAGCATTATCTAACGCAAATCCTTTATAAGCTACTGCAATATCTGTTAAATACTCAAATTGCAGTTTTACTTTTTTCCCTTTGAATTGGCTTAAATCGTAAGTTTTATCAACCCACTTACCATCAGTTGTATCTGCGCCGCCTTTTACATCTTTTTCGCCCATTCTATCAATACGTGTCTTCGTTCCATCTTCCGCAATCGCATTTACATCAAGGAAATCATACTTCGCTTCAAGTTCGTAGAATGCCTTATAATCGAACTTAGCATTCGTTGCATTTGTTAAGTCAAATACTGGTGTCTCAAGTGTTGTATGAATGTCATTTCCTTTTGTACTGTAATAAAACTTCTTACCAAATGCCGATTCGATATTTTTGATATCTTTGTCCGGCAAGTTAACACGAACGATTCCTGGTCGTTTTGATTTTGTAACACTTTGATCTAAATATGTTGCAACACCAACTCCCGTGCGAAGTTTATCATAATCTACCTCAACGATATTCGCCCAGTTGCCCTTCATATTCTTTTGGAAAAACTCTTTATTTTGTGGTGAGAAACTCGTTGGCTCTGTTCCTGCAATTTTTCCAGCCCAGCTGCCGCCGCTCATAATAGACCATGACTCAACAGGTTCACCTTGTCCTGAATACTTTGTATCGTACTCATCTGGTAAGCCTAAATCATGACCATACTCATGCGCAAACACACCAACCGCTCCATCTTCAGGCTCGATTGTATAATCGTATGCAGCCATCTTTCCGCCCCAATTCGAAACAGAAGATTTTGTGCCATCAATCGCATATGGTTTTGATCCAAGTTTTGAACGATGAGACCAAATCGCATCATCTTTCAATTTACCGCCGCCAGCTTCTTGACCAACGCCAGCATGTACAACCATTAAATGATCAATAATGCCATCTGGCTCGTTTTTATTTCCATCACCATTTTGATCGTATTGATCAAATTGATCATAGTCTGCTAAATTAATTCCTTTTGCTACCGCTGCTTTTAATGCTTCTTTCACAAAATCTTTTGGCCCTAAAGGACCCTTGTTATCATGACCAGTGCCCGCATCCGAACCGTAATCTGAAGCTTTTCCTGGAACAGTAAGCCATTCCGTTACAGTTCCATCAACTGTGTAGCTACCACCAGATTGTTCTTCATAATATTGTTTAAATGTGTTAATCTTCGATCCATCAAATAACGTAAATGGTTCATCACCAAATAACATTTTTTGATAATGTTCACGATTAAAGTCCTTAGAATACATGTATCCTGGCTCTTGATCAATATTGTTATGCTTAAAATCGCTAAATTCTACAAGTAAAACAAGTACTTTATCTTTTCGAACAGCACCGTTGTACTCTTCTTGCTTCGCTGGTGCAGTAGGTACTTTTCCATTTAATTTACTAGAATTCAATCCTGCATCTTGTCCAGCTACCGGTCCTACTGTGGGCTGCTGCGCCTGTTCATTTTCCTTCATTTTTGCATCTTTTACTTTTTTCATAAAATCAGAAGCTTCTTGCGTAAGACTATCTCCTGTCAAGATTTCTTTACCAGGGTTTTCCCCTTTCTTTTTCTCAACATATTTCTCAACAGCCTTTGACGTCTCAGCTTGTGATGCAGATTGATCAATTACCCCCCGTTGTTTTAGCGCTTCTGCCAAACGCTCATCTGGTATTAGATGCTCATCTATTGGTAGAGATGATGTTGTTGGTGTCTCAGCATACGCCGCATGACTTCCAAAAGCAAAACTACTACTTAGTACTGCCGCTGTTGCTAAAACTGATAATGGTTTTAACTTCTTATTCTTTTTCAATGCATTTCCTCCCCAGTGTCTGCGAATTATCGTTTTTTTTGCCGATAGAAACATAATATTCTCTTTATAGAGAATATTCAATCTTTTTCAACAAATAAAATGTTGAGAAATATTTTTTCGTGCAGGGTGGGATACGTAGGATAAAAAAATACAAAACTTCTACTAGTTTATGTTTTGCACATAACCATACAATGGAATCACTCGTTCTTTTTTCTTGATGCGATGGAGTAGTGCTAGGAAAGGAAAGAAAATACAACATACAACATACAAACAGCCCAAGTTTCTTATTCGAACTTGGGCTGTTTTTTAATATAAACTGATACTTTTCTTTCTGATGCAAAAACTCTAAAAACCTTGTAAGTACTCTCTTAAACTTGGACATACTGATACTATTAATTTAGCAAAGCTTTGCACCAGAACCTTATTTTTTAATCAACATTATTTAACTGACTCTACTTGTTTTTCTAATTCTATTCCAAGGAATTTAGCAAGCTCAAACATACCAAATTGATTAGCTACAGACTCCGCGTCAGAATTATAGTTTGTGTTTGTATTAATATCATACGTATAAATTGTTCCATCCGAACTGCGAATAAATTCAATACCAGCAACGGTAATTTCATTTTCTTTCAAAAATTCTTTGTATTGTTCAATGATTGGCTCTTGGAAGTCCGATATAATTTCAAATTTTGTTGACGACTCTTTCTTACTCTCTTCTCCTACTGGGCAAAAAGCATCGTGAATAGAGCACGCATCTGCTGGACAAAGCTCAAATCCTTCTGATGTATCTACTTTAACTGCATATACAAACTGACCTCCTACAAACTCACAACGTGTAATATATGGTTCAGGTGCTTCAATATACTGCTGGATTAAAGTAATTCCATCAATCGGTTCTTCAAATGTCGGACCATCTAAATATTGCTCTAAAGCATCAATGGAATGAAATAATTGAACACCAAGGCCTTTACCTGCGCGGTTATGCTTTGTAATGAACGGTACTTCCCCTAACTCCCTTGCTGCTTTTACTATATTATCACGGCCAACAGCACCAATTGTTTTCGGCACTTGTATCCCAAAATTTCTTAATGCTGCATATTGATTTAATTTACTTACTTCAAGGCGTAATGCACGAGACCCATTAAATACTGTTCGCCCGTATCCCTCTAACCAAGCAAGAACCCCTTCAGTCAACTCAGGTGCATATCGATGCCCTCTCGTATATGAAGAGGCACTCATGCGGCTATAAAAAACACCATGGGGAGGTTCTTGTTCTAACGAAATGGTTCCTTCATCTAAAAACCATTCCTCATAACCTATAAATGGGATACCGCCAGCATTTTGGAAAATAACCACGCTAAGAGTATGCAAGATTTTATACAGTTTTTCGACTCATTCAGTAACAAACAAGAACCTTAAAACCACGCCAGGATAGGAATTTATAAAAAGATGAATAGAGTTATAGAAAAAAAAGGCGACTTCCTTTTGAAAGTAGGGATTCGCCTTTTTCTTGCTACCGATAATAGGATGTTATGTTAACTTGAGATGTATACTTATTCATGTTGCTTTTCTCTTTTTTAGTTGCTATCTCTTTTCTTCTTTCTCTATTTCTGACACTGATTTTTCAGGATCTTTTATAAGTTCCCCTAGTTCTCCAGAACGTGACAATTTATCTTCGAAATTTTTTGTTGTACTAATACTTGCATCAAACCATAATTTCGGATTCCCATTAATATATCCTTCTACAGACGGAACACCCATCGGACTTACATCATGTTTTGTAAAACTAATTGATTTTACATCTTTTACATTATAATGAATATACTTTTCTATCCGTGCTTCTTGTTCTTTCCAATATTGCTCCTCTTTTTCTTTTTGTTTCACATATTCCATCATGATATACCCTCCTGCTATAATACAAATAATGCTTACTGTAATTACCAATTTCTTTTTCATTTGGAATCTCCTTGCATTTAAATATAATCAAAATATATCACGAAATGAGTTGGAATATATGAGTGAATTTCAAAGAAACCCGATTGCCACAGAAGAAGATTACTATGAATTATCAGACAAAGTATATAAAGATAAATACTTAGATAAAGGAACTGAAATAAAAGGTAGTGGAGATAAAAAATGGGTTGTTATCGAATCTATCGATACAAACAAAACCGAAGCGAAAAACGGACTCCAAGCTATCGCTGTTGTACCTGCAGACAAATATGAAAAGGGAAAAACACAGTATGACGATATCATCTATTCTTTCCGAGGAACAGAGTTCGGAAAGTTTGATGGCGATTTATCGACAGATGTATTCCAAATTACAGCGGGACAGAAACACAACTGGGGTGCTGTCGGCGGAGAATTTCAAAATCTCCCAACATCTTTTGATAGTTCACTAGAATTTGTAGACAAAGTGAATCAAACCTATAAACCAATTTCTGTCCATACAACTGGACATAGTAAAGGTGCTGCGGAAGCTGCCTTTGTCGCTGCCGAAAGAAACTTTTATTCCACAACCTATGCGGCACCTAATATATATCGATTATTAAGTGATAAAGCGAAAAAGCGTGTAGATGAAGGCGTGATGGAACATAAAGTAGTCGATTATACACATGAAAAAGATGCTGTAGGGAATTTCGAACAATTTGGCGCAAATCCAATCGGTAAACAATACGTCGTAAAAAGTAATGGAACTTCTCATGGTTTAATGGGTCTTTTATTTATGTCAGAACATCCTATGGATACATTTCAAGGTATGTTTCACTCCGATGGAAGCCCATTGTTAGTATCAGAACCTCGTGGTGTTATTCAACAAGCCAAAGATACAGAAATTCAACTGAAAGTCGAAGATATCCAAGCCATTTCAACAGACTTAAAACGTGAAATAGACCATATTAACCAAAAAATCGTAGAAGCCAGTGCAAAGATCATACAGGTATTACAACAATCGCCAGCTAGTGTAGATGGTCATTTAATCCCTACCATCACGTACGCTGTCAATCAATTTCAAAGAAGCTATATAGAATCTCTACGTTCCACATCAGACTTTATTTATCAAAAAGCAAACGAATTTGAACGAGTAGATAATGAAGGTTAAATAGGAGAACATAACATGAAAAATTATGATGTCATTCAACATTCACTAGATGTACAAAGAGCAACCAATCAATTGGTTACATGTTTATCAGATTTAGAAAATCACAAAATCAAACTATACTCTATCCAAACATTATTAGCTCATAACTGGAAAGGTAACACTGCAAAAGAAATTGAAAAAAGATTAAATGAGACTGAAGATAAACTAATGTATATACTTAATCAGTTTCAAAATATAGAAAATGATTTAGAAAGATACAAGAAAACAGTAGACAGTTTTGCTAATCAATTTATGATGATGGGACCAAAATATTAATCTAAAAAATTAAAAATGAATACAGATAGCTATACGTTACCACAAATAAACGCCCAAGAATCTATGAATTCCTGGGCGTTTATTTGTACTTCGGATAACGAATTTTATGTAAATAAGCTGTTAAAAGTTTATTTTATTAATTGACTAAGTAATATTTTGAAAAAAATATCACTATAACAGAAAGAAGATTCTGTGTATTATGTTAATGCGCTGAATAGGTACATTATTGTATGTTAAAAATTTAGCTTAAGTTGGGATTATATATGACTGAATATAAAAGACTGAAAAAACCGGTGGTAAGTTTTATATTACGAACCAACATTATTTTTTGGCCACTTTTTCTTCTCGTTGGAATTACAAAGTTATTAGATTTTCCAACTTGGATTTTTGATGTAATGCTTTGTATATCAGCTTGGTTTTCCACCTTTGCTTTTGTGTTTCTATAAATTTTTTATAATTCTTGATTTCTCATTTTTCATTGCATGATAAATTTCTCTATACTCATTAACAACTAACATTAAAACCATTAATCCAATAGATTCTTGGAAAAAAGTGTTTGGACTTCTCTTAACAATTACCGTTACATTACTAGTATGGCAGCGCGAATCATTGTTTAACATAATGTTGAGAGCAGTTGGAATAATCCCATTTTCAGAAACTGGGACTCGAAACACTCCAGTAGATTTATGAGCCATATAATCACATCCTTTCAAAATAAAATATACTTACAATATATTAAATGCAAAAAACGTTCATTTTGATAGGGACAAATTATGTGATTAATATATCCATAATAACCCTCGGTATTACTAAGCCAATGATTTAAAAGATTAACAAATATCGCGAAAAATGCGGAAGAGAACCAATCGAATGTATATTAAAAATAAAAAGAATAAGGTGTCTAAAAGGACGCCTATTTTGAGCCAAAAATGAGATATTATGTTAACCTTAATAGAATCGCTTTATAATATGTATAGTTGCACAAAATTGAGAAACTTAAGGAGACAGATAAATTTTATGAGGAAATTATCCATATTACTTATTTTAATTCTAGTATTAGTCAGTGTTACGGCTGCTTGCACACAAGATAAAAAAGATAGTGCCGTTGAAAATGGTCCAATAGAAGAACCAACCGCAAAAAATGAAAATGAAGAATTAATAAATTTTGAAGAAAAAGAAGATATAAGCCGCTTGGAACAAGGTGTTTTATTAGTTAGCGAGAGTGCTAAAGGAGGCTATTACTTGACCACCGTTCAAAGTGCACATTTAAATGCTAGCAACGATTCCGTCGTTGTTAATGTCTCTATAAAAAATGTACGAGGTCAAATGATTGGACTATCAGAATTAAAATATAACTTAAAAGATGAAAAAGACGGAAAGGCCTATGAGGGAAAGGTGCTTGATCAAAACCCTTCTGATATACAAGTTAAACCAAATGAAACGGTAGAATTGAAAATAGCTTTTGAAGTACCAGGTACCGCAGATGAATATATGTTTTATATTGAAAGCTCTTTAGACCCTCTAGAAGCACACTGGAAAATTGATAAGCTGCAATCACAAAAAAACTAAGTCTAAAATACAATTTGATTGAAGAAATCTCTCAAATAAGCAAAAAGTACCGGAAAAATTTGATATAGATACAAATGAATAATATATAAAAGTCCCTCCACCTTAAGGCAGAGGGACTTTCTAATTACTATTTCAAACTACCCGAAATCTCCGTAAAGATAACCCCAAGTGCATGCGCACCTGCATCTGGATATCCTAAACTTCTTTCGCCAACTGTACCAGCGCGGCCCATGCGAGCTACGATTTCTTTCGTGTACTCTGCTCCTTTAACCGCTGCTTCTGCTCCTTTTTCGAAGGCATCTTTCATGTCTTCTTCGTTTGAAGCACTAGCTAACCAAGAGTCTACACATGGAGCAAGTGCATCAACAAGTGTTTTGTCACCAACTACCGCTCCTCTACCGAACGATCTTTCACCGATAGATTGTATGCCTTGAAGAGCTGATTGCAACATTTCAGCAAATTCTTTCACTGTTAGCTCACGCTTCTCGCCTGCTGCTTTACTAGCTGCGCGGAATGCACCGCCCCAAATTGGACCAGATGCGCCGCCGCAATGTTCCATAATAATCATAGAACAACCGTCAAGGAATGATCCGATCGTTACATTTTCTTGATCTACAATAGAATGCCACTCACGTTTTAATTGCTTAAATCCTTTTGCAACACTCATTCCGAAGTCACCGTCACCTGCATGTGTATCTAACTCACAGAACGGTACTTCATTTTTAATAATAATGTCGCTCATTTTATCAACGAGATAAATCATGTTGTTTAATGTAATGACATTATTTTTAATAACAGCGTGCTCTTCCGCTGTTTCTATTTCAAAGGAAACTTCCTTCTCTTCTACATCTTCAAGTACATTCACGTACTCAACACTCTCAACTGGTCCATCTACTTTAAACGCTGGTGTATCACATTCTTTCGATAGTAATGTTTTTAGCTCATCATCTAATTTCATTACTGTTAAAGACATACCCGCCATATCGATACTCGTCATATAATTGCCGACGAATACTCTATTAATTTTAATGTTTCTAGCAGCTAATTCTCTCGTAACTGCGTTATTAAATAAGTAAAGTTCTTGTAGTGGAGTTCCGCCAAAGCCATTGACTAGAAGTGCAATTTCCTCGCCGTCTTTTACTCCTAAATCTTTCATTAAATCATTTGTCATACGGTTCGCTAATTCATCTGCTGACATCGTTTTTTCACGTTTAATACCTGGTTCACCGTGAATACCTACGCCGTATTCCATTTCATCTTCCGCAAGTGTGAAAGTAGGTGATCCGCTCGCTGGTACTGTACAAGAAGTTAATGCTAAACCGATTGTGCGCACGTTAGCCGCTGCTTTTTCTGCGATAGCTTTTACTGCACCTAACTCCATACCTGCTTCCGCTGCTGCACCGGCAATTTTATGAACTAAAATAACGCCCGCAACACCGCGGCGTCCTACTGTGTACAGACTATCTTCTACCGCAATATCATCGTCCACTTTTACATAGTCGACTTCAATTCCATCTTCCGTCGCTAAATGCGCACCGTTTTTGAAATTCATAATATCGCCGCTATAATTTTTAATAATTAATAACGTACCTTTTTTACTAGCTGTCTCTTTAATTGCTTGGTATACCTGAATTTGCGAAGGTGAAGCAAACACATCTCCGCACACTGCGGCATCTAACATTCCTTTTCCGACTAGTCCTGCATGTGCTGGCTCATGGCCACTACCGCCGCCACTAATTAACGTTACTTTATTTTCGTTCATTTCTTTCTTCTTAATGACTTTATATTTTTTCAAAAGCTCAAGCTCTGGATGAGCCATAACCATTCCGTTGCACATTTCCATTACTAATGTTTCTGGTTTGTTTATAATCTTTTTCATTGTGATTCTCCCTCAATTCCTTTAATATATTGTGATATATTTGAAATCTTCTTCTTACTACTCATAGTAAAATGAAAGCGTTTTATAGTAAACGGACAAAATGGACAATCTGTCTAAAGACACCGCTCTCATTTTTGAATAGGATTTTTATATTACTAACATTCTAGGGATGATTCAGATGACCTCTTCTATAATTTCTAAAAAGATAATCGCGAATTCATTGAAATATTTAATGGAAACAGAATCATTTCATAAAATATCAGTGAGCGATATTATGTTACACTGTCAAATGCGTAGGCAAACTTTTTATTATCATTTTAAAGATAAATTTGAACTATTAAGCTGGATTTATAGAGAAGAAACGAAAGAAAATATTATCGACTTTCTCGACTATGAAACATGGGAAAACATTTTTGATTTATTATTTGATTACTTTTATGAAAATCAAAAATTTTACCGAAATGCTTTTAAAGTCATTGAGCAAAACTCGTTTAATCACTATTTATTTGAGCATACGAAAAACTTATATATGAAGATTATTGATGAACTATCTGTGAGCTGTGGATTCAGCCTTTCTGATGAGACAAAAAATACGATTGCCTCCTTTTATAGTCACGGCTTCGTTGGAACGATAAAAGATTGGATTGAAAGCAAATGCGAAGTAGATCCGTCCATTATGTCTTCTCTCATGAAAAATATGATAAACAATCAATTACTACTTTTACTTGAGCAATCAGCAAAGTAATCAAAGGGTGGCAAAAGCAATGAAAAAGATTATGAATGATGTAGAAAATATTGTTCAAGATATGCTGCATGGCTTTTATTTTGAACATAATGACAAAGTAAATTACGACGAAACACATAACATCATTTATGTAAAAGATATCGGAAAACTGAAGCAAGACGTCGCTATTATAAGCGGCGGTGGTAGCGGACATGAACCTGCTGATATTGGTTATGTAGGAAAAGGAATGCTTACAGCGGCAGTAAACGGAAATATCTTCACTCCGCCTACAGTGGAACAAATCGTCACGGCAACTCGCTTAATGCCAAAAGATAAAAGTATTTTATTCATCATTAAAAACTTTAAAGATGACGTAGAGAACTTTTTAGCTGCAGAACAAATCGCAAAAACAGAAGGAAGACAAATTGACCACATCATCGTAAATGACGACGTTTCAATTGAAGATGATGCTTCTTTTAATAAAAGAAGACGCGGCGTAGCTGGCACCGTTTTCGTTCAAAAAATATTAGGCGCGGCCGCTCTTGAAGGTCATTCTTTAAAAGAACTAACAACGCTTGGGCAAGCTGTCATCAAAAACTTACACACATTAGGAGTCGCCCTTTCACCTGCAAATGACCCGGTGAAAGGAAAAGCTTCATTTTCACTAAACGACGATGAAGTATTTTACGGCGTCGGCATCCATGGCGAAAAAGGTTACCGTAAAGAAGCGCTATCCTCTTCTGAAATATTGGCAATCGAACTTATGAATAAACTAAAAAGCATTTATCGCTGGAGAAAAGGTGACAACTTCGCTATCCTCATTAACGGACTCGGCGCTACACCATTAATGGAACAATACATTTTCGCAAACGATATTCGCCGTTTATGCGATTTGGAAGGCTTACATGTGAAGTTCGTTAAGGTCGGTACCCTTCTCACTTCTTTAGATATGAAGGGTGTTTCGCTCTCTTTGCTTAAGGTAGAAGATTTGGATTGGGTAAAGTGGTTGAAGGCGGATGTTGGAGCCGGTAGTTGGTAAGATTAAATAAAATTGATCAGAGAATATAGGGGTTTGTACTATCCAATATAAATATCCATCCCCCTTCTTCTCTCTCATTGGCTTATTCTAGATTAATTATAAATCAGTTAGTAAAATGAATCCTGAAATTTCCAAATATAAATTATGCGATGCATTAAGTAAATAATTTATATAAGGTAATATCTTTTTTAAAGATATTACTTTTGCTACAAAATATAGATTTGATTATTAAAGACACCACAAATGGTGTCTTTTTGCTTATGTAACTATATATTTAGCAAAGACTTCATTATTTCAAACTATTTTCAAAAAGTAGTTTTATCTCCTTTATTTGTTCTATGTGACGCTGTTCATGCAAATATATCAGTTCTATCCATTGATCAAGAAATAACTCTCCCAGAGCAGGATGCTTCACTGATTTTTTCGCTAACATGGATTCATCTTCTATTGTACTAAGAAAAGTCATCAACTTTTTTCTCGAATCGTTTAACAAATCAATCATTTGTTGAACTTCAAATGGTTCCAAGCTTGGTTCAAGAATTTCTGGAGCTGTAAATTTTTTCGTTCTATCTAACAATATAGAGTGAATTTCTTGACGCTCTTTTTGGGTACTATCAATCTCTTTTAATCCAAATGAAATAACTTTTATAGCTGCCTCATCTAATAAAACTAAGTGATGACAAACTTGTGCTATACTCCATTTGTTCATATCTGGCTTACTATCGAATTGAGCATCACTTAATAAAGTAATCTCCTTTAGTAGGTTATTTCTCGTTTCATAAAACTTGTCATTCACAAATTTATCCATAAGATTTCTCCCCCCGCCTGAAAGTACATACTTATATTCCTATTCTGTATATATTCTCTACGACAAAAAATTTCCCCTTCACCATTCTACGTTAAGGAGTAGTACCAACTACCCTGTCATCACCCCTATTTATCAGTTCAACAAGTTATATCTGAGAATGAAAGTAAGACTAGACCTATTTTTGCACCAGAACCTCTTATCTTAAATAACTGTAGACAGATCAAATTTTCCTTATGGAGAACAATGAATTTCTGCATTTTATAGTGCAGTACCCTATAAAGAAAAGACACTCTCATGAGTGCCTTCCCTTAGCAGCCGAATCCGCTGCAACTAGCTCCAACTATTATTAATAAAATAAAGAGCACAACAAGTAATGCGAATCCGCCACCAAAGCCACAGCCTCCACCACAACTACCGCCATATCCCATATTAATCCCTCCTTTTTTAGGAGAAAACGCGAGGTCACACATGCATTCCACTTGGTTCACTTTACTTTATGTTTTTAGGGATTAATTGAGCAGGTCCTTTAAGAAAAAAAGACCGCCTACTATGGGCGATCAATTTTTACTAAGTATTTTTTAATGTCTGTTTTAACGTTTCACCTGTTTGTTCAAGCCATTCTAGAGGAGTCAGTTTTAAAGCAGGAAAATAAATGTCAGTATAATATTCAATGAATTCTTCTTTTTTTCCGTGGATGGTTTCCGTGGCTGGATCACTGTTTAAAAATGTAGTTATGTACTTTATAGTATTTTCTATACAAACTTTGTGGGCTCCAATCTTTATGGAAGGGATTTAGAGAGGGCATCTAGAAAACTAAACTTATTCCCGAAAAAAGGCAGTATTTTCGCCCTGCTCGGCTCCAATGGGGTGGGCAAGACAACTGTTGTAGAATAAACATCTGATGAACACATGGCTCTATGCTAAGTGCAGGACATATCTCGATTCTGATAACCTAGAAAAGGAAGCGCGTCAGATTTTGATTGCCAGTATTCATTCTCTTTTGTTATTCATGCATCGAATCCACCTTTTTGACAAAGGGCTTTCAAGCATGAATAACAAAAGAGAATTTGTAGTTTTAAAACAATAGGGCTGGGAAAAAAGGAGAGATTCATGATGGGACAAAGTAACAAAGGCTTCTCCGAAACAGGGCTGCACAAAATGCGTAACGTGCTAGCACAACATGTCGATTCTGGGAAGATTCCTGGGGTCGTTGCCTTAGTCAGCCGGAACGGTGAGACGCACGTCGAAGCGCTCGGCACGATGCGCCATGATGGTGGTGCGCCGATGCGCCGGGACACGATCTTTCGGATGGCCTCGACGTCCAAGCCGCTTGCGATTGCGGCGGCAATGATCCTGCTCGACGAGTGCAAGCTGCGGCTGGATGACCTGGTAGACACATGGCTACCGGAACTCGCTGACCGGCGGGTGCTGAAGCGGCTCGACGGCCCGCTGGACGATACCGTTCCAGCACGGCGGCCGATTACCGTACGGGACCTGCTGACTTCCACGTTCGGGCTCGGCATGGATATTACGTCGCTAGGCACTCCGATCATGAACGCGATCTTCGAGAAGGGGCTCACGCCCGATCTACCGGTGCCGATGCCCGAGCCGGATGAGTGGATGCGCCGCCTTGGCGAGCTTCCGCTGATGTACCAGCCCGGAGAGCGCTGGCAATACCATATCAGCAACGATTTACTTGGCGTGCTCATTGCCAGGGTCACGGGCCAGTCATTTGAGACGTTCCTGCGCGAACGCATCTTCGACCCCCTAGGCATGAAGGACACCGGTTTCCACGTGCCCGCCAACAAGATCGACCGGTTTCCCACCCTCTACGCCCCCGACCCGCAGACTGGAGAGTTCATCGTGTGGGACGAGGCCAAGGGGGGACGCTGGAGCCAGCCCCCGGCGTTCCAGGGCGGCGGCGGTGGGCTGGTCTCCACCGTCGACGATTACAACGCTTATTTACGGATGCTGCTGAATCACGGGATGCACGAAAGCGAACGGATCCTGTCCCGGCCCGCCGTCCAGCTGATGACCACCAACCGCCTCACGCCCGAGCAGCAAGCAGCTCGAAACGCCATGGCCAAGGGCAACGTCCATGTGTCATTCGGCCAAGGGCAGCACGGCGGATGGGGCTTCGGGATGGCAGTTCGCACCTACCGTGGCGACTACGCGCCCATCGGCCAGTTCGGCTGGGACGGTGGAAGCGGCACCACGACCTACGCCGACCCGCACAACCAGCTCACCGGAATCCTGCTTACCCAGGTCGGGCTGTCAGTCCCGAATTCGGCACGGCTGATCCACGACTTCTGGACTACGGTCTACCAGGCAATCGAAGACTGACACCGATCCTGCGGTTCGTCGTTCGTTTAAAAAAAGGCCAGTGAATTTGAAATGCACCCCAATTATTAGACACTGTCTAACAATTGGGGTCACTTCAACAAGATCAACTTTTTTAATGGGTTAAAACTTCCTAAGCGTTGTAAATCCGCATAAACCTGACGCTACCCCATGCCCATCAACTTAAGAAATTTTAATACCCCCAAGTACCAAAAATCTGTTTCTTTAAAATAAAGTTTTATCAATCATGTGCTAACAACCTTGAAAAAAATGAATATTTTGGAGTATATGTTGTTGAGTATTAGCACCCTTTACCTGAGTAAAGAGAATGTTATTCATGTATGTAATTTATAACTTCTCGAATGTAACTTTCTAAAGGCTGTTTAGTATCTACAACTAAACACTTATATTCAGGAGGTTTTTTACTATTCTTGATGGTATATTGAAAAGATTCTTCAGACTGTATCTCTTTAATTTGGCTTAGCATTCTATCACGGTTTTTTAATCTGAAATTTATTTCATTACTATCATCTAGGTAACATTCAATATATTTATATTTAACATTATATTTTTTTGATAAATCTGTTCCTTTTTCAACCATTTCTTCATACAAGCAAGGACTATCAAATATTACAGCCTGTCCCTCAGATAAGTGAAATTCAATTAAAGACCAATCAATATTGTATGAAATCTTACCAGCAAGCTTTACATCAATTGGAGCTTCCTCAATAGAAAGTAATAAAGCGGTTTTTACAATATCGTGGTCAATAATAACTGCTCCTGTTCTCTTAGCGATTTTTCGAGCAAGTGTTGACTTACCAGAGCCAGGGAAACCTGACATTTGAACAAAAAACATATAAAACACCCTCTCATGTATTCTCTTTTAACTATCCTTCATCCGTCAGTTTAACTGAGTGAAAATTCCAAATTTTTATTATAGGATTTTAACCAAACCTTATTACAAACAATCAATTTTTATTATACATTAACAAACTTTATTCATAAGAAAACGTCATCCTTCCTAATTTAACTTGTTTAGAAAGAATAACGTTTTTTTGTACTTGGGGGTATTAAAGTTTCTTAAGTTGATGGAGATGGGGTAGCGTCAGGAAAATGCGGATTTACAACGATAAGGGAATTCCAAATTAAAAAGCCCAACTTCTCTGCAAATCAAAATAGAGAAATTGAGCTTTTTAGTTATTTCATTTATTTATTGAATTCATTAAATGGAAGAAGTATTCAGGTTTATGAGTCTTATTTAGGTTATACCATGAATGTAATGCATCTGGTGTAAATACATCTATTTTTTTCAGTACCTCCATTGCAAATTCCAGAGGAGCTATTCCTGATGCAGTAACTAAATTCGCATCAGATACCGCAGATCCCAACTCATAGAACTTTTCTCCTTTATAGTTAGGACATACCATTTTAGTATATTCTAAGTTATTACTTGTATGCTTTCTAGTATCCAAGTATCCCATATTCGCGAGGGCATCAGTTGCACCACAAATTGCAGCAACAATAGTGCCAAGCTTTAAAGCTTGGCCAATTCTTTCCAAGATAGGTTGATGAATTTCTTCACTCCAAGTAGTCCCTCCTGGTAAAATTAAAAGATCTTTACTCTCAAGAGTACATTCATCAAGGGAAATATCTGGTTTTATGCTCAGTCCTCCCATAGTAGTAATCATTTCTTTATTAACTCCTACTGTAATTACTTTTAAAGGTGCTAAATCTTTTTTGAAATATCTTCCTGAGTTTAGTTCAGCAATTAAATATCCATATTCCCAGTCCGACATTGTATTAAATACATATAGAAAAGCTTTTTTTGTTTGCATCCAATAACACTCCAATCACAATTGATATAGCCATTATAATATAACTTCCCTGACAGTTAACGTCAGGGAAGTTATCATACTTGATGAAATTTTATTAATTCCGACAGAACTTCAATAAGTCTTTTCTTAAGACTTATTGGCTCAATAACTTTAATAGATTTATTGTACGGTAAAAGTAAATAAGGTACATATTTATGTATCATATCTTTTTCAAGAAGAAAAACTGCTTGATTTGAAGTCCGTTCTTGTAAATAATGTCCTAAAAACCAATGTTGGCAACTATCAGCCAATACACTTTTATCCCCATTAATAACCAAAGAAATAATACCTTCCTTATCTTCTATAGTTGGAAGAAGACTTTTTATAAAAAAGTCACGTGCTGAAAAATTTTCTGGCCGGTTAAACTTATTTTCGGTTAGCATTAGACTTTCAATTCGATCTACTCTAAAACTACGGATATCATTCCTAAGATGACAAAATCCAATCACATACCACTTATTATTCCAATAGATAATTCTGTATGGATCGACCAATCTATAATTTAATTGCTTTTCGCCACTTTTATGGTAAAGAATTTTTACTGAGTACCCGTCAGCTACGGCCTGCTCCAACTCCTTCAAAAAAGGTTCTATAGAGAGTGAACTTAATCGACTTATTACTTCAAGACTAGTTAAATGTTGGTTTATCTTTGTTTCCTGCTCTTGATTTGAGTATTTACTTAGTTTTGAAATGGCCCTATTTAGTGCTTCACCTCCATAATATCCGGCTTCTTCTGCAAAAACAGCAGCGTGAAATAGTGAAGTTTGCTCCTCAAAATCAAAAAAAAGAGGAGCCTCAATAAAATTGTTCAATAAAGTGTATCCACCGTTATGTCCTGGTTCTGAAATTATAGGTACGCCACTTGTTGAAATTGTATCAATATAACGATACACAGTCCTTATATTCATCTCTAACTTTTCTGAAATTTGTTTTGCAGTAATTTTTTCACCTGAACGAAGCATTCATAGAATTGCTAACATATTGTCAATTTTAGGCATATAATTCCACCTCTATATGAAATTTATTTTCTATTATATATTTCCGATTTTTGGTATACCTCATCAACTGTTCCTTTCCGATAGCTTTCTATATAATGAGGCCCTAGACACATTTGTAATTTCACAAATTTGATTTACAGTCATATCTCCCTCTTTATAAAGCTTTACTGCATAATTCATTCCTGCATGGTTTTTATGATATTTCTTTAAACGGCCTTTAAACTTTCCTTCTTTCTTATTATATTGTTTTGTCTAATAAAAAAAGACACCCTAAGGTGCCTTCCTCTGACTTGAACCACTTTAATTTTAATAATATGTATTGGACTCCCATCCGAATATTATTTTACTATGTTAAGTAATATTTGGGTACCGCCAGCATTTTTGAAAAAAAACACGCTAAGTAAAAAATACAATAAGCTGCCCATATAAAACACGATCAGATAGATCATCTGTTTTATGGGGGTAGCAGCTTATCGTTATTCATATTTCTCTGACTATATCCTTTATTTATCAGAGTCTTTTAATATAGTCCTTTCTTTAGGAGGGAAGAATCAAGTTAGCCACAACTCCTGCATGGTCAGAAGGCCATAGTGCCGTTGGTGTACGATCCTCTTGCTCTTCTCCTACAACGTCCACTTTTTCAACTTTGAAATCGCCTCGAAAGAGAATTAAGTCTATTCTAACAAATAGTTGCGAGATCAAATTTAATACATCAGCATCTTGGCAACATGTTAATCCATTGCCTTTGCCTGCGATAGTCCATGTATCTTTAAATCCAGCATTTATCAAAAAGTTGTAAGATGAACCACTGCCGTCAGAATTTGAGTTGAAATCCCCTATGAATACTAAGGGAAGATCAGTCGCTCCCGGGCCAGTTAAAAGTTCGCGAGCTTGAGCGAGTTGTATTGGAAGTGTTTGGGGGATTTCAGGTGTAACGGGTTGTAAATGAGTATTTACGAGTCTAAATTTCTTTCCGGATATTTCGACATCAACAGATATAAAACCAAACAGGAGTTTTTCAACATTACCGCCAACTGGAACGGGAAGAAAAGCTTCAAAAATCTTTGTTTGTATATTTGAGAACTTAAGTCCTGAATTTTTTCGCACCAAAATCGCATCTCGATCTACAAATCGAACGTTGAAGCCCGTGCTACTAGGTAACGTAACATCCGTAGTGTCTACTATTGCTAAAACTTCATAATGCAATCCTCTTTTTTCTAACTCCTTGAGAAGGATCGAAACAAAATCATACTCTACTGCTACTTCAGAATTTTGAGGTAACAAAAGTTGCCATATTGCTGCTTCTTGAAGACCTATTATATCTGGTTTTTTTCTTGCAATTTGATCAGCAATAGCCCCTGCTCGTACCGGAAAATTTGTTGCTTGAAACAGTATAAAGACCTCAGTAACACGTTGTGGGAGTTGCTCTGGAGTGGTTCCTACTAAAGGCGATAAGATAGTTCCAAAATAGATGTTCCATGTCATGATCGTTAGTGGTCCTTGGGGTTCTGGAATCGGAGGGACAGCAGGTGGAAAAGCAGGAAAAAGTCTATGACAGCATCTTTGTTTTGAAAAATATGAGTTCAAAACAATTCATCTCCTTTTTTTCGAAATTTAATATAATTATTTATATTCGAATCTAGTACTTTGGCTTGTATGCTTGTTTACGCCTAATAAAATTCATGATGTATATCTTATACATGTAAGGTTAACATAACGTCTCATTATCGGTAGCAAGAAAAAAGTGGATTCTTACTCTCACAAGGAATCCGCTTTTTCTTTTTCTATAATTCTATTCATTTTGTATACATTCCTATCCTGGCGTGGTTTTTTCCGAAATGTTGTCGATATCCTTTTTGGAAATAAAGAAAAGACACCCTAAGGCGCCTCCCTTGATTTGCTAATCTAGTTTGATTGTATTACTTATTAGAATTGTATATGTATGTTAATGCGACTATAATAGCAAAAATAATGAATACTGTAGCTTTGAAATAAAGTTTGATCATTTTTGTGATCTTTCCTCCATTAAAGCGCCCGATTGCGGAAAATGATTATGATTGCTGCTTATAGCTTGTTGAACTAACGCACCCGTTACTTTAAGTAAATTGATTCACAATTTTACTGGGAATTTACCTAAAAAAGCTGAATTAACTTAATAAAAAAAGGACTCCCTTTTTGGGAATCCAATTCATTCAGTGTCACTTTGGTTAAAGTCTAATCTTCTCGGTTCGCAACACTGTCATTAGCCTCATCGGCACCTTCGCCGACTTTGTTACCCATCGCTCCTCCTGCAACAGCTCCTGCAACGGTACCAAGTGGACCAAGAACAGAACCCAAAGCAGCTCCAGCGACAGCACCGACACCAGTTCCTACCGCTTCGCCAGCATCATTATCGACACGGTTACGTTCGTTTTTATCAGCCACTCATCTCACTCCTTATTTAGAATAGGCAAGTGCTTTCCAGCACACTACCTTACATATTTTCCCCTATAAGGACAGATTTATGCGAAGTTTAAATCTGTCCTTAAAACTTTGCAATCCCCAAAAGTGTCTCTCCCTACTTGATCCACACAAGCTTTTTCTTGCAGCACAAATATATCTGGGTTCCCACCTAATTCTATTTTTCTACATCTATTTATAAAGTTTAATTAATTTAATGTGAATTTTATAAAGAAAAAACACCCATATAAGAGTGTCTTTTCCAATAGTTTTTTAGCAGAAGCAAGAAGCTCCAACGATGATTAATAAAATAAATAATACAACTAATAAAGCAAATCCTCCAGCAAAGCCGCCGCCACAACTACCACCAAATCCCATTTAAATCTCTCCTTTGAGTAGGAGGGGAAAATTAAGGTCACTCATGTATTTTAACGGGTTCACTTTACCTTATGCTTTTATGCATTAATTGAGCAGGTCCTTTTGGAAATAAAGAAAAGACACCCTAAGGTGCCTTCTTCCGACTTGAACCACTTTAATTTTAATAATATGTATTGGACTCCCATCCGAATATTATTTTACTATGTTAAGTTATTTTGTTCATTGAGGAATATGGTTCAAATCTGGGGTAGTACCACATCGCTATCTAGCTAAGGTTTTATGCTGCCCCCAAAACAATAATTTTTTACATTTTTACTCTGAGGATGCCAATTTTCTCGTTTGGGGATATTTACTTTTCTTAGCTTGATGGTCACGGGGGACTCCTATTAAAGAAAATTCCCATTCTAAAATTGAAGATACTTGTAAATTTAGTACGAATCTAAGTTGAACTCCTTTTACTTAATTGTCCCCATCGCACCAATTTCTACATTTACCTTGACGTTTACATCGCCCTTTGCTAATGCATTATTCCATTTGTATTGGACTTTTTTCCATTCTGGATATGTATAAGTTCTTGCGTATCCCCCAAGCCCAATAGGATCGATATTCGCATCTTGTATTTTCTTTATTACTTGCTTGAAATCTTCTTCTAATTTCGTTTCAATTGCCTTCTGTAATTTCGCTGCATCCTTTCTTATATTGAACGTAAAAAGCCGTTCTGTTATGCCAACTCTCATCTTTATATCTGTATCAAATATAAATTTATTGTCATACCTTGCCTTTGTTTTCACTTTAATACTATAGACGGAAAAGCTCATCCAATCTTTTTCCTTACTATCAGACTTTAATTTAATTGGAATTGTAAATGAAAACTCACCGGTAGTTTTTTGTTGCAAAATACGTAATAGTTTATTTTCATCGGGATTGAGCGTTAATTTATACTTCCCTTTTTCATCCAATAAAGCTGTACCTGTTACAATTATTTTATTTGTTTTTTTTATCTCAGTAATATTTGCTGTTTTCCCTTTGTCCGCCATTTGTTCATGTAGTTCTTGAAGATTTGTTTTTACTGTGATATTTCTTAAAGCTGCCGTCTCAATTAGCTTTGTTAAATATAAAGGAAGCCGTGGCTTATCTTTTTGTTTATGAAAAAAAATGTTCGAAACAGGTCCATCTACAGCAATAACTTTTGTTGTAACTGTATTTTTAGGATCTCGATAAAATGGATCAAGATTCTTTACCCAGTTTTTCTTTTTCAGTAACCGTTTTCCAACTAAAATAACTTGCATTTTGCTACCCGAGGTAAGTGCGAAAACAGTAGCATCAAATTTGTCTCTAGAATTTCGAATCGTTGTAGCTTTTACACCGACAATTTCTTCTTTGATCTTTGCTTCTTTATTAAAAATCGGGCTTGACTTGTAAACCAACAAATTATTATTACGATCTAAGTCGATGCCAATAGCAAGGGAAAGGGAAACATCTTCAATATTGGTTTGGTCATAGCATCCAGTCATCATAAATACCGATATCAAAATACAACATAATGCTTTTCTTTTCAATGCGTTCTCCCCCGATGCAGCTTCTCATATAACCAGCCATACATCAATAAAATGATAGGCAACATATAGGATAATACTACCCCCGCATTCGAAAATACTTGTTGCCAAATTTCAGCTTCATTCCAACTTGGACGAGTCCAAAATATGAAACCGATAATAAGCAATAAGAGAACAACTACATGAGAACTGTGATCTTGTTTCCCAAGTAATTGACTCGAACAAAATACTGAGCAGTATAGGGCAGGAATCCAAGATGTGGAAACAATTGTTAAGTATACAGCCAATAAAATCATGTCAAAGCGTTCTAAAAAACGAAATTCAATTACTTTAAGTAAATTTAGTACTGGTTGATTAAATTGAGTAATACTATCTGGACTAAAATAAGCGAAGCAAACAATAGTAGCAAATAAATAGAATAACATCGTTAAAGTGTTTGCAATAACCATTCCATGAACTGCATACTGCTTTTTTTGTAAAAATGGATATAAAAAGAAAGCAATATCAAACCCTAAATATGCAAAAATAGTGGTCGGTACAGCCGTGAATACAGATTTCCACCCTTCTTTTAAAACCGGAAAGAAGGGCATCCAACTTCCGCTCTCTTTTAGAGGTATTAAAAAGAATAATGGTATCCAAATCATCATATAAAAATTAAGTTCGGAATACCGTCCTATAATACGAGGGCCTTTACGTGCAACAAGTAAGGTAGGAATCGTAAACAAAAAGATAACAAGATAATCTGGTGTTTTCGGAAGAAGCCATCCCTTAAGATAAAGCATAGCGTTCACTAAAACGATGCAAGAATAAAAAGCGAAGTACATCATATAAGCAACAACTAATGCTTTCCCTACTATATTTCCAAAGAATCGTATAAGAATTTCATAAATTGTGTCATCGGGGTATTTTGCAGCTGTTTTTACTATAAAAACACCTGATATTGTAGAGACTAGCCAACCAATCAATATAGCTATCCAACCATCTGTTCCAGCTTTTTCTGCAAGAACACGCGGAAGAGATAGAACACCAGTGGCGACCTGCATTCCATTAATTAAAAAGATATACTGCATAAGAGTGATGTCATTATAGGCATATTTTTTCATAGTTTCACCTTTTATTATGACTCTTTCCTTGTCGAATAGATTGAATCGCACCTGTACCGTTCGATCGCTTTCTTATCGCCCATAAAGGAAAGCGCACAAAAGTATCTTTCATATCCCCAAAACGAAACGGTGCTAACGGTGTTCCATAAGGGGTTCCTAGCGATTCAAGAGTGATAAGATGCCCAAGTAATGTCATCCATCCGATTACCAATCCTACAATTCCAAATAATGCAGCTAAGATCATCATTGGAAATCGTAAAAGTCTAACTGCGGATCCCATATCATAGTTAGGGATAATAAAAGATGATATGGCTGTAACGGCAACGACAATAATCATAATGTTACTTACAATTCCCGCCTGAACAGCTGCTTGTCCAATAATAATACCTCCTACAATTCCAACTGTCTGACCAATCGGGGTAGGCAAGCGTAAGGCCCCTTCTCTCATCGTTTCCAAAGTTATTTCCATAAGTAACGCTTCCATTACTGGCACAAAAGGTACGCGTGTCCTTGACTCTGCAATAGATAAATAAAGTTCTACAGGAATCACTTCAAAATTAAAAGAAATAAACGCAACATAACTCGCAGGCAAAAATAAAGCAACCATAAAAGCGATAAAACGAAGTATGCGAATAAACGAAGCAACTAGCCATCTTGTACCGTAATCATCCACCCCTTGAAAAAAGGAGATAAAATTTGTTGGAGCAATTAAAACACTTGGCGAATGATCCACTACGGTCACAAATCTTCCCTGTAGAATATGCGATACGGCTAAATCAGGCCTTTCTGTTAACATAAATTGTGGAAATGGTGAATACGGGCTATCTTCAATGAATTCAATAAGTTCACCAGTACTAGTAACAGCATCAACCGTTATGCTTTGAATCCGTGTTTCTAATTCCTTCAGCACATCCTCAGAAGCTACATCTTTCAAATATAAAATAGAAATCTGTGTTTTGCTTCGCATACCAATCGTTATTTCTTTTATCACTAATTCACGATGAGGAATATACCTTCGAATCATTGCAATATTTTGAGCTCCAGTTTCTACAAACCCTTGATGCCCACCTTTTAGAGATATTTCGTTATGAGCATCTTCAATACTTCTTTGCGGCCATCCTTTCGTATCCAATTGATGAGCAGTTGTTTGATCCTGAACTAATAAAACGCTATCTCCTCCCAAAATAGCATTTTCAATCTGACTCCACGTATTAATATTTTTAATTTGTCCCAATGTAATTGGAAGTTCTGTATTGGTATCAAAATCACTATTCATCAAAGGACGTAGAACATGATTTTGAATCAATTCTTTATCTGTTAATCCAGACAAATATACTAAAGCGGCTTCTAATCCAGAGTCTGTTGTTTGAAACCGCCGAATCACTAGATCAGGTGATTGACGAAACACATTCTGAAGCTCAGCTATATTTTTCGATAAACTAGCTTCTAAGAGAGATTCCTCAATATTTTTTTGGGGAACAGGAGTATCGTTTCGTATGGAACATGATTTAGGATTTTCTCTATATTTTAACCATTTCAGAAATTTTCCCATGACTTCCTCACCTTCTATGCACCTTCTATAGTATGTTTAGTATGCATATATGAAGAAAAAATATCCTAATAATTAGAGAGGTAACGCCAGACTTATTACTATAAAGTTTTGGTGCATATTTCTTAAAAATCACGTTGCTATTCTCATTAACATAAGAAAATAGTAACTTGCTTTTAACTCCAAGAATAGTCCAAATCCTTAAGTTGATGGATGTGTGGTTCTACCCCATCACCATCAAGCTAAGGTTCTTAATTACCCCCAGAATGAAAATTTTATATCTATACAAATTGTATTACTATGCAACTTGAAGACAAGTTTTATTATCATTATGACAAGTTAACTTGTCATAATGATAATAAAACTGTACAATAAAAATATAATTAATAAGGGGTGGTTACTAATGATGCAAAAAGAGGAGATATTAAGAAAATACAAAAAAATGGGGAGAGATGAACGTAAAGAACTTATAGAATTAGATTCATCTAGTTACGGTTTAATGGCTGTGCTTGTTTTAGTCCTATTTTTTAGTTCTTGGAAATTGATGCATGGTATTAAAAGTTACGAATTAATTTCAATTTTTTCTGGTTATATAGCTAGTACAAGCTTTTATAAGTTTAAAAAATTGAAAGCACAAAAATTTCTTATTGCAAGCATTTTAGCAATAATGAGTACAATTGCAAGTGCCATAGCTTTCTTTCTGGAGGGATGATAATTGAAAGATGAATTAGTACTGCAAAATCGTTTGAAAGTAGCAAGAGCTGAGAAAAAAATATCACAGGGAGAATTAGCTGAAATGGTAGGAGTATCTAGGCAAACAATTAGTTCTATTGAAACAGGACAATTTTGTCCAACTGCAAAGTTAGCATTAGTACTTTGTATAGCACTAGATAAAAAATTTGAAGAATTATTTTATTTTTGATTAATTGGTGTACTTGGAGTCAAAATAAATCCCTATCAATCTAATTTTTTATTATCCATAAAGCAAAAAATACGCCATCCTTTCCTATGAGCCTACCGAAAGAATAGCGTATTTTTTCATTTTAAGAAAATTTAATTTTGTTAGCTTAATAGCGATATATGTGCTCTTTAAATAAGTTATTAGAATCTTGATGCTTTAAATAAAAATTTATATAAAATATAGAAAAATAAAGTTATCAAGGCACCTTGCCATAAACTTAAGTTATAAGAAAGATAAGGGTGTTTTTTAAAATACATATGTAATAATACTGATATTCCAAATGGAATAGAAATTGATAATACAAATATAATTCGGCTCTTCCAATTCATTATGAATTTAAACGAGAATCCTTTCATTACATATAAAATAATATAAAGACCTCCAATAAGAATTATGACAGACAGTGTGGTTTCCAGAATATCAAATGACACACCTTCAGTTGGATAGTTTTTTTGAAAAAACGAAGTTATTACAGCAGATATCGTATCTATTCCAAATTGAATAGCAAGTAGTAAACTAATAATAAAACCAATTGTTGAAAATTTTTCAAACATTGTTTGTTGAGGTAGGGCGGCAATTAATTCGTCACAATACGCTGGAAGATCCTCCCCAAATACATCATAAGCATTTTTTCCTTCTTTTTGAGATTCAAGAAGGTGGTCCAAAATCTCCAATAATAGTTCTTCTGATTGCCTTTCAGGAACATTTGAACAGCGAATATACACTAACATATTTCCATAAGCTAGTTCATTTTCTTCTGTTAGTAGCTCTCTTTTTTCATTATTCATTTTAGCCAGTTCATCTGGTTTCATTTTGTTTTTCCCCTCCTAATAACCGATTTACAGTTGTTGATACCATATCCCAACTTTCCTTAAATACCTCTAATTGTTCTAATCCCTTCTTTGTTAAATGATAATACTTACGTTTAGGTCCTAGATTAGAGGTTTTCAAAGTTCCTTCGATTAACTTTTCTTTTTGCATACGCAATAAAAGTGGATAAATACTGCCCTCACTTACAAACGTAAAGCCATATTGATTCAATTTGGTACTTAGCTCATAACCGTATACTTCTTCTTGTGAGATGATATATAAAATACAGCCTTCTAATACACCTTTTAGCATTTGGCTATGCATCGATTCATCTCCTTTCAGTAGATTGCTATGCAAGTTAGCATGTAGTTAGAGTGTAACACCAGGTAACTTGCTTTGCAAGTCACCTGTTAGTCTTTATTAAAAGACTAACAAAATCCCTAACAATTCTTTTGGATATTGTTAGGGATTTTTTCTATTTATGTTTTGTATTACTCCACGTTGTCAGCAAATTAAAAATTGCATGGTTTTCTAAAATAAAAAAATACGCTATTCTTTCTGTAGAATCATAGGAAAGGATGGCGTTTTTTATGTCTGTTTCTGTGTCTGACGAATTACAACTATTTGCTCAAGAGATTCAAAGTTTTTTATCTCCAAATACCTTACGAGATCTTGCTAGAGATGTTGGTTTTGTACAACGAACCAGTAAGTATCAAGCAAAAGATTTAGTAGCTTTATGTGTATGGGTGAACCAAAATGTAGCTATGACTTCTTTAACTCAGTTATCTAGCTGTTTAGAAGCATCAACAGCGGTGCTCATCAGTCCTGAGGGACTGAATCAACGATTTAATAAGAATGCCGTCCAACTTTTACACCACCTACTAGCCGAACTACTAAGCAAAAAATTGGCCGCATCTATGCCGATTTCTTCTCCATACACTTCTGTTTTCAAACGTATTCGTATTTTAGATTCAACTGCATTTCAACTCCCGGATGTATTTTCAACGGTTTATCCAGGTGCAGGAGGCTGCAGCCATACAGCTGGGATAAAAATTCAACTTGAGTATGATTTGTTAAGTGGACAGTTCCTTCATATTCATACAGGTCCAGGTAAACAACATGATCGCACTTACGGCTCTCTGTGTGCCCCAACTGTGAAAGCGAATGATTTATGTATCCGAGATTTAGGTTATTTTCACTTGAAAGATCTTCAATATATACAAGATAAAAAGGCTTACTATATCTCTCGTATTAAATCAAATACACGTATTTATCAAAAAAATCCCACCCCTGATTATTTTCAAGATGGAAGAATTAAGAAAGGTACAGAGTATATACAGATAGATATGGAGGTCTTAATGAACTCTCTTCAACCAGGACAAACATGTGAAATATCCGACGCTTATGTAGGAATGACTGATAAAGTCCCAACTCGTGTAATTGTTCATCGGTTAACAAAAGAACAACAACAAAAACGATTACAAGATCAAGCTGTAAGAGAAAAAAAGAAAGGAATGAAGTATTCTCCGCGTAGCAAACGACTCAGTGGCATCAATGTATATATGACAAACACCCCTACAGATATTGTCCCGATGGGACAGGTACATGACTGGTATTCTTTGCGTTGGCAAATCGAAATTTTATTTAAAACGTGGAAGTCATTCTTTCAAATTCATCATTGTAAAAAGATAAAACCAGAACGATTAGAGTGCCATTTATATGGTCAATTGATTGCCATTCTACTCTGTTCTTCTATCATGTTTCAAATGCGCCAATTGCTCCTCATGAAGAAAAAAAGAGAGCTTAGTGAGTATAAAGCCATATATATGATTAAAGACTATTTTCTTCTTTTATTCCAAACTATACAAAAAAACGCCCAAGAGCTATCAAAGGTGTTACTTCGCTTGTTCAATCTCCTACAGCAAAACGGGCGGAAATCTCATCGATATGAGAAAAAAACGGTCTTTGATATACTAGGTGTCGTTTACAATTGTACCATGTCTGATAATCAAGCCGCTTAATTCAAAAAAGTGAAACCCGTTAGGGTTTATTTCGTATGCAAATCTTTCAATCAACTACACTTGCCCTTTAGAAAAAAGAAACAATCTCGTCTAAAATTGACTTTGCATAAGCTTAGCTTGATAGCGATGTGGTTCTACCCCTATAAGCGCAAAAAAAGACACCTTAAGGTGCCTTCCTGCGACTTGAACCATCTTAATTTTAATAATATGGGGTACCGCCACATGCCCATCAACCTATATTTGTACCACCTGAGGAACAAGGCACCATACAGGGTAATCCGAAAATCTTGAGAGGTATTGTGTATAGTATGTTTACCTCAGGTACAACAAAAGAGCCTTACCTCTGTAGGCAAGACCCCACTAGTGTAGTTGTATAGTATTTATATAACAACTAAGAAACTGAAAACATATAACACCAAGTAGCAGAACCCTAACATTCCGCCTACAGCTAGTACCTGTTTACCCCAGCTCTTGAGTTTCAGATTACTGTCAATCGCTTGCATTCTTTCCATATATCGTTTCCTCCTATTAAGGAGAACCCTTGAAGACTCTCACCTCGCTATGATACCATTAAGAGATGACTAATAGAGGTCTAAATGTATAAATATGCAATATTACATATTAAAATGCATTATTATTATATATATATAAACACTTACTATAATAAGGGTGTAAAGATTTACCACATCATGTATGTCTCCTTATTTACAGTATAAACTCCTCCTTAATTGAAGCTGGATTTGTTTTATTCCAACCATTATTCTCTACTTTTACATACTCTCCAATTTTTACAGTAGATTTAAAGTCATATTGTACATTTATTGTTTCATCTGATTGTTTGTTTTCCGTAATTGTGACCTACTTCAATTACTTATTTCATTTGCGATGGTGTAATATGGTCTAGCCATAGAATACCATCATATTGTTCAATTGGATTCATTATTTCTTCAGATTCTTTCAGACCCCAGTATCTTCCCGCAGTAGGAGAGAACATCCAAGAGGTTTCTGGACGGTTTCTTTCACCTTTTAAATTGACAAATATATGTGGGTATTGTGCAGCACTTAATATTTTTTCAATACTCTGTTCCGTGTGATCAGTTTCTACAGGAACTATTTCACTAATATCGCTATTCCAGCTGCTTCCACTACAAGCGTACACACCGACCATATACATTTGATCTTTAATACGTTTAGGCATGTAATCAATCATAGTCGGTGCTACAAAGTTATGTTTTTGTATATCAGTAAAATCGAGTATCATCTTTGAATTTTGTTTTCGAATATGATAGTTATGTCCCCATACGATGATTTTTTTGTTTTTGTATTGAATATCACTTAACCATGCTAAAGTTTGTCCCATTTTCTGATCTCGAATATAAAATGAGAACTCAGACGCTTTTGGATTCGGTGAGAATATGAAGTTTTTTTCTTTTACTTTAGCATCTTGATGAGTTTTAATCGTATCAATTCGTATACTAATGGCTTTCTCTAACAGATTTACATCATATGTATTAACTGGCGCGACCTCGAGTAATTCAGTTTTATGCTCTTGAATAAATGCTTTGATTTTTTCGTATTTGTCTATTACTGGCTGAATGTCCTTTTTATATTGTTCATACGGATACTGATTATTTTTTGGGTTAAATGTCCGCTCTATATCGACCAATTCTTTATCCACTAATTCAACATCATTAGCAATTTCAGGACTAATTTTCTCTAACCATTCTTTTGCAAATTGTGGGAAAGATGAATTCCACCAAATTTGAGTATCAAATCCAGTTAAAATCAGTGGAGTCCCTTTTTCTTTTTGCTCTTTTAGATAATGAAACAGTTCCTCAATTTCTTCTGTATGCCATACGGTTTCTAAAGATTGTTTCATGGCTTGAGTAGCAGTTAATCGGTCCAGTTTTTGGTTAACAGCATTTGCTTCTGCAAATCCAGATTCAAATGCCAGTACATCATATCCCATTTCTTCATGCAAATACTTAATGATCCGTACTTTAGATTGGTTTATTTCTTTGGCACCATGTGTACTTTCACCGAGAAGAACAATACGTTTATCCTGTACTGTTTCTTTTAAAAAGGACAAATCTTCAGTTGTCTGAGCATTAGGCTTGTTTAATTTTTTTGCATGCTCCTTTACCCATTCTTCCCATTTTGGTTGATCTTTAGGTTTTTCTTCTGCAGAAACAACGGATGTAAACGTCATAAATGCTAGGAGAGAAGCAACCATACCTACTTTCCACTTTTTAAACACATATTTCCCCTCCATTAATATATTTTTAGAAAAATAGAATAACCATCCAAATATTTACTATTTTCCCCTCGTGTTTATAATACTTAATAATATCAAAAGTAACAAGTTGAATATTCTTAATGTTTTATATTAAAAGAATTATATTTTCTCATTTTGAAATGAAAAAATAGAGCCGCAGCCCTCAATGAAAAGTATGGTGATAATTTACCAATGGATATTGGAGAAATCCACCTTTTTTCTAATTAGGAATTTCCACCTATGTTGTGCAAATATTGAATAATGTTTTTTATCAGATTAATAGGGGGAGGTATGGTTTTACCGTGGGAAGGAGTGCGTTTCAAAAGGTGTAGAAGCGATGCATATGGTCAAAAAAGAACAAATTGATTTACGGGATCAGTCTCTCCAAAGTCAAAATATTTTTATCAACCAGCTGTTTGGATTAATTGCTTAACAGGTGATTCCGTTAGGAATCTTTGATTTTTTTTATTTATCATTTTTTTGCATCAGAACCAATAGCTCTCCGCCCAACGCTACAACAATTAATAATGTTTTTTATAATCATTAGCTGTATCCAGTGAAATTCATTAATACCACATCCTCACCTTAAAACACTTTAAATACTTTAAAAAATCAATATAGTTATTCTTTATTTAAAGATAAATAAAAACCATAAACCTTACTTAAAGAATTATAAGGACTATGGTTTTATTTAGTATAGTTAATACACGTATCTCGGCTGAACCCCGTTATAATTAAATCGTTTCCTTTTCGCCATTTATTAAACTAACGGGCAGGATATGTTAATCAATTCGCGAATACTTCAAATAATCATTAGCAAAGATTCTGCATGAACCATAAAAAATGGTAACCTAAAAAAAGTGAAGGGGCAGCATAGCCTTATGAAACTAGGACATATAATGATTTTCGTCAATGACATGACAAAGGCGAGATGGTTTTATTCTGAATTGCTGGGTTTGCAAACATTGTTAGAGCAAGAAAATAAGCTTGTATTTGCCCTTGACGGCTGTCAGCTTATAGCTTTTAAGTGTGAAAAGACCAAAGAAATTGGAGATTATTCAAACGAGGCTAGAACAGTTTTGGTGTTTGAGGTTGTATCTGTTGAGCAAACTTATAAGGAAATGAAGGAAAAAGGTATTCAATTTTTGCATGATAAACCTACTCAAGGGCGATATGCTGCTTTCGTTGATCCGTTTGGTAACGTGCATGAAATCGCTGAATCGTTCGTTAACTTTGTTACAAACAACGTGGTGAAGCATATTACAACTGAAAAAGTAGAAAATCAGGAAAAATAATAAAATTTTTATAGATGTTTTGAAGCCAAAAGATGACTTATTCAATGTCATCTTTTGGCTTTTTTCTAGTGAAATTAAAAGTAAACTTCTAATAGGGGGGGCACCACATTGCTATCAAGCTAAGATTTTAAAGTACCCCCTAAACGAAACGATAATTTTATGTTTTTTACAGCACCGAAGTTCATTTTTATCGTTTTGGGGCAACCTTTTCTGTTCTTCTACGATGTTTCAAATGCGACAGTTTCTGCTTGAAAAGAAAAAGCAGGAGCTGAGTGAATACAAAGCGATTTATATGATTAAAGATTACTTTCCTTTACTGTTTCAAGCAATAGCCGTTAACAAACATACTATGTAACAGCAAACGAAGCAAAAAATAAGCCCGTTACTAAAGCACATCATTCACATTTAAAAGGATATACCTATACCTTCTTTCCTTAAAATTACCAAAATCCATTTACAAATCTATAAAAGTAGATATAATATCCTTATGGAACCTTTATTAATTTATAAAGCATTGTCAAATGAAACACGATGTCAAATTTTATCATGGTTGAAAAATCCAGAAAACCATTTCGATGAAAAACCTTATCTAGAACAAGGCCTTAACTTTCAAGTTGGAGTATGTGTAGGAGATATCCAGCTTAAAACTGGCTTAGCCCAATCGGTTATTTCTAGCTATTTATTAACTATGAAAAAAGCAGGCTTACTAGAATCTGACCGAATTGGAAAATGGACATACTATCGCCGAAATGAAAAAACAATACGAGAGTTTTCTGAATACGTTCAAAACGAATTATAAAGTAAAAGCTACTAAGCAACCTACCAATTGATTAGTAGCTTTCACACATTCTGCTTTTTACAGGTATCCAATTACTTTTTTATAAAATTGCACTACCTATAAAAGCAAGAAACATAGAAAGGAGAAAAATTTTTAATATATCATATCTAGTTATTTAGATATCTGTTATTGTATTTCGAATTACATAATCCTGATAATATTGGCATCCAATCATGCTTGTAATAATGTTTCTTTGTTAATGAATTTACTTTCAAAATACTGATACGAATGGAGAGTTTTATAAATGAAAAAAGTAAATCCTTTACTTATTCTGACACTCGCAATAGGTGTGTTCGGAATTATTACTACCGAGATGGGTATTGTTGGCGTATTACCACAAATCACTCAAAAATTCGGAATTTCAACTACACAAGCTGGATTTTTAGTAAGTATATTTGCACTAGTTGTTGCTATTTCTGGTCCGTTTTTAATTCTGCTCGTCTCTAGTATTAATCGCAAAATAATTTTATTAACAGCAATTTTTATATTTGTTATTTCAAATATAATCTACGCTTATACAACACAATTTGAAATCATGCTTATTTTTCGTATTTTACCGGCTGCACTTCATCCACTCTTCTTTTCAATCGCTCTTGTAACAGCTGCTAAACTTGTCCCTCCAGAAAAGAGCGGTCAAGCGGTTACAAAAGTTTTCATGGGAATTACTGTTGGCTTTGCTTTAGGTGTACCACTAACCTCTTACCTTGCAGACCAATTTTCACTCGAAATTGCTTTCTTATTCGGAGCGTTCGTTAACACTCTTGCATTCATTGGAATACTAACCCTACTTCCTTCTATGCCTGTTAAAGAAAAAATGTCTTTCGGCAAACAAATTCGTATACTCGGCAAACCAGGTTTATGGTTAAATATTTTAACCGTCACATTCCTTTTTGCAGCCATGTTTTCCGTATACAGCTACTTCGCCGAGTACCTTGCAAAAGTAACTTCCATGAACGGATCTCTCATCAGTATCATGCTATTCATATTTGGTATAGTTATGATTTTAGGTAATCATTTATTTGGTAGTCTCCTGCAAAAAAGCATAATAAACACCGTAATATCATTCCCTATTCTATATTCTGTTGTTTACATATTGGTTTATTATTTAGGTTCCTACCTTGTTCCAATGATTTTTATAGTATTCATTTGGGGAATCGTACATGCTGGTGGATTAATTGTTGGTCAAACATGGTTAATAAGCGAAGCAAAAGAAGCACCTGAATTTGGTAATAGTCTATTCGTTTCGTTCTCAAATCTCGGAATTACTTTAGGAACAACAATTGGAGGCTGGTTCATTTCAAACTTAGGTATTCACCAGCTTATTTGGAGCGGATTTATATTCACACTACTCTCATTTCTATTAATTATAATAAAACTAAAATTTTTCAATTCAAATAACCAGGCTTCATTATCAAGTTAGTACATTTTCAGTTTCAAATTTGATAAAAAAATACTATAAATTCTTCTCATAAGATTTTATAAACTAAAAAGTATAATGCTCAAAGCCTTTAGCCATAATTACGACTAAAGGCTTTTTTGTATATAAAAATAAATCTAAAAGGAGCTAATTTTATGGAACATAATCAAAATGGAATACTTGCTTTAATTGTTTTGTTTTTAGGATTAGTATTTTTTGTTAGTGGCATGGTTTATCATTTGTGGGGTTCTTATTAATTTCAACTTTTAAACAAATAAATAATTCAAAAACTAAAACGTGTATTGTAATTATCGATATGGAATATTTCCAAAAACAACTTAACATGGTAAAATAATATTCGGACGGGAGTCCAATATTATTAAAATTAAGATGGTTCAAGTCGGAGGAAGGCACCTTAGGGTGTCTTTTTTTCTTAAAGGACCTGTGCAATTACGGTTGGAATTTCATTCTGTTTGACACATATCCCCAGGCTATCTGGACATGATACAAGATGAGGTGACTGACATGAAGGATAAAATATTAGAATTAGTACCAGGATCGGTAAAAAAATTACTCCTGAAAAAAGTTAAAGATGGAAACCGATGCATCATTGATTTGGTTGTGGATGATGCAACTGCTTATGGATTTGAACCGGAGCAAGTAATCCCCTGTATCATGGCGGGTTATTATGTTTATGAATCCACCACCTATCCCAGTGAAATGGAGGAAGAATGGAAGCTGAACTTGGTTTTTCATGCGGCCAATCGCTCGGCAATGAAGCTGCTGTCTTATGGAAAGTATAAAGCGAAACAATCTGAAGATGGATGGATGAGATATACAAATCCATAAGCTTTACTTAACATACACTAACTAGCTTGGTGAGTATGAGGCACCGTCACATGCCCATCAACTTGAGATTTTGAAATACCCCCAAGTATTTTGGTGAAAAAATGGATTACTCTTCTCTTGCCTATTTATAATGAATAACATTTCAAGAATACCAATAAAAAGCATAATCAGTCATAACTGAAGAATCACCCAACTGATGTAACATAGCTGAAATATTCCCTCTATGATAGGTTCCATGATTCACAACATGTAAGACCATTTCAGATATACTTGTTTCTCTTAATCCTGCCCATGGATTATCCAACATTATTCTCTTTTCCATATCTTCCTGTCTGTTCAAAAAGGTTTTAAACCGAGATGTTAAAGTGTGAAATTCCATTTCTAAGTCTTCAATGGGCAGTTTCTCAATCTTTTCTTGAATTTGAAATGAAGATTGCATTGCTTCATTCATACTCTGACCCTCGAGGGTATGAAGCCATCCATATTCCACCAAATAGAGATGAGATAAAACCTTTGAAACAGAAGAAAAGACACTTTTCATTTCCTTTTGATATTTCTCAGGAGAAAGTGTCTTAAGATGATCAATAATCCGTTGATTTGCCCATACATGATAGTTATATAGATTTTCTACATGATTTACCATACAATCCCCTCCTTATCATCACGTTTTTTAATATTCTTTATCAGAATGAATTATTCCTTTAAATATTATTACTTATCTGATGAGATCTTCAACTAAATGGCCCGATTGCTGAATAAGAAAAAATCCTGCACATCAACACAGGATTTTGATCAAACTTTTTTACATATTATCAATCTTTATTTTGAACAATCAGACCTTTTGTAAATTATTAAACTTTGTTTTAAAGCCACACTTTTTACAATTTAGGTCTTAATAACTTTAAAACAGTTAAACTTTATTTCAAAGCCACAGGGATCTCTCCGTGGAGATAATGGGAAATGCCGTATTTAAGCTAATGAAGCTTATGTTTCTCTCTAAAATGAGTGCGCTTTGGTACATTATGTTATTTACACATATTGCAACTAGTGTAGTAGCATTAGTAATTGGTCCTTTTACATTATCCACAAAATTTAGAGAAAAGAATATCAGTCGCCATCGAATGATTGGAAAAATCTATATGATTGGTGTATTATTTGGCGGCGTTTCAGGACTTTATTTATCCTTTTACGCTACGGGAGGATTGGTAGGAAAACTTGGTTTCGGTTTGTTATCCGTACTTTGGCTAACATCGGCATATCAAGCATTAAACAGAGTTAAGAATAAAAAAATTCAAGACCATCGGAATTGGATGATCAGAAATTATTCCTTAACCTTTGCGGCAGTTACATTAAGAATTTGGCTACCTTTATTTGTATTGCTATTTGGACTGAAGCATTTCGAACTTAGTTATGCTGTTATTGCTTGGTTAGCGTGGGTGCCAAATTTAATCATTGCAGAATTATTTATAAAACAAAGTCTTAATAAAGGACAACAACAGAAAAATGCTGATTTACATTTTTGATGCAATTTATACGTAACTCGGCTGAATCCCTTGATGGCAACCCGAAAGGAAGGCCGATGTCTTCCCGCCCTACATAAGAAGATCACCTTAGGGTATCTTTTCTTTATTTTCAAAAGGACCTGCTCAATTATTGCGTAAAAAGCATAAAGTAATTTGAATCCGTTAAAATACATGAGTGACCCCGTGTTTTCCCCTCCTATCTAAAGGAGGAACTATTATGGGATTTGGTGGTAGTTGTAGTAGTTGTGGTGGCGGCTTTGCTTTATTAGTTGTATTATTTATTTTATTAATCATAGTTGGAGCTAGCTGCTTCTGCTAAAAAACTATCAGAAAAGACACTCTTATATGAGTGTCTTTTCTTTATGCGTTAAAAAGCCCGCCTATTTCCGTAGGTGGGCTTTATCTTTATTACACAATACCAAAGTATACTCTCTTTTTCTCATAAACTTTATGTAATTATACATATTTGTAAAAATTACACTAACTAAATATTACATGTAGTAAAATGTAAATTGTGGACACGTTCTATAAAGCAGATTCTCCGATTAGAAGGCGTAACACATCTCAACCATATAGATGTGGCGTTGCTTTAATCTAGCCAAACAAACGATCTCGATTCTCTTGTATTTGTACACTAACAATCTGGTGAAAATAAATGATTCTATTTTATAGGACGTGTTTACTTAATGTCCAATACATATTATTAAAATTAAGATGGTTCAAGTCGGAGGAAGGCACCTTAGGGTGTCTTTTCTTTATTTTCAAAAGGACCTGCTCAATTATTGCGTAAAAAACATAAAGTAATTTGAATCCGTTAAAATACATGAGTGACCCTTTGTTTTCCCCTCTTATTAAAAGGAGGAACTATTATGGGATTTGGTGGTAGTTGTGGCGGCTGTGGATTTTCTGGAGGCTTTGCTTTATTAGTTGTATTATTTATTCTATTAATCATCGTTGGGGCTTCTTGCTTCTGCTAAAAAACTATCGGAAAAGACACTCATATATGGGTGTCTTTTCTTTGTAATAAAAAGCTCTCTATCACTTTCGGTCTTTAGTGTGAAATACAAATAATCCTTCTACGGGTAACCATATTTTTAAAAGGCCGATTGGTGTGTGTTGATTAAAGTTTCACTTTATTTCTTCGCATCTTTCATGCTGTAATATCCTAAATTAATAATAATCAAGAAATACCCACTCATAATTCCAGCAGCAAATGTCCACATGAAATTATGGTGTTCAATTTCATACATAATAATCGCGCCGAGTATCGCGGCTGCACACCGATTCATCATTCCCAGCATCGGTGCTTTTTCTTTTTTTACAATGCTATCTCCAAACTTTTCAATACGCCTTCCTAAAATCCAAACGCAGTACATGCTCACCAAAAGGCCAATGCTTATCCCTACAAACTGGGCTGGGAAAGGTGTTATAAACCATCCCAATAACATCACGCCTAGCAAACTATACATTTGTATGTTAAATGATCTTAGCGCCATACGAATCATGCCGTACCCCTTTACCTTTCTCATTATATTTACGTATCATCAATTCCATCTTTCAGACTCCAATTTTTCCGATATATCTTTTTTAAAATGTGGGAATTTGATATTGCTCACCATTAAATAAGCAAGTACGCATGTACCAAACGCCACAGAAACTGGATTATTCAAGAAACATAAAATGAGGAGGCACATTGCCGCAAATGGAATGGGCATTCCGATAAAGTGAAACTTTAATCAGCGGGGCTTTTGTTCCTCCCCCACTGATTATTAGTTGAACCAATCGGGCATTTATGGGCAGTTATCTCCCTCCTAACTTCTTCGTATTTACAGAATTTTGAGGTGGGAGTTTACTGCCCGTTAATGCGGGATAAACGTTGGGAGTTTACTTTGCTGCGTGTTAAATCTCGCAAGTCGAAGCATTCCACAAACACTGTAAGCAAGCGCACATAGCATGCCGATAGACTGCAAATCTTTTAAAGCGACACTATATGCAAGAATAGACGGTGCCACACCAAAGGTCACTAAATCCGCAAACGAGTCTAACTCTCCACCTATTTCCGAAACAGCATCAAGTTTCCGGGCAACCATGCCATCAAAAAAATCAAATAACATACCTGTAATAATAAAAACTGCTCCCAAATACATATCGTGAACGAAAACAGCGTAAATAGCCAAAAGCCCACATACAAAATTTGCTATCGTAATCATATTTGGTATGTAACTCATAACACGCTTCTCCTCCTTTCTACTAATTGCTTCATCCAGGTTCTTACTCATTACAATCAAGATCCTTCTGTTTTTCTTCCAGTATCACTTTATTTATTTTCGTTAACGTATCGGTCATTTGCTCTAAAGCATTTATATCGATTTTAGAAAAGTATTTCTCAATTAATACATCATCTAACTCAGACAACCGCTCTATATACTTACTACCATTTGGACCAAGTGTAAGGAAATACTCCCTTTTATTGTTGGGGTTTACTTGTTTCGAAATCATCTTCTGTTTTTCCAATTTCGATAAAACTTGGCTCACAGCACTTTTCGATATATTAAAAGTACTCGCAATGTTATTTGCTGTCGTGTTTTCATTTAAATTGATATGAAATAGCATGCTCTCTTGCTGTCCTGTAAGACCGAACTCATCCTTTAATTCCTGAAATAGTAAAATGTAAAATTCATTATAAGCCCGGTTCATTTCATTAATTACTTCTTTATACGATCTAGTCATAGCATTCTTCCTCCACTCATGCTGTTTTTTCGTTTCAACATATAGTTTAGTTTAGTTAACTAAACTAAATTATACCTTTATGTTCGTGTAAAGGGAAATATAGCTCCATCCTTTACTTACCATTGTACAAAAAAGAAGACATCTTAATTGATGTCTTCTTTTTACATGTGACTTTACCCACAAAGTTGCCGCTAAAGAAAGCATATCTTTGCCGTGGATTAGTTATTAACCCATAAGCTTGCCGTGAATGCTGTTGGTTTGTAATAAAGTTTGATTAAAACGCTTGGGTTATTTATTGTTTGTGAATAATTTTTTAAAAAAATTTACTCCTTTTTCTACCTGTGTTTGCCCAACAATCGCGCCCTATTGTTGAATAAGGCTCAATTTCAAACAAATAAAGCCATTAATATTAAATCTTGATAGTCGCCATCCAATTTTACACCCTTTGCTTTTCTACCCTCTTCAAAAAAGCCTAAATTCTTATATAACTGGATTGCCCCTAAATTATCTTCCATTACCTCAAGAGAAATTTTTTCAATCTTACTGTTATTTTTAGCCCAATTGATTAGCGTTTCTAGAAGAGCTCTTCCAATACCATAATTTCGATATTCAGGTAGTATGGTCATCGCAAAAGCCCCTTGATGACTAATTTTTTCTTTGTTTCCGTTCTTAAAATCGATTGCACCGACTAACTTACCATCAACTTCAGCAATAAACTTTACATAATTTGGATTTTCATAATAAGCTTTTAACGTTTTTTGAATAGCATCAACACTCGTCTTTTTTACATCCTCAACCGTACTTAGCATGTATGGAGCGTTTATTAAAGCTTTTGAAGCAGCATCTAGCACTCTTTCTGCATCCTGTTCTTTAGCTTCTCTAATTGTTACTGTTTTTCCGTCTTTAGATTTATAAGTAAAAACGTTAGTTGATAATATATTACACACACCCTTTCGGAATATAATTAATCAGATTTTTTAACTATTCCAGAATTCTTAAGTAAGAGAAAGTCGTATCACCTTTTTCTGCAATCGCTCTCCTTCAACCTAATAACAATCATTTCAAATATTTTCAATTTTGACAAGAATTCATTCCATTATATGGCCCTTTAGTGGAGTAACTTTATTGCTACTCAACAGTTCCTTAATCCGCCTTTCAGTCCAGACCTTCTTTTCACTATAAAAACATCTCTTTAGATAAACAGATTCAAAAGGACAAAACATCACGTCTTTTTTATAAACACCGTGACTTTATTTAAAAGCGGCATTAAAAATATTCTTCAAATCCTAGAAGCATAAGTTTGCCGCAACCAAAAAACATAAGCTTGCCGTTTCGGCAAACTTATGTTCATATCACATTACACTTAAGACTCCAAACTCTCACCATTCGTCTCAATTACTTCTTTATACCAATTGAAACTGTTCTTCTTCGATCTTTTTAATGAACCTTTTCCTTCATTATCTTTATCAACGTATATATATCCGTAACGTTTTTTCATTTCTCCAGTAGAGGCACTTACAAGATCAATCGGTCCCCAGCTTGTATATCCGATAATATCTACCCCGTCTTGGATTGCTTCTGACATTTCCGTCATATGTTTTTGCAAGTAATCAATACGGTATTCATCATTCACTTCGTCTTCACCATTTAATTGATCAATTGCACCAAGACCATTTTCAACAACAAATAAAGGTTTTTGGTAACGATCGTAAAGTTGGTTCGCTGTAATACGGAAGCCTTTCGGATCAATTGTCCATCCCCACTCTGATTTTTCAAGATATGGGTTTTCAACAGAACCAAATACATTTCCGCTCGTTATACTTTTTAGCACTTCGGGATCCGTACTTGTTGCTCGGCTTGAATAGTAGCTAAAGCCAATATAATCAACGGTATACTCTTTTAAAATTTCCTCGTCTTCTTTTTCCATCTCAATTGTTAAATTGTTATCTTTAAAGAAGCGTTTTGCGTATCCCGGATATGCCCCTCTTGCTTGTACATCAATGAAGAAGAATGATTCACGGTCTTGCTCCATCGCACGTAGAACATCATCTGGATTACATGTATATGGATACGTCGCACCTGCAGCAAGCATACAACCAATCTTCGCATCTGGAATAATTTCATGACACGCTTTTACAGCTAAAGCACTTGCGACAAGTTGGTGATGCGCTGCTTGATATTGAATTTGTTTTTTGTTCTCACCTTCTTTAAATGCTAGCCCTGCACCCATGAAAGGTAAATGTAAAAGCATATTAATTTCATTAAATGTCATCCAATATTTCACTTTATCTTTATATCTATTAAAAATCGTTCTTGCATACGTCTCAAAGAAAGTGACAAGTTTTCTACTTCTCCAGCTTCCATACTTTTCTACTAAATGAATAGGAACATCAAAGTGAGCCATCGTAACGACTGGTTCAATGCCATACTTCAACAGTTCATCAAATAAATTATCATAAAACTGTAATCCTGCTTCATTCGGCTTTTCATCTTCACCATTTGGGAAAATACGTGTCCAAGCGATAGATACACGCAGCGCTTTAAATCCCATTTCTGCAAACAGCGCGATATCTTCTTTATAACGATGATAAAAATCAATCGCTTCGTGTGATGGATAAAACTCCCCTTCTGCCGGTGTAAAGGAATGAATATTCCCCTTCATAATATCCCAACGTTTTTCACCAGTTGGTAATAGATCCACCGTCGTTAACCCTTTCCCGTCTTCTAAATATGCGCCTTCCACTTGATTGGCTGCGATTGCTCCACCCCATAAAAATCCTTTAGGAAAAATAACTTTAGACATATAGAAAAACTCCTTTATATAAGAATTGACGAGGAAAGGCATTACTATTTTTAAAGAATACCTTTCTTCGTTTGAACCTGTATGCAATGTAACTACTATTTAACTCCTAACGTTAGTAAGGAATCTCCTGCTTGAATCTTTTCTACTTCAGTTTTTTTAATGCTATATTTATCATAATTTGTAACAACAACTGGTGTTGTCACAATATAACCCGCCTTTTGAATTTCAGCTATATTAAATTCAATAAGTAATTGCCCTTTTTCTACTCTCACTCCTTGTTCAATATGAGAAGAGAAAAATTCGCCATTTAATTTCACAGTATCCATACCAATATGGATTAAAATTTCAGCACCTGAATCCGCCGTAATTCCTACTGCATGATTCGTTGGGAAAAGTGCAGAAATCGTACCTGATATTGGTGAAAATAACTTTCCTTCTGAAGGCTCAATTGCAACCCCTTCACCTAATGCACCTGATGCAAATGCAGCATCATCAATATGTTGGAGTGGCTTAACTACACCATGAAAAGGACTAAAGATTACTTCATCATCGTTTGATGCAGCAATTTTATCAATTGTTTCAGCTGTTTCTGTAGATGTTTTCTTTTTAGTAAAACCAAATAAATAAGTAAGAACAAAACCTAATATTAAGGAAACAACCATCGCAATAATTGCGCCCCAAAATCCAGCCGTGATACCTTCTTTCGGACTAATAAATGTTGGAAGCGCAAATATCCCAAGACCACCTGTCATATAAGCTTGCGTACCGAATACGCCAAGTATTCCGCCGCCAATTCCTCCAGCAATACAGCTCATAATAAATGGCCTTTTAAGAGGAAGTGTAATACCATAAATCGCCGGCTCTGTAACTCCGAAAATACCTGAAATAAAAGCTGGAATACTTAGCGTTTTTATTTTCTGGTCTTTCGTTTTCATCCAAACTCCAAGAACAGCCCCAATTTGAGCAAATGAAGTAGCGAATATGAGCGCTAATATAGGATCAATACCGTGCACTGCTAAATTATTATAGCCAATCGGGACAATTCCCCAATGAAGTCCGAAAATAACGAGCACTTGCCAGAAAGCACCAAGTACTATCCCTGCTACTAATGGACTTAAATTATAAACCCAAAGTGTAGCCTGTCCTAAAAATTGACCTGCCCACGTCGCAATCGGGCCAATCACAAGAAATGTAACTGGTACAACGATAAGTAATGTGAAAAATGGTACTACAAATGTTTTAACAACATCTGGAATTACTTTCTTTAAAGTTCTTTCTACTTTCGATCCAAAATAAGTAGCGAGAATAATTGGAATAACTGATGACGCATAATTCATTAAAATAACTGGTATTCCTAAAAACGTAATATGAATTGGTGATTCAAACATCGTTCCAGCAAATAGCGTATATAATGGCTCACTTGCTTTTAAACCTGATAAAGCCGGATAAACTAAAGCTCCTCCAATCGCCATACCAATGAATGGTGATCCCCCGAATTTCTTACTTGCTGTATATCCAAGGAAGATCGGGAAGAAATAAAATAACGAATCGCCAACTGCATTTAATATTTGATACGTTCCTGACTGTGTACTTAACCAGCCTAACGCTACAAATAATGCATTAAATCCTTTAATCATCCCAGTTGCAGCTAACACTCCTAAAATAGGAGTGAAAATGCTAGAAAGAATATCTATAAGACTACTCTTTTTCTTCTCACTCTCATTTTCTTCCTCAGCTTCTTGAAACCCTCCAGCAGCAATAACCGCTTTGTATACGTCAGATACATGGTTACCAATTACAACTTGATATTGCCCGCCGCTTTTCATAACAGTCACAATATCTTCCATACTTTTCAGTACTTCTGTATTTGCTTTCCCCTCATCTTTTAACTGAAATCGTAAGCGAGTTATACAATGTACAACGCTATGTATATTTTCTCTCCCGCCAACATTCTTCAGTATGTCTTTTGCTAATTTTTCATACTTCATAGTAACTTTCCCTCCCTACAATCATCCTATTTATCATTTTTATAAAAGAAAAAACCTAAACTAACCATAACGGCGTGATACATACGAATCACTTCATTAAAAGTCAATTTAGGTTTTGCCTGCCAAACAGTAACAATCCCGTCTATTCAATTACATAGTTCATTACGCTTCGTTACACGATGAATGTGCAACGTTACATACACTTTTTCATCTTTTGAAAGATGACTATTATGTGCTTTTCGTAAGTATGCTTCTATTTTTTCTGTACAACTATATGCTTCATGATACTTACTTCTCACTTGCTCATATAAAAAATCATCTTCGGCCGAATTCAATTCCTTCTGCATTAAACGCTGCGCAAAATATCGTAAATGCGTTACAAAACGACTATAATTAAATGAACTTTCATCTAAGTTCATCTTATAGTGGTACTTTACAACATTTAAAATATCTTGGACGATTTTCGTCATCGCCACCGTTTGCTGCATCGCCGGCTCTCCTTGCTGCGCATTAACGAAATGTAGTGCAATTGACCCTGCTTCATCTTCAGAAAGTCTAAACCCAGTCTCTTCTTCAATCATATTCAAAGCTTGTAGACCAATTTCAAACTCTTTCTGATAAAACCTCTTAATCTCCCAAAGCAAAGTATTTTTAAGATCCATTCCTTCTTTATGCCGAGTTAAGGCGAAACTTAAGTGATCCGTTAATGTAAGATAAATATAATCACTTAAAGTCCCCGGCAAAACTGTCTTAGCAAACTGAATAATTCTCTCTGTAATCTCTAAATTTTCTACAGGAATTTCAGTTAGCAACCTAGCAAGTTTCTCTGATAATTCTTTTGTCTCTAACACAAAGGTTTTTTCTACCTTAGATTCATCAATAGTATCGCCAACTTTTTTCTGAAATCCCAAACCTCTGCCCATCAGTACAACTTCTGTCTCATTATCCTTCATCGTACAAATAACATTGTTATTTAAGATTTTATGGATTCTCATATTGTTCCGCCTTCTTTTTCTACTAATATCACAAAAGGGTAATAAAAAAACCTAAACTGATTCCAAAAAACTACATATGTAGCCTCCTTGGATCAATTTAGGTTTTGCCTGCCGAACAGTAACAATCCTTGTAATTATTAACTTACCTTTATTATACACAAGAGGTAAGCGTTTGCAATGATAAATTATTGAAATTTTTTTTACAAAGGAAAACATGCCTAATCATTTTTCAATCCCTCATTAAATTCCATATAGACCCATTACTGGTTAAAATGTTATAATTAAATCACCCTACATAGTTACTCATATTCCGATTGAGGAACTAGCGTCTTATTAAGCAATGCGCATAACTCAAATAAAAAAGACACTTGAAAGTGTCTTTTTTATTTATTTTCATAGGAATTATTTCTTTTATAAACAAAATCTATTCAACAACAAAGGAGACTATCAAATGGTGAATACTGTATCAAGAGAACTACGTAACATACGTATATACCTTATCATCTTAATCATTGTCATTGCTTTTTGGGACCGTGAGAAACCTGTGGAGATCACTGATCACGGTAGCGATCCTATCTTAAACACCAGTAATATGACCCAAGTTGGCGATAATACATTTGCCTATAAAATTGAAGAAATTTTATTTACTGGATACGAAAATGAAGAAGAACTTTCCTTACGAAAAGAACTCATATGAATTTTTAAAGAGGATGCAAAGATGCATCCTCTTTAATTTATCTTCCGTCCGAAAAATGTAAAAACAAAAACATCTTTTGTCCATTTTCCTTTCCCATACATATAAAATACAAATCCACTAATACTAGTTAGTATAATAAGTACAGCGAAATATATCCAATTTCTGTTATTACCATTCTTTAAGCTATCTATAATTTGCTCCTTAGTATTTCCAATATAAACAAATTCCCCATATCTACTAGGTAATTCTTTTATTACTTTTCCATCTACCGATCCAAGTACAACTACATTTTCTTTATTTTCTACTGCTCTAAATGAATAAAAGCGTTTTTTTCCATCTGCTAACTTTGTTACCCCCTATTTAAGTAAACGTCAAGTAACGCCGAATCTAAACGCTCATTTGTATTTTGCTCTTCCATTTCAGATGATAATGTTTTTAGCCAGTAATATAGCCGATGAACTGGTAAGTTTTGTTTTCAGCACCAAAAATCTTTTGATAATCCACTGTTTTTATAGTCCTGAATATACGTTTCCCACTCTTTATTTAATAGGTTTCTTTTCATAAGAAAACCTTTACATGTAGCATGTAAAGAGAAATAATAGACAACAAAAATATATATAAAAAATCTTATAATTAATATATATGCATTATTTCATAAAAATTCTTTATTATTACATGCTATACTAAAACAGGAGTCGACAATCGTTATTTTCTTCTTATTTTTAAAGCAATATGGATATATCTTCTTAACTTCATTTGGATTGTACAAGCAAAAGAAGACATCTTAATTGATGTCTTCTTTTCTTATACTTTTATGAATTCTTTTGAGAAGATGCTCTCCAATCACGAAAAGATGTTGGGCGTCCAGAATTAGCTCTTTTCTTTGAATCAGCTGGTTTTTCTTCAAGAGCATTCGGTTTTTCTTCAAGAATGGTCAATGCTGTTTGCATTTTCTCCAGCTGTTCTCTTAAAGCTTGCTGTTCAATCTTTAAATCCGTAAGTAAACGTAATATCATCTCAGAATTAGCCATAACGATCTCCTTTCCCCAAATACACAGAATAAAATACCATATGTAATAAGCGTAATACTCGTGACAAAAATAAGTTCGTCAACTCTCTTAAAATACCGAGTACTTTTATTTTTTCAAAAGGACCTGCTCAAGTTTATCCGTAAAAACATAAAGTGAAATAAATCCATTAATATATGGACTTTATGGAAGGAGGAGTTAATATGGGCTATGGTGGTAGTTGTGGTGGAGGCTGTGGTTTTGGCGGTGGATTCGCCTTACTTGTTGTGCTCTTTATTTTATTAATCATCGTTGGAGCTAGCTGTTGGGGCGGCGGAATAGGCTGCTAATAAGAGGCACTCTTGAGAGTGTCTTTTTTTTATTTCTCAATATACGGCTAACATATATGTGTTACTATCAAAGTGCGAGATTCCCTAAGCGTAATATAGTAGTTTACCAACTATGAAAGCCACTGTCACAAGAAAACAGTAGGCTTTTATTTTGTTATTTAACAAGATTAGAACAGGTATTATCATTTCCCCTCAGTAACATTTTTAAATTGACATAGCACTTCATGCACCATATACTGTTAACAACAGTATACTGTAATTAACAGTATATATTCCAATTCATTCTAGGAGGTATATTCATGAAACATACAGGAAGACATACAGGTGCATTTCTTTTGTTATTTTTAGCAGAAGGTGATAACTATGGCGGGCAATTACTTCAGAAATGTGAAGAAGAACTTCCGGTCAATCCAATCGATAGTGCCATCCTTTACCGCACGCTGAAGAAATTAGAAAACGAAGGTGCTATTGAATCTTATGTAAGTACATCAGTTCCAGATAAGCCGAGAAAGATGTACAAAATTACTACAGCCGGAAAAGAACAATTAGCAGATTTTCAAATGGATATTGAGGAAAAAATGAAAAACTTATCATTTTTCTTAGACAAATATAAAGACTTAAAGGAATCTAATCATGATTAATGGCGCTATCCTTTACACTTTGGCCATTATTCTTACGGGGATTTCTTTTATGAAGGATCGTAATAAAACGAAAGCTGCCCTGTTAAAATCATGGAAAATATTTCAAAACCTTCTCCCTGCCATGCTCTCCATTATGCTTTTCGTTGGCTTATCGCTTTCTATATTAACACCGTCCTTCATCTCTTCCATCATTGGAGAACAGTCTGGATTTTTAGGTATTATTTATTCAGCAATACTCGGCTCTGTGGCACTTATCCCTAGCTTTGTCGTCTTTCCTCTTGGTAATACGTTAGTAGAGCACGGCGCAGGCCTTCCTCAAGTTGCGGCACTTATGTCTACACTCATGTCAGTAGGAATTACAACCTTGCCGATGGAACAAAAGATATTCGGACGAAGCTTCGCTTACGCTCGTAATGCATCTGCATTACTCATGTCACTTCTATTCTCATATATTATTTGGGTGGTGATGGTATGAATGAACTAAAAAGATATCGCTTCTTTTTCATATTACTGCTTGGGCTCCTCTTATTAACTTTTATAAACCAATCTTTAGGATGGAGCGCATTACAATTAACGGGGAATAGCATTTTAGATATGTTGTTTCTACTCCCCCCTGTCCTAATATTTGTAGGGTTACTTGATCAGTGGGTGAAGAAAGAAACACTAATGAAATATATGGGAGAAAAGTCCGGCATATATGGAATCTTATTCTCCCTATTATTAGGCGGAATTGCAGCTGGTCCCCTCTATGTTGCCTTTCCAATTGCAGCACTACTATTAAAAAAAGGCGCAAGTATTAGATACATCGTATTTTTCTTAGGCGTTTGGACAACTGCGAAATTACCAATTATGGTGTATGAATTTTCTTCATTTGGAGCGACATTTACACTTATTCATATTTGTTTCGGCTTAGTATTCTTCTATGTAATGGGTCTTATTTTTGAGAAGTTTTATGACCAGGGACAGTTGTTACAGTATGATGTTACGGAGGAAATGTAAAAAGACATCTTTAATCGTAAAGATGTCTTTTTTATATGAATCTTAATTCTCGTTCTGTAAAACCCCCGCTGCCTTTACTCCCTCTTTCTCTTCTTTTAAGAACAAAGATACGATAAAAGCAATAATGATAAAGATTAACCCAAGTGTAAATGCACCTTGGAAGCCGGATGTTAAACCGTTTAACTTCTCTACTGGATCCATTGGATTTGCGGAGCTTTCCATATACTTAGTTGTTCCTGAAGACATTTTCGAAATAAATATAGCCGTACCAATTGCGCCAGCTACTTGCTGTAACGTATTAAACAGCGCTGTTCCGTGCGGATATAGATCTGGTGTTAATTGATTTAACCCATATGTTTGTGCTGTCATTACAAACATGAGTCCGACCATTAATACGCTATGCATGACAATAATTTGTACCATTGATGTGTCAGGAGTAATGCCTTTAAATAAGAACATTGCAATCCCTACTAACACAATACCGGGAACAATAACAACTTTCGGACTAAATTTATCAAATAGTTTACCTGCGATTGGTCCCATTATGGCGCTAATAATACTTCCTGGAAGCATTATTAGTCCTGATTTAAAGGCTGTAACGAGTAAAACTGTTTGCAGAAACATCGGTAATAAAGTCATCGTTGAAAATAAGGACATCATAACAATGACGATTAATCCAACTGATATTGTAAACATCGGAACCTTAAATGCACGTAATTCTAAAATTGGATTCTCAATTTTTAATTGTCGAACGACAAAAATACATAGTGATATAAGCCCAACAATTAAGGCGCCATACACTTTGGCATCCGACCATCCTAAATCACCGGATGCACTAAAGCTATACACAATCCCGCCGAAGCCTAATGTTGATAAAAGAATAGATGGATAATCTACTTTTGGCCTTGTTAACTCTGAAACATTTTGAATGTACTTCATTCCAATTACAATGGAAATAATTACGATCGGAACGACAAAGTAGAATAACCAGCGCCAATTCAGTGAATCAACAATTACTCCAGATAATGTAGGACCAATTGCTGGGGCTGACATCATAACGAGTGCGATTAACCCCATTGTCGCACCACGTTTTTCAGGCGGACAAATAATTAAAATCGTATTCATTAATAACGGTGAAATTAACCCCGTCGCTATTGCTTGGACAATACGGCCGACTAACAAAACGGCAAATGTCGGTGCGAATCCCGCAATTAATGTACCGACTAAAAATGTTACCATCGCGATCAAAAACATTTGTCTCGTTGTGATCCATTGCTGAAGTAACGCTGTAATTGGGACCAAAACCCCAACCACCAACATGTAAGCTGTAGAAAGCCATTGAATAGTTGAAGCTGTTACGTCAAATTCTTTCATTAATACCGTTAACGCATTACCCAGTAACGTTTCATTTAATAATGCAACCATTGCCCCTAAAAGTAATGCAATTAAAATCGGGGTATGTTTCATATTAGAAGTATCAACTTTGCCACTTGTAGGGCTCTTAGTTGTCATATTCATGTATTGATTCTCCTCCTGTTTTTTTACTTAAAAAGCTTTAAATACACCGGAACACATGTAATATAATATACATATGTAGATTAAAAAGGGAGAATCAATTTAAAGCCATTGTATATTTAATCTACAAAAAAGGAGAATTGTAGATGAACGATAGTGAAAAACAGCTTGATTTACGTATTAGACGTACACATAAATTACTATGGGATTCCTTATTTGAATTAATGACGCAATCAAAACAGAAATATAGTTCTATCACCATTAACCAAATATGTGATCGCGCGATGGTACACCGAACAACCTTTTATAAACATTTTGAAGATAAAGATGCTTTATTAGCATTTGGGTTTAAACGATATGGCGAGATGATTACTGAAATACCGATTTCAGATCGATTAAGTAAGCCATTTCAAGTAATGGAACAATTCCTACATCATGAAGAAATCGGTAAAATATTAGAGACGCAAATGTCTGATGAACAATTTAATAGCCGCATACATTATTTAAGTCACGAAACAAGAAAACAAGAAACAGAAGCGTTAAATCAACTTTGCAAAAACCATACGATGCCAAATGATTTAATCATTGAATTTTATTCAGGAGTAATTACCTCATTAAGCACATGGTGGTTTCAAAATGAAAGAAAAGTTTCTGCGGCAGAAATGGATAGGCATTTCCATCAACTTATTAATCGGGATATTTTTCAGTTTGAAAAGGAGTAGTATTACAACTTTTAGATCATGTAATCAAATTGACCCAAAAGTAGACATATGATATATTTTCAGTAGAATACTATATAAGTGTGACATCGAATGAAATTGCATATAATAAAAAGAAGAGATGCGCTAACATCTCTTCCCTAACTGCTACCGTATAGGGTGGTGGTTATTATAAGTTATTTCTTTTTACGAAACCCACCCTTCTGCTTCCTACGGCGCGGAGTGGGTTTTTTGTTGTCCTTATCCAGAAGTTGCTTCCGCAAAAAATACGCTGAAACTTCACGTACAGTCGCTTTCACAAACTCTTTTACAAGTTCAAACAAAAACTCCATATTATCACCTCCTTTCCTTCCAAATAGAAAGAAGGGATAACCACCCACCCTCACAATATGCAGTTAAATATATTTTACCAAACGGTTGTTAAGATATTATGTAAACAAAACAAATGAAATTTTACATAGAAAAAAGCCCTTCTGAAATGGGCTTTTTTTCTATATACTATTACTTACCAATCTTATTCAAATCCGAACTTTCAACGATTGAATGAGAATATCCATCTTTCCCAACTCGCACCATAGCTCTTCCCAATTGCTCAGAAGTTATAACACTGCCGAATCGCTTCAATAGTGGATTAAAAGGCTTCATCACATCGTACATCAATTGGTACAATTTCGTTTTTGATTTCACACTATTTGCCGGAATGATTAATCCTGGTCTAAACATATACACAGATTTGAAAGGTAAACGTAACAATTCATTTTCCGTTCGTCTCTTCACTCTTGCCCACATTGTACGTCCTGATTCCGTACTATCTGTGCCGCTACCAGATACGTAAATGAATGTCATTTTCGGATTTAACTCCGCTAATGTTTTCGCGGCAGATAACATTAAGTCATGCGTAACTATAGAATTAAACGTCGATAAATTTTTGTTCCAAATATTCAGAATTAATATTAAAATAAACAATGGGGATAGGGGTATGGGATCATAAATTATACATAACGAGGGAATAGAAATGAAAATTCAATTAAAAGCTGATTTAATGCTACTACTAGTTACATTTTTTTGGGGTGCATCCATCCTACTTACAAAGGTTGGTCTTGATGACATAGAAGAATATAATTTAATCGCATTGCGATTTATTATTGCCTTTCTTTTATCAGGTTTAATATTTTACAAACATTTATTCAAAGTCGATTTAAAAACTGTAAAATATGCTTTTATACTAGCTTCCGTTTTATTTATCGTCTATATTTTCGCGACTTTCGGTACAAAGTATACAAGCGTGTCTAATGCCGGTTTCTTACTATGTCTCACAGTCATTTTCATTCCGATATTATCAGCTATATTTTTAAAACACATTCCTGAAAAGAAAGTTATATTAGGAATTGTGTTAACGATAATAGGAATCGGATTACTAACATTAACTAGTGAATTCAAGATCGGTAACGGCGATATATTTTGCATACTGTCTGCCTTATTTTATGCGATTCACGTCATCATTACTGGAAGCGTAACAAAACATGTGAATTCAATTGCACTTGGAGTAATACAACTAGGTTTTGTCGGCCTATTTAGTCTTCTTTTTTCATTAGTGATGGAAACTCCAAAACTTCCTAGCACTATCGACTCCTGGCTAATAATCTTAGCCTTAAGCATATTTTGCACCGCAGTCGCATTCATTGTGCAAGTTATCGCCCAGCAATACACTACACCCACACATACGGGTCTTATCTTTTCATTAGAACCTGTCTTTTCAGCAGGATTTGCCTTCTTCTTCACGGGTGAAACTCTCACAGGGAAAGGATACTTAGGGGCGACACTTATATTAGTAAGTGTATTGATTGCTGAGGTGGATTTTAAGGGGTTGTTGCGGGTTAATTATAAGAAGAATGTGGAGTAAGTATTTTATTAAGATAGTTAAACATACCCCGAAAATAGTCGTTTGTATTATTTTCATTCTCTTAGCTTAAATTTTCTTTTAAATGACCTTTTTTTAGATGCTATCTTCGAATGAGGTAGCATCTAAAAAATGTTGAAAATTACTTAATGAATATAATCATAAAGATTTTTCGCTAACAATAAACAAGTTACTGTAATGAAAAGGGCACGAACATAACCACTTCCTTTTTTTATAGCAAATTTGGAGCCAACAATCCCTCCAGCAATTTGAGCAATCCCCATTATAAAACCATACGCATAATTCACTTGCCCTACATACATAAACATCAACAATGCACCAACATTACTTCCTAAATTAAGAAGCTTCGCATTACCTGCTGCTTTTAAAAAATCATACCCAATAAATAAAAGAGAAAACATTAAAAACGAACCTGTTCCAGGACCTAGAAATCCATCATAAAAACCAATAGCAAAAACAAAGAAAGTAAAAATAATGACGTGTCGACCAGACAATTTCTTATGAGTGGAAATACTACCCCAATCCTTTTTAAATATCGTATAAATAGCGACCGCACCAAGCATGATCAGCATCAATGGCTTCAGTAGTTCTGGGTTCATTAAATGAACGGTCCATGCCCCTATTATGGAACCTATGAAAGTGAGTGGAACTAATTTAAACGCCGATTTCAAATCAAGATTACCAGAACGATAAAACACAATATTACTAGTTGCACACCCCATTGTCGACGCTAGTTTATTCGTAGCTACTGCACTTGCTGGATTCAATCCTGTAAATAATAAAGCAGGTAAGGCAATGAGTCCACCACCACCTACAACTGAATCAATAAATGCAGCTAAAAATCCAAAAGCAATCAAAATAATTAATACGGATGGGTCTAAATAAAAATCCATATTGTTAACCTCCCCTTTAGTCACTATCCGAATAGTAACTAATAATTTGCTAAATGTAAACAGTTATTGTAACGTTAAAATATAAAAGCAAACATCGGAGGACGAAAAAAGTGGACTACATAGTGCAACAGCTAAAAAAAATTGGTTTCAATGAATATGAAGCTAAATCTTATGTATCTCTTGTTAAACAGGGGCCTGTCACAGCCTACCAAGTAAGTAAGGATTCAGGTGTCCCAAGAGCGCGAATTTATGAGATTTTAGGTAACCTTGTAGAAAAAGGAATTGTCATGAAGGAAGAAATAAATGACACCACTCGCTATTCACCTCTACCTGTTGAAATCTTTTTACAGAAGGCTCAATCAGAATGGCAGTCTACTTATGAAGGAATCAGTGATTCATTAAAAAAACTAGAAACTTCCGAGGAAAAAATGGATAATCGAGTGATTACTTTAAAAGACAATAAAACAATCATTAGCTATTGTCAGGCATTAATAAAAAAAGCAGAACGACGTATTATCATTTCAATGTGGGATGAGATGTATGAAGCGTTAAAAGAAGATCTATCTGAAGTAGCTGATAAAGTTACAATACAAGGTATTACCCTACATGTTGAAAATCCCATTAAAAATCTAGAAACCCACCGTATAACACCTTATACCGAAACCCGGTCTACAGAACATTGGTTTATTTTGTCGATAGATTCTAAAGAGATGATTTATGGACCATCACTTGAAGAGCGTAATATTGCTTTTTATACAGATGACCCCGTTCATATATACCTATTAGAGGATTACGTATGGCATGATGTTTTAGTAAATCGACTTGTCCGACGTAGCCAAGATGATTTGCAGCAATGGATTACTACAGAACGAAAATCCTTCTTTATGGAAAAATAAGAAACATATTCAAAGAATCAAAAAATAAAGCATAAGTGAATGAAATAGAACACTTATGCTTTATTTTATTTACAAAGTGATACTCCAGTCTTTTAACTATTCCCCTCCACAAACCGCCCAAACTCCTTCAAAAATCTCAGCTTAAAACTCCCCACAGGTCCATTCCGATGCTTCGCCACATGAATCTCCGTCATCTCTTTCTGCATCGTTTCCTTATTATAATAATCCTCACGATACATAAGCATAATGACATCCGCATCTTGCTCAATTTGTCCCGTCTCTCTTAAATCAGACAAAAGTGGTCGCTTATCTTGACGTGACTCTACGGAACGAGACAATTGCGATAACGCCACTATACAAACATTTAAATCACGCGCTAACAACTTAAGCTTACGTGAAATTTCACTAATCTCTTGAAATCGATTGCCCTTATGCTTCGGATCGCCCGTAATGAGCTGCAAATAATCTACAATAACTAAAAGCTTTTTATCACTGTGCTTCCTCTTTAACTTACGAGTTTGCATCCAAATATCTTGCACCCTAACACCTGCATTATCGTAAATCTCAAGTGGTAATTCCCCGATCTCCGCAAACGCCTTACTCACCTTTTCCCAGTCTTCCATCGCAAAACGGTGCTTCGGATTTTTCAGCCTGCCTCCTGACACTTCACCCGCGCAAGACGCCAGCCTTTTTAACAATTGCTTACTACTCATCTCTAATGAAAACAGCCCAACTGCCGCTCCAGACTTCGCCGCATGCAGCGCGATATTTAACGCAAACGCAGTTTTCCCCATAGAAGGACGTGCACCAAGAACGACAAAATCACCTTCCTGCAATCCGCACGTCATTTTATTTAACGATGTATAACCAGTCTCAATACCAGTATTCTCTTTCGCATCTTGATGAAGCTCCTCATACAACCCAACTAACGCATCCTTCAAATCAAACTCACATACACAGTCCTTTTCCTCTAACTCACAAAGTTCCGTAATCGTCTCACCAATAATTTTCTCATTCTTCTCCGCAATAAGACGCTCTCCCATCTTGTGTCCAAGAACACCAGCCTGATACATCTTCCAGGCACCTCGAACAAGCCCCTCATAATAAGAGAAGTTGCTAGTCGCAGGCACACCATCCATTAACCCTATAAAATACTCCATTCCTCCGATCCCCTTCAAAAAATTCGGATCTACTCTAGAAATGAGCGTCACAAGATCAATCGGTTGCCCCTCTTCTTCCATTTTTCGCATTAACTGAAATATAGACTTATGCACTGGCATAGAAAAATACTGCTCCGTCAAACGGCACTCCTTAATAAGCTCTCCATCAAGTAACAGAGAACCTAACACCGTCTTTTCCGCCTCCACATTTTGAATACTCATGGCCGCCACCCGCGCTCCGCTAAAAAGCGCTGCAACTCTTCCTCAGACGGCGCATTCTTCTCCCACTCCTCACACCTCGCCAAAAACTCCTCCGTCTCCCCCGTACTAACAGACGAATCCTTATTCCTAAAGCTCGCCGTATCCGCCTCAACCTCAGAAACTTTTGTAAATCCTTTCCCGTGCCACCCTCTCAAAATGCCCTTCACATAAGCAACCGTCCGCTTATTATTCTCAAACGCAATTTGAAGAGCCTTCAGCACAAGCTCCTCTGACAAATCTTCCATCCACGCACTCAGTTCCTCTACAGTATGAGGAGACAAACTACCAAAATGTTGCTCATAAAAAGAAAACACGCGACTCCCCGTCTCTTCCTCTATAACCTCTTCTTCCTCTGCCTCCTCACAAACTGGCTCAACATCATCCACAGCTAAATCACTCGGCATACCGAAATGTGCTAAAAGCATCGGAACATTCAGCTCCTCCTCAGCGCACTTCTGAAGAAACATATGTACAAACTCCTTATTCTTCACACCCTTAAGTTCACGAAGCACACACTTCTCCACATTCGTATTCGTCACCGGATTATAACGAAGCCAATTTAAAACGAATAACTCTCGTGTATCCGCATCATAAAGAATCTTCCCATAATCAATGAAACGCTGCACAAGCTTATCAACAGTCTCCCGATTATAACCCGTCTCCATCTCAGCTAACCGCTTCGGGAAAGGAAAAATACCACACTGCGTCGTCTTCGAACAAGTTAATAAGTAAACATAAAAATACCGCTCCTCTGGCGTCAAATCCAAAACAAAATCATCCTGCCAAAAATTCACCTGCACATTACGATACACCGCCATCAAAGTTCCTCCCGTCTCCATTCAAAAATGAAAATTCCTCTTTGTACTATATATAGGAAGGAGGGCCCGGTTTTTGGCGTGTTATTTCAAAATTTTTTTGACTACTACTACTACGGTGTTTGTTGGCGTTTTTGTTTTGTTGTGTTTTTTCTTAGTGATTTATTACTTGATAGGGGCTTGTAAGGGGTATGGAAGGGGCTTATGAGGGCTAATTATCGGTTACTTTGATTAGGAAAACTCGATTTGAGAAGCCGCCTCTTTCTTTTGCTTTCTTTTTACGGATGTTGTTGATTTCTTCTAGTGTTGTGCCTTCGAGTTCGGCTAGGGCGTTTATTAGTTCTAATAGGTCGGATAGTTCTTCTAGTTTGTGGGGTTTTGTTTTTGCTTCGATGTATTCCGTTAGTTCTTCTTGTGTTTTCTTGCAGATTTCTTTTATGTATTCGTCTTCGGATAGAATTCTTGTTGTGGGTGTTTTTCCGTTGGTTTTTATTATTTGTGGGATTTTTTTCGGATTAGTTTGTTGTAGGTTGGCATGGGGGTTTCCCTCCGTTTGGTTTTTCTTCTATAAATTATTTAATTAATTTGTCAGATAATACAAATTGAAATTCATCAAATGAACTACCTGTAAAAATACTTATAAAGGTAAAAAAACAGAAGAATTTATCTTACGATGATACTCAATGAAAAAAGGATAAAATATGATATCGAGAATAGTTTTTAGGCTTAATAAAATAGAAGGACAGCTTCCCTATTTTATTACTAATGGGGAAACTGTCTACTTACAGGCTATATTTTATTCATCGCTTCTTTTATATACTGTTCTTCCTCACTCGTAAAAAGAGCGGGGAATTCGCCCATGGGATTTTAGATTGTTTGATTATATCCTCTATATCACCTTGAGGGGTATCAAGATAATTCGTTATCTCTTCTATTAAATTGAAAAATCCCTTCAAAGTAACTTGAACATCATGATGACTCGGATCCTTCTCCTCTTCCTTATATCTTTTCAACTTCCCTATCACATCCATAAAACGCTGATCAAACTTTTCTTTTAATTCCTTACTGTTATAAAACACTTGAACACTCTCATTTGATAAGTGTTCCCTTAACCATTCTTTATTTTCTTTTTCCCATATAAAAGTTTGAAGAAACGAAGAAAACAAAGCGATATCCACTCTTTCTTCCTTTTGAAACTTCTTCGTCATCTCATCCATATGCGAAAGTACCTTCGCAATTCTTTCTTGCTCTGCCAAAAGCACTTCTCTTTGAAAATGCATTTGTCTTAAAAAATCTTCAGTCTCTACATCACGCTGCAATATAATATTTTGAATTTCCCCAAGCGAAAAACCGATATGCTTATATTACATTAGATGAATTTCAACAACTACAATTGGGTATGACATATGAGGAATGTATAAAACCTATTGATGGTGAAGGGAAATTAACCTCCGAAAGTTATAATTATAAAATATATGAATTTGAATCTTTATCTGGTAAAGGTATCGCACTACTAAGCTTTTATAACAATAAATTGGAATCTAAAACACAAAATGGTTTAAATTAAACAGTAATTCTCCTTAAGATTTAATGTCTTCCCACCTACAAATACAATTTCACAAAAAGTCCCTTCTTTATTATTAAGAGGGGACTTTTACACTTATATATCAATATCTAAGAGGCTATCTTATCATTCAATTAGCTCACAGAATTTAAAACAAAAATATTTGTTCAATCATTTTTTCATATCCTTCTAAAAATATTGTTACATTAATAATTTTTCATTACTCAATATAAAAATAGCAATACTCCACACCCCAAAACACAAAACTAATGTACATACGGTATCTTTTCGGCTACTATTTTCTATTTGATGTGTCATCAAATTTAAAAAATTCAGTTTGGAGTTCCATCCAATAGTTAATGTCTTTAACATCTTTAACAGTACTCACCAATTTCTTTTTAGTAAAATCTATTACATAAAAAGCATCTATCCATTCATTTACACCTTTATTCCTCATATTATTAATCTTCTGTTCAATTAACACCCCATAATCTTTTTCTCTATATTTAGAAAAAGAATTTAGTTCCTGATAATTTATCTTGTACTTTTTATAAACTAGTTTTTTTCCAGCTATATAAAAAGCCTCCTCGCCCATAACAGTATATTGTTTAAAAGCAAAATTATCTTTAAAAGGATTAGCTAGATAATTCAAGAAATTTTCTAAACTAGGTGCCTTAGAAAAATCCCACCAATGCTTTATTATAAAATTAACCCCTGTCTTGCTTAATCTATTTATATCCTGGATTAAAACAACAGGATAAGCAAAAAATCTCCAGAAATCTTCTCGAGTTAAAATGGGAACATTTTTATTTAAATGTACTCCAGAAAACTTCCCTTCATTTGTTAATAAAAATCCCTTTACCTCTTCGAAATCAGGTACATCAATATTCTTTTCTTTTTTTAATTTAGCAATAAATAAATCTTTATTTCTTTCAATAAATTTACAAATATAATCTACTTGTATAATGCCATCATATGTATAATTTAATTTTCTTAAATTACTTATACTTTCAAATTTCTTCATAGTGTGTTTGACATCAGCAATAAATAATGTTTTGTCATACATAAACATCAAATCAATCTCTATTGATAAATCTTTAAACTCTATATTCTTTGGATAGACTAAAAATTCGTTATTGTTCTTAAACAGTAACTCTTTTACTACCTTTAAATCATCTATAAGTTCAGCTTCATAAAACTTCTTATCTATGGCTTTAGGAACAATATTATTTAGCAAATATGTAAATTCAATATCTGTGCCCCAATTTAAAATCAAATATTGAGATTTATACTTTTGAACAGGATACAAGTACAAATCAACTTTCTCTATATTCGATACAAAATAGTTCTCAAGAACTTTGTAAAACTGTTCCTTTGAAATAATTTTTTTAAAATCCTTTTTGATAATTCCCTCATAATTTATCCTTAACCAAGTTGATTTAGATGTATTAATATTATCAACAAATTCGCAAATACTATCCCAGACATTATAAATATCTTGAATAGTAATACCATTTTCTATTTCATCATCTACTTTATATCCAAAATCTTTATACAGAAATTCTAAACTTGTTCTTCTGAATAATGACCGGGTAAATCGCTCACCTCTTCTATCTAAAGATATCATTCTTCGCTGTTGTCTGTTAGCCTCATATAAAATCGTCACTAAGTCGAGATTATTATCGGAGGATTCGAAAATATAACAATTTTCATTTAATGAAAAATTGTATCTTCCACTTAATAAATCAAAAAAGTTATTCTTAAACTCTATTATCAAGCCGTATTCCATTATTAGCCTTTTTACAAACTCTTCATTATTATTTCCACACCTAATTTCCTGCTTTTTCTCTAATTCTATGCTATCAGCTAATAAATTAGTGTCGTATAAAAATTGACTATATATTTCTAAACACTTTTCATTTGAATGCCTTTTATATTCTTGGAAAATCAATTGTTCAAAATAATATAGTACATTTTTTATGTCCTTTTTATTTTTACTAAGTAACTCATTTATCATTTGATTCTTATTTTCTCTTGATTTTTGATAAACTGGTAAAAAATCCCTGTATATTTTTTTTATATTTTGACAGAAATCCAACGCTTCATTAGAAAAATTAGAACAAATATATTCATCCTTTTCTATTAACTCCAAAAATTCATAGACTCTTTTGTAATCTTCTCCGAACATATCATATACGTTACTTTTTAGTACGACAAAAAAAGTTGAACCACTAATTTCGCATCCCTGTTTTAGATATATACTTGCCTTATCTATATCGGATTGTTTCAGGCTTTTTTTTAATTTTTTTAATAATTTCTCCATATTTCTAGTTAGCTGATTCTTTGACATATCTATACTCCTTCCATGTTTTTTTAAAAAATTTACTCCTCAATAATACACATTAAATTATTTTAATCAGATATAACAATTCGTTTTATATTTTGTAATGTTTTACCAACCTTTTAGAATCTTATTATACCAAAAATTACATAAAAAATTAGAATAATTTGGTTATCCTTGTATAGGAAGTTCCTATATTTATCAATATTTTAATCTTATAAAACAATATATTATAATCGACATTTCAATAACTGTTACAAATAAACAAACTCATATACAGACAACTAAGCACATAATTTTGTGGTCACAAATGGTCACAGAACTTACAATAACCATTGCTTTTTTAATGGAATTTCATTTATACAAACCTGTGAAAACCCCTTTAAATCAACGTTTCTCCCGTAGCTCAGCAGGGAGAGCGCCACCTTGACAGGGTGGAGGTCGTGAGTTCGAGCCTAACCGGAATCACGTTTGCTTGCTATTACTGAATTTCCCAGTTAACCATTTCTTTTCTGGAAGTAAAGTTCTATTACCTCGTCTGTTTCTGGATGTGTAAACGTTCTTTTCGCAGTTTTACTTTCATCTAGCGTTACGTATAAGCCATCTTGCTTCACTTGAATAACATCTTAATTGAGAACAAAGCATCCGCAACGTAACATCCTCCCCCCACCACTTGCAAACTGACTAATCATATGCACCTTATCATCACCTACTCTGATAACCTCTATTTACACACTGCAGCATATAAGAAAGATCCATCCCCATTGAACCTACAAACCTAACAAAAAACACATTAAATTCTAATAAATAAGGCCATATCAAAAGCATACTCCAATGCCATTTTGATACAGCCTTATCCTATCCACTAATACTACTATCCCGTTAATCATTTTTAAGCTAGACAAGCATTAAAAATTTAATCTACCTAAAAAATATTACTATCCTTTAAATAATCATACAGCTTATTATCCACCGATTTCTCCATAATCATATTCATCGTAACAACCGGTAGTTCTTTTCCACTTTTATCTTGCATTTCAGTTTGTTCTACACTTGCTTTATCAGGTCTCGCTTTTCCTAAATAGTAAAAGTCGCTTCCCTCGTCATCATCTTTTTTCACAAAAATATGGACATCAATATTATTTTCTTTAGCATCAATAATTGTTTGAACTTCCTTTGACTTTAATGTTCTATTACTTCTTGTATACCATTTAAGAACATCTTGATTAAGGAATTCATCACCATAGTTCACACTGGATTCTACCTCATCGTTTTTATGATATGTGACAAATATTGGGCAAGTAGAGTATTTGGTTTTATAGCCATACATAGTTGAAGTCTCATCAATGTGCCAATTTAAAAGTTTACATGCATCTTTTCTTGAGTATTTTTTATATATAGTAAGGTTACTATCACACTCATAGTTTTTGTTCTTTTCTTTCGCACTTTTAATGATGTCCATTACCATATACTTGAAGTATTCATTCTTTTCTAAACTTTCTCGGATTAGATCATTAAACATGTACGTATTATCTTCTTGCAATACGAGAATCGGCTTTTCACCATATTTTTTCTGGTTATTCTGTGTGAAAAATGATAACTCAAAAACCCGCTGCACAGACGTAATCGTATCATCATCTGTTAAGCAATTAGATTTTTTAAGTTGTTTTAAATACTCATCTTTATCAACTTTTCCTTGCTTTAGTAACAATTCTAATAAAACAATTTCATTTTTACGTTTTCCATTTAATACTTCTAATGAAAACATTGTTAAAACTTTATTTTCGTACTCTGTTAATACAGGGACATCCTCTTTCATTTTCAATAGAAACTGATAATAATTCGAATATCCTTCCACAAGTACAACTGGATCAATAGAATGGTTTACTATAAAGTCATATAGATATGGAATTCTTCCTATTCTATTTTTCAACTCACCAAAAGCTTCTTTTAATATTTTCATTGCTGTTAAATTACTATCGTTAATCGCTTTAAAGATTTGCTTTTTCGCTATCTCTTCAAAGTTAACTGTTGAAATGCCTTTAATATAACTCGTGTCATTTGTATATCTACGTATATTATCTTTATTTTGTGATCTATCCCCTGAAAGAGCAATCGGAATTAAATAGTTGTTTTTATAGTTTCCAATAAAATCAATAATCGTAACAAAATCTTTCGAATTGTGTTTTCGAAGCCCACGCCCCAGCTGCTGTATAAAGATAATACTTGATTGAGTTTGTCTTAACATAACAACTTGGTTCACACTTGGAATATCAATTCCTTCATTAAAAATATCTACTGTTAAAATATAATCAAGTATGCCATTTTCTAATTGGTTCACACGCAGTTCTCTTTCCTGTTGTGAATGATCGCCGGTTAATGCAAATGTGCGAAAACCTTTGTTATTTAAAGCATGTGATAATTGTTCAGCCTCATCTTTTCGGCTGCAAAACATTAATCCTGTTACCTTTTCACCAGAAAAACCATAGTATTTTACTTTTTCAACTATATGATCCACCCGTTCTTCCGTAACAAGTTTAGATAAAATCGTAGTGTCATCTATCTTTTCACCATTATATTCAAAATCAGTTACTCCAAAATAATGGAACGGACAAAGCATATCTTCTTCAAGTGCTTCTTGCAAACGAATCTCATAAGCAATGTTGTAATCAAAGAGCTCATAAATATTAAAATTATCTGTACGTTCAGGTGTAGCAGTCATTCCCATTAAAAATTTAGGTTTAAAATAATCCATAACCCTATGATAAGAACTAGCACCAGCTTTATGAACTTCATCTATTAAAATATAATCGAATAGCTCAGGATCAAATTGATGTAAAGTGTCCTCTTTTGAAATGGTTTGGATCGTCGCAAATAAATATTTAGCATTCATTTGCTTATTTGATCCTGATAAAATCCCAAAATCCTCATCGGCTCCACCAAGAACTTTTTGAAAATCTGATTTTGCTTTATTTAATATTTGCTCTCGATGAACAATAAATAGCATCCGTTTAGGTGCAAAATTTCTGACATCAAATGCTGAAAGATATGTCTTCCCCGTTCCTGTTGCAGAGATAACTAATCCTTTTTCTTTTCCAGCGTCTCGAATAGCTTGTATTTCTTTTAACGCAGCTTGTTGCATTTTATTTGGAGTAATTTTCAAAGCTTCTTCAATTGAATTATGATATTGACCAGGTAATTCTATAACTCGATCTAGTAACTTATTTTCTGCAACTTGTTCATATATTGTTTCGTAATTTCCAATTAACTCTTCAGTTAATACTTGAGAATGCTCCCAAACTTCTTCAAATTGATTCTTAAAATGCTGTACAATCTCTCCATCTTCATGCGATGTTAACTTAACGTTCCATTCATAGTTTACCTTCAAAGCATGTGCAGTCAGATTTGAACTACCGACAATTAATGAACAATGTGTTTTGTTATCAAATATGTATCCCTTTGAATGAAAACCAGATAAATTTGTTAATCTTACTTCTACATTTTCAAGTTTCATTAACTCTCTAAACACTTTTGGTGTATTAAAATTTAAGAATGTAGATGTTAATATACGTCCTTTAACCCCTTTTTGTTTAAGATCAAGGAAATGTGACTTTAAAGTCGCTAGCCCACTTTCCGTAATAAAAGCCACTGAGAAAATAAAGGCTGTACTATTTTCAAGCTCTTCCAACAATGAGCTTAAAACAATTTCATTTTTCTTCGTATTGTTTACTAATAATTTAGGCTTATATATTCCAGAATGATTATGTTCTTGATCAATAAATCCTTTATATAAAGACCCTTCTAACTTTTGAATGAAATTCTCCATATGATCACCATTTATGACAAATTTTTATACTAATTGTATTACTCACTGATTTAAAGTGCAAATTTATTACAATAAAAAAACTATCCGCATAAAACGAATAGTTTTTAATCAAATCACTTTACAAGCGATTCTTTTGATAATTTCTCAATAGTCGGGATATCCGCAGGTGCCCACTCTAAATCTGCCAGTTCATTCGGATATAACCATTTAATTGCTACGTGCTCAGTTAAAACCGGACTTCCTTCAACAAGTTTACAATAAAAAGTTTTCAAATGAACAATACCAAAATCATACTCATAGGCTGTATAATCAATTTGTTCACCAATCTGCACGCTACAATGCATTTCTTCATCGATTTCACGCTTTAACGCCTCTTGAGGTGTTTCTCCCTCTTCTATTTTCCCACCTGGAAATTCCCACATAAGAGGTAGCGATTTAGATGGCCCTCTTTGTGCACATAAAATTTTCTCATCTTGGACAATTACTGCTCCAACAACATAAATATTTTTCTTCATTATATCCTCCTTAAATCTCACAGAAACTCTATAATTTACATTCCCACACCTTATAGACTGAAAAATGCCTTTTATATCTTTTAACGACTAATATATTTTTAAACAGTAAGACAGAATTTATCTATTCCTATCTAGCACCTTTAATGTAATTAGCCTAACACTCTCATCTCTTTTATATTATATAGAAGTAACTACAAAAATAAAGCATGATCGAATACTTCCCTCTTAAGCCTCTTTTTTCACCATCTCCTCATACCTAAAATCACTCTCCTCCAAAAACCCCCTACTCTCCCCACTCCCCTTATAAAAACTCTCCCAACCCCTCTCCCTCAAAATCCCCTTCCAACTATCACTCTCCACCATCTTCTTAATAACACTATCCCAATAAGCAATCTCTTCCTCCGTCATATCTTTCGGGCCCATAATCCCTTTCCAGTGCTGGAAGACAACGTCGATTCCTTGTTCTTTCCATGTTGGGATTTCTGGTAGTCGGTCTAGTCGTTTTGGTGCGGATACGGCTAGTATTTTTATTTTGCCGGCTTTGTATTGTTTTTCGGCTTCGGATAGGGTCATGGTTGCGGCGTCTATTTGTTTGTTCGTTAGGGCGTTTATGATTTTTTCTTTGTTTTCGTAGACGAAGAATTGTAGTTCGGCAGGGTTTATGCCGAATGCTTTGCTTACTTGTATGAATGATAGGTGATCGTCGTTTCCTAGGCCGGGAGCCACGCCGATTTTGAAGTTTTTCTTGTCTTGTTTTAGTTGTTCCATTAGTTCGTTTGCGGTTTCTATGTTTGAGTCTTTTGATACGACAACGACTTCCCAGTCCGATGCGAGTGTCGCGAGCGGTGTGAAGTCTTTATATGTTAATTTACTGTGGCCTAGTAGGTTGTTCGTTATGAGTAAGCTTGAGTTAATCGCCAGTACGTGATCGCCTTTTTGTTTCGTATATTTCCATCCGACGTCACCGCTGCCACCTACTTTGTTTGTGACTGTGATTGGTTTTGTGAAGATTTTTTCTTCTGTTAGTGTTTTTTGCATTGCCCGTGCTGTTAAGTCCCATCCAGCTCCTGGAACGTTTGGCGCAACGATTTCTACTTCTTCTATGTTTACTGTATTCGTTTGAGATTTTTCCGAGGAACAACCAGCTATTACTCCTGTCATGATCCATATACATAGTAATAATCGTTTTTTCATAGTCCTCGTCCTATTCGATATTTTCGTTCTGGTCGTCCGATAATGCCGTATGTGTACTCTACTGTGCATTCATTTGTCGCTACTAAGTATTCTAAGTATCTTCTTGCGGTTGTTCGGGAGGCCCCCATTTGTTCTCCCATTTCTTCTATTGTAATACCCTCTTCGAATCCTTTTATAATTCCTTTCACTTTTTGCAGTGTTAACGGATCGACACCTGTCGGTAAGTTTTTCATATCTTGTATTTGCGAAGTGCCGAAGAAGTTATCGATGAGTGTTTGATTCACTTCATTGTTACTATGTAATAATTGCTTCTTTCTCTTATAGTCTTCAATTGTGCGAACGAATTTTTCTAACGTGACCGGTTTTATAAGGTAGTTGCTGACGCCGTTTCGAATTGCTTTTTCTAACATATGATTTTCATTCGCCGCAGTAACCATAATGACATCAACGTTTGGAAAGTCAGCATGGATTTTCGGCAATAAGTCTGTACCAATTCCATCTGGCAAATAATTATCTAATAGAAGTAAGTCGATTTCTTCCCTTTGTAGTAATTCCATCGTTTCTTTCGCGTTCAATGCTTTTCCAATCACTTTTACGTCCTTTATTTTTAATAAAAACTCTTCTTGAATTTGCGCGACGCGGAAATCATCTTCTGCAATTGCAACCTTCAACATATGCCCATCCCCCTGTTTGTTATGTACTTTCTCTCAATGTTTTCGGAAGGTAAATTGTAAAAATAGCTCCCCCATTTTTCTCGTTTTGAATTTCAATTGTTCCTTCTAGTACATCTACCATTTCTTTCACGTTTGCTAGTCCGTAACCACGATCATTTCCTTTCGTTGAAAATCCTTTTTGAAAAATGGTCGCGATTTTTTCTGCTGGTATTCCTGCTCCACTATCTATCACTTCAAATACAATATCGTGCCCAATATCCGTAACAAAGAAGGAAACACTCTTCTCCTCTTGTGTACTCACTGCATCAAACGCATTATCGATTATGTTTCCAAGTATCGTAATAAGATGCGAAACTTTTATATGATCTGGTAACGGATGAAGCGCACTGTCTCCTTCAATATGAAAATCAATTTTCTTTTCAGACGCTGTTCCGAGTTTTCCTAATAAAATAGCTTGTACTTTCGCATCATGAATTTGATGGAATAAAATATGGTTTTGGCTTTGATGAATAGTAGATTCTTGCTGAATAAATTCAATCGCTTCTCTGTAGTGCCCTAACTGAAGTAATCCTGATAAGACGAACAGCTTATTTGTAAATTCATGTGTTTGAGCGCGTAAATCCTCGGAATACTTCCTTACCTCAGATATTGTGTTCACAAGGTTTTGCAGTTCTGTTTTATCTCTAAAACTACATACAACGCCTACCGTATTATTATTTTCGAGTATCGGTGTCATGTTTAAAATAAACACTTTATCTTGAAATGCGATTTCTTGATCGTTTTCTAGTACTCTCTCCATATGAAATTCCGGTAAAACTTTTGAAATGTGCCGCTGCATATAATCACCATTTACATGTAGCATTTCTTCTGCCGACGTATTCATCATCGTAATAAAACCGTTTTGATCAATGGCGATAATTCCTTCTTTTATAGATAGTAGTATCGCACTTCGCTCCCGGTATAACGCTGCAATTTCATTTGGCTCTAAACCGAGTGTATCTTTACGAATGCTACGCGCTAAAAGGATGCCACCAACAATGC